>NZ_JAKRFS010000001.1:0-805009 GCF_022347875.1 Pseudoalteromonas sp. CNC9-20 | reverse complement strand
GCGTTCTGGACCCACCTGACCCCATGCCGAACTCAGAAGTGAAACGGAACTGCGCCGATGATAGTGTGGGTTCGCCCATGTGAAAGTAGGTCATCACCAGGCTCCTAATTAGAGAGACCCGTTGCAGAAGTGCAGCGGGTTTTTTATGCCTGTAGAAAAGAACCCCACACCTGTAGGCAAGGCTTCAGCCTTGCAACATCAAGTCAGGGTAAACCCTGACCTACAACAGAGCGAAACACCCATCACCACACCCGTAGGCAAGGCCTCAGCCTTGCAGCATGCAGTCAGGGTCACAACACAGGGATACATTAATCATTGTTAACCGCCTATATTCAGGCTCTCTTCATAGCCGTTGTTAATCTTAGCGAACCTTTTGCTTTGTTTTAGTCTTTGCTTTAGGATCAGGGCATTATGATTGAGGTATGAAGCAACGTGATCCGTAATTTATTCCTGCTATGTGCAATGTTTATCGCCTTCTCAAATCAGGCGATAGAAGTAAAAGGGCTGTATCAGTATCAACAGCCAGTAGATGATAAAACTCGTGCCAGCCGGGTCACGGCAAGTCAGAACGCATTATTAAATGTAGTGATCAAGGTCACGGGTGAGCCCGATGCAACGAACAACCAGGTGGTGCGGGGCGCTTTATCTGATATCTCCGACTATATGACTAAATTTGAATACGGCGATAACGAAGGGCAATCATACTTAAACGTGCAATTTGACAGCAACAAGGTCAATACCTTAGTCAGAGAAGCCGGTTTGCCACTGTGGGGCAATCGCCGTCCTTTGGTGGTCATTTGGTTGGCGATTGAAGATGGCTGGCGACGGGAGCTGCTCACTGCTGATACCCACCCGCAAGTCGAGGAGTTACTGTCAGATCGTGCCTCTCGTCGCGGGCTCCCCATTGTTACTCCTTTACTCGACCTTGAAGACAGACAACATGTCGAAGTCACCGACGTATGGGGAAATTTCAGTGACTCGCTGGACATCGCTTCGCAGCGCTATATGGCAGAACGCGTTGTGTCAGCGAGACTCTATCAAGATGAACGCTCCGGAGCGTGGGAGCTCGATTGGCGCTTCACCAATGAAGATCAGTTCGAGGCCACCCGACACAAGGGCGACAAGCAACAGGTTATTCTCGATATGGTCGACGCGCTAGCCAGTGCCCTTGCCAGTGAGTATGCAATTGATGCGGCTTCTGGCTATGATGCACAGCAGCAAATGCTTAAGCTTTATAACACCACCAGTTTTGTTGATATTGAGTATGCCTTGCGGCGCTTACGTAGTCTGAGTGTGGTCACTGATGCCAACGTTAGTCATGTTGCTAAAAAGTTCATTGAAATAAATGTCAGTCATACTGGCAGTATTGATGACTTGCGCAAAGCACTGACGCTTGATTCCTATTTTAGTGATTATCGCGACCCAGATAAGTTTTATTACTCCACTAGCAATGACGATCTTGAGTATGCGTGGCAATAACTGATGATGCAGCATTCGCAACTGGCATTGCCTGTTACTTTACCTGATGACGAAACCTATGCCAGTTACTTTGGTGGCGAAGACTCGTTAGAGGTTAATCACTTAAAAGCGGCCTTTGAACACCTGACACAGCAATTTCAGTACACCTATTTATGTGGGTTAGGGGACTCGGGTAAATCGCATTTACTTTATGCTACCTGTATCCATGCCCAAGAGCAGGGCTTGTCCAGTATGCTGTTGTCGTTAAGTGAGGTTCAGCAGTTTGGTGCTCAGGTGTTAGAGGGGCTCGATACCCTCGATGTGGTATGTATCGACGATTTGCACTTAGTCGCCGGTGATGAGGCCTGGGAAAAAGCCTTATTCAACTTTTTTAACCGTTTTAATGAGCCGGGCAAGCTGTTGCTGATTTCCGCCGATTTATTGCCGGATATGCTTAATATTACGCTGCCGGATTTAGAATCGCGTCTGAAATGGGGCACCACCTTACAAATCCGCTCGATGAGCGATGATGATAAGGCTCAAGCATTAACAAATAGAGCGAAAATGCGCGGCTTAGAACTTTCTGATGATTGTGCACGTTTTTTATTGACGCGCTTAAGCCGTGACATGCGTGCACTACTCGATGTATTGGACACACTCGATCATGCCTCTATGGCAGCGCAGCGAAAGCTCACCATTCCGTTTATAAAAGCCACTTTAAAGCTATAGAAAGCGCCGCTCAGGGCTAGAATCAGAGCGGCCCTTTGGTTATCATAAGTGGTTAAATAAACACTTTAAATTATCACCCTAGTCAGGTATCCGATGAACTTAGAAGCGATTTTGGCTGACGCCTTAAAGGCGGTTGATTCAGCCAGCGAAATCGCGCACCTAGAAGATGTGCGCGTAAACTACCTTGGAAAGAAAGGTGAAATTACCGGGTTACTGAAAACGCTTGGTAAAATGGCGCCAGAAGAGCGTAAGAGCGCCGGCCAAGTGATTAACCAAGCCAAGCAGCAAGTGACTGAAGCGATCAATGAAAAGCGTGAAGCGCTGAACGCAAAAGCATTAGAGCAAAAGCTGGCAGCAGAAACCATTGATGTCACCTTATCTGGGCGCAATATGGCCAGCGGCGGCATTCATCCCGTTACCCGGACCATTGAACGCATCGAGTCTTTCTTCGGTGAGTTGGGTTTTGCGGTGAAGCAAGGGCCCGAGGTGGAAGATGACTTCCACAACTTTGATGCCTTGAACATTCCTGCACATCACCCGGCACGCGCGGATCACGATACCTTCTACTTTAACCCCAAGTTGGTATTACGCACGCAAACCAGTGGTGTACAAATACGTACCATGGAAACTGAGCAACCGCCGTTGCGTATTATCTCGCCAGGTCGAGTGTATCGTAACGATTACGATCAAACGCATACACCGATGTTCCATCAGGTTGAAGGTTTGATGGTGGATACAGACGTTAGCTTCACTGAACTCAAGGGCATTTTGCACGATTTTCTTCGTAACTTTTTTGAAGAAGATATGGAAATTCGTTTCCGCCCTTCTTACTTCCCATTCACTGAGCCATCGGCAGAGGTTGATGTGAAAGGTAAAGACGGCAAATGGTTAGAGGTTCTTGGTTGCGGTATGGTGCACCCGAATGTGTTGCGTTCAGTTAATATCGACCCAGAAAAATACACTGGTTTTGCCTTTGGTATGGGGGTAGAGCGCCTTACCATGTTGCGCTATGGCGTTAATGACTTACGCGCATTTTTCGAAAATGATTTGAAATTCCTAAACCAGTTCCGTTAAGAGGTCGTGATAAATGAAATTCAGTGAAAAGTGGTTACGTGAATGGGTGAACCCGGCCATCGATAGCGACGCACTTGCGGAGCAGTTGTCAATGGCGGGACTGGAAGTGGATGCATTAGAACCAGCTGCAGGCCAGTTTAGTGGTGTGGTTGTCGGCGAAGTTGTCGAGTGTGGTCAGCACCCTGATGCCGATAAACTACGTGTGACGAAAGTAAACGTCGGTGATGATGAGTTACTTGATATTGTGTGCGGCGCACCTAACTGTCGTCAAGGTATCAAAGTGGCAGTGGCGAAAGTCGGCGCGGTATTACCCGGCGATTTTAAAATCAAAAAGGCCAAGCTGCGTGGTCAACCGTCGCATGGCATGTTATGCGCATTCGTAGAGCTAGGTATCAGTGAAGAGGGCGATGGCATTATGGAATTGCCAGCCGATGCGCCCATTGGCACCGATTTACGTGAGTACCTAAGCCTTGATGACCATATTATCGATGTTGATTTAACGCCGAACCGCAGCGATTGCCTGGGTATTAAAGGCTTGGCTCGCGAAGTGGGGGTGCTAAACAACCTGGACGTGAATGAACTGACGATTGCGCCGGTAGAGCCCACCATTGATGATAAAGTCAGCATTGAGCTAGTTAACGAGCAAGGTTGCCCTCGTTACCTTGGTCGCGTAATTAAGGGCATCAATCTTGATGCGCAAACGCCATTGTGGATGGTTGAGAAATTGCGCCGCAGTGGTATTCGCTCTATTGACCCTGTGGTTGATGTCACCAACTATGTGTTGATTGAGCTGGGCCATCCTATGCATGCGTTTGACTTAGCCGCCATTGAAGGTGGTATTAAGGTACGCAGTGCCAATGCCGGTGAAGAATTGGTTTTGCTTGATGGCAACACTGCGAAACTCAATGAATCGACGCTAGTGATCGCCGATCATAATAAAGCCTTAGCCATGGCGGGTATCTTTGGTGGAGAGGGCTCTGGGGTCACCGAGAAAACCAGCGATATTTTACTTGAAAGTGCCTTCTTTAACCCTGTCGCTATTGCCGGCCAGGCACGAAGCTATGGGCTGCACACCGATGCCTCGCACCGTTATGAGCGCGGAGTTGATTTTGCGTTACAACGTGACGCCATGGAACGTGCTACGGCATTGTTACTTGATATAGTCGGAGGTCAAGCTGGCCCTGTTGTTGAGGCTGTTGCTACAGAGCAGTTACCAAAGGTCACAGCGGTTACTTTACGTCGTGAACGTTTAGACCGTGTGATTGGCTATCATATCGATGATGAAACCGTGACCAATATCCAGCGTCGTTTGGGCCTAGACGTCCAATTCACAAACGGTACTTGGCAGGCCGATGTGCCCAGTTATCGCTTTGATATTCGCATCGAGGAAGACTTAATCGAAGAAGTCGCTCGGGTCTATGGCTATAACAATATTCCTAATGTTGCGCCAATGGCGAAACTTAACATGACAGCTCACAACGAAGCGTCAGTGCCGGTTAAGCGTTTGCGCGATACCTTAGTGACGCGCGGTTATCAAGAAGCCATTACTTATAGCTTTGTTGATCCTAAGGTCCAGGCTGCCATCCATGGCGATGAGCAAGCATTGCATTTACCGCACCCTATTTCGGCGGACATGTCGGTCATGCGTCTGTCGTTGATGCCGGGGTTACTGAATGCGTTGGTGTACAACCAAAATCGTCAGCAATCACGCGTGCGCTTGTTTGAGCATGGACTGAAGTTCATTGCTGATGAACAAGCTGAAAATGGCGTGCGTCAGCAGGCTGTGTTTGGTGGCATTGTCTCGGGCACAAGTTATGGCGAGCATTGGAATGTACCAAGCCGCGCGGTCGACTTCTATGATGTGAAAGGGGACGTGGAAGCGTTACTGGCGCTATGCAATGACAGTGCACGCTTTAGTTTCAAAGCACAGCAATGTGATGGTTTGCACCCGGGCCAAAGTGCCGCTATCTTTGTTGATGGGCAGCAGGTCGGTTTTGTTGGTGCTGTGCATCCACAGTTGCAAAAGCAGCTTGGTATTAACGGTGCAGCCTATGTCTTTGAAATTGAAGTAGCCGCAGTGGCTACCCGTGTTCTTCCAGAAGCTGTAGGAATATCCAAGTTCCCATCGAACCGCCGAGACATCGCGATTTTGGTGGAAGATAAGGTTCATGCTGGTGATGTTTTAGCCACTATAGAAAAAGTTGGCGGAAATCAATTGGTTGACCTAAACTTATTCGATGTGTATAAGGGCAAAGGTATCGAGCCAAATTATAAGAGTTTGGCAATTGCTCTGACACTGCAGGCGGTTGATAGAACGCTCGAAGAGAAAGATATCAACTTAGTTGTCGACAACGTCGTGGCCGCATTGGCCAAAGAGTTTAACGCATCGTTGAGGGACTAGATATGGCGCTTACCAAAGCCGACATAGCTGAACACCTATTTGAGAAGTTGGGGATCAATAAAAAGGATGCCAAAGAACTAGTTGAAGCGTTTTTTGAAGAAATCCGCTCAGCTTTAGAAAATGGGGAGCAAATTAAGCTTTCCGGCTTTGGCAACTTCGATCTTCGTGATAAGAAAGAGCGACCAGGTCGTAACCCCAAAACCGGAGAAGATATTCCTATCTCGGCGCGCCGAGTGGTCACTTTTAGACCCGGACAAAAGCTAAAAACCCGTGTTGAAGTGGGCACTAGCAAATTAAAGTAATAAAAAAGCAGCCTGAAGGCTGCTTTTTACTTTTATGGAGTTTACTTATGAGCGGGGCGAGCGGAATTGTCCGCTCATGATTTGCTCGTAGGTAGTTTGTGCTAAGGTATCTAGGCGCTCTAAGTCATGCCCGTCATCTAAGGCTCTTGCGCGTAAAGGCGCAAAGTCAATGTTTTCCACGCCGGCCTGCTTGGCCACCACCGCAAAGGTATACGCTAAATTATACTGTTCTTGCTGATAGAAAATATTGACCAGTGAAGTAAGCACTTCAGGGTGAGGCTGTTGATCAGCACCATTAAGCTCAAGACTACGGTATAAGTGATCCAACGTTTTTTGCGTATCCACTTTCATGTAGTAACTGGCCAGATAAAACTGTGCATCTCGGCTGTTTTTTACTTTTGTGTCTTCTTGCATCGACAGCAGTTTTTGCAGTGCACTATTATCGTTGTTACGCGACCAGTGAAAATACAGCAGTCCTGGATGATTGCTACTACGGGTTTCATAAAGTAAGCGATTAATTTCTTTTTGTGCCGTGTGATAGCCCTTATAACGCGAGGCGGTCTTTTCTTTTAGCTTTATGTGTTCAATTTTTGAAGCGAGATTGACACATTGGCTGTAGCGTTCAAAGTCTTTTAGTAATTGGTATTTTCGCTCCAAAGTCGGCTTTTCATACTCATGAAAGCGACTTATGATCACTTCTGCGCGTTCATGTCGGCAGTGACTGTCTGTGTTTAAGTCATTACACATGGCCGGAGTTTGCTCACAGACTTCCCGCACTGTCAGGCTTGAGTCACAGCCGCTCAACGTTGTAACTAAGGCCAAGCCGATAATAAGTCGCATGGTTATTCCTTTTCTTTGTATTAGTGCGCTCACACCATCATGTTATGCGCTGAAATTGACGTTACTTTTCGTCAATGGGTGTAAAACTGCTTTAGTCATTGATTTTATTGTAGCTCAAAGCGTTATAGGGAGACACCTTGTACCCAAGAGTAATGTAGAGGTGGTTATTGCTCGCGCTTTGCATTAGAATATGCCCGCCTGCTAGGAGGTATATTGTCCTTGATCACGCTCTCACTTTGTGATGACACATTCCCTCCTCGGGCTATATCCGTTCAAAACAAATTTCAAAGGCAGAAACAATGACCTCATCTCACGAGCAAGAGTACTTGAACAGCTGGCAAGAACGCCAAGACTACGCTGAAAGTATGCAACCCATCATTGGTAAACTGTATCGCAACCGTGGTATCGAAATTGCCGTTTATGGCCGCCCTCTGGTCAACGCCAGCACCATCGATATTATCAAAGCGCACAAAACCGTGGCGCAATTTGAAGACTCTAAACTACGTCTGCGCGAAAGCTACCCGGTGTTAGAAGCGATCAGCAACATGGAACTTAGCTCTGGCCGTATCGATATTGGTAAATTGGCTTACAGCTTCCTATATAAAGATGCGGCCAAAGGTCGCTCGTTAGAAGAATTTTTAAAAGACGAGCTTGCAGAAATCACTAATCCAGGTGAGCCAAAAGCACCGCGTGATGTGGTTTTATATGGTTTTGGCCGTATTGGTCGCTTGTTAGCGCGCTTGTTAATCGAAAAGTCAGGCCCGTATGCCGACTTACGTTTACGCGCCATTGTGGTACGTGGTGGTAAAGATGGGGATCTTGAAAAACGTGCTAGCCTATTGCGTCGTGATTCAATTCATGGTCCATTCAATGGCTCTATCACCGTTGATAATGAGCGTAATGCCATTAAAGCTAACGGCAGCTACATCCAAGTGATTTATGCCAACTCGCCAAGTGAAGTTGATTACACTGCATATGGTATTGAGGATGCGTTAGTTGTTGATAACACTGGTATTTGGAAAGATGAAGCAGGCCTGGGCCAACACCTAGAATCAAAAGGCGCTTCGAAAGTATTACTAACAGCACCGGCAAAAGGCGATATCAAGAACATTGTTTACGGTGTTAACAACCAAGATATTAAACCTGAAGATAAAATTGTGTGTGCTGCAAGCTGTACCACTAACGCCATCACGCCGACGCTAAAAGCTTTAAATGATAAGTTTGGTATTAAAAATGGTCACGTTGAGACCGTACACTCATACACTAACGACCAAAACTTAATTGATAATTACCACAAAGCTGAGCGCCGTGGTCGCGCAGCTGCGCTCAATATGGTTATTACCTCTACTGGTGCGGCGAAAGCTGTATCCAAAGCCTTGCCTGAACTTGAAGGTAAGCTAACCGGTAATGCTATTCGAGTGCCGACACCGAATGTATCAATGGCTATCCTTAACCTTAACTTGGAAAAGGGGACCAGTGTTGAAGAGCTGAATGCCTTCTTACGCGAGACCGCATTACACTCAGAGCTACGCGATCAAATCGATTACACCGCTTCAACAGAAATCGTCTCTACCGACCTCGTTGGTAGCCGTTACGCCGGTGTGGTGGACTCCCAAGCAACTATCGTTGATGGTGAGCGCGTTGTGCTTTACGTTTGGTATGATAATGAGTTTGGTTACAGCTGTCAGGTTGTGCGTTGTATGCAAGACATGGCTGAAATTGCCCACCCAAGCTTGCCACGCTAATAAAAACCAAGTTAGTTCACAGCCGGTCGCTTTTTAGCGCACCGGCTTTTTTGTTGTTAATTGTTGCTCTGCAGGGGCTGTGCTAGTCTGCGAGCATCACTACTTCTCATGTCTGAAAGGATAAAGTATGAACATCACCAGTAATTTCGATAGTGGTAATATCAAGGTTATCGCCTGTGAATCGCCACTGGATATCCAACTTGAGATTAATAAAGACAATCAGTCCGCGTTTTTTCAATGGTTTCACTTTCGTCTAGAAACCACACCTTTCGTTGAACACTGCTTGCATATTAATAATTTAAAAGAGTCGGCATACCCAGAGGGCTGGGATGATTACCAAGCCGTTGCGTCCTATGATCGACAAACATGGTTCCGCGTGCCTACGCGTTATGACAACGGCACTTTGATTATCGACTTTGAACCAGAGTGTTCTCAGGTGTTCTTTGCTTATTTTGCCCCTTACAGTTATGAGCGTCATCTTGATTTGATTTATTGGGCGCAAAGTCATGCTATCTGTGATGCTGAAAACCTCGGTACTACCTTGGATGGTCGCGATATGACGGTGCTGCGTATTGGCGAGCCAAGCGCTGATAAAAAGGCGATTTGGATCACCGCTCGTCAACATCCAGGTGAAACCATGGCCGAGTGGTTTGTTGAGGGGTTATTGCATAAATTACTCGACGACGAGGACCCTCATGCGGCGAAGTTACTATCGAAAGCAGTATTCTACATCGTTCCTAATATGAACCCTGATGGCAGTGTGCGTGGTCATCTGCGCACCAATGCTGCTGGTGTTAACTTGAATCGTGAATGGGCCACCCCGAGCATGGACCAGAGCCCAGAAGTTTACCTAGTACTAAACAAAATGCGCGAAGTTGGATTGGATATGTATCTCGATATCCACGGTGACGAAGCACTGCCTTATAACTTTGTTGCTGGCGGCGAGGGGATCCCAAGTTATGACGCTCGCCTCGAAGATTTAGAAAACACCTTTAAAGATGCGCTTTTGACTATTACACCAGAATTCCAAGACGAATTCGGCTATGACAAGGATGCCCCCGGTGAGGCTAACCTAACAGTGGCCTCTTGCGCCGTTGGTGAGGAGTTTAAAGCCTTGGCTTACACCGTAGAGATGCCATTTAAAGACAACGCTAACTTGCCAGATATAGACTACGGCTGGTCAGACAGACGGTCCTATCAGTTTGGGCAAGACACGTTAGCCGCCATTATCGCTGTGGTTGATAAGCTAAGATAACAAAAAGGCGCGTTTAAGCGCCTTTTTTATGCTTCATTTTAATAACAAATGCTTTAACATATTCGCAACCTTGTGAGATGCTGTCATAGTTCGCAGTTAGACATAATAATAAAAGAGGAAATATACCCGTGGATGCCCTAGGAAACTTCTTTGATACCCTCGACTCCATGCTTGGTGGTTCCGTTTGGTTCCCCTATGTATTGCTTGGTGTGGGTTTATTTTTTACGATTTATCTAAAATTCCCTCAGGTTCGCTACTTTAAACATGCCGTGCGCATCGTCTCTGGTAAATATGATAAAAAATCGCACCAGGGTGATACCACGCACTTCCAAGCTCTTTCTACTGCGCTGTCCGGAACAGTAGGCACTGGTAACATCGGTGGTGTTGCTTTGGCCATCTCCATCGGTGGCCCCGCAGCACTGTTTTGGATGTGGATGACGGCATTTTTCGGCATGACCACAAAGTTTGTGGAAGTAACGCTATCGCACAAATATCGCGAGAAAACCGAAGATGGCACCATGGCAGGGGGTCCCATGTATTACATGGACAAACGCCTAAACATGAAGTGGTTAGCTATTTTATTTGCCATTGCCACCGTTATTAGCTCCTTTGGTACCGGTAGTCTGCCGCAAATTAATAATATTGCCCAGGGTATGGAAGCCACTTTTGGTTTTGAACCTATGGCCACAGGGGCCGTTCTATCTATCTTATTAGCCTTAGTGATCCTTGGCGGCATCAAACGCATCGCCGCGATCACCTCGAAAATCGTACCGCTAATGGCCGCTGTCTATGTAATTGGTGCGCTCCTGGTCATTTTCTATAACATTGAGAATATAGGCCCTTCGTTTGCTTCGGTATTTACCGAGGCCTTCACAGGCTCAGCCGCCGCAGGTGGTTTCTTGGGTGCCAGCTTTGCTTATGCCTTTAACCGAGGTGTTAACCGAGGTCTGTTTTCAAATGAAGCCGGTCAGGGCTCGGCACCTATCGCTCACGCGTCAGCCAAAGCCGATGAGCCTGTATCCGAAGGCATGGTGTCAATTTTAGAGCCGTTTATCGACACTATTATCATTTGTACGTTAACCGGTTTAGTGATCTTGTCATCAGGGGTGTGGAACGAGAAATTTGATACACACTTTGAGCGCAGTTCAATGACCGTGCTGCAAGGAAACTACTCAGACCAAAGTGATGAAGACCGCGCCGATCTCTACAACTACCTTAACGGTAACGGCAGTGAGGTTGCGCCTTACAACGGCACTATCAACGTAATTAACGGCAAAGCTATAAATAAAGATTTCACCATTTTGCACTCACGTTCAGTGGCTGAAGACCTGCGTTTTGGCATTACTGAGCGTCACGTCTACACCGGTGAAGTGGAAGTGAAAGATGGCCAGATAGTCGATGACAGTATCAGTGTGATGGGTAAATCCCTGGTGCACTCCGCCGAGCTGACCACTAAAGCCTTTACGCGTGGCTTCTTGGGCGACAATGGTAAGTATATCGTGTCTATAGGCTTATTACTGTTTGCCTTCTCCACGGCGATAGCGTGGTCTTACTACGGGGATAGGGCGATGACCTATTTATTGGGTTCGCGCTCGGTGATGCCGTATCGCGTATTTTATGTGGCCGGTTTCTTTTGGGCATCATTTGCCGACACCACGTTGGTATGGAAGCTCGCCGCCGTAGCCATCGTGGTGATGACCTTGCCGAACTTGTTTGGCATCATGTTACTGCGTAAAGAAATGAAAGACTCAGTAAAAGACTACTGGCAGAAATTGGAAAAAGACAAGAGCAATTAAAACCAGTACAATGAGGCGCCAGAAGGCGCCTTTTTTTATGGGCGCGTAGTTGCAAATAGGAGTAAGCATGGCCATCATTTCATGTCCGCAGTGCCAAAAGTCGATTTCCGACAAACACCAGTCCTGTCCCCATTGCAATATCGCTCTAGAACAAATGAACGAGCAAGACCAGCGCCGTTTAGCCGCGCGAACTAAACTGCAAAAGCAACAGGGGTTGATGAATCAATCTTTCATTGCTTTGATCTTTTTCCTTGGTGGCTTCTTAGTGTTGTATTGGCAGCAGCCTGAGCCTGGCTCATGGCAGCAAAATGCCTGTTACGGCGCCATCGTTCTCGGGTTTATCTGGTATCTAATTAATCGCGTTCGTTTGGTATTTTTGAAAAGAAAGAAGTTATGAATATTGAGCAGTTAGTCCAAGCAATTACTCCGCAAACCTTTGAGCGCCTGCAGTATGGTGCCGCCACTGGTAAATGGCCGGATGGGACACCCCTAAGTGACGAACAAAAACAACAAACAGTGCAGTTGGTCATGTTGTATCAAGCCAAAGTACTTAAAAGCGACGAGCAGTTCACCGTTGGTGAAAATGGTGAGCTAGTACAAAAATCCAAACAAGAACTTAAGAAGCAGTTCAAAGCAGACAATGAGATAGCCAGGTTTAGTGAAAATGATCTTTAAGCAGTTATTCAAACCAAAGTGGAAGCACCCTAATGAGAGCACGCGCCTAGGGGCATTGTCTCAGCTCGATAATCAACAACACCATGCTATATTGCAGCAATTAGCCAGCCAAGACCCGAGCAGTAAAGTGCGCTCGGCAGCACTAAAAAAACTCAATGACATCGATTTGTGGTGGCAGGCTTGCCAAAGTGACGCCGAGCCGGGTATCAAGCGCTTGGCCAATCAAAAAGTGGCAGAAGTGCTAATGCATTCACCTCAGGCTTTGTCGAGCGCAGATAAAGAGCGATACTTAGAGCGTTTCGCCAATGAGAAAACGTTAGAGCAACTAGCATTAGCAGAGAAAACCACAGCAACGAAAGTTAAATTAATTCATCGCCTTAATAAACCGCAGCTTACCGAACAGGTGTTCAGAGGTGCAGACGAAGCCTTGCAGCTGCAGTTGTGCCAGTTAGTGATTAATGCGCAGTTAGCAGATAAGCTAGTCAAGCATGCTCAAGGCGAAGCGAAAACACGGTTGGCACAGGCCATTGAAGAGCAGCAATTAGCAGCACACATGCCACAACAGGTAACGCAGCAGAGTAAACTCTTGTTGGCGCAGCTGAACGCTTTGCGCGATAAAAACGACTACCAACTGGTCACGACTCAATACACTCAGTTCAGCCATCAGTTCGCTCAGCTAGAGACGCATTGGCTTGATGAAGAATTGCGAACGCAAAACGATGAGAAATTTGCCGTTTTGAAAAACAAGCTTGAGCGTCATATCGCTATTCTTGGCGAACAATATGAGCGTCAACAGGCGCAACAACAAGCGCAGCAACGCAGTGTGTTGGCATTGGCCAATTTAAGCGCGCTAGCGGAAGAGATCAGCAATGCCATGGCGCTACGTTTCGATGGAAATGAGCAAATTCAAACCGATTGGCTACATGCCAAAGTAGCGCAAGCTGAAGATATGCTGCAAAGCCCCGATTTGCAGCCTGGAGCTGAGCTGACTAGTCAGCGCCAAGAGCTCAAGCGTTTATTTAAGCAAGTTGAACAACTTAGTGCCTATGAGCAAGATGTGGAGCAGTTGCGGGAGCGACTAAAGGAATATCAAGCTATGGCTGTTGCTGAAACCTCAGCTCAGCTTGATGCAGCGCTTACGCGTGAGACTGAGCTTGCGAAAGAGATTCAACAGAGTTTGTCGGCCTTACCTAAAGAGCTTGCTGGCGTATGGCGCCAATCATACCAGCAAGCCAAAAAGGCATGGTTTGCGCAGATGCAGCCACTGTTAGATTCGCAGCAGCAAACCCTTAACCAAGCGCGCAAAAAGACAAAAGACTTGCGTCGTTTAATTAATCAAGGTCGCTACCGCGTTGCTTTCGGCGTGTTTAATGGGTTAGAGACGCTGTATCAAGAGCTCACCGAGCATTACCGCCAACAAGTTAGCCGAGAATATGAAAGCTTGAAGACAACCTTGAGCGAGGCTGAAGATTGGCATCAGTATGCTGGTCAATCACAGCAAACGCAGTTGCTCGAGGCCGCGCTCGAGCTGGCGCAATCACCTTGTGAAGATGCCAATGAGCGTTTAGCCGCAGTGAAAAAGTTACGTAAAAGCTGGCAACTATTGGGCCCGCACGTAGAGGCGCAAGCCAAGCAAGAGTTTGAACAACAAATCGAAACCGCGTTTGCGCCCTGTCGCGACTATTTTGCTGAGCAGCAGGCACAAAAGGAACAGGCGGTGGCTGAGCGCGAGGCGTTGATTGCACAGATGCAAACCCTCGATGCTCAAGCACAGGAAGCGGATCATGATATTGTGTCTTTAGAAGCCCAATTTAATCAGCTACTAAAGCAGTGGCGCGGCGCTAAACGGTTAGAGAGCAAGCTTTATCATAAGCTCAACAAAGCTTTCAACGAAGCACAAACGGCGATTGCTGAGCGCGTACAAGATTATTACCAGCATAATGCCAGTGCCAAAGAGGCTCTGCTTGAGCAGGCTCATCAGGCGCAGCAGCAAGATGTATTTGCCGCCACCCATACATTGAAGGACTTGCAACAACAATGGCAGCAAGTGGGCTTCGCGGGTAAGAGTAAAGAACGTAAACTATGGTTAGCGTTTCGACGTATAAATGATGCCGTTTTTGCTCAGCGTGATGAGGCCAAAGAACAGCGCCAGCAGGTACATAATGATTTGCTCAATGAGCAACAAACACAGTTAGCGCAACTGCAACAACAACTGAATGCATGTAAGGAAGCTGGGGATTACCAAGAAGTGGTGCATACTGTATCGGCGCTCAACGTAGAGCGGCCGTTGCAGGATATGAAAAAGCAACTACTGGCACAGGTCCAACAGTCGCTACATATACTTCAGGCGGCACAGCGCCATGCGCACTATCGACAGCTACGCAGTGCACTGTCGCAAGGACAGGCGCTTGATAAGCGTTGGTTAAGCGACAGCAAGCTAGCATTAGCCGCTGAACAATTACTTGTTCGCCTAGAAGTGACAGCTAATATTGACAGTCCATCCAGTGACGCCAGTTTGCGTATGCAAGAGCAAGTGACCATGCTTGATGAAAAGCACCAAGGTGTGGCTTATAGCCTGGATGATTTGCTTATTGCCTGGCTCAACGCCGTTGGGGTTAATGAGCAATACCTATGCCTAGGGGAACAACAACAGCTTAATCGTATTGTTAGCGTGCTCGAAGCCGTGGAGAGTCAATGAAAAAGTTTTTAATCGTCGCCGTTTGGTTACTTAGCTTAGCGGGGTGTGCGTCGCACGCCCCTGTGTCGGTTTATTCGCTCAGTGCAACGCAATTGGAGCAGAACTTGCAATCTAATAGTGAGCGTTTGCAAGGTGAGGTCGAGCTTATGGGCATGCCTATGCGCATGCAAGTGAACGATGTCGGCGTTGATATTGGCCCTAAGCAACACCCCGACAGTGTGCAACTCAGTGTTGATAACACTGTATTTGTCCAAGCTTTGGCATTAAAAGTTCCTGTGCGTGTACGCTTGAGTATTGCCGCAAAGCCAGTGTTCAACAATGATGACGACGCGGTTTATCTGCAAGACTTCACTATTATTAATGCCGACGTTGATGCCATGGGGTACCGAGGCAAGCTAGCACCGCTGTCGCAACAGGTGCAAGACATCGTCACGCAAGCACTACGTCAATACCCGGTCTATACCCTCAATAGCCAAGATCCGAAGCAAGCTTTGTTATCGCGCTTTGACCTTGCTCTGGCTGTCAAACCCGGTGAAATTACCCTAACCAGCGGATTGTAGTCAGCCGCCTCTATTTATCTCTTTGCCAAGCGAGTATAGTAACGATATGTCGTTACCTCGCTTGGAATGAGTAATGGACCAATCACTCAAACACTTTCTTCATGATCCTAGACTGCTGCTTGATGCTGCAGGAGAGGGTATTTATGGCTTTGATCGCGATGGTAACGCGGTCTTTATCAATCCCGCAGCAGAGCGTATGACCGGCTGGCAAGCCAGTGAGCTCCTCGGTCAGCAGATCCACCGTTTTCACCACCATAGCCATGCTGATGGCAGTGACTACCCAGCCTGTGAGTGTCCAATCTATCGCACTGTTGTCGACGGCCAACCACGGACGATCAGCAACGAGGTGTTTTGGCGTAAAGATGGCAGTCAATTCCCAGTGGAATATACCTCCACACCTATTTATAAAGATCAACAGCTGATTGGTGCTGTGGCGATATTTCGTGACGTATCACAGCAGCGCAGTACTGAGCAGGCGTTACGCGAAGCACTCTCACGAGTGAATGAGCTTAGCGAACAGTTGCAGGCAGAAAATCGCTACTTGCTAGAAGAGATCAATGCGCAGTGGCAAGACAGTGATTTAGTGGGTCAATCGGTCATTTTTCAACAAATGATGCAACAGATTGAGCTGGTGGCTAAAACTGACAGTACGGTACTGATCCTCGGTGAAAATGGCACTGGTAAAGAGTTGATTGCGCGACAGCTACACAATCGCTCCCAGCGTTGCAATGCACCCTTGGTTAAGGTGAACTGTGCGGCTTTTAGTGCGAGCTTAATTGAGTCCGAGTTATTTGGTCATGAGAAAGGCGCGTTTACCGGCGCTCAACAGCGGCGCAAAGGGCGCTTTGAATTGGCGCACAAAGGCACGTTATTCTTAGATGAGGTCGCAGAGCTGCCGCTAGAGGCGCAAAGCAAGCTGCTGCGAGTATTACAAGAACAAGAGTTCGAGCGGGTCGGGGGACAGCAAACCCTGAAAGTAGATATTCGCCTTATCGCCGCCACCAACCGTGATTTATGGGCCATGGTTGAACAAGGCAGCTTCCGCATGGACTTGTATTACCGCCTCAATGTCTTTCCGCTACGGGTGCCAGCGCTGCGCGAGCGCATTGAGGATTTAGAGCTACTAGTGGCGCAGTTACTCAGTAAGCTATCACAGAAGCTGGCCAAGCAATTCACTGGTATCAGTGCGCGCAGTCTTAATCGTCTTAAGTCCTACCATTGGCCGGGCAATGTGCGTGAGCTGCAGAACATTCTCGAACGAGCCGCTATTCTCACGCAAGGCCCTATTGTGCATATCGATGACATGCAATTATCGGAGGCGGCGCGCGAAGAAGGCACAGAGATAAGAACTCTTGATAGTGAGCAAAAGCGCTATATCGAATATGTTTTATCTATGTGCGGCGGGCGCATCAATGGTAAAGGTGGAGCCGCGCAACGGCTCGGTTTGGCACCGAGTACACTACGCTCAAAAATGCAAAAATTGGGCGTCAACCGCGAGTAAAATATAGGCAGGGTGTCGATATATCGACAAAGGTATCGATATATCGTTATTTCGCGTCCAAATTATTTTTTAACTCACTGAAATTTATAGGCTTTAATACTTATTGTTATGGCACAATACTTGCGAATACCCGCTTGTTCTCAAGCAATGACAAGCAAGTATTATGAAGTTCGATATTAAAGAAGAAGATCTCATCATTAAGCCCTATAAGCAGTCTGGGCCTATTTATGTTCGTGAACAAAAAGGCCGTTACCAACGCATTCGTAGGGTTATGAGTTGGGCATTAATGATTGCCTTTATTGCCCTTCCTTGGATTTCTTACCAAGGCCAGCAGGCGGTGTTGCTGGATGTGGCGCAACAACAATTCCGGATATTCTCTATTACGTTCTTTCCCCAAGATTTTATGATCCTAGCTTGGGTATTTATGGCAGGTGCCTTCGCCTTGTTTTTTGTGACTAATTGGCTGGGGCGCGTATGGTGCGGCTATATGTGTCCACAAACGGTGTGGATGTTACTGTTTACCTGGGTCGAGCACCGCATCGAGGGGACCCGTAATCAGCGTATAAAGCTCGACAAACAGCCTTGGGGCTTTAGCAAAGTGATGAAAAAGGCAGCCAAGCATGCAGCTTGGCTTGGCATTGCATTTTTCACCGCAACCACCTTTATGAGCTACTTTATTCCCGCCAAGGAGCTTTATTCACAGATGCTAGCCTTTGCTTGGGGTGGGTTAACCAGCTTTTGGGTGTTTTTATTTGCTTTGTGCACCTACGGTAATGCCGGTTGGCTGCGCGAGAAAATGTGTATTTATATGTGCCCTTATTCGCGGTTCCAATCAGTGATGTTCGATAAAGACACCCTGATCGTCAGTTACGACAGTGAACGCGGTGAAACCCGAGGACCACGCAAGCGTAAAGCTGCACGTGAAGAGCTCGCACTGGGGGATTGTGTTGATTGTAAGCTGTGTGTCGAGGTGTGCCCAGCTGGCATCGATATTCGCAATGGTCTTCAATATGAGTGTATTAACTGTGGTTTATGTATTGATGCCTGCGACCAAACCATGGATAAATTTAACTATCCTCGCGGTCTTATCAGTTACACCAGTGAGCGCCAACAGGAGGGAGGTAAAACCTCTATACTGCGGCTAAAGCTATTGGGCTATGCAGCGATGACGGTGCTGGTATTTGTGGTTATGGCGTGGTGGTTGAGCAGTCGCACACCATTGGAGGTGTACGTTAGTCGTGATAGGGGCGAGTTGTCGCGTACAGATTATCGAGGCTGGGTTGAGAATCCCTACCGTATCTCGGTGGTCAATAAAACCCAACAGCAGCAAGCGTATCAAATCAGTATTGCTGGCTTAGAAGGGGCGAAGCTGGCGGTGCATGGCGGCCTTTCTTTAGCTCCGGGAGAGCAAAAAGAGATCCCCGTGACAGTCAGTATTGATGGCTACGAACTGGCCAAAAAAGTGAGCACTTTGACGTTTGTTGTTGAGCAAGCGAGCGATCCGAGTACGCAGCAGCGCAAAGAAACACGCTTTTACAAATAAGCAGTGTGAGCTGCCACGCTTATAAAGGTAAAGAGACAAAAAAGGGCCACTGGATGTGACCCTTTTTTACGCCAAGTGCCAAATTACAATGCGGCAACAAAGGCAATGGCGCTATTGGCCGCCGCCACTTGGGCATCGATGCAGTTTTGCTCAGTTGCCTGCGGGCTATCTGGGTACACCTCCGTAGTCGTGACGTAAGGCGCTGGCGTTAAGCCCATGCACAAACCTAATTTACGTCCAGCGTATTCAATGACACCAGGTTGCACCAAATCAGCGCCAATAAGCTGATTATTCTCATCGGCAGGGGCGATATGCGTGACCTTGGCCACGGCATCGATAATGGCGCGCTGAAATGACGCTTGCGGACGCTCGCTGTCGGCGACAAGGTAAAAGCCATCGGGGATATTCCAATTATGGTTTACGACTCCTTCGCGTGCTGCAAGTGCTGGACGGAACTCGGAATTATCGCTGTCAGTGGTTTCGTGCAAATCAATATGCAGCAGAATGTCGCTACTAAAAGGAGCGATAAAGTCTAACAACAACTGCGCTTCAGGCACAGGAGAGCCTTCAAAGAATGAGCGGTTCGGATCATTGGCATCGGGGTTCCAGCGATTGATCGTCTCGTAACCCCAAGGGCTGATGCAGGGCACAACGAGAATATTGAAGTTAGCGCTTTGCGTGTGCTCAACCTGCTTGGCAAAGGCGAGAGCGCCGTGAATACCACTACTTTCATAGCCGTGCACGCCACCGGTCACTAAGGCGATAGGGCGGCCTTTTTGCCACTGCTTATGCTTTAGTGCGAACAAGGGGTAACTTTGCTCATAGGGCAGTTGCCCATACTCAATGATATCCCAGTTGTCGGCTAGTGCCTTAACTTTCGTTACCACTTCATCGGCGTAGCTGCGTTGCACAGTTTGCTGTGCTTGCCATTGTTGACGGTGTTCGCTCGACCATGGTTGCCCGGCGATACCAATTGGATATGTGTGTTGCTCGCTCATAACCCTTCCTTAAACTCTATGGTGATGAGCGCAGCTTAGAGAGGTGTACGTGAAAGTCAACTCTGGCGAGCTGACTTGCACATTCATGTTAACTGCCAAGCACCAAGGGATTAAGCTGCTGTTTTACATATCGCAGAGCTTCATCATAACAGCTGAAGATGATATCGCGGGTGTTGCCTTCTAAATGCAACGATTGACGTACCTTGTCTAGTTGGCTAATGGCAATCGCTGAGTCAATGACAAAGGCCGAAGCTTGACACCCATGAGCACGCATGTGCTTAGCCAGTGCAATCATCTTTTGCTGCGCATCTGGGGTTGCGGCGCTTAAACGCTGAGAGTTGCTAATGTAACCCCAATGGGTCAACGCGCTGTCGTTGATGATTGATTGCAATTGCGATGCGAATGATTCGAGCATGCGGCCATTAATCGCGCCGACAAAAGACGCCGTGACGATTTGTTCTTGTAAGCTGAGCTGATACGAACCATTTGTACCGTTGTAGTTAAACATTCACACTCCTTTTTGAAGAGGCGAGATTTTAATCAATTTACTAGTGATGTAAAGAGGAAAAACGACTATTTTGTCTAAAATTAATACGATTTCTTTGTGGTTTACTCAGGGTTAACATTCACACTTGCGCTACACCCCATAAATGCTGATAATTTCAGAAAATACAGAAAATAAGGCAGCGCGCATGGAATTGACTGAAAAGATGCAAGCATTCGTCATGCATTGCGGAGAGATGGGAAGCCGCTGGGGGTTTAATCGCACAATAGGGCAAATGTACGCGCTATTGTTACTCAGTGAACAGCCACTCAGTGCGAATGAACTTTCGCAGACGCTCCATATTTCCCGTGGTAACGTCAGTATGGGAATTAAAGAGCTCAATTCGTGGCAGTTGATCGCCACCAAACATAAGCCAGGGGATCGTAAAGAGTACTATCAACCAGCAGGGACGATTTGGCAAATGGCTAATCGCGTATTTGAGCAGCGCCAAAAGCGCGAAATTGACCCAACCTTAAGCCTGTTGCGCGATAACCTTCTTGATGAACCTAATAACCAGGCAGAGCAATACGCCCAGCAGCGTATGCTGGAAATTCATGATTTGTTGGAAATGATCACCCAGTGGGCCGGTGAACTGCAACGGTTAAGCCCTGAAAAACTCTCAACGTTGATGAAACTGGGAGCAGGGGTTACCAAAATGCTTGATATGCGTGACAAGTTCACTGGTAAATCAACTCCTGAAAGTTAGCTTGATCGAGTCAGCAGAGCGCAAGGCCGACGTACAGGATGATTATTCAAAATTACTCAACGATATAATTAAATGTCGCTATATAACGAAAAAGTTGAGCAAAAAAGCCAGTTTTGAGTTAATAATAAGTTAACAGGCATACAACCAGCCAGATAGCCAACCTGAATACCCAGGTTGGTTTTCTTTTTTATAGGGCTTTTAAACGCGAAACTGTCTCGCTTCGCTGGACAATAGACAGCTAGAGCGCTAATTTAACTTCGATTCTAACAACAAAATACGAAAAAATTATGCTTAAAAAATCTCTCGCAGTTGCGGTATGCATTGCCCTAACGGGATGCAGCGAAAAGCCAGCTTCACAACAGCAAAATGAACAACTAGAACAGCCTGAAAAACAGGTCGCCCAGATAAACTACCCGGATACTCGCAAAGGCGACGTTGTCGACAGTTATTTTGGCGAGCAAGTTGCTGACCCCTATCGTTGGTTAGAAGACGATATGAGCGAAGAGACCGCTAAATGGGTTGAGGCACAGAACCAAGTCACTTTTGACTACCTCGAGCAAATTCCTTACCGAGACGAGCTAAAAGAGCGTCTTAAGACGCTAATGGATTACGAAAAAGTCAGCGCCCCCTTTAAAGAAGGTGACTACACCTACTTTTACAAAAATGACGGCTTGCAAAACCAATATGTACTTTATCGTCAAAAAGGAGAGGGTGAGGCAGAAATTTTCTTAGACCCTAACACCTTTAGTGAAGATGGTACGACGTCGCTTGCTGGCATTAGCTTTAGTGAGGATGGCTCTTTAGCAGCGTATCAAATCTCAGAGGGCGGCAGTGATTGGCGTAAAGTGATTGTGCTTGATACCGAGAGCAAAAAGCAGCTGGGTGAAACCTTAGTGGATGTTAAGTTCAGCGGTATTTCTTGGTTAGGCAACGACGGCTTTTATTATTCAAGCTATGACAAGCCAGAGGGCAGTGAACTGTCAGCAAAAACAGACCAGCATAAACTGTATTACCACAAGCTAGGTACGGCGCAAAAAGACGATCAACTGATCTTCGGTGGTACCGAGGCGCAAAAGCATCGCTATGTTGGCGCAGCGGTGACTTCGGACGAGCGTTTCTTGGTTATTTCCGCAGCTGTATCTACATCAGGTAATAAGCTCTTTATTAAAGATTTGACAGATGAAAACAGTGAACTGGTTACGGTGATTGATGATATTACCTATGACACCAGTGTCATTGACAACGAAGGTGACACACTGTTTTTAGTGACCAACAAAGATGCGCCAAACAAGCGTGTGGTTACGGTGGATGCGAAGGACCCAGCTCCTGAAAACTGGCAAGATTTGATCCCTGAAACAGACAATGTACTCAACCTATCAAAGGGCGGCGGTTATTTCTTTGCTCGCTATATGGTCGATGCCATTTCACAAGTTAAACAGTTTGATAAAAGCGGTAAGCTAGTGCGAGAAATCGCGTTACCGGGTGTCGGCACGGCCTCTGGCTTTGGCGGTAAACAAGAGCAACAGACCTTGTATTACACCTTCACTAACTATAAGACTCCGGGCACTATTTTTAGCTTTGACGTACAAAGCGGAGAATCTCAGGTTTATAGAGAGTCAGGTGCTAAATTTGACCCCTCACAGTACGAGTCTAAACAGGTATTCTACACCTCTAAAGACGGCACGAAAGTACCCATGATCATCACCTATAAAAAAGGCACTAAGCTCAACGGTGAGGCGCCTACTATTTTATACGGGTATGGTGGCTTTAATATTAGCTTGACGCCGCGCTTTAGCGCCACAACGGCTGCATGGCTTGAGCAGGGCGGAGTATACGCGGTAGCTAATTTACGCGGTGGCGGCGAATACGGTAAAAAATGGCATAAAGCGGGCACCCAGTTAGAAAAACAAAATGTGTTTGATGACTTTATTGCTGCCGCAGAGTTCCTCATCGATAACGACTACACCTCCAGTGAGCGCCTTGCTGTACGTGGCGGTTCAAATGGTGGCTTGTTAGTGGGGGCGGTAATGACCCAGCGCCCTGATTTATTCAAAGTAGCACTGCCAGCGGTCGGTGTTCTTGATATGCTGCGCTACCATACTTTCACCGCAGGTGCGGGATGGGCGTACGACTATGGTACGGCGCAAGATAGCAAAGAAATGTTTAATTACCTAAAAGGGTACTCACCGGTTCATAATGTAAAACCAGGTGTGCACTATCCTGCAACTTTAATTACCACAGGCGATCACGATGATCGTGTGGTTCCAGCGCACTCATACAAGTTCGCAGCAGAGCTTCAAGATAAGCACCAAGGTGAGAATCCAGTGATGATCCGCATTGAAACCAATGCCGGGCATGGTGCTGGCACACCAACCAGTAAAACCATTGAGCAATACGCTGATATTTATGGCTTTACTCTCTACAACATGGGTATTAAAAAGCTTTAATAATTTATCGCGTTATACACGTATCGAAGCCGAGCCTAGCGCTCGGCTTTTTTGGAGCACTAGAGCATGTCATTAATGGATTTTCACTCGCCTCGATTACAACATCAGCCATTGCGAGCAGCACATTGGCCAGTGTTTTATGCCTTACATCAACACCCCGAGGTGATGCGCTATGTGGCGGATATAGGGGATATTGATGAGGTGCAAGAACGATTTCAACAACGTTTAAACCCTACGAGTATGCAGCCTTGTTGGTATACGTGGGCCATTGCAAAGCGAAGCGGTGAGCTTATCGGGGTCACGGGGTTTTATCGTCACAGTGAGCACCTAGCAGAGTTGGGATTTATGCTCCTACCACAATACCAAGGGCAAGGGTTGGGGAGTGAGTCTCTGCATGCGTTGCTTGAGCATGGGCACAGTCAGTTTAGTCTGCGCGAATATACAGCCACAGTTACTGCCGGCAATGAGGCGTCACGAGCGCTTTTATTAAAGCAGGGTTTCACTCAGCACTGCCAAGGCTATAACGGCTATTATATCAATGGCGAAGAAGTGGAGGATTGGCTATTTAAGCGCACTTTCAGCGATGGTGAATAAAGTTTTGTGCATTTACGCACACTTAGCATTGCGCCAGCGCCATGTTTTTTTCTCAACGGCTGATTTAAGCTATTAGCAGTTATTAAGGAGAATGAGCGATGTTAAAAAATACTCAATATGGCTATGGATGGATAGCTATATTTCTGCACTGGTTAGTGGCTATAGCTGTGTTTGGGCTGTTTGGATTGGGCTTGTACATGGTTGATTTGAGTTACTACGACAGCTGGTACAAAGGCTCATTGGATTTGCATAAAAGCATCGGTATTACGCTAGCACTGGTGTTTGCGCTGCGCTTAGTGTGGCGCATTACCCAGGTGACTCCGCACGCCGCTGATCCGACCTTGGTATGGCAAAACCGCCTAGCACACATCGCCCATGGGCTACTCTATGTGTTGTTAGCTGTATTACTGATGACCGGGTATTTAATCTCAACTGCAGATGGGCGCGGTATCGAGGTGTTCTCATTATTCACTGTCCCTTCAATGGGCGAATTCATTGATAACCAAGAGGATATCGCTGGATTGATCCATGAGTATGTGGCTTGGAGCTTAATTATTTTTGCTGCGTTACACGCCTTAGCGGCATTAAAACATCACTTTATTAATCGAGATCGTACTTTGACGCGTATGCTCAAAGCGACAAAAGGAGATAATCATGAATAAATCACTTACTAAACTTGCACTTGGTGCCGCTTTACTCACATCCAGTTCAGCCGCACTTGCTGCTGATTATGTGATCGATACCAAAGGGGCGCATGCCTTTGTTAACTTTAAAATTCAGCACTTAGGTTATAGTTGGTTATATGGCCGCTTTAATACTTTCTCAGGCGATTTCAGCTATGACGCTGATAAACCTAACGAGTCAAAGATCAATGTCGTGATAGACACCAGCAGTATTGATTCTAACCATGCTGAGCGTGATAAGCACTTGCGTGGTGACGATTTCTTAAATGTTGGTGAGCACCCTAAAGCGACCTTCAAAAGCACCGATATCAGCTTTAGCGATGATACTAATGGTAAAGTAACGGGCGAATTTACCCTTAATGGTGTAACCAAAACCATTAGCTTCGATATAGAAAAAATTGGTGAAGGTGATGATCCATGGGGTGGCTACCGTGTCGGCTTTTTAGGGCATACCCAGCTAGCGCTTAAAGACTACAATATTGATTATAACCTTGGACCAGCATCGACTCATGTTGACATCGAGCTATCGATAGAAGGTGTACGTAAGTAATATTTTTCGACTTACTGTGCTTTTAGCCGCGTTTGCAACTGTTGTTGTAAGCGTGGCTTCAATTGTGGTGGCAGCCAGTGCATCATTACTTGCTGGAAGCTATCGGTTGTTGTTATTTTTTCTAACGCGCTGTCGATAATATCAATATGTTCGGATCCCAAGGCGGTATTGCTGCACCCCACGTAGCCGTGACTAATGGGCGCGACTTCGGCGATAGGGAAAATAGCCATTTGCTCTTTCACTCCCATTTTTGATGCCAAGTAGTAATGCTCGCTCGGGTAACCAACGAGCATATCGAGCCGTTCTTTGATCAACATATAAGTCAGGCTGGCGAGTACGTCTTTGCCTGGACGAGTGACTAGGCTGCCGCGTGGACTGTGGTTGATGATGTGGTCAAGCTCTTTGCCATAAGAGCGGTTCATCGGTAACCCTAACCGCAGGCCTTGCTCAGCGAGCAATTGGCTCAGCGATACCGGCTCACCTTCTACCAATCCTAACGTATTAGCAAGCTCCTTACGCATCACCAATGCAGGAGAAAGTCCCACAGTTGAAGCGTTATTAGTAAACAGCAGCTTGTCTAGGCGACGCTGGGTTTTGTACAAGGATAAGATGCAGTAGGTATTTTGTGGGTTGCTGAGCTCATGGATAGCACGACTGCCTGGGATATGCACATAGTCGAACCGGTAATTAGGCAGTTGTTGCTGCAACAGGGCGATGGTTTGCTCATCTCGCCCTTCACCTTGATGTGTGTCACTCATAATGTAATAGGGGGCAAAGTCAAACACCAGCCAGCGTATCGTTTGACGCTCATTTGCATATGCTGCGAGCGAGTGCACGAAGCCTAAGAGCAATATAAGAGGATACCGACGCAACATAAAGCTTACTGCATTTATTAATACCTTGTTCATTGAGTGTAGCAGCTTTGTTTATGTTTCAGAATCAAGAACATAAATAAATATAAACTTTATCAAGCTTGCTTTATAATCGTTGTTTGCCTAGCAGGGGGGCGATGATGGCTAAATTACTGTTACTCTCCGATATTTTTTCTAAAACGCAGGCGACGCAAGCGCTCGCCAAGAGCCTCGATGCGACATTACTATGTGCCAATGACACAGCGTTGCCAGCTACACAGCAACATCAAGCCTATCAGCAGTTCATTGCAAAAGGTGGCCACGATGAGTATTTGCGGCGTGTTATGCAGACCCTTGAGCGTTTTAGGCAGGTTGATGTCATTGGTTTTAGTGCGGGGGCAAGTGCCGCATGGCGCGCGATAAGTCAAAGTCGAAATGTCTCTCGTGCCCTGTTATTTTACCCAACGCAAATAAGGCATCATGTCGATTTAGTGCCAAGCTGTAACACGGACATTATTTTTGCTCGTCATGAAAGCGCATTTGACGTTAAACAGCTGATGGCGACACTGTCACACCCGCGTATCCATTGCCATCGCAGTGCCTATGAGCATGGCTTTATGAATCCACTTGCATCGAGCTTCAGCGCTCAGGCATGTGATTACGGCAACGCCCTTATTGCCCAGTGGCGGCGCCCAAGTTGACTGCGCTGATGGTTAAGCGCGCTATTTGGGCCTGTTTGATAGTAGGAAAGTCACGGCGCAGTCGATAGCGGCTATACAAATTTGAGAACACAGGTGTCTTTGCGATGCCATCAAGGGCACTGATAAATTCTTTGGCACTGCTGCGTGGGCGAAAGCAGCAGTGATTATAACGTGCAATGACATCGCTTAGCCTCAGCTTTTGGCGTGCGAGTTCACTCTCTACTTCAATAAAATAAGCCACGCCAGACCAATAAACACGTTGATAGGCTTGGCGTTGCCACATGGTAGCACTGACTTCACTAAGCGGCCCTTGCTGGATACGTGTGTCAGCTTTACCGCGTGCTAATCCGGCTTGTAGGCGGTGTTCGAATTGCCCGCGATTGTATATTCCTGCATGGAGCATGGTGTAGTTTTGCATCAAAGTGGCAAACCCTTCGCTTAACCACCTGTCTTCGGCGGGGAGATAGGGCATGTATAAATGCGCCAACTCATGATAAATAGTCCAGTCTTTGCGTATACGCTTTATATCGGCAAAACGTCCAATTTCGAGCACCACTTGCACCGGTGGCCCGCGTTTTATCTCTCCCCAAGGCACAGCTTCAGTGGTAAACACAGGTTGGCTGATGCTCACGTCAACATGCTTATAATTAAGGGCTCCAAGCTGTTTGTGGGTATTGTCTACTGCGGTATTTACCCACGCTTGTAGCTGTTGTTGGCGCTCATCACTTGCATAGCTTTCGAAGTTCAATTGCCAGTGCGTGTCTGCACTAGTGCCGGGAGTTAGAAAGGCCAAGACTATGATGGCAACATAAATGCGCATATTGATCCTATGAATGCTAAACAAAGTCACGGTTGATTAGCGAATTGTACTGCTGATTGTTATAACAAGATCTCTGTAAGCTGAACTTTATTACAATCATTATGATGCATAATTTCGAGGTGGGCTATATTGATGGCGATGGTATCGGCCCGGAGGTAATGCCGTATGTACGCGCCGTGATTGATCAGGTGGTTGCGCTTACCTACCATGGTCAGTATGGCATTGACTGGCATGCTTTATTGCTCGGTGAGCAAGCGGCTCGAGAAGGCGATGGCGAGTGGTTTCCTGAGGCCACAATCACGCAGCTAAGAGCGCTCAAAGTAGCCTTAAAAGGGCCGATGAGCAGTGCCATTGGCGGTGGGTTTCGCTCCTTGAACATTGCTTTACGTGAAGAGCTCGATTTATTTTGCAATATGCGTGTGATTAAAGCACTCGATGGTTTGCCAAGCCCTCTGAAAAACAGTGGCGCTATTGATATGGTAGTCTTTCGTGAGTGCAGTGAGGATAGCTTTGCAAGTATTGAACTGGCTGCCCAAAGCAGTGATGCGTCGCGTTTAATCGAGGTGTTGGAGCAGGAGCTAGGGTATTACAAGCTCCGCTTTGCTGATAACTGCGCCTTAGCGATCAAAAACTGCTCGCAAGCCGCGACCGAGCGACTGGTCGCGCAAGCACTCAGCTATGCCTTGGCGCATCATCGCACAAAGCTCACTATTGTACATAAAAGTAATGCTTGGCAGCTTACTGAAGGGCAATTCCAACGTTGGGCGCTGGCCTACCTGCAGCAGCACCATGAGGTTACGTTAAGTACCTGCAAGCAGTATTACCAGCTACGCAGCAACACAGGCCAAAGTATTGAAGTCGAGTTCATGATGCTCGATCGGGTAATGCAACGTTTACCGCAGTACGCATCAGAGTTTGACGTGTTGGTGTGTAATAATCTCGCAGGGGATTTGATTGCTGATTTAGGAGCGGCGCTGGTCGGGGGCGTAGGCATTATTCCCAGCATTAATTGTAATAACGAGATGGCTATCTTTGAGCCCAGTCATGGTCCATTTCGACGAATCGCAGGCCAGGGTGTTGCCAACCCTTGTGCAACGCTATGGGCGGGTGTGTTATTGCTACAACACTTAGGCCTGGAGCAAGCAAGTACGCGGTTATTTCACGCGCTTAAGCATGTTATCAGCCACTACCCGCAGTTGTTTCAACTCGACACCCGTACTCATAAACTGCCACAGGTGTCCACAGACGCGGTGATCACGGCGATTGAGCAATATCTAAGCCGCAATCGCGCCGCGCAGTAACTGTCGTGCCCGTAAGCGAACCGCATCGGTATTGCCTAATTTCGGTGCCAGCCCTAACTCATCAAGCATGACAAATAAAATGCTTACGGGAACCGGACAATTGTCTTCATCGAGAATATCTGCAGCACGTGAGTCGACTTGGGCAGCGTTAGGATAGTGCTCGCGCAGCGCATCCAATGTTAAAGTATTATCGCCACAGGCACGACAATGGCCGCCAAACTCGTCGTTTAGTTGTGCCAGTGCTTGGTAAAATTCTTCAATATGGATGGCATTGCCGCAAACATCTAACTGAGCACGAATAAAAGTATCAAGATCAGCATTAATGTGGATGCAGTCATAGTGGGTGTAGTGTCGTTGTTGCATAGTTGCCTCCGTTATGGCTCATTTTGTCAGCGTCACTATAACTGTATGGGTGAAAGTGCTATTTATGAAATGGGTGGTATCCATTATTAGTATTGATGAAATCAATGTGCAAACTGCAGCAGTTGTTGCCGGAGCCAAATATGGGCATTGTTATGATGGACAAGCGGGCTCCAAAGCATGGATACACTGATGGGCACGATGGGAAAGGGCACCGGGCATATAGCGAGTTTTTGGCTGCTCGTCGCGACCAGATGTTCAGCTAAGCTTTTCGGTAGCGTAGCAATAAGCTGAGAATGTTCGCACAGGCTCGGTATTAAACTATGTTGACGTGCGTACACACGGATATTTCGACGCTCACCCAGTTGCATGAGCGCCTGATCAACCCAGCCAAGCTTTTGTGGCTCACGATTTTTGACCAAGGGTTCAGGCCCAAAGCCACTGCGGTTAAGCCAAATATGTGGTGCTGATAAGTAGTTCTCCAAACAGGTATCCTGTTGTATTGGGTGTGACTGATCGCTCAGGCAACAGTAATTGTCGCGCCACAAGGTTTTTTGATGGAATGAAGACGGTAGGCGCATGAAACGGTCTATGGCGATGTCTACCTGACCTTGCTCTAGTTCACTGAGAGTGACATCACTGGGATTAACTAAGTCTATGTGGATGTCTGTATAATGACAACAGAGCTCTTTGATCAGGGGAACCAACATCGAACTGACAAGAAATTCATTGGCCATTACTCGAAATGTGTGGCTACTTGTCTTGGCATCAAAAGGCTGATGTTGTGACGTGATCCCTTGTGCGAGAGCGATGAATTGTTCGAGCTCGGGTTTGAGTGCCAATGCTTTTTGCGTGCAAAGCATGGTGCTGCCGCTGCGCACAAGGAGTGGATCAGCAAATAAGTCACGCAACCGCTTGAGCGCGTTACTCATCGCACTTTGGGTAAGAGCGAGGCGGTTTGCAGCCGCAGACACACTACATTCCTCTATCAACACGTTCAAATAGACCAACAAGTTTAAATCAATTTGTCTTAGGTTCATGCCCAGGTCGCACCCCTTATTACTGCTGTTATTTACTCTAGCTTAGCCAACTGTATATAGCTAACTCACTAGAAAATAACGGCTATTTCCAGCAGTGATAGTGAGCAATTTTCACTTTTACCGACCCTTAAAGCGCCGTATCCTGTAAGAAAAAGGAAGGTTTATGTTGAAATATATTGTTGGAATTACGTGTGTATTTGTGGCTCATGTCACCGAGGCCCACCCGCTAGAGGGGAGCTGGCAATTTGTAAAAGGGGAGTATTACAGTGAGGGACAGGTGTTCTATGCTGAGGCTCCTGATGTGACTTCAGTAAAAGTCCTAAGTGGCGGCCACTTTAATTACATCACGCAAAAAAATGGCGAATTTCATTATGCCGCTGGTGGGCGGTATGAGATTACAGAAGATGCATTCATAGAGCATGTTGATTATGGCAACATTCCCTCTTTGTTAGGCAAAGAATTGGTTTTTGACTATGAGATCAAAGAGCAGTTATGGCATCACACGCTTTATCAAGAAGGTGAACTGGTAGAGTATGAAGTATGGCAACGAGTTGCTCAGTGAGCACTAAAAAGGCGCTGTAATAGCGCCTTTTATCCTATGCTGACTGGATGGAGTCCATATCATCATCCGAGTTCTTTTTTGCGCTTTCACCGTCTTCCTCAGAACGCAAGCGTTCAAGTTCAGCGTGAGTTTCGGCTAAGCTCAGCTCTAACTCGCCTAGGCGGCTTTGTGCCAAGGTTGCACTTTTAGATAGGCGCTCGAGCGTAGAGCTTGAGTTTTGCTTAAGAAAGGTGATTTGTTCTTTCAAGCGTTTATTCTCAGCTACGGTGTCTGCAGACTCGCTGTCCTTAGCCACCAGTTGCTCTTCAAGCTCTTTGATCTTGTGCTGATACTGCTCGTTACTTGCAGTAAGGCGCTCGATGGTAGAAGCGGAGTTGGTTTTTAAGAACCGTACTTGCTCGTGTAACTTCTCATTATCCTGCTTGGCCTGCTCAGCTTCGCTTTGAATGGTGCCGAGTTGTTCGCCTTGCTCTTTGTTTTGCTCACGCAACTGACGAATATCTTCGCGTTGGCTAGCTTGGTGCTTGGCGGCTACTGCACTTTGTTCTTTCAGCAGGTTGTTTTCATTTTTCAGCTTATCAACAAGTGGCTGTTGCTCTTCGAGTTGCGCCTGTAATTGGGCAACGCTGGCGTCAAGCTGAGCTTTAAGCTCCTCGAGCTGTTGGTGCTGATGGTTTAACTCATCATGTTGGCGTTGAATTTCATCACGCTCTTGCGCCAAAGCCGCATAGTCGTTGTCAAAATTCTCGATACGCTGTTGCAAGCCTGCAAGTTTCTGCTGATGTTCTTGTTCAGTGTCTTGCGCCTGTTGGTGTAGCTGTTCAATATTCTGTGTTTGTTCAGCCAACTGCGCAGCCTGTTCATCGAGCTGGCTCTGGCGAGCATCGACCTGCTGTTGGAGTTGTTCATTTTGCTCAGCAAGTTGATCGTAATTCTGTTGTAGATCTTCAAGGCTTTGAATGGCTAATTGCTCAGCTTCACGCATCTCGTCAAGCTGTGCTTGCACGGGCTCGACTTGCGCATCGGCAAAGGCCTGCGTTTGCGCCTTGAAGGCATGGATAAACTGTTCAGAAAACTCGATATCTAAGTCGGTCACTTTGGTAGGCTGTTGACTATCTTGTGGCCGGGCCGAGCGATCCTCGCTACGCCACTGACGGTAATGTTCGAGTACGGTAGCGCGATCTCCATCCACACGCTCGAGCAATGTTGCTAACGTGATTGGTGTACCGGCTTGGTGCAATTCATCGCACACTGCTTTTATTTCACTATATTGTGTCATCAACCTATCCTCCCAACAGACATTTAGGATAGCATTAAAACGGCCAAGAAAAAGTGCTTCTAATAAAAATATCGGAGCTAAAAGATCCTTGGCTGCTCGTAATTACTATTTTAGTTGTAGGTTTGTCCCTTTAAAATTACGTTTACATCATACTACGATCAAACGGTATTACACAATGCTAACAATTGACTTAAACGAAAATAAACAGCTAGTTATAGCGCAAACGCCCACTGTAGCAGCGGCTCGCGGACAAGTGTTAATAAAAGTAAACGCAGCGGGAGTGAATCGCGCCGATCTTTTACAGCGTCAAGGAAAATATCCACCACCGCCAGGTGATAGTGAGATCCTCGGACTCGAGGTGTGCGGAGAAGTGGTTGCATTGGGTGAGGGCGTAGCGTCGCAATGGTTAGGGCAGCATGTGATGGCGCTTTGCGCGGGTGGGGGATACGGTGAATTTGTAGCAGTCGATGTACGTCATTGTATGGTCAAACCGGCGACATTCTCCAATGCTCAAGGCGCGGCATTTTGTGAGGTGTTTTTAACCGCTTTTGATGCCATTGCACAGTACCCAGAGTTTGGCGCAGAGCACACGGTTTTAGTACATGCTGGTGCGAGCGGTGTGGGCACTGCGGCTATTAGCCTTGCAAAATATTTGCAAGCGCAGGTGGTGGTGACCGTCGGCAGTGATGAAAAGAAACAATTTTGTTTAGCTCATGGCGCAGATAAAGCGATTAATTATCGTCAACACAATTGGCGTGAGGTGATGAAGGCCGAAGGGCTCAGCGCCGATCTCATTATTGATCCTGTTGCCGGTGGGTATTTGAATGACGACTTGTCGGTGCTTAATATGGATGGTCGTATTGTCGTTTTAGCGCTGTTGGGGGGGCGCTATAGTGAGCAATTTGATGGTGCCAAGCTATTGCAAAAGCGAGCTCAGCTGATAGGGTCGACGCTGCGTAATCGTACACCCGATTATAAGGCGAAACTGGTTGATAACCTTAAGCGTACGTTTGGCGATGCATTAAACAGTGGCCACATCGCGCCAGTCATTGATTCTATCTTCCCTTGGGAAGAGGCTATGTCAGCGCATCAAGTTCTACAAGATAATGCTAATTTAGGCAAAGTGGTGCTTACTCATGAATCGTTAGGCGAGCGCTAAAACAGACCTAAATTGAAAAGGCCAGCATATGCTGGCCTTTTGGCGGTATTACATAACCCGCATACCGGGTTTGGCGCCATCATGGGGCTCAAGAATATATATATCCTCTTTGCCTGGTCCAGCAGCCAACACCATGCCCTCAGATAGGCCAAAGCGCATTTTCCTTGGCTTAAGGTTTGCGACCATGACCGTGTGCTTGCCAATAAGTTGCTCGGGTGCGTACGCTGATTTTATACCAGCAAAAACCTGACGCTGTGGGCCCCCTAAATCAAGGGTTAGCTTGAGTAATTTGTCAGCACCTTCAACATGCTCTGCGTTGGCAATTTTCGCGATGCGTAAATCCACTTTAGCAAAATCATCAAATTCGATTTCATCGGCAATAGGGTCTTTATCAATCTCACCATTATTGGCATCTGGCGCTGGTGTGGCAGCAGCTGGTGCGAGGCTTTCTTTTGACTGCTCAAGCATGGCATTCACTTTGTCCATATCGACACGTTGCATTAAGGCTTTGAACTTATTGATCTTATGATCAACCAAAACGGTGTCTACCTTATCCCATGCTAAGTCATCGTTGAGGAAGCTGCTCACTTTTGCGGCCATACCAGGTAGGATAGGGCTTAAGTACGTCATCAGTATGCGGAATAAGTTGATCCCCACACTGCACACATCATGAGCTTGCTTCGCGGTATTTTCGTCTTTGATTAAGACCCACGGAGCTTGCGCGTCGATGTATTGGTTGGCTTTATCCGCCAGCGCCATGATCAAGCGCACAGCGCGGCCATATTCTCTGGCTTCGTAGTGATCAGCGATGCTTTGGCGTGCAGCGGCAAACTCAGCGATAAGCTCAGCTTCAACGTTATCACTAGAGAGTGTACCGTCGAACTTTTTGGTGATAAACCCGGCGCAGCGGCTCGCTATGTTAACCACCTTACCTACCAAATCAGAATTAACTCGCTGGGCAAAATCTTCGAGATTTAAATCTAAGTCAGTGATGCCACTGCCGAGCTTGGCGGCGAAGTAGTAACGCAGATACTCTGGGTCTAAGTGCTCTAGATAAGTACGCGCTTTAATAAAAGTACCTTTTGACTTAGACATTTTTGCGCCATTGACGGTGACAAAGCCATGAGCAAAGATATTGCTTGGTTTTCTGAACCCTGCGCCCTCAAGCATAGCTGGCCAAAATAGGCTGTGGAAATAAATGATGTCCTTACCGATAAAGTGATAGAGTTCGGCGTCGGCGCCTTCTTTCCAGAAAGCGTCGAAATCTAAGTCGCTTTTATCACAAAGATTTTTAAAGCTAGCCATGTAGCCTATGGGCGCATCCAACCAAACATAGAAATACTTGCCAGGTGCACCGGGGATTTCAAAACCAAAGTAAGGCGCATCACGACTAATATCCCATTGCTGTAGACCATCGGCAAACCATTCATCCAGCTTATTGGCCATCTCTTGTTGAATTGAGCCGGAGTGCAGCCATTGTTTGAGCATGCCCTCAAATTCGGGTAAATCAAAAAAGTAGTGTTCAGAGTCTTTTAGCACAGGAGTGGCGCCGGACATCACCGAGCGTGGTGACTTAAGTTCGGTGGGTGCGTAGGTCGCCCCACAGACATCACAGCTATCACCGTTTTGATCTTCGGCATCACAGCTAGGGCAAGTACCGGTAACAAAACGATCTGGAAGAAAAATACCTTTTTCGGGATCGAACAGTTGTGAGATGGTCCGCTTTTTAATATAGCCCGCATTATCAAGACGGGTATAAATCAACTCACTCAGCGCTTTATTTTCATCTGAGTGCGTGCTGTGGTAGTTGTCAAACTCGATGTTAAAGTCAGCAAAGTCACGCTGGCGCTCAACACTGACTTGGGCGACCATTTCCTCAGGGGTAATGCCTTGTTTTTGGGCATTGAGCATAATGGGCGTGCCGTGCGCGTCATCAGCACACACATAGTAGGCGTCATGGCCTTGGGATTTTTGAAAACGGGCCCAGATATCAGTTTGAATATACTCTAACAAATGGCCTAAATGTGTTGGGCCATTGGCGTAAGGCAGGGCGCTTGTTATGAGAATTTTTCTCTTTGCCATAAAGTGCTCATTCCATCTCAGATAGGGTTACTCCCGCTAATATCGGGGCTTATAATGATCATAAGCGCCTCCCGAGCATCAGTGGGGTGAATAGACTGGTGTTAATGCCCCGAATGTTACATAATTTGGCGGCACTTTTCATTACGCTTCGTTAATTATTTATGCAGTTATCATGTTAGGATTTGGTTCAAAAGTGAAATCCGCACTTTTCGGTAGTCACAAGCCAGCAAAATGGCCGTCTCAATATCAACAGTGTTTAGCGTCGTATCGTAGCGCCGCATTTCCAGTTGGGGTTCCCCCAGAAGCTATTAGTGGTGACAGTAGCGAGACGCATTGCCACATCAATGCTCCTTTTGCATGTGCTCAAGAGGCAGCAGCGTTGCGTCAGTATATCGCCGAGCAACTACAACGTGATGTGCGTGTTGACATCGACGTAACACTGCAAGAATCGCCGCGCCTTAAAGCCATTAAGCACATTATTCTCGTGGCCTCTGGCAAAGGTGGGGTTGGCAAGTCGACCTGTGCTGTCAATATGGCGTTGGCGCTTCGCCGAGAGGGAGCGAAAGTGGGTATTCTCGATGCCGATATATACGGCCCTTCTATCCCGCTGTTGTTGGGCTTGCAAGGTGAAAAACCTCAGGCTAAGGATGAAAATACTTTGCTGCCATTTGAAGTTCATGGCATCAAAGCGCAGTCTATCGGCTTTTTGGTAGACCCCGATGATGCCACCGTCTGGCGCGGGCCGATGGCCTCACAAGCTCTGTCGCAACTGCTCATGGAAACAGACTGGGGCGAGCTTGACTACTTGTTGGTTGACATGCCTCCAGGTACTGGCGACATTCAATTGACTATGTCACAAAAAGTACCGGCCAGCGCTGCCATTATCGTCACAACACCACAAGACCTAGCCCTTGCCGATGCCCATAAGGGCGTGAAAATGTTTGAAAAAGTGAACGTCCCCATTCTCGGTTTGATAGAAAACATGAGTCAGTTCCAATGCCCGCACTGTGGCGAAACCAGCCACATTTTTGGCGCCGATGGAGCGCAACAGCTGGCACAACGTTATGGCGTGCCTATATTAGCGCAGCTGCCGCTTGAGATGGGCATTCGTCAATGCTCGGAACAAGGCGCGGACTTAGGTGATGAATATCCTGAGTTAGGCCACTACTTTGCTCATGCGGCGCGCATCAGTGCCAGTGAGCTTTATTACCAACAGGGCGCTAAGCAGCGCGTTGAGATTATTTTTACGGACGACTAACCATGCGTTTATCAGATACCCATATAAAACAGTACTTGGCCGAGCAGCGAATTCAAATTACCCCGACGCCAGGTGAGCAAGCCATCTCTGGCGTCAGCGTTGATTTGCGATTGGGTAATAAATTTAGAGTATTTCAAGATCATGCCGCCCCGTATGTTGATCTCAGTGGCCCCAAAGCGCAGCTAAACGCGGCTATGGAATCTATTATGAGTGATGAAATCGTGCTTGGTGAAGGAGAAGCCTTCTTCCTTCACCCAGGGGAACTCGCCTTGGCAATCACTTACGAATCAGTGACCTTACCGGCTGATATTGTTGGCTGGCTCGATGGACGGTCATCGCTCGCACGTTTGGGCTTAATGGTTCATGTGACTGCTCACCGTATTGATCCGGGATGGTCGGGCAATATTGTTCTTGAGTTTTATAATTCAGGCAAGCTGCCGCTGGCGCTGCGCCCGAATATGAAAATTGGTGCCATGAGCTTTGAAACACTCACCAGCCCCGCTGAGAAGCCATATAATGCCCGTGAAGATGCAAAATACAAAGGACAAGACGGTGCCATCGCCAGTCGTATTGGTGATGATGGTCAGCAATAACCCTATGCTGTAATACAAAGTATTTAAATTTCATGGAAAAATCGTGCACCTCTTCCATACTGTACAAGGAAGAAGTTGCACGGGGGCTTAATGGTAAAGCAGCATAAACTGAGCGCACATTTGTGGGTCATGGTTATCGTTATGCTGGGATTTTTGGCTCCAGAGCATAGTGGTGCGCTGGCTGATGACCAACAGCATGTCAGCGTCGAGATGATGCAAAGCGAGCAGCCCCTGTCATTAGCTCAGGTAACTCAACAGCCCTTTGTAGGAAGTCGCATGGTAGCGATGGGCGAAGCAATGCTGCTTAATGCGGGAGGGGATTATTGGTTCAAGATTGCTCTGCCTGCTGATAGCTGTCCCAGTTCAAGCTGTTACTTGCGCGCGCAAAACCCCGCCATTTTTAATATCGACTTTTATCTTTTTGATAATGGCCGGTTGCTGAGCCACAGTGCCGCAGGGTCATTGGCTTGGCCACCGGGGCGTGATGTTGGCGCCTCAATGGCCATTAGTGGTGCACAAGACCGTATTGTGTATGTGCACGTGCGGGCGCAGCGTCATGCGCTTTTTGCCCTCGAGCATCAAACAGAACTCGCATTTAATAAAGAGCAACAGCAGCATTGGCTTGGGTGGTCGTCCTTTTCAGGGTTGATGCTTGGCTTCGTGATCTACTGCGTCGCTGTGTGGCTTGCCTATCGCGCTGGTTACTATGGATTTTTTGCCTTGTACATCGCCAGTAGCAGCATATTTCTACTGGCCCAAGTTGGCATTACTAGATTTTTAACTCCCCAGAGTGTGCACAGCTTTTTGGTTCACTACACGGCGCTTAACGGTGTGATTATATGCATCTCTTTATTACTTTTCTTATCGCGATTACTCAGGCTAGATGAGCGTGCGAAAACCCTGCATAAAGTGTTTATAGCCGCGTTGTGGGTTGGCTGTATTGCCGCCAGTGTGAGTCCCTTTATGACGTTGGCTCACCAAGGAGTAATCATGGAGGTGTTGTTTGCCGCAACCCTAGTGTTAGCCATTATTGCTAGTGTCAAATACAGTCCGATGCAGCGCTGGGGCAGGTTATTGGCGTTTAGTTGGCTACCTTTGGCCACAGTGGTCCTGGCGTTAGCGTTATTTTATCTGCGACCTTATGAAGTGGGCATTTATTTGTACGCCGCGTTTGCCTTTGCCTTAGTATTGAACTGTTTGCTGATAGGCTTTGCGATGACGCTGCGAGAGCGTGGGCAAATGATGGCCCATCGCCAGATAGTGTATACAGATTCTGGAACCGGTCTGGCAAATAAGCAATTGCTTAATAAAACCTTGAAGAGCGCTCGTCACGAGGCCATCACGCTGGTTATGTTTAAGCCTCGGGGTTTGGTGCAGTCGCGCGCTAATTTCGGTATTAGCCATGCGGATCGTTACATTAAATCGGTGATCCACCATGTTGAACACCAACTTGATGGATTACCGCTATTGGCGCTGGGGCATCAGAATTCTGCTGTGGTGTGTCGCTTTAGTGACGATATTTTTGCTTTGGGGATTTGTGGCACACTGGAGCTCAGCACTATTGAGCAAGCGGTATGCGTGATCAATTCGGTATTTAATGAGGGCGTCGAGATTGATGATACCCACTTGATAGACCAGGTTGATTTTGGTGTTGCGAATTATCCACTTCATGCCCAATCTCATGAGCAGTTGGTGCGTTACGCAATGCAAGCTTTATATCGTGACCGGTTACCCGGGCAGTTGTGGCACCTGTACTCTTTGGAAGACAGTATTCGCTCGCAGCGGCGCTTAAGCTTAGCCTCAGATTTAAAGACCGCCATCAGCGATAACCAATTTCGTATTTATTTGCAGCCGCAAATATGTCTGCAAGATCAGAGTGTCTATGGTGCCGAGGTGTTACTGCGTTGGCAACACCCTAGCAATGGCTTAATCACCCCCGACCAGTTTATACCCATTGCAGAGTCGGCAGGGCAAATTATGGAAATAACCGAATGGGTGCTAAGCGAATGTATTGCATTGCAGGCTAAACTCCATGAGTTCGCCCCCAAGCATGTTATGTCGATTAATATCTCTGGTCGAGACTTAAGCAATAAGAGTTTGCCGACGCATATTCTCACCTCACTACAAGAGCAACGGGTCGCACCATCGAGCATTATGTTGGAGCTGACAGAGTCGGCGACAATAGGCGGTCAACGTAACGCTAAAACGGTGTTTGATGAATTCCGACGCATTGGTGTGAAATTAGCCATTGATGACTTTGGCACCGGCTACTCATCATTGTCATATTTAAGTTACTTAGGCTTTAACGAACTCAAAATCGATAAGCAGTTTGTGCACAATATTGCTGACTCTCCAAAAGATCAGTCAATATGCCAAGCCACCTGCGACCTTGCGCAAAGTCTTCAAGCGATGGTGGTCGCAGAAGGGATTGAGTCACTGAGCGATGCGCAGTACATGCGTAGCTATGGTTGTGACATCGGTCAAGGGTATTATTTTGCTAAACCTATGCCGGTTGCTCAGTACATGCAATGGCTTAGTCAGCATCATGACTTCGGCTTAGGGCTTGACCCAAAATCGCAAAGTAACGGCTGAAATAGGGCGCTAGCAGGCGCGCTTCATCGTCAGTAGGGTAGCCGCCAAGCTTTGCCAACTCACCTTGTTTAGTACCATTGACCAAATACTGGTTTTGCAGCGTATGGCTTTGAATATAATGCTCAAAAGCGCGTGCGCTAAGCTCTTCAGGCATCGCATAGTAAAGGCGTCCAGCAGAATTATCAAGGTCAATGGCGCGCTTCATGTAATCGGAGCTATGATGCGCGCTGGCATCAAGAAATAAATGCCGGAACAAAGAGTTTAACGCTTGGTTCATGGGGTGTGTATGGATATCTTCGCGCGTCAGCCATAGTTTGCTGGCAAAGGCGAGCCGGCTGACCTGCGAAGTGAACAAGAAGCGACTAATGTAATGATCAAATGCATGCCACCATTCATGAGCCAATGCACCACAGCCTGCGTTTTTCGCCAATGCCAAGGTCCGGGTGGTACTTTGATAATGGGCTTGGACACCGAGCTGGCCGCCTTGACCGAATGCCAGCGTTAAGGTTTGCCGCAGGCCAATCGCTTCGGGAGGGATGGCTAAAATCTGGGTTAGGTCCGCAAGCGCATCGTACACTAGATTAGCGGCGCGCTGACATTCCTCAGCGCTCACCCAGCGGCCAAGAGATATGGCTCGAAAGCCAAACGTGGCACGCACTTCAGCAAAATCGACATCAACGCCAAAGCGATAATCAGGCCCTCGGCGGTACTTTTTTGCCATTAACTGACTCATGATGAGTACCGCTGACGAACATGCGCAGGCATGTTTTTGAGCTGCTCCTGAACGAACCCAGCCAATAGTTGCTTTAGGGGCTGTGTTGATAGGCCCTCAAGCTGAGCCAAACAATAATTCGTCGCTTCCAACGTCGACAGGCTATCGTCACGGTTTGCTTTACGGATCCGGTACTCGCTTGCCGGTGGTTGCGCGAAAGTCAAACTAGGCAGGGCATGCAGCCAAGGGTTCAGCTGCCACAACCGATGTACTTTACTCCAGGTGCCATCGAGTAGAATAATATGCTTGATGGCACCGCGCTGCTCGCTAAGTTGCTCAATGGCGTTTGCTTGCTCACTGGGGTAGACAACCGCAACGCCCTGATCAAGGATACTTTGCACAGCCAAAAAATCTTCAGGGTTTTCACCGGTACAGACATTCATTCGCTTTAAAGCGAGCTGAAGAAGCGGCGTGGTGCTCTTAGCTTGGCTAAGCTCGTGGGGATGGCGTAAAATCCACACAGTGATGGTATTTTCAACCGCAATAACATATTTACACACGCAGTGAGAGCTTGGGTAGTGACACTGAGCGCACAGATTCCGAGCCATAGATGCCCCATTAAATTGCAAACACCGCTATTGTAATTGCTTTAAGTGCTTGCTCCAAGTTGTCCATTTGCTAATCTCAGCTTATGCTTTAAGAAATAACCTTAGGAATTAGTATCATGGAAATAAAAATAGATGAGAATGCGCTGGTTGCCATGAAAAGTTTATTGGCCGATCAATTTGATGCGACGTTGACCTTTTGCTTTAGTGAATTTACCCGCTTACATGGTGCTTTTTTGCAAAGCTTAGATAGCCAAGATAGTGAAGCGATACGTAACATTCACAGCTTAAAGTCGAATGCGGCGCAATTCGGTGCTATCACCTTAGCAGATACTGCGCGACGTATTGAGCAGGGGTTATCTCAAGGTGAGCGCCAGTCACTACAGCAGGATATTGATAGTTTGGATGAGGTCATCGCCAGTAGCGTCGTGCAAATGAAGCAGTGGCAGCAACAGAGTTGAAATTAATTCATTAATAACCCCCTGTCGCTACTGGTAATTTCCCTTTGGGCCCGATAATCTAACTGAGCATTTCGATTAAGGGGGAAGTATGTCCGAGATACTCAAAAGCCAGAAGTTACAGGGTGTGTGTTACGATATTCGTGGTCCGGTTTTACAAGCCGCAAAGGCCATGGAAGATGAAGGGCAAAAAGTCCTTAAGCTCAATATCGGAAACCCTGCCGCGTTTGGCTTTGACATGCCAGAGGACATGCTTCGAGACATCATCCGTAACCTGAGCTCAGCACAAGGTTATTGCGATTCAAAGGGTTTATACTCGGCGCGTGTAGCCGTATATCAGCATTATCAACAACGCGGCCTACACAACCTTAGTGTTGATAATATCTTTATTGGTAACGGGGTCAGCGAGCTCATCCAAATGGTGACTCAAGCGCTGGTTAATAATGACGATGAAATCCTTATTCCTGCCCCTGACTATCCCTTGTGGAGTGCCTGTGTGACGCTCTCAGGAGGCAAAGCTGTCCATTATCGCTGTGATGAGCAGGCCGATTGGTTTCCTGATATCGACGATATTCGTAGTAAAATCACCCATAAGACCAAGGCACTGGTATTAATTAACCCCAATAATCCCACCGGGGCTGTGTATAGCAATGCACTCTTGCATGAACTTATCGCACTCGCTCGCGAGCACAACTTATTACTATTGAGTGATGAGATTTACGAGAAAATCCTATTTGATAATACGCCACATAGCTCTATTGCAGCGTTGTGTGACGATGTCCCGGTGATCACCTTTAATGGCTTGGCGAAAACTTATCGCGCAGCGGGTTTACGTATGGGGTGGATGGTACTAAGCGGGCCCACCAAAAGGATGGCAGACTTAATTAAAGGCCTAGAGATGCTTGCTTCGATGCGCTTATGTGCCAATGTGCCAGCACAAAACGCAATTCAACAAGCGTTAGGGGGCGTGCAATCCATTGATGCGTTAATCGAGCCGGGTGGTCGTTTGTACGAGCAGCGTACTATCGCTTGGCAAGGGTTGAACGATATTGACGGCATTAGTTGTGTCAAACCCAAAGGCGCGTTGTATGGCTTTGCTAAGGTCGATACAAAACGCTTTAATATCACCAATGATGAGACCATGGTGTTAGATTTGCTTACGCAAGAGAAAATTCTGTTGGTGCATGGGCGCGGTTTTAACTGGCCTGAGCCGGATCACTTCCGCATTGTGTTCCTGCCGCACAAAGATGAGTTACGACCAGCGATGGAGCGCATCGGGCGCTTTTTCAGTCGGTATCGGCAAAGCTAGTGAGGGTTATCACGCCAGCCTATCGTTGGTGTGAAGCACCATTGGGTTTTTAATGCCCTAAGCCGTGAAAAATTTTACCGTTTTTGCCTGTCTGCTACTAAATAATTAAGCACACATGGAAACCACTATGCCCTCACTCTCTCGGTATGCTCCTTGGTTGTATGCGCTGCTGAGCATGCTCGCATTTGCTGCTAATTCCTTACTCAATCGTGAGGCTTTGGCCATGGTGCATATTGATCCGTTGAGCTTTGCCGCCATTCGCACCGTTAGCGGCGCTTTAATGTTAACACTCCTAGTGATGTGCTCTACGGGTCGGCAAAGCCAAAAGAAGTCGGTGCGGGCAGCAGGGGGCAGTTGGCTCGGGGCAATAAGCTTGACCGTTTACATGTTTGCTTTTTCGATTGCATACATTAGCTTAGATGCTGGCCTAGGCGCCTTGCTACTGTTCAGTGCAGTGCAGTTTTGCATGATCTCTTGGGCCCTGTTACACAAAGAGCGCTTCAGCGTTTTGCAATGGGTGATGCTACTGGTGGCGATGACAGCCTTTTTCATTTTGCTGAGCCCACAGGGCACGGATGTGCATTTAGGGTATAGCGGAATTATGATAGTCGCCGGTGTCGCGTGGGGCAGCTACAGTATACTCGGGCAAGGCCGCAAAGACGCGACTTTGGCAAGTGCAGATAATTTTCAACGAGCGGCAATGCTTTCAGTGCTAATTATGGTTGGAGTATTGGTATCACAACAAACCTTATTTGCTCACCCCAAAGGGCTTGTGCTTGCTTTCGTCTCGGGCGCTATAACGTCAGCGCTCGGGTATGCCTTGTGGTATCGGGTTATCCAGCGCATTAAAGCCAGTCAAGCGGCGGTGATGCAACTCAGCGTACCGCCGCTGGCTATGGTAGGTGGGGCTGTCTTGCTCGGTGAGCGCATTGACGGCACTGCCATGATCAGTGCCGCCGTATTAGTGGCTGCAATCGGCGTGTTTATTATCGCGCGGCAAAAACAGGGCCAACATTAGTAACAAACTGCGTACACAGGGTATCGAGGTGCGCCATGATTGTCTCATTGCCAGCCACGTCACTGTCGCGCAGGGCATCGGCGATGGTGCTCGGATTTTGCCATGGCAGCAAGATACTGGCGCTGGTTATATGGCTAATGTGCCACGGCTCTGGCGCTACGCCTCCGCGATAACAATCGTAAGGTCGGTAAAAGCCGTACTCGGCCATGTGCTCATCCAACCATTGAGATAACTGTGCAAAAGGCCCTGTGGGTGCATATTCTTGCTGCGTTAATGCCAGCGCATAGTCGTCGCTGACAGCGCTATTGTCCCAGACATCAAAGTCAGTACCAAAATGATGCCGACTGGCACCGGGGAGAGCTGAAAATAACATAATAGCTTGGCATCGTTGCAAAGTATTGAGGTGCGACAACTCGACTACCTGCTCATTGATATCTAATACACTGCGGTGGCCATTAAATTTTGCATTCCAAATCGCAGCTTGGCGTGAGAACGAACGAAACGCCGAGGCTACGCGTAAATCAATACCGTCCTTTGCAGCCCCGCGCTGCAACCGCTTCAAATCGTGTAGCGCCTCATGGTGGACAGATTGCTGTTGATAACTGACTAAGTGCTCGTCACTTCGCCCTGTGGCACACATCGCTAGATTCATGTGAGTAAACGTTCCAAAATTCCCTCATAAATGAGCGCAAGGTTGTCTAAATCAGCACAACTGACGCATTCGTTCACTTGGTGAATAGTCGCATTACGCGGCCCAAGCTCGACGACTTTTGCCCCTGTGGGGGCGATAAAGCGGCCATCAGAGGTACCGCCGCTGGTTTGCAACTCGGCTTGATAACCCAATTGGCTATGAATTGCCTGTTGGACAGCGTCAATCAGCTCACCCGGCTCAGTGATAAAGGGTTCACCATTGTGCACCCAACTGAGCTCATAGGGGAGCTGGTGTTGTTGTAACAATTGCACAACGCGTTGCTGTAGTTGTGGTGCCGTTACTTCGGTGCTGTAGCGAAAGTTAAATTGCACCTCTAAATCCCCTGGAATTATATTTCCCGCTCCGGTTCCTGCATTTATATTGGAGATTTGCATGCTGGTGGCAGGGAAGTATGCGTTTCCCTCATCCCACTTTTCAGCGCACAAAGCGTCTAGAAAACCAGTGGCGCGATGGACGGGGTTATCGGCTAAATGGGGGTAAGCTACGTGCCCTTGTTTACCTTTCACGGTTAAAAACGCAGTTAATGAGCCACGGCGGCCATTTTTAACGACATCAGCTAACTTATCTGTGGATGAAGGCTCTCCGACAATACACATGTCTATGTGCTCATTACGTGCTTGCAGTGTGTCTATAACCCGAGTGGTGCCATTAATAAAGGGTCCTTCCTCATCAGAGGTGATAAGAAATGAGATTGAACCTTTATGATTAGGGTGTTTTTTTACGAAACGCTCGGTTGCTACCACCATCGCCGCCAATGACCCTTTCATATCAGCGGCACCGCGCCCGTGTAAATAACCATCGTGCTCTGTGGCGGCAAAGGGTGGGAATTGCCATTGGCTCTCATCGCCGGTAGGTACCACATCGGTGTGCCCGGCAAAGCAGACATTGGGCGGCTGATTATTACGTCGTGACCAGGTGTTTAGGGTATCAACAAAAAACATCGGCTCATTGTTAAAGCCCACCTTGGCTAAACGTTCACTGATCACATGCTGGCAACCGGCGTCATCAGGGGTCACCGAGCGCCGGCGCATCAGCTCTTTAGCTAGGTTTATGACATCACTCATAATTAGCTCTTAGCGAACATGTTGTCGTAATCGGCCGCTTTATAGCCAATTAATGCCTGATCGTCAGTGCGTAGAATAGGGCGTTTGATTAACGCTGGATGTTCAACCATTAATGCCATGGCGCTGTCTTTATCAAGCTGCTGTTTTTGCTCGTCACTGAGTTGGCGATAGGTGGTGCCTCGTTTATTGACCATGGTTTGCCAACCAAACAGGGCTTCGAGTTGTGCCACCAGGTCACTGTCGAGACCGTGTTTGCGATAATCGTGAAATGAATAATCGACGCCCAAATTATCTAAGTGCTTTTTCGCTTTTTTAATGGTGTCGCAATTACTAATGCCGTAAAGAATGATGCTCATGAAATCTACTTCTTGTGATAAATGAATAACAAAGGCTCAGCGCAATGTGCCTGCTTGTGGCTAAATAATACCTCTGCGCTAAAACGTGTGTGGGTCACTATCATAGCGACCCGAGCTGCCGATTTAAACTGGCGTAGGTCAAAGTAAGCGAGTTGCATCCCTTTGCGTACAGGGGTGCAGTTAAGCGCCGATAGTTTTGCCTTGTTCGTTAGCGTGGGCTCATCGCTGTGTAAATGCACTAATATATGCACGCCGTTATTGCTTTTAAAGCGCCATTGTTTGGCACCCATATCAACGCTGAGTAGCTGACCGTCGCAAGGGGCTACCAACTTATGTGAATGCATCTCGATACACACCCCAGCGCCAAGTAACCCATGTGCCATAAGTGCACTGGGCAGGCAATTTATAGGGTGCACCTGGCCGCTCACAGGAGCACACAGTGTTAGGGTGGGTGAAGGGGGTAACTCAGCTGGCAAGCAAAATTGACTAACTTGGCTCATGAACGAACGGTGTAACCTTCTTTTTTAAGTGTCGACATGGCATTTTTTGCCTGTACGCGTTTAACCAAAATATAGTCTGTATCAAAGGTAGATACAGCAAAAATGGAAATGTTCGCTTGTGCCAACACGCCAGAAATATTAGACAATATACCTGTAAGCGAAAAGCCAAGGGGACCGAGTACTTCAAAGGCCACCCAGCCTGGTTCTTGCTCTAAACTATCAAGCTCAATATCGCTGTTGCATACAACGGAAAGCTCTTCGGCTGTTTTGGCAACGAAATAAAACTCGCTTTGGGTAATGGCTTTGGGGATCTCGCTGGTGCTCTCAAAGCTATGAATCGTAAAGTCGTTCGCAAGCAATTGTAGCGTTTGTTTAGCCATAACGATCCCCTTTGAGGTTAAAGTTAACTTATACCGAAAATAACTCGACGGGTCTAGGGACTTTGCTTTTGCTTAGTTAGATTATAAGCAAATCCAACATAAATGGGTATTAAGAGTGGGGTGAGGTAAGGGCCATGGTGACAAAATAAGTTGCTAACAAAAGCTGTGGATAAGTTTGGGGGTAGCGTGGTTAATAGTCTGTAACTTTATGAAAAGGCAGCACTTATTTATGCTGCCTGATTATTGTTCAGGCGTCGCTCAGTTGCTCAGCCGCTTGTTGTGCTTGAATTGCTGTCAGTGCGATGGTGTAGACGATGTCATCCACTAAGGCACCACGGCTTAAGTCATTCACCGGTTTACGCATGCCTTGAAGCATCGGGCCTATACTCACTAACTCGGCGCTTCGTTGTACAGCTTTATAGGTGGTATTGCCGGTATTCAAGTCAGGAAATATAAACACCGTTGCCTGTCCGGCTACTGGGCTATTTGGGGCCTTTTTGCGCGCTACATTTTCCATGATCGCGGCGTCATATTGCAGGGGCCCATCAATGATAAGATCGGGACGTTTTTGTTGCGCTAATTCAGTGGCGGTCCGTACTTTTTCGACGTCGGCGCCCGCGCCCGAGCTACCGGTGCTGTAGCTGATCATCGCCACCCTAGGTTCAATGCCAAAAGCGGCCGCTGAATCTGCCGACTGGATAGCAATATCTGCCAATTGCTCCGCCGTTGGGTCTGGGTTAATAGCACAATCGCCATAAACCAGCACTTGATCTGGCAGCAACATGAAAAAGACCGATGATACCAGAGATGAGCCTGGCGCCGTTTTGATCAACTGCAGCGGTGGGCGAATGGTGTTGGCCGTGGTATTGACAGCCCCAGACACTAGCCCATCGACTTCGCCTTCGGCTAACATCATGGTACCCAGCACAACGTTATCTTGCAGCAATTCCTCGGCGACAACATGGGTAAGACCCTTGTTCTTACGAAGCTCAACCATAGGTGCAACGTAGTTAGCGCGGATGCTGTCAGGGTCAACAAGTTGAACATAGTCATTGAGTTCCACGCCCTGTTGCTCAGCGATACGCGCGATCTCTTGAGGGTCGCCCAATAGCACAGTCCGGGCAATGCCGCGCTCACCACAAATAGCCGCAGCCTTGATGGTGCGTGGCTCTTCGCCCTCTGGCAGGACGACGGTTTTGTTGGCTCTACGAGCCTTACCGGTAAGCAAGTAACGGAATGCTGGCGGCGAGAGTTTACGTGTTTTCTGCGAACTTTGCGCCAAGCTATCGAGCCACTGACTATCGATATAGGTGGCTTGATGCGCCTTAACTTTATCAACGCGCTGCTCATCATCGCAGGGCACTTCAAGGTTAAAGTTATGCAGCAATAATGACGTGCGCCACGTATCGTGCTCGGTAGCCAAAATAGGCAGGCCGGTTTGTTCCATAGCCTGTTGGCACAGCGCCATAATACGAGGTTCAGGTTCAATATCACCGGTGAGCAAAATGGCTCCTATCTTGGTGCCGTTCATCGCCGATAAGCAACCTGCAACTAACACATCTGAACGGTCCCCCGGTGTAACCAGTAACACTCCGGGAGAGATATGGTTAAGTAAGTTAGACACGGTGCGCGCACAAAAGGTTACGCGACGTAAGCGCCGATGTAATAAATCGCCTTGATGAATCACTTTAGCATCAAGATACTGTGCTAAATCGATGGCTCTTGGAGCGACCAGCTCGAAATCCCACGGGATACTACCGAGCAAGCGAAAGGGTTGCCGGCGAAATAGCGGCATCGAGGCTAAACGGTGCAGCTCATTTTCTAGTTGCTCCGGGTTGAATTGCTCAACCAAGTCGGCCCGTGCTCGGCCTTGCTCATCAAGCGGCGCATTCACTTTGTTAAAGATACAACCAAGCACACGCGGGTGACTGATGCCACCGTAATTGCCAGCGGCTATCTCAATTTTGTCTTCTAACTCCTCTAAAGAGTCATTACTGGGAGTCACTACAAACACAATATCAGCGCCAAGAGTCTGGGCTATTTCTCGGTTCACACGCCCCGCATAAGGTTGGTTTCTGGTTGGTACCATGCCCTCAATGATGGCAATTTCATCATCATGAATTGCACTTTCAAAACGCTCAACGATCTCTTCAAGCAATGTATTTCCTTTGCCATCGCCAATCATATTTTCAGCGTAGGTCAAAGAAAATGGCTCCGGTGGATTGATGCTAGAGCCGATTTTCACGATCGCAGTCGATTTCTCAGGTCCACACTCGCCACGACGGGGTTGGGCAATGGGCTTAAAGAAGTTTACTTTGATGGCTTTTTGTTCCAAGGCCCTCACTAAGCCCACGGATACAGAGGTAAGGCCGACACCCGTGGAGACGGGAATTAGCATAATACGACGTGACATTATGACACTCCTTTTGCTAGGCGAGCGGCATCTTGGCAAATCATCCACTCCTCATTGGTGGGGATCACCACCGCCTGAGCACGGCTGGTTGCCGTGGTAATAACGCCTAGGTTGCCAAAGCGGGCCGCAAGGTTACTCTCTGGATCAACATGGATATCTAAAAAGCTTAAATGGGCGAGCACTTTAGCACGAATAATGTCTGAATTTTCGCCAATGCCACCGGTAAAGATAAGTGCATCGAGACCAGCAAGCGGTACTAAATAAGCAGCAATCTGCTTAGCCAGTCGGTAACAGAAAATATCCAGGGCCAGGGTAGCCTTGGCATTGCCAGCGACATGCGCCTCTTCTATGGTGCGACAGTCATTGGATAATTCGCTGATCCCCAACAAGCCACTTTGCTTGTTGAGTATGTCGCTGACTTCTGCACTGGCATAACCTAGTTGGTTAGTCAGAAAGTCAAACAGTCCCGGGTCGATATCACCACTGCGAGTGCCCATCACCACGCCCTCTAAAGGAGTGAGCCCCATGCTAGTGTCAACACTGCGGCCATTTTTTATCGCACACACCGAGCAGCCATTGCCGAGGTGGGCACTAATGATGCGGCTATTATCTGCATCTAATCCAAGCTCTTTAATAGCCATTAAACTCACATACGCATGACTGGTACCATGAAAGCCGTAACGTCGCACACCATGGCGCTCATATAATGAGTAAGGCAAGGCATACAAATAAGCATGCTTAGGCATCGTTTGATGGAAGGCGGTATCAAATACGGCAACCTGAACGAGCTCAGGAAATGCCGCCTGTGCAGCCCGAATGCCCGTTAGGTTTGCCGGGTTATGCAATGGCGCCAATTGTGCCGTTTGAGTAATGGCATCAATAATATGGGGAGTGATAATCTGCGAGCCAGTGAATTGTTCGCCGCCATGCACCACACGATGACCTACGGCGATTAAATGTTGGCTCAAAGAGAAATTACCAATAAGCGTGACCAGGGTATCGATCGCTGTTTGGTGATCGGCGCCCTTAGGTAAGGCGTTAGTATGCTTGTCGCCAGCAAATTTATACTTTAAGGTGGCGTCGTCACTGTGCAGACGTTCTGCTAATCCAGTGAGTAGTTCATCGCCAGAGTTGGCATCCATAACAGCGAACTTCAAACTTGAGCTGCCACAATTGAGTACGAGGACGTGTTGTACAGACATTAAATAGACCTGTGGTTGAATGTAGGAACGTGAACCCATCAATGAACTTAGTCGGGCGCCAAAAGATTAGCTATAATCCTTAGGTGAACCTAGTGCAAAACTAGACTAAGGTATAATTGATAGGTGATATATATTTTACCTTAATTTCAGACATAGCGTTAGTTGTTAGAGGCGCAAATGCAAAAAAGTCTTATTTCGCAAATACAGCAAGGTCACCAGTACACTAAAGTGTGGCCGCTACGGCGTGAGCTAGCGCCGCTGTTTATAGAAAACAGGGTGGTGAATGCCACGGCCTTCGCTATCAAAATCATGCCTGCGGTGGCACTGACAAGTTTAGTGATTCAGCTTCAGGTGTTGGGGCAACAGTTTTTGGGGCCCGCTCTTGCATGCGCCTTACTGATCTTGTCTTTACCGGTGCAAGGTTTATTATGGCTTGGAAAACGTGCTGAGACACCGCTGCCACCAAGTATGGCACTGTGGTATCGTGAACTTCACGAGAAGATGGCTGCACAAGGATATCAAGGAGCACCAGCAAAAACTAAACCTTGCTATATGGAGTTGGCTAAGTTGCTCCGTGATATGTTTGAAAAAATGGACAAAGCCTTTCGTCAGGATATTTTCTGATACACCGTAATGAAAAACTCGGCGTCGATAGTCACCTCATCGGCGCTTGCCAAATCTGCCATTTGAATTTCACTGAACTTCCATGCAAAGGGTGTCATCAGGGCTAAATCCTTGGCATCTTCTCCAGCTAATGAAATCTGCTGTTGTAACAACTGTTGCCGTTGCCGATTGAATCCGGGCGGTGTGTCAGGAGCAGTGTGCTCGCGCACTTGTTGATATATGAGCGCTTTTAACTGCGCTAAGTGTCTTGGCCCTGGCGAAACAACAATAAGGTGGCCGTTGTCCTGTAACAAGCGTGCGCTTTCATCGGCGAAAATAGGGGCAAATACGCTGCTCACCACACTGGCGCAGCCACTGGCCATGGGCATTTGTTTGGTTGACGCCACGGCAAACTGACAACCAGGGTAGCGCTTGGCTCCATAACGCACGGCAGGTTTTGCAATGTCAATGCCATGAACAAGCTCTGGGTCTTGGAATTGTGCTGCCATCGCTGCGCTATAGTAGCCTTCACCGCAGCCCATATCGACAACATAACCTGTTCCCGAATAACACGCCGAGACTTCTCGTGCCAGCGCATCGCGCATAAATTGGTAGTGGCCCGCATTTAAAAATCGTCTTCGTGCCTGCACCATGTCCTGATTATCTCCAGGTTGTTTGGATTTTTTAAACTGTACCGGGAGCAAGTTGACGTATCCCTCTTTGGCATAGTCAAATTGATGGCCCTTGGCGCACACCAATGCTTGGTTTTGACGTTGCAGCGGTTGCTGGCAAAGAGGACAACAGTAAGCACTCATTGAGAGAGGTATTCCTTATCATAAAAGGTGCGCACCCAGTGTGGCCGATAAATCACCATCAACGTCATGGCCATGCCATTTAGCATCGCTTCGGGAAACCAGATCAGGGCGCTTAAAAATAGGTAGTTTTCAGTGAGCGTTACCCAATCATAACTACCGATAAACCAAAAATAGCCGGCACCGACAAAAATTTTCAGGCAATTAGCCAATGCTGCACACAAAAAGCTACAAACAAAAATATAGATGAACAGATGCCGGGGAAGGACGTGATACACCACAATAAATAATAAATAGCTAAAATAAATAGGGATCAGCGCCGTCAGTATGATGAAGGTTGCTGCACTTTCAATACTGACCACGGAAAACGCCAGCAATAAGATCGTTGCTAATACACTGGCCAGTGTCGCTAGGCGCCAGCCTAAGATCAGAGTGACCGCAGTGACGCCAAGAATATGGATATCTAGGCCCGGGAATATACCTGCCTTGATACGCCAAAGTAGTGCCAGTACTAAGGCGCAGGCAAATAAGCCTTTTTGCCGAGCAGGATGCGCTATCAACCCGGTTAAACTGGCTTTATCGATGCTCAGGGCAAGGATAATTGCAAGTATGATATAGCTCATGGCTGCGTTTAAAAAGTGCTCCAAATTGGGGCGTGATCAGAAGGCTTTTCAATGCCTCTTAACTCATAATCAATGCCGCTGTCACTCAGGGTGCTCGCCAATGCCTTGGTCGCCAAAATTACATCAATTCGCAGTCCTCGGTTATCATCGAAGCCTTTCGAACGATAGTCAAACCAAGAAAATTGGTCGTCCGTATCTGGGTAGCATTGGCGATAGGTATCGACCAAGCCCCAGGCCAGCAGTGTATCCAGCCACTCGCGTTCTTGTGGTTGAAATGAGCATTTTCCGGTTTTTAGCCAACGCTTTTTATTCGCTTCACCAATACCGATGTCTAGGTCGGTTGGGGAAATGTTGATATCCCCCATAACGGCTAATTTACTGTCAGCGTGGTAATGGCTATCCAATTCAGTCATCAAATCAGCATAAAACTGTCGTTTATAAGGGAACTTGGTTTCATGATTGATGTTATCGCCTTGCGGGAAATAGCCATTTAGCACCGTAACATCATCACCATGGCTATCTTCCACAGTAACGGCAATCATCCGTTTTTGATGATCATCGGTATCGGTAGAGAAGCCTTTTTTCACCTGCTTAGCGGGGTTTTTGGTTAGCATTGCCACGCCGTAATGACCTTTCTGCCCGTGAAAATACACGTGGTAGCCCATGGCTTCAACATCGGCGACAGGGAATAAGTCGTCATGTACTTTAATCTCCTGAAGGCCAACGACATCAGGGTTGTGTTTTTCCAATAGCGCCTGCAGTTGGTGTAACCTTGCGCGAATGCCATTGATATTAAATGAGATAAGTTTCATGTCCGGAGATCCTTTTGCACTAAATAACGGCGTTGTTGGCAGTATACCAAGCCCGTCGACAAGTAAAAATGGCTACGCTTTTGTTTCGATTAAAAATGCAGCCTTACTGAACGAGTCGACATTTTTAAGATGATTGAATTGTGAGCAAAAAGTACAGCTATTAAGCATTTGTTACATGATAAATGTGATTACGTATATGAATTGTTAATTCTTTAAAATATTTTTAATTGCATAGCTAATGCAGTTGACATCGTATTTTGTAGATATAAAATTCAGTTCAAATTTTGATCACCCGTTCATTTTTGTGGAGTCTTACATGACCAAACTTACTGCCCTTGTTATCCCTTGTTTATTCGCTACTTCAGCTTTTGCCAGCACAGAGCGTGTTTATTTTGCTAAAAACGACAGTATTGAGTCTCAGGTCTGCGTAGCAGCTGCGAACCAAGGTTTAGCGGCAGCAAAAGAGCTAGGCGCAAAACATGGTATTCGTGTAAGCCGCGTGTCTTCTAGCTTGTACTGCAACGGTCAAGATATTCGTGATATCGCTAAAAATGTGACGGTTGAAAACGCAAATAGCGACACCGCAGTGAGCCTTTATGCTAAAAATAATCAGCGAGAGACACAACTATGTTTGGAAGCTGCGCAAAAAGGTTTAAGCACACTAAGCCTACAGAACAAGCGTCTATCTAACCTTCGTTGTAACGGCCAGCCGGTTAAAGAATTTGTTAAGCGTTACCGTAATGCTGCAATCTAATGAGTGATTGAGCTCGCTCAGTCATTTTCCACAAGTTGGATATCAAAACGCACCTTGAAAAAGGTGCGTTTTTCGTTGCATCGTTGATAACGAAGTCAATGCGGATAGGGACAATTAATCAAGATGACTAAATACATTGGCGTTGGCCTTATCGGCGATATAATCTATCGCCCGCTGAGCGCGAACACTGTTGCCAGCCTCATCAAGTTTTGGTGAAAAAGCAGCAATAGCAAACTTGCCTGGCATCACCGCGATAATGCCACCACCGACACCACTTTTGGCCGGTAAGCCTACTTGAAACGCCCAGTCGCCACTGGTTTCATAAAGCCCTGCGGTAGCCATCACCGCCAGCACACGTTGAACATTTTCTGCTGTCATTAGCGCTTCGCCAGTGACTGGGTGCGTGCCACCATTCGCGAGTACGGAAGCCATCATCGCGAGATCTTTGGTCGTCACTCCCACTGAGCATTGACGTGTATAGATATCTAAATTCATATCCACATCACCGTAGAAGCGGTCATAAGACTTAAGCAGTTCAGCGATAGCGAGGTTGTGGCCATTGGTTGCCGACTCCGATTTATATACCTCGTTCATCACCGCCAGCTCTCGGCCAGCAAATTGATCATACCAAGTAGCAATCGACTGCCATTTTTGCTGTGTCTTATCACCCTCTAGCAGACTCACTGTGGCCATGGCCCCGGCATTGACCAGTGGATTGACTGAGCGGTCTTGGTTCAGCTCGATGGCAGCAACAGAATTAAATGGCAATCCTGTGGCGTTGACGCCGATTTTATCGACTATTGCTGCGCTGCCTTGCTGCTCCATGGCTAAGGCGAGCGTAAATACCTTAGAAATGGACTGAATTGAAAATTTGGCGTCAATATCCCCTTGAGTGAATACTTGACCATCAGCGGTGACGATAGCAATGGCAAATAAACTGGAGTCCACTTTGGCCAAAGCCGGAATATAATCGGCATTGGCTCCTGCATTGGTATCTTTGTATAAAGCATGAGCAGTATTGAGCACTTGCTCGACCTTCTGTGGGTCATAAGGGCGAGCCAAACAGGCGGTACTGCACAAAATAATGAATGATAAAAAGGCTGAACTTATCCACGTTTTCATTGTTTCACTGTCCTATTAAGGGTGTTGAGCACACACCCGGGCCGATAAAAAGGCCATAACATAAGGGCGGCGATTTAAGCACGCGCCTTATGAACCAAAGATTAAATGCTTGCTAAGCGATAACGCTAGTAAATCATCGCTTCAATACTTAAAGCCAAATGAGGTTTGCAGGCGCAGGTTATCAGCCTGCTCACCGGCAAAATTCTCTACTTCCCCGTATTGTAGCTCCACGCCTAAACGGGACATCATAGTTGGGTTCCAAATAAGGTTAATAGTGCTGTAGAGACTGTTATTAAATGCTCTAGCGTGTTGCGTAGCAAGGTTGTCAACGTCGACGTAGCTTACCCCTAGGCTAGATGTAAAGCGCTCACTCCATTGCTTATCGAGATACACAAACCCACCACTGATACCGATTGCTTGTAAATCACCGTTGCTGTTTAATCCTGCATCGCTGCCCCCGGTGATAGCGCTGTATATACTGCAACACGGGTCATTGATATAGCGGGCGATGCCTTCGCCAGTTGCAAATTGGAACTTCAATAAATGTGCCTTATCAAGGGCATAATTGCCGGTGACATTGATACCCCATCCTGTTACTGAGTCTTCTTGGGTCGATGTTTCAAAGCCTAAGCTACGTAGTAATAGGGCGGCTTTTATGTAGCCATCTGTGAAACGCTGCTGATAACTGAGCGTAGCGTCTGGCCAATCGTTCTGCTCATTGAAAGAAAGGGTCGCGGGGTCGATATCTCGAGGAAATGCCAAGTCGGCGTCAGAGCGCTCCATGGTCACCATCCATGTTGCCCCCGATGCGCTTTGTTCAGTGTGATAGCGGATTTGTGGTTGACGGGTAAACACCATGGCAGTGGGACCCCAATAATCAATGATGTTGGGGAAGGAATTAATGTCCATAAACCCGGAAAAGGTTTGTCCTGCTCCCCAATTCCCAAGCTCACCCCATAGGTGAGTCAGGTGAAAATCGGCATTACCTTGGTCATCAAACATATCGAATTCAAAACGCGTGGTCATATCACCATAGTGGGTGGGCGTATGGCTGCGAAACGACAGCTTAGATTGGCCGGCGCTCAACAGCGTGTTGTCGTTGGTGGTGTTGTCATCATAAGCAATAGAAGAGGTTTGAAAGCCGGCACGATTCGTCATTTCGCCGTGATTATAGATAGCATCAAGCCAAATTTGTCCACCTAGTTGCAACGTCGTCGTTGAGTCGCTTAAGCGAATACTTTTGGCGGGGGCGGCAAACCGGTGACTCGGTCGGGTGGTGTCATTAAAGAGCACTTGCTGCGCCTCTATCGCAGAGACCTTGGCATTATTGGCCACTACTTGGGTGCGTTTTTGTTCGCGCTCCAATGCAGCGATTTTTTTATCTTTAGCAGCCAACTGCTTTTCTAGCTCGCTGAGGCGCTGCTCAAGCGCACTGAGACGCTGCTCTACACTTTGTGCATGACTATTGGCGCTGTAGCACAGCACAGAAAAGAGCGCTGCGGCGACGACATTTAATGGCAGAAATTTCATTGGCTCTCCTAAAGTTCAACACCTAAAGAAACAATCATCTTGTAGTCATCCTGCTTGGGAATACTGCCATCGGCATTAGCCACGGGGGAGGCAAGATGATCCCACACCAATGATAAGTCCAAATCTATGTCGTTAGTTATATCAATAGAAGCGCCAGCAAGAGCATGTTGAGCATTACCACCTGAGGCGTTTTCAGCAAAGGTAAAACGGTAGTCAAACTTTAAATCTACATTGGTGCGCCATTCGTAATCCAAATTTGACTCAAAATAAAAAGAGGTGGAGGAATTACTGGTATCTTGCCCCGCAGCGACATCACTAAACTCGGTTCGTTGATAGGCTGGCCCCGCACCGATATCCCATTCCAGTTTATCTGTGTCTATTAAGTAGTAGCCAAAACCAGCACCCAGTGTGTATTTGTTATCGATATTTTGAAAAGGGTCGCGGTAATACTCAAAAAATACCGGGCGAAAGTACAGTGAGCTGGTATAAAACCAATCAAAGGTGCCATTCGCTCGGACATTGTTTTCAGTCACCTTATCGTCGTTTGCTGTGCGATCTGCCAGCGCGGTAATGAGTAACCTGTTACTGGCCGTCCGACGTTTTATATCAACACTGGCCGAGAGCTCGGTTTGTTCGGTATTTCCTCTGCTTAAATTCGCGCCTACGCCGACCTTGATAGACCAAGCGCTTAGCTCGTCTTCGGCACTAGGAGCAATAGAAACTAAGTCTTGATAGCGATATTGCGAAGGACTGTTTCCCACAACCACATAGCCTCCGGATATATTCAGCGACCCTTGTTGCACAGTGCCGTCATTAAAGCGCACGCTGTGAGAGCGCCCAGATATGACCATATAAATATCTTCTTGATCAATGATCAGGGTATCGAGAATATCGCTTTCAAATTCCACCTTTTTGTCATAGAGCGATTTCAGCTCTCCTTTAAGCCACTCTCCGGAATTTAGGCGTAACCAGTCGTATTTATCGGCTTGTTTGATAACGACCTGACGCTCCTCAAGTAAGGTATCAGGCAACGAACCGGTTGTGTTGGCGTTATTGCTAGTACTTATGAGCAACGCCAGTAAGCATAAAGGGTAATGCATTGGTGTCGGTCCTTGAATACTCAGACGTTTTCGTTATTGCTTTATTAGTTTAGACGAACATAAAGCAATTGCTGTGTTCCTATTATGTAGTTAAACACCGATGGTCGGTGCAAACAACCGTTGATAAGTTTTGTATGCATACTCATCGGTCATGCCACTGAGGTAATCGCATAGCACGCGTAAAGGATTATCGCCCTGTTGCTCGGCTTTACGATAACTCAATGCGGTTGTCTCCGGCAGCAAGCGTAGGGGATCACTGGCAAATGCGGCAAATAATTCCATGATTAGTTTTTGTCCTTTAAACTCAATTTGCTGCATATGGGGGGCGCGAATAAGGCGTTTATAAATAAAGTGTTTGAGCGCGTTTAATAAACTCATGTAAGCGCTGGGCAGGGTCACTTGATAGCGCAAAATATCACACCCAAAGCGGCTGTCTGTTTGCTCAAGTCGGGATTGGGTAATGAACAAGTTAACTAACTCACCAATGATGTCTTTGCGCTGCGCTTCACAGCCAAAGAAAAGCCGTTCAGTGATGCGGCTGTCATCTAGCCAAGGACAATCGATTTGAGCAAGTGCTGGCTCGCCATGAGCCTGCCAATCGTGGACAGTGATTTGCTCGGTGGCAATCGCATCTTCAAGATCATGCACCGCATAAGCAATGTCATCTGCCAACTCCATAATGGCCGCATCGAGTGATTTATAACGAGTTTTGTGGCGATATGCATCATACTGCTCATGGCTGGTAAAGCGTTGGCGTTGTGAGTCATCGAGCGGCGCTAAAATCCAATCAAGCAAATCTTGGTCATCATTGTATAAGCCTTTCGCCGGACGCCAATCGTGCGCTTTTATAAATTGTTGTTTGGCGTTTTGCTCTGGGTGAGTGTGCCAAAGTGTATCAATAAGCGCTGGATACTTTATAAACCCCAGTAAAGTGCGTCGGGTTAGGTTCATACCATAGCCCTGAGTGTAGGGCTCTAACTTCGCGACGATTCGCAAGGTTTGCGCATTGCCCTCGAAGCCTCCGTGTTCGCGCATCATATAATTCAGGGCAATTTCACCGCCATGGCCAAATGGTGGATGACCAATATCATGGGCTAAACACAAGGTTTCAAGTAATGACTCATCAGGAAGACAAGTAATATCTGGATGTTGTCGACTGAGATGACGTAATAGACCGCTGCCAATTTGCGAAACTTCCAAAGAGTGGGTTAAGCGAGTGCGATAAAAGTCATTCAGGCCAATACCCATAATTTGGGTTTTGGCTTGCAGGCGGCGAAACGCTGCGGCATGAATAATACGTGAGCGATCCACTTGCCAAGGTGAGCGATTGTCATTAGGGCGGTGTTTGTGTTCATCGGCGCGCCGTTGTTGCCAGATATGCTGCATGGCTTCCTCAATCTGATCCTTTGCACTGTGCAAAGTGTAAACTATAAATAAAACAAAGTCTTTTCAATCACCCGAGTGTTCAGATTGCGTTTTTAAAACAACCATGTTCGCGATATAATGCCGCGTTTTTTGATCTGGCCTTGGGGGCTCGTGGAGGATTCATGATAAAAAAGCTTGGACTGCTAATAACCGTAATAATCTGTGTGACTGCATTGTTGTACCCGTTCATATGGGGAACCCGTGTCGCAGACACTCAGCCACGTGAGGAGCAGCCCACTGTGGAAAAGCCAACAGTGCCGGAAAAACCTCTGCACAACGTTAAGCTACCTAATTTTGCTGCGATAAAGGATGTAAAACAGAAAAAGGCGGCGTTCTTCGACTTTATTCGCGAGCCTATTGAAAAAGCGAATGCTAAGTTACGCTCACAGCGTGCAGTGTTAGAAATTGCCCTGATGATGACCCAATTTGACGAGCCACTTACTGATGTGCAGATTGATAAAGTCACCGATATTTTCGCTGAATATGGGCTGGGAGATGAACAAATTAGTGAATTATCATTGCGCCAAGCATTGCGCAGAGTGGATGTGATCCCTAAAGAATTGGTCATGATGCAGGCGGCTAATGAGTCGGCATGGGGCACCTCACGTTTTGCCCGCATCGGACTTAACTTTTTTGGGCAATGGTGCTTTAGTAAGGGCTGCGGTATGGTGCCAAAGCGCCGCAACCAAGGGGCAAAACATGAGGTTGCAGTGTATCAGTCTGTGCAAGAGGCGGTGAATGCCTATTTTTATAATATCAACACCAACAGCGCGTATCGTGAATTACGCGATATTCGCGCCGACTTACGTCAAGCACAACAGCCAATCGATGCCAAGGCGCTGACGTATGGGTTGATGTCTTACTCTGAGCGCGGTGAAGCCTATATTGAAGAGCTGCAAGCGATGATTGACCATAATAGGACTTACTTCGATGAATAAATGCCTTTTTATTGCCACACTAATGTGTTCAATGGCTGTGAATGCGCAGCCAACAGATGAGCCTGTGGTGATGTCTTACGATGGCTTTTACGACCGTATGGAGGTTGTCAACGAGGGCAATTTCCAACACGCTAAAGTTGGCTTTTACTTAAAAACCTATGAAAATGCAGAAAATTGCGTACTAAAGGAAGGCAAAATCGTGACCGAGCGCGAACGCTTTCCTTTAACTTATGATGATAACGGGCAACTGTTCTTGCCCTTTGACAAGCAACTAGATACCCACAAAGCTATGGTCATCGCCACGCCACAATCAGGGCAGTGCCAGTTGAGTATGCAAATTGAAGCACCAGGACCGTTTACACGATTAACCCATGCCCAAGCTTATACCATCGAGCAAGAGTTTGATGATTTAATTGGCGACTTATCTGGCTTTTTCGTGGGTACGCTGATGCCGTTTTTGCTACCTGAACATAAAGGGGTGCAACTACACTTTGCTGATACGCTGCCGGCGAAGGTGCCGGACAGCTGGCAGTGCCAAGGCTTGCAATGCAAGGTGCCGATTGAGCAGCAGTGGCAAGACAATAATAACATCTTAGTAGAAGGCGCGCAGATTCACCGCATTACGCCATGGATAGCGCAGTAGAGAAAGGAATAAGGCCGCTTTAAAAGCGGCCTTATTATACTCTTACAGCTCAATGGCTTGAATTTTTACACCACTGTCAGAGTGTTCTTCTTCGGGCACAGTTGGTGTGTCGAACTGGGTTTTATCCAACGCAATATCGCCGCCATCTATTACTTCACCGGTTTGCAGCTGTGCAAAGTTAAACAGCGAAGTATCAGCCATATGTGAGGGCACCACGTTTTGCATGGCGGTAAAGATGCTTTCAATACGCCCAGGTGATTCTTTATGCCACTGCTGCAGCATCGCCTTGATGTTCTGTCTTTGTAAGTTTTCTTGCGAGCCACACAAGTTGCAAGGAATGATTGGAAACTCTTTTTGTTGTGCGTATGCACTGATATCAGCTTCTTTACAATAGGCCAGTGGGCGGATCACCATGTGCTGGCCGTCATCGCTCATTAGCTTGGCTGGCATGCCTTTCATTTTTCCGCCATAGAACATATTTAAAAACAAGGTTTCAATCATGTCATCACGGTGGTGGCCGAGAGCAATTTTAGTTGCTCCGAGCTCTTTAGCGGTGCGATATAAGATACCACGGCGTAAGCGCGAGCACAGCGAGCAGGTGGTTTTACCCTCAGGCACTTTATCTTTAACAATCGAGTACGTGTCTTCTTCAACAATTTTGTACTCAATACCTAAACCATCCAAGTATTCGGGCAGCACATGCTCAGGAAAGCCGGGTTGTTTTTGGTCTAAATTCACCGCAAACAGCTCAAAGCGTACCGGCGCTGAGCGTTGTAGATTTTGTAAAATATCGAGCAGGGTGTAGCTGTCTTTACCGCCGGATAAGCACACCATGATGCGGTCGCCTTCTTCAATCATATTGAAGTCAGCAATGGCTTGACCTGTATGGCGGCGTAGCCGCTTTTGCAGTTTATTGAAGTTATATTGCGCTTTGGCTTGTGCTGAATGCGACACCTAGACACCCTTGTTACGGCTCATTTTAAAGGCGCGTATTATAGGCATACAGTGCAGCGGCATCAAGAAAAAGGCGGCATTAGCGCCGCCCAAATGACAGATAGTGTGTAATGGTTGCAGATTAGTCCTCAAGCGGGGAGTGATAGCCATCGGGTTTCAGCGCCAGGACATCACAATCAAGACTATCGATAACATGCTCAGCAGTGTTGCCGACAAGAGCTGCACTAAGACCGGTGCGGCCCACAGTGCCCATCACCACAAGTTCACTGTCGAGCTTTTTCGCAATCCGAGGGATCACATCCTCCGGTAAACCTTCCTCCACATGTTGATGGTGCGTGGCGATACCATGTTGAGCGCCTAATTCTCGCGTTGAATTGAGATGATGCTCTTTCACCGTTTCATTGTACTGTGAGGGATTAAACTCCGGGATCTCAATGGCAATATTCACCGGTGTTGCCGGGTAAGCATTAACTAAATGCAGGTCGCCCTGAGCAAGTTGAGCGATAAATTTAGCGTCTTGAACAATGCGTTGATTAAGCGCTTGGTGTTGCTCATCATCACTGGAAGCATTAACTGCAGCCACCACTGCACCGCCAACTGGCCAGTTATGATCTTTCACTAGCAATAAAGGAGCCGGGCATTTACGGATCAAGTGCCAATCGGTAGGCGTAAAGATCACCGATTTTAGCGTGTCATGTTGGTGTGTGCCTTTGACGACTAGATCATAATCATGGCCGAGCACTTCGCGAATAATGGCTTCGAAAGGGCGATTATGCCATACCACTTTGGTGTCAAATTGCACATCTTGGTATTGGTGAGTGAGGGTTTTCAACCACTGCTCTTTTTCACTGAGCACCGCTTTGCGCATGGCTTCGCGCTCTTCGGCACTGAGCATTGTGGTCATTTCATAAGAAAAATCATAGATGGACAGGAAGGCGGTGATTTGCGCACCGCTTTTTCGCGCCAGTTCGATAGACCGAGACAAACTCTGTTGCTGCTCCACGGTGGGATCAACCACAGCTAAAATACGTTTAATTTTATCCATTGTGCGCCTCCTGCATTACCAAGCGAATTGTAATATACACCATTTCAGTGTAACGCAATTAACGCAATTGAAAAGGGGGCGCGGTCTGTGAGTTTGAGTTAGATCAATCGCTTGGCAAACTTATCGCAGCCGTGTGGGCCAGGGTTTCATGATCTTCAATGGTGATGAACTTACCGTCCACACGAATGAATCCCCCTTTTTGGAAGCGGCTTAATAAGCGGCTGATGGTCTCAACTGTTAAGCCTAGGTAATTACCAATTTCACCGCGCGTCATAGTGAGACGAAACTCTCTGGCTGAGAACCCACGCTCGCTGAAGCGGCGTGATAAGGTGAACAAGAAAGAGGCCAGGCGCTGCTCAGCGGTTTTTTTGTTTAGCAGCAATAACATTTCTTGGTCGTAGTTAATTTCATTACTCATTAAGCGCATAATCTGCTGGCGCAGCTTCGGTAACTTCCCTGCTAATTCGTCGAGCGTAGCGAAGGGGATCTCGCACACCATAGATGTTTCTAAGGCTTGGGCGAAGCTTTGATGTTTCATGGTTTGAATACCATCAAAACCAACTAAGTCGCCCGCCAGATGGAATCCGGTGATTTGTTCCTCACCTTGCTCTGATAGAGTAAAGGACTTAAACGAGCCACTGCGCACGGCAAAAATGGACTTCAGTTCGTCCCCAGATTCAAACAGGAAATCTCCCTTGTGCAGCGGTTTTTTGCGCTCAATGATATCGTCGAGACGATCCATTTCATCGCCATTGAGGCTATACGGCAGACACAGTTGGGAAATAGAGCAGTTTGTGCAACTAATGGCACAGTTTGACTTACCTGCGTATTTACCTGAAAGGGTTGGTTTTACGTCCATTTTACTATCCAAGGTGAACTGAATGTTTGTGTTAAATCTACGTCAGTAGAGGTTGGCTTGCAACAATAAGGCTATACAACCCATACCAAAGTAATAGATTACCAAGTGCTAGGCGCACCCATGGGTGATTGAGGCCACGCTTTATAAATTGGGCGCCTAACCCTAATGCCAACATGGCAGGGAGTGTCCCAAGCGCAAAGCATAACATAAATAGTGCGCCATTAATCGCGCTTTGGCTGGTTATAGCCCAAGTTAGCGCGCTGTAAACTAAACCACATGGCAGCCACCCCCAAAGTGCACCATAACCCAGGGCCTTGGGATAGGTATTAATTGGCATTAGGTAGCGGTTTAATTTTACGATATGGCGCCACAAAGCCCATTGTCCGGCTTTTTCAACTGGGCCAAGGGCATTAAATAGCCGCATCACGTACAGGCCAACCAAAACCATAAAGACTGCGCTGAATAAGCTTAATACTTGGCTGAGGGTGTTACTCTGCTTGGCAAAGGCAGCACTTAGCCCTCCTACAAGGGCACCCGCTAGGGTGTAGCTAAATAACCGACCTATGTTGTAAGCACTGGCTGCACCGACGGCATTAAGGTCCTTACTGGCCAATTGAAAACTGCCGGCGATACCGCCACACATAGCAACGCAGTGGCCGCTGCCGGCAAGACCCATAAGCAAAGCAGCAATAAAGTTAATCTCGCTCATTGCTCTTGTCGTGCTCTTCTTTGTCGTCCTCAAAGAGAATGCTGTGGCCTTGTTTATCTAAGTCGGAAAATTGCTCGCTTTTGACTGCCCAAAAGAAAATGCCGATGGCAATAATCACGAACAAAATAGCGATAGGGATTAACACATAAATAATGCTCATAGGCGTAATAGTCGCAACGAGTTGGTAATAACAATAATGGAGCTGGCAGACATACCTATGACCGCCATCCACGGCGCCACGAGGCCCATCGCTGCCAAAGGCAAGATAGCGCCGTTATAACACAGCGACAGTGCCAAGTTTTGACGAACAATTCGGCGTGTTTTTTTGGCAATGGTGATAAGCTTAGACACCGAACGTAAATCGCTGTTTAACAATACCACATCGGCGGTGTTCTTCGAAATATCGGCGCCGCTATCCATCGCAATCGATAAATGTGCGGCGTTAAATACCGGACTGTCATTGACGCCATCGCCAACCATGGCACAGATATCTCCCTGATTATGCCACGATTGCATCAGTGCTAATTTGTCTTGTGGCAGCAGCGCACTGTGACATGCATCTAATTGCAGTTGTTGGCTTAATTGGGCACCTTTATCGGAGGGGTCGCCAGTGAGCATCACGCGCTCAATGCCTTGTTGTTTTAATTCCTGTTGCAGCTCTTGTGCATATTCTCTTACTTTATCTTGTAAAAAGAATGCGGCCACGGCGGATTCATTTACATATAACACCGCCTGCGCGTTTTTAGGTTGCGGGCCTGCAAACCAGCTCGCTTTACCAATGTGCACACGTTGACCTTGCCACATACCAGCCACCCCATAACCTGTGTGTACTTGGGCATCGGTGATGACTTGTTGGGCAGCAGCACTCGCACTCTCGGTAAACGCTTTGGCTATGGGGTGCTCGGAATACGCTTCTAAAGCGCTGGCCAATGCATGTACTTGTTGCTCGTCGTAGGCGTTATCTAGTATTTCCGTGTGGTCAATAACAAAGCGCCCTAACGTCAGGGTGCCCGTTTTATCAAAGCCCACCTTGGTGAGCTTGGTGGCTGTCTCTAACACATGAGACTGTTTGATTAACACCCCGCGCTTGGTGAGGTTGGCCACAGCACATGTTAGTGCGGTGGGGATGGCCAAACTCAGTGCACATGGGCAAGTTGCAACCAACACCGCAATGGTGATCCAAAAGGCGTGCTCGGGAGCAATACTGTACCAAGCTGCTGCGGTAATCGAGGCAAAAACGAGTAAGCAGGCAACAAACCACTGGGCAACCTTGTCGGTTACTTGGGCAATGCGCGGGCGTTGGCTTAATGCTGAGTGTTGCAGTCTGATGATTTGGTTGACCAAGGTGTTTTGGCCCACTTTGTTGATCTCTATCGTCAATACGCCATCATGGTTGAGAGTGCCAGCATGGACTTGGTCGCCTACACGCTTAGTCACAGGGTGATGTTCGCCGGTCATCATTGACTCATCAACACTGGAATGCCCCGCAATCACCACGCCGTCAGCGGCAATGGTTTCGCCGGCTTTGACGCGTACGATATCACCTAGAGAGAGGAGTTTGGCACTGGTTATATGCTCTTCATTATTCTCTACTTTACGCGCTGTTAGGGGCAGTAATTTTTGCAAGTTAGCGGTAAATTCACTGGCTTTAAGGCGGGCGCGAAACTCTAAATATTTACCCAGTAACAGCAAGAAGGTAAACATACAAATGGATTCGAAATACACTTCGCCTTGCTCAGTCAGTGTGGCATAGCAGCTGGCAAAATAGGCACCAAATATCGCCAAGGATACAGGGACATCCATATTCAATTGTTTAGCGCGAAGACCACTGATGGCATTGGTTAAAAAGGGCAGTGCAGAGTAAAAAATAACGGGCGTAGCAAGGGTTAAACTGATCCAACGGAAGTATTGCTCGAAGTTATCTTCCATCCCTGAGAACATGCCAAAGTACATGGCAAAGGCGAACATCATCACCTGCATGGTCATCAGGCCTGCGACGCCAAGACGACGGATAAAGCTCTTAGCTGTTGCCTGTTTTTGTGCCGCTTCACTATCAGCTTGAAAAGGGTAACTCTTATAACCGATCTCAGCGAGACTGGTGATCAAGGTGCTGAGTTTGACCTGTTCGTCGTTCCACACCACCATGGCGCGATGAGTGGAGGTATTAACATCAACGCGTTTTACGCCCTGATGGGCGAGCAGCTGCCTTTCAATAAGCCAAGCGCAGGCAGCACAACTGATCCCTTCGACACTGAGCAGCACCTCTTTATCGTCGCCTTGATGAGCCACAAACTCTTGCTGAATACTTTCTTGGTCGTAGCTTTTTATAAGTGCAAGTTGCTCTGGCACAAGCTGTTCGACTTTACCGGCAGACTCTGTGCGATACTTATAATAATCAGTCATGCCTTGGTCAACGATGGTCTGGGCGACAGCTTTACAGCCAATGCAACACATGGGCTGCGCATGACCTTGAATGGTGACCGATTCATTAAAGCCAGCCGGAACTGGCTCAAGACAGTGAAAACACGTCTTTGCGCTCATTTACTTATACTCAGGGTCAACTTTTACGGTGCCGTTCAAGGGCAGCTGAATATTTTCTTTTAGCTTCCAGCTGTCATCAAAAGGAGTAATAAACACAGTGTAAGCGCCCTGTGGGATCGGGGAGTCTAATAGCGCCGTGAATTCACCACGGGCATTTTGCGTGAGTCTAAAACGAATATCTTTTTCTTCAATGGTGCGGTGATACAGGCCGATATTGAGCGCTGCAACTTTTGATGCGTCGCCTTTGGTAAAGCGGAACACCACACGCTCTTGGTCAATATCAAGGTCGCCGTGTAAGTAGAGCGCTTTGGCTTTATTAAACTTGCTCAGCTCGAGGTTGATGGCCTTGCCTTTTTTGTAATAATCGTCCACTACCATATCAGGGCCGTTGCCAACAGCGAAGGTGATAAGACCGATGCAGGCTATTATTGTTACTAATGGGAAAAACAACAGAAACCAAGGCCAAAACTGCTTATACCAAGGGGGAGACACTGCTTTCATAACGCACTTCATATTGCCGAATAGTGGCTGCTATTTTACGGTATTAGAACAAAAATTCCCAAAAAAAAGCCTCCAAATTAGGAGGCTTTTTTGATTTCAATTAATCTAAGCGATTATTTTTCCTGAGACAGGCTGTATACGTATGCCGTTAACAGGTGAACTTTGTCCTCGCCAAGAATTTCTTTCCAAGCGGGCATGACACCAGCGCGACCGTTACGTAGCGTCTCTTCTACTGAACGCTTTGAGCCACTACCATATAACCAAATGTTATCGGTAAGGTTAGGTGCCCCAAACGGCAGGTTATGAGCAACAGAGCCTTTACCATCAGCACCGTGACAGGCAGCACACATAGCGAACTTAGCGGCACCGGCTTCAGCGTCTTTTTGGTTAACTGTACGTCCGGAAAGGCTAAGTACATAGGCGGTCATCTCTTTGATACCTTGATCACCCAATGCAGCTTCCCAGCTTGGCATGGCTGCTACACGACCGTGCAGTAACGTTTCTTTGATCTTATCTGGCGAGCCACCATATAACCAATCATTATCGGTCAGATTAGGGAAGCCGTCACCGCCACGAGCATCAGAGCCGTGACATTGCGCGCAGTTTTGTAAGAACAAACGTTGACCAATTTCTAACGCCTTTTCATCCGCTGCTAAGTCAAGTACATCACGCTTGGCAAAAGACTCAAAGATAGGGCCATAGCGTTTTTCAGCGGCACGAATTTCATCGTCAAGCTGAATACGGTAGCCATTTTCTTCGGCTTCACTGACGGCTTGCTTTGACTCTTCTAAAGACGTAATGCCTTGGTTCGAGCTTTTCCACTTAAATAGGCCTTCAAAGTTACCTAAACCAGGGTAAGCAGCAAGGTAAAACACTGCCCAAATAAAGGTGGCGAAGAACATGTATGTCCACCATTTTGGTAGTGGGTTATTCACCTCTTCAATGCCATCAAATTCGTGGCCACAACTTTCACCCTCTTTTACACCCACGTAGTTTTTCAAGTTCCAAACTAGTAGAGCAAAAATGAGAGCTAGACAGGCCACTGTTAACACGATGACCCAAATACTCCAAAAGCTAGTCATTTCTCAGACTCCTTTTCCTCATGTGTGATTGTGTTTTGGTGTTTCTTTTCGTCTTCAAACACCGAGTTGGCTGCGTCGTCGAAGCGCTTCTTACTGCGCTTACTGAATGCCCACAACACAATCACGATAAAAAGTACCATTATTACCAGAGTTAAAATGCCTCTGAACGTGCCGTAATCCATAATAATTACTTCAAGTGTGTGCCAAGTTGCTGCAAGTAGGCGATTAAGGCTTCCATTTCGGTTTTGCCTTGCACCGCTTCTTTGGCGCCTTGAATGTCTTCATCCGTATAAGGCACGCCAAAATCCTGGAATACTTCCATTTTCTTAGCCGTTAACTCGCCATCAAGTACGTTTTCATCCAACCAAGGAAAAGCTGGCATGTTTGACTCTGGAACCACTGCGCGTGGGTCCATAAGGTGGGCGTAGTGCCAATCGTCAGAGTAGCGCTCGCCTACACGTGCAAGGTCAGGACCGGTACGTTTTGAGCCCCATTGGAAAGGGTGATCCCATACCGACTCACCAGCCACCGAGTAGTGACCATAGCGCTCTACCTCGTCACGGAAAGGACGGATCATCTGTGAGTGACAGTTGTAACAACCTTCACGAACATAGATATCACGGCCTTCAAGCTCAAGCGCTGTGAGTGGGCGTAGCCCATCTACAGGCTCAGTGGTGTCTTTTTGGAACATCAGCGGGGTGATTTCCACAAGTGCACCAAAGCTAATCGCGAACACCGTTAGGATGGCCATCAGGCCGACGTTCTTTTCAACAATTTCGTGTTTGTTGCTAGAGTTTTTATTGCTCATCATCTACCCCTTAAGCTGGTTGTGCCTGTGTATCGTCAGCGATTGCGCCTTTTTTGGCAGCAATGGTGCGATAACAGTTATAAGCCATAACCAACATACCCGTTACGATGAATACACCGCCTAGGAAACGCATGATGTAGAAGGGATAAGACGCTTCTAGTGATTGTACGAAGCTGTACATTAAGGTGCCGTCTTCGTTCACTGCACGCCACATTAGACCCTGCATTACACCTGAAATCCACATTGCCACGATGTAAAGAACAACGCCCACAGTGTGTAGCCAGAAATGCGTGTTAACCAGCTTGATGCTGTACATACGACCATGGCCAAACAATGCCGGAATTAGGTGATAGATTGCACCAATAGAAATCATCGCTACCCAACCAAGCGCACCAGAGTGTACGTGACCTACGGTCCAGTCAGTGTAGTGAGATAGGGCGTTTACTGATTTGATAGCCATCATCGGGCCTTCGAAAGTCGACATGCCGTAGAATGACAGTGAGACCACCAAGAAACGCAGTACTGGGTCAGTGCGCAATTTGTGCCACGCGCCCGATAGGGTCATGATACCGTTGATCATGCCGCCCCATGAAGGTACGAATAAGATCACCGACATCACCATACCTAGCGACTGTGTCCAATCTGGAAGAGCCGTGTAGTGTAGGTGGTGAGGACCAGCCCAAATGTAAAGAGAGACAAGTGCCCAGAAGTGTACAACCGATAAACGGTAAGAGTATACAGGACGCCCCGCTTGTTTAGGAACGAAGTAGTACATCATACCAAGGAAGCCCGCTGTCAGTAGGAAACCTACAGCGTTGTGGCCGTACCACCATTGCACCATGGCATCCACCGCACCGGCATAAATGGAGTATGACTTGGTCAGCGAAACCGGCACCGCCATGCTGTTTACAATGTGTAAAACGGCGACCGTGATAATGAAACCAGCATAGAACCAGTTTGCCACGTAAATGTGTGACACCTTACGCTTGATTAGCGTGCCGAAGAACACCACGGCATACGAGACCCACACGACGGCAATCAGAATATCAATTGGCCACTCAAGCTCAGCGTACTCTTTTGAGCTAGTAATACCCATAGGTAAGGTAATTGCTGCAAGTACGATGACAAGTTGCCAGCCCCAGAATGTGAAGGCCGCGAGTTTGTCGGAGAAAAGACGGGTTTGGCAGGTGCGTTGTACAACGTAGTAAGACGTTGCAAAAAGGGCACTGGTGCCGAAAGCGAAGATAACTGCGTTCGTATGTAACGGACGAAGTCGAGAGTAAGTTAGCCATGGGGTATCGAAGTTCAACGCTGGCCAGGCAAGCTGGGCGGCAATCAGAACACCGACACTCATGCCAACGATGCCCCAAATCACTGTCATAATAGCGAATTGGCGAACAACTTTATAGTTGTACTCAGTTTGTGATGCTACTGTTTGGCTCATTGTCAGGTTTCCGCTGCATTATTATGCGATTAGAAATGAATTACCTATTCTATGCGAATAGGCCCTACTGATTGTGCTCCAAGCCCGCTATCTAAAACCCTCAACACTTTGAGCATTTCAGAAAACACACTCGAAACACGCTTATTATTTTCGGCCGAAATGATAAAATTTTTGACCTTAAAAAGATAGCGCAAATGGCTAAAATAATGACTTCAATCAAATTATCCCAAGAAGTTGGGGAAAATTTAACTGACTTCTGGTGTAATAAAGCATCAGCCGAATAATGTGTTAGCTACAAGTACGTAATACAGTGACAGAATCGATTACTTCACCACGCTTTGAGCGTGAAAAAAAATACCGCCCAAGCGGCCACCCCCTTCGCTCTGGTGTCGGCGTACTGATCTGCACATTACTGCTTATCGCTGGTTGTGACAGCGACTCGACGACAAGTATAGAAAATCTCAGTCCGAATACCAGTTGTTGCGAGCATCAGCAGCAAACACATCAAGACATTACCTTTGCCTTGAGCACTGAACAGGTTCACCCTGAGAACCCGTTCGCGATAAAACTAACACTGCCTGAGCACACTCAAGTAATTAAAGCGCACCTAGAGGGTGTTGGCATGTACATGGGACGTATCCCGGTTTTGTTCAATAAAGTGGACGCGGGCACTTGGGTTGCAAGCACTCAAGTAGGGAGTTGCAGTGAACCAACAATGCGCTGGCAACTTGTTGTTAAAACTGCACAAAACACTCAACAGCAAACTCATCACTTCCAATTTATCTCGACCCCAGCATATTAAAAGGCGAAGGCACTGGCTCACTCGGTGTCGCTAAGCTGGTGCGACAAGTCTTTATTGCGCAGCGAATATATGTGTGTCTGTGAAGTGATATGCATAAAAAATCATCCAAACCTGTATTAAATTCGTTCAAGTTAAGTGGTTGCATCATTCTCACGTTGATTGCGATCGCCGTGCGCTTATAAAAAATAGTGGAGGTTTTTGAATGGGGTAATAAGTTTGTGTGTATAGGTTGTAAATAATCATTTAAGTTAAAACAATTACTGCTGGTTACATTGAATTACAAAATGCGTACACATAGTTTCATTGGTCAAATAAGTGTATGAAAGTGGGGTGGGTGGCTTGCTTTTGCTGGTTTGTGGGTTGATACATTTATAACATTTCTTTACATGGGTAATGTATCTATATACCTATAGCCTGGTTGGGTTAAAATTAAATCTCCCATTCAGTTATCGTTCATTTAGATAGTCCTAAGTTGCGTCTCGTTATGCAGTACCTTCATATAAAAATGAACTGCTATCGGCCCGATATGGGTAAAAATTCAACAAGTAGGGTTTAATATGAAAAAGACACAACTAGGGCTAGCCGTTGCTGCGGCACTGCCTATGTTCTCAAGTGTTCAAGCAATTGCGGCAGATTCTTCAGCTGAAGCAATTGAAAAAATTCAAGTGACCGGCTCACGCATCAAGCGTGCCGACATGGAAACTGCTAGCCCAGTTACATTGATTGGTGCCGATGACATCAAAGCGATGGGCGCAACCAGCATCGACAGCGTTTTGCAAAAAATGACTGCGACCGGCGGTGCCATGACCAACCCAGGTATCAACAATGGTTCAGGCGGTAACGCGCGCATTGACCTACGTGGTCTTGGTGCTCAGCGTACGCTAGTACTTGTAAATGGTCGCCGTATGATTAACTCTGGTACTGGTGCAGCGTCAACTGTTGACCTTAACACTATCCCAGTATCAATGATTAAATCAGTTGAAGTACTGAAAGATGGCGCATCTGCAGTATATGGTACTGACGCGGTAGCGGGTGTTGTTAACATCATCCTTAAAGACAACTTCGAAGGTCTGGACATGAACCTTAACACTGCGATGAGCGGTGAAGGTGATGCCGAGGAAAGCTCTTTCGACATCACTGTAGGTGGTTCTTTTGACCGTGGTAACGTTGTAATTGGCCTTCAGTACACAGACCGTGGCGAAGCTTCTCAAGCAGACCGTGAATTCTCTAAGTGCCCAATTGCCGAAGCTGGCGGTGAGTTAAATTGTAACGGCGGTTCTGTATACGCTCAAGGCGGCCACATTTGGCAAGACGGCGTTATCGGTGATGTGAACAAAAAAGGTGAGTCTGTAGACGAAGACGGTAACCCAATCACTTCAGGTCTTGCGCTAAATGACTCAGGCCTTAGCGGCATGGGTGGTCTGCACCCGTTCACCGATGCAGATCGTTACAATTTCGCACCTGATAGCTACCTATACACGCCAATGGAGCGTTTAAACCTAACAGGTATCGCTAACTATGAGCTAACCGACGACACACGTCTTTTCACTGAGTTCACTTACAGTAAGCGTTGGTCTCAGCAGCAAATGGCACCGCAACCAATCTGGTTTGGCTTCAAGTACGATGAAGCAATGGGCGATTCACTATTAGGTCAAACATACAACTCAAAAGTTGACCGTGATGGTGACGGCATTGCTGACCGTGATGCTGATGGTGAGTACATCACTGAAACAGCTAACTACGCATATGGAGACCAAATCTTCTATGGTCGCCGTATGAGCGACACAGGCCCTCGTTTCTTCGAGCAGTCTGTAGACACAGTTCGTGCGGTAATTGGTGCAGAAGGTTTTGTAGGCGACTACGCTTGGGATGTATCAGCTAACTTCGGTCGTAACGACTCTGTTGATAAGCTAAGCAACCTACACAACGTAGGTTCACTTACTGACAGCATCATGTTTACAAATGACGAAGGTCAAGTTGAAGGTACATTTAACCCGCTTGATCAGGCTGCATGGACTTCTGAAGATTTCCGCAAAAATATTTACACCGAAGTAAACAACGGTGGTAGCCAACTATTCATCTTGTCTGCGTCTGTATCTGGCGAAATGTTCGAAATGCCAGCGGGTTACTCAGCATTTGCTGCAGGTGTTGAGCGTCGTCAAGAAAAAGCATGGTACACACCTGATTCACTAACAGCACAGGGTCTGGCTAACGATCCAGCAGTTGAACCTACCTCAGGTGGCTTCGATGTAAACGAAGCGTATGTAGAATTCGCTTTACCACTTCTTGCAGACGTGCCTTTTGCTGAAATGGTTGACCTAAGCGCAGCAATCCGTGCGTTCGACTACAGCACGTTCGGTAGCGATGAAACATGGAAACTAGGTCTTACTTGGAAAGTTAACGAAGAGCTAATGCTACGTAGTGTTGTTTCAACAGCATTCCGTGCGCCAACGGTTGACGAGCTATACTCTGGTAACTCTCCGTCATTCGAGCAAGTAGAGTTCCCTGGTGCGCAAGACCAAGCAGAAGTCACTGTAGGTGGTAACCAAGAGCTAATGCCTGAAGAAGCTGACACGCTAACTGCAGGCCTAGTTTATGAGCCAAGCTGGTTCGAAGGCTTCTCAATGACACTTGATTACTATGACATTGAGATTGAGAACGCAATCACTGAAGTAGACAACCAGTACATCGTTGATACTTGTCTTGAAGACGCAGATAAGAACTCTGGTCTAGCACTTTGTCAGTCTGCTAATGTAACTATCGACTCAACTGGTCGTATTATTTTCAACAACCAGTTGCAAAACATTGGTTCAGAGCAAACTTCAGGTTACGACTTGAACCTTAAGTATACTTTCGAAGCGGCAGGTCTAAACTGGCGTACAAGCTTAGATACAACTTTCCTTGACGAGTACATTGTTCAAGCAACTGAAGAGCCAGTTGATTATGCAGGTCTAATCACATCAGGTACTGGTGGTTATGCTGAAATCAAGTCAAACTTCACTTTGAACGTCTCGGGCGATAACTGGGATATGCAGTATCAAGCACGTTACATTGCTGGTATGGATAGCTTCAGCTGTCTTGAAAAAGATGACTGTTACGCACCTACAACTCCTAGTGTTACATACCACGACCTAAGTGGTTCATACATCGTAAATGATGCAGTAACGCTAACTGGTGGTGTGAACAACTTGTTTGATAAGCAGCCTCCGTACTACACAGGTAACAATGACTCAAACACTGACCCGTACACTTATGATGTACTAGGTCGTCGCTTCTTCGCAGGTGTGAACGTTAAGTTCTAAACTGCGTCAAGCTACGAGTGATAAAATGCCCATCAGCTTGCTGATGGGCATTTTTTATGTGTCTAAACAATGGTATAACTAAGTTGAATTCAGCAACCTAGGTACGGCTACTTTGCATCATCATATTAGCTTCAAACAAGATGAAGGCCTCAGGCTGCAAATCAGTCAATCGCTGTTGCCAAAGTCTCATTCGCTCGTGGAGTTGTATCTTTGCATTCCCAATGAAATGGGGATCAATCCTAATACTTTAAGTGAAGAAAGCTTTTATCATAACCATGTGAAAACGCGCATGGCTTATAACGCCAGTGGCATCCACCTGCCTTTGGTGCGCAGTCGTTTTATAAGTAAAAACCGAGGTGATGAGCAAGACTATCGGCAGAACCTCAACTTGTATTGTTATCAGGTAAGGTTGGCGTTAGATACCGATGTTAATGAAGCGTTGGCCATAAAGGAGCCGGATGCATTTTTTATTCGTGTTCAAGCCATGCAACAAGAAACTGAGCGGCTGTTAAAGCGTTTACGGCGGTATAAGCCCAAAGAAGAAAAGCTGTTGTCGTTTTTTTACAATGCCGATAACTTTCTTAGTTGGCACGCTGAGCAAGTGATTTTAAAGCTTCTTGATAAGGGACCAAAAAGCAGTGAGCATGCTGTTGAGCGCAAGCAATTACTTCAGTTTTGTGAGGCAGAAAACGGCTACCGCGAACAAAAACGTTATAACTCTGTATCTACTGTGGATGACCCCAATCGGCTAGCGAATAAAATGCATTTGTTGCAACGTTTAATCGAGCATGGGGTGGTACTCAGACGAGAAACTCGAAACTTAAACACCTTATTAAGACGAGTGGTTAAAGGCTCGGTCACCGCGATTATGATGGCCTTTGTCATGTTACTGGTGCTGACTGCACGGACCAACTTCACTCAGGTAACTATTGGTTTAGTCGCCTTATTAGGCACCATTTACGGGCTCAGGGAGATCTTTAAAGAAGACATCACGCGTATTATTTGGCGTCGTATTATTATGGGCCGTGCTAAATGGTTACAGTCTTTTTATAACTCCACTACGAAAGTGAAAGTGGCGAAACAAAAGGTCTGGTTGGAATATATAAAACCAACGCGGATCCCCAAAGAGATAGCGGCTATCTTCTCTAAGCGTCGACAGCAAAATAAGCAGGCAGCGCAATGGATGTATATGCGCTTTGAGTGTGATGTGCCCGTGAACACCTTTATGCCAGGCTACGATGCCTTGCACCAAAGCATCAACATTAGCATGGCGCCGATGGTGCGCTACTTACGTAAAGGGGAAGGGCGGGTATATGAGTACAGTGGCAAAAAAATCCGCAAGCATGCCGTTGAAAGGCGTTATCAAATTAACGTGGTACTCGTGACGCGTGATGATAATCACGAGGCTCAGGCCCAGCGCTATAAGATCACCCTCAATCGCTCACAAATAGTTGCCCTAGAAAAAATCGGCTCACCCAGTGCGTGAGCCGTGGCCTCGTTACAGCCCTTTTTCTGAATAGAGTGTTACTTTGTCGGAAACTAAGGTTATTTGAATATTTTTGCTTTCAGAACCCCAAATACAGTTAGTGTGAAGCGCTTTCTTTTCACACGCATCAGCTTCTCCAAGCAGGGCTTCGACTTCGGTTTTATCCATGCCCACAGACAGTTGCTCGTAATTCTCCAGCGTTACTTTCGAGCAGGCACTCAAGGTGAGCACGGTGGCTAAAGAGAGAAAGAGAGATTTTTTCATTGTTTTTCCTCACATTGAATTAATGGTTAAAGCGCCTTATTTGCACCAGCATGCCTAGTTGTGGGTGGTCAAAATAATGGATTTCGCCGGAAATAACACGACGAAATTGCGAAAACTCGCCACTCAAGTGTGTTTCTGTATCCCCAGTCTGACGCAATGTTAACGCCGAGGTAATATAGAGGTAATGGTTTAGATGTACCTTTAAAAAGCCATCTAACTGCCAAATTAAGTTATATTCCGGACGTATTGGGCTCAAAAAATCTGCGCTATTAGGCACATTTTTTGGCACTCGAGCAATTAGCTCACCCCCGTACAAACGGAATTTAGGGGCCGTTCGTTTCGACTGCCCAGGAAAGCGCCAACCTGTGTGCAAAAGCACTTGCCTACCGATGCGCGCCAGTTGATCACGCTTATCGCTAAATTGCAATTGCGATTGGGCTAGCACATAAGGCGTGTCGGTATGTTCATACACCTCACCATCGACGACCTGAGGTAAACGGGTCAGTGCGCTAAAATCCTCTTTGCTGTATTCACACGCTGCGGATACTTGGTTGTCACTTGCAAGCAGAGGTTTGGCAGGCGTAGTGGGTGGGTCAATCTGCCCCGCTAAGCACTGCTTGGTGAGCGTCGTGATATAGCCCTCAGTGATAATATCGTCATTACTGTGATAATCATCGAGCTTGGCATTGTCATTCGCTAAGGTCTCACTGATTAACGCATCAGGTTGGCTAAACACCAACACCTCAATTTCGAACCAGCGCCCATCGGCGGCGTAACTCAGGCTACTAAAACAGGCTGCCATCAGCGTGGCCATTATTCTTATCATTTACTTCCTACCTTGGCTTCGAAATCCGCAATCATCGCGGTGATCAGTTTTAAGCGCTCTTGAGCATTGGCTTCATCAATCATAAAGCGTAACCGATTGGCGCCTTCCATTCTATAGTGCTGTGGATCAGCTTGAATTAAACCAATAATAAACTCGGGGCTAACCTTGGTCTGTTCACTAAATTCAAAGTACCCGCCTTTGGGGTTGGCCTCAACTTTAGTGATACCCAAGGCCCCGGCGCGGATTTTCAGTTGTTGTACGGCAAATAAATTCTTGGTGGCATCAGGGAGTAGGCCGAAACGGTCAATAAGTTCGACCTTCAGCTCATCAAGGGCATCAAAATCACTGGCACTGGCGATACGCTTATAAAGCCCCAAGCGTAGATTAACATCACTGATGTAATCATTGGGCAATAGCGCAGCCAGTTTAATATCGACTTCGGTGTGTGATTTAATCAGCTTATCTAAAGTGGGTTCTTGGCCATTTTTTAGCGCTTCCACCGCTTGCTCTAACATCTCCATGTACATGCTAAACCCGATGGTCTGGATTTGCCCGCTTTGCTCATCGCCAAGTAGTTCACCGGCGCCGCGAATTTCTAAGTCATGGGTGGCCAAGGTGAAGCCCGCACCGAGGTCTTCAAGGGACTCGATGGCCTCTAAGCGTTTTTGCGCGTCTTTCGACATCGCTTTAGGGCCCGGGGTGAGCAAATAGGCATAGGCCTGGTGGTGGCTGCGGCCGACGCGCCCACGCAACTGGTGCAATTGCGCTAAGCCGAGACGATCCGCGCGGTCCATAATAATAGTATTGGCACTGGGGATATCAATGCCGGTCTCTATGATGGTGGTACACACCAACACATTAAAGCGTTGATGGTAAAACTCACTCATAAGGCTTTCTAATTCACGCTCGCGCATTTGACCGTGGGCGACCGCGACACTGGCTTCAGGCACGACTTTGCGAATATCCTCGGCAGTGCGCTCGATGGTTTCAACGTTATTATGGAGGAAATACACCTGACCACCGCGTTTAATTTCCCGCAAAATAGCTTCACGGATCATGTCATCGTCTCGTTGGCGCACAAAGGTCTTCACCGCTAAACGTTTGGCCGGCGGCGTGGCAATAATGGATAAGTCACGCATGCCACTCATGGCCATGTTTAGGGTTCGCGGAATTGGCGTGGCCGTTAGGGTGAGAATATCGACATCTGCACGCAGGGCCTTAATTTTTTCTTTCTGGCGCACCCCAAAACGGTGCTCTTCATCGACAATAAGTAAACCAAGGTCGGCGAACTTAATGTTTTCTTGCAACAACTTATGGGTGCCGATAACAATATCGACTTGGCCATCTTTTATTTTGGCTAAGGTGGCATTTTGCTCTTTCGTGGATTTGAACCGTGACAAAATATCGACTTCCACAGGGAAGTCGGCAAAGCGGTCACGGAAGTTCTCAAAGTGCTGCTGCGCCAACAGTGTGGTGGGCACCAATACCGCCACTTGCTTAGAATCGGCAACGGCAGTATAGGCTGCGCGCATCGCCACTTCGGTTTTACCAAAACCGACATCACCACAGACCAAGCGATCCATGGCATTTTTGCTTTGCATATCGCTGAGCACGGCATCAATAGCATTTTGCTGATCGTCGGTGGCCTCAAACACAAAATTATCGCTGAATTGTCGATAACCGGCATCATCGAGAGCAAACTTATAGCCTGGCTTAGCTTGGCGTTTGGCATAAATATCGAGCAGCTCAGCGGCCACATCACGGACTTTCTCGGCAGCGCGGCGTTTGGCTTTCTCCCAAGCATCAGAGCCAAGTTTATGTAATGGCGCGCTGGCTTCTTCTCCCCCGGAATAACGACTGAGCATATGCAATGCCGATACCGGTACATAAAGCTTGGCGTCATTGGCATACATGATGGTGACGAATTCCGTGGCAACACCTGCTGCGTCCAACGTTTCTAAGCCCACATAGCGGCCCACACCGTGGTCTAAATGAACGATTGGCTGACCTTCTTTGAGTTCTGCTAAGTTGCGGATCAGTGCATCACTGCTGGCCTGGTGTTTATGTTTACGGCGGCGGCGTTGTGACACGCGGATCCCGAGCAGTTCTTGTTCGGTGATTAAACTGACACGGGCATTGTGAGTTAGCACCACGCTTTGCTCAAAAGGTGCCACTAGTAAAGAAATATCCGCGTCGCTGTCTAGGCATTGTGCCAAGGTATCAAAGGCGCGGATTTTCAAGCCGCTGGGTTTGAGCAACGTTAGTAGCGCTTCACGGCGGCCATCGGATTCTACGCACAGCACGATACGCGCGCCTTGGCGTTTTTGCTCTACGGCATAATCTAAAAAGGCGCCATAGGGAGGCTGCTTACTATGATCTATGCGTACCTCGGGCAACGGCTCGCAGGGAAGATTAAAGTAGCCGGCTTTGGTTGGCAGCTTCGCTTGCGATAAATCAATGCGCGGATAGGCTTTGCACTGTTGGTTTAACTCTTCAATGGGCAAGTAGAGCTGGTTAGGTGGTAACAGCGGTCGCAGAGGGTCCACCTTGCGGCTTTCATAGCGACTGTGCACATCATCTAAAAACTGCTGGGCACCATGTTGGGTATCGCCCATATGCATAAATACCGCTTGCTCGGGTAGATAATCAAATAAGGTGCCCAAGTGCTCAAAAAATAGCGGCAGGTAGTACTCAATACCAGCGGGCAGGGCGCCTTTGCTGACTTGCATATATACCGAGTCTTGCTCGGCACTGGCACCAAAAGCCTCGCGGTATTGGATACGAAAACGTTCAATGTCGCTATCCGTGGTGCCAAATTCATGCGCCGGTAATAAATTGATGTGGCTTATATTATCGCTAGAGCGCTGGCTGTCGACATCAAAGTGACTCATGCTGTCTATTTCATCGTCGAACAAATCAAAACGTACAGGCGCGTTTTGACCCATTGCGAATAAGTCGACCACCGAGCCGCGCACCGCATACTCACCATGGGCCATCACCTGCTGAGTATGGATGTAACCGGCATCATCAAGCTGTTTGCGTAGCTTGTCGATGTTAAGCGTGTCACCAACCTGATAAACAATGGCATTGCCGTAAATAAATTCTTTCGGCGCTGCACGCAGCATGAGTGTGGCAACGGGCACAATCAGCACGCCGTGGCTGATATTGTTCAAACGACTGAGGGTATGCAGCCGGGTAGAGACAATGTCTTGATGAGGTGAGAAATGATCATAAGGCAATGTTTCCCAATCAGGAAACACCATCACTTCATCACGGCTCAAGGTAGCATGTAATTCATGCTCTAGCTTCAACGCACTGGGGGTGTCCGGTGTCACTAACACCACTAACTGCTGATGTTGCTTAACCGCTTCGCCAATGCTTAGAGCGAGGGCACTGCCATGTAGCTGGCCCCACTTTATTTTGTCTTGTTGTGTCTTTACCCAAGGCAATTCAATGAACTGCGCTAACTGCATGGAATACTCCGTTTTAATCGCGATAAAGTTTGGTTAAATCATCATAGTGGTCGATGCGGCGATCGCGTAGGTAGGGCCAAATACGACGGACTTTTTCGCCGCGCTGTAAATCGAGCTCTGCCACTAATACTTCGGGTTTATCATCACTGGCCGTGGCCAGTAACTCACCCTGCGGCCCGGCGATAAATGAGTGACCCCAGAATTCGATCCCGGCGCTGTGGCCGCTTGGATCGGCCTCAAAGCCGGTGCGGTTGGCACTGATAACATAGACACCATTGGCCACTGCGTGGGCGCGCTGGGAAATAACCCAGGCATCTTGCTGGCGTTGTTGCTCAGCAACGTCATCATTTTTATCCCAGCCAATGGCGGTCGGATAAATCAAGATTTCGGCACCTTTAGTAGCCATTAATCGCGCTGCCTCTGGAAACCATTGATCCCAACATACCAACACCCCTAAGGTGCCAAGCGAGGTTTTTATTGGCTCAAACCCTAAATCACCGGGCGTGAAGTAAAACTTCTCATAAAACCCGGGGTCATCAGGAATATGCATTTTGCGATACTTACCAGCAATACTGCCATCCGTTTCCAGCACCACGGCGGTGTTGTGGTACAAGCCGGCTGCGCGACGCTCGAACAGTGAGGCAACAATCACCACCCCAAGCTCTATTGCAAGCTCGCCAAAGACTTGCGTGCTCTGACCAGGTATGGTCTCAGCCAAATCAAATTGCTCGACATCTTCGCTTTGACAAAAATATAAGCCAGTATGAAGCTCCTGCAGGACCACCAGTTGGGCGCCTTGCGCGGCTGCTTCACGAATGCCGTTAATAGACTGTGTTAGGTTGTAATCACGCTCGGCGGTATTTTGCTGTTGCACCAAGGCAACGCGCAATGATTGTTGGGTTGGGGCGCTCATCGTTCCTCCAAAAAGCCATGCGGTAGTTGCATGGTTATACAGTGTAAGCTGCCAAATTGTTCAATCAGCGCGCGACAATCGATACCGATCACCTCACGCTCAGGATACGCCTTGGCGATTTGCTTAAGCGCCACGGCATCATGTGGGTCGTTATAGGTTGGCACCAACACCGCGCCATTGATAATTAAATAATTCGCATAGGTGGCCGGTAAGCGCTGACCCTCGGCGTTGGTGATGGGCCTGGGCCAGGGGAGGGCAATAAGGTGATAAGGCTCATTATCGAGCCCTCTGAGTGCCACGAGCTCCTCACGCATCGCGCCCAAAGCCTGATAGTGCTCATCGTTAGGGTCGTCACAATGCACGTAAACCAGCACATTATTTGGAGCAAAACGCACTAAAGTATCAATGTGGGAGTCGGTATCATCACCAGCTAAGTAGCCGTGCTCTAACCACAGGATTTTTTGTGCTCCTAGTAGTTGCGCTAAGGTGCTGTCGATTTGTGCGGCCGATAACTGTTGGTTGCGGTTCTCATTGTGAACACATTGACGGGTACTCAACAGCACCCCATGCTCGTTGATTTCAACGGCGCCGCCTTCAAGGATAAATTCGCTGCGCTCTACGTTTACTTGAGCGCTAAGGGCCTGAGCGAATACTTGCTGGTTAATGGCGTTGTCTTTCTCGGCTGCATATTTACCGCCCCAAGCGGTAAACTGACAGTCGAGGGCTTTTAACTGCTTGCCATCACTTAAGGTCAGTGGGCCATGATCGCGCGCCCAGGTATCGTTGCACTGAGCGCGGACAAAACGCACCTGATTCAAATTGGTGTGTTGTGCTGTCAATCGCGCGCGGATATGGGCTTCAAGGGCTTCATTGTCGACAACGATAAGCAGCTCTTGACGTTGGCTAATATGATCGCACAGCGCTAAATACACGCTCTCAACAGCCGCCAAATTCGCCGCCCAATCAGTATTCGAATGCGGCCAGGTTAACATCACGGCATCCTGCTGATGCCACTCAGGGAGGAGTCTAAACGTCATTTCAATGAATCACAGAAAAACAAGCCGCTAGTTTAGCACTTACAGCTTGAATGTCAGCTAAATAAGGCGCGGAATTATTATCATAGAGCACCGCCAGAAACGGGTAGGTATCTAAGCGTTAATTTTCGCGTTGCTGTTCATGGCGCTTTTTCAGTTGTCGAGTCTGAGCGTGTAAACTGGCACGTACGAGAAGCTCTTGGTCTTGCTCGCGAATGGTAGCAAAAAGAATCTTGTGCAAACAGCCATCGTCTTGGGTATCAACCTCAATGACTTCGCCATAGCAATAGATGGCGGCGGCCTCTTGCTCTAAAAACAATTTACACCGCACATACTGGCCAACCTCCATTGGCTGTTCACGTCGTAAGGTAAACCCTGAGCCACCATAGCTTTGGCAGCGTTCATTGGGTTGGTCGGTACTTTCCTGCATCAAAATATGGCTAAGAATAAGATCGATTTTACGGGACTGCAGTGATAAGTAGTGGGCGAGTTCATTGGCGGTTTCACCGAGCAGTCGCAGCGGTCGAAGCGCTGATTGTTCGAGCGTATTGACTTCATTGGCGAGCCGAAAAAGCGGCGGGATATCGCGCTCTAGAGCGTCGGCGTCGGTGGGAACGAGGGCGGATTCTATGCTCTCTACGACGACATTCACGCTTTCTTGAATTTGAAAAAACTCGGCGAATAACTCGCTTTTTTCATTGCTCATGTTGCTCACTTATCTCAACCACATTACTTAAAAGACCTTGTCGGCACAGTCATTGTTGCACAGCACTATGAGCAGCGCTGCTATTAAGTCTTACCCTACTGTCGAAAGTAAGTTTTAACTTGCTGATTTTTCTATAGTAGCTGTCATTGCAACGTTTGAAAAGAAAAGGCGCTATAACAGCGCCTTTGAGAGACTTTTTGGCAGGCTACAGTAGGCCTTCGTCAGTTTCTACCTGCTCCTTTTTATGCTGCGCTGCGATTTCCTCGCTCAGCGCTTGGCGTGAGCGTTTTTCACCAATTCGGCGCTCAGTAAGCCAATAGAAGAACAGTGGAACAAAGAACACGGCTAGGAAGGTCGCGGCCATCATCCCGCCCATCACCCCGGTTCCCACACTGTGGCGGGCACCGGCGCCAGCACCAGAGCTCAACACTAAGGGCACAACGCCAAGAATAAACGCCAGTGAGGTCATAATTATGGGGCGAAAACGCAGCCGGGCTGCTTCTAATGCGGCGGCGGCAGCGCTCCAACCTTGCTGATGTTTGAGCAAGGCATACTCAACAATCAAAATGGCGTTTTTGCCCGCTAAGCCCAGTAGGGTGACCAGACCAATTTGGAAGTAGACATCATTTGTGAGCCCTGCCACCCAAATTGAAATCAGTGCGCCAAAGGTACCAAAAGGCAAAGCCAGCATCACCGACAAGGGCAAAGACCAACGCTCGTATAAGGCTGCAAGAATCAAAAACACCATGATCACCGCTAATCCTAATGCTAATCCGGTGGTGCCAGAACTGCGTTTTTCTTGAAACGCGGTGCCGGTCCAGTCATAGGTCATACCCGCTGGCAGCACTTGCTCGGCGATACGTTCGATTTCGGCAATCGCTTGTCCGGAGCTGTAACCTGGCGCAGCTTCACCGAGTAACTTTACGGCGGGTAAATTATTATACCGACTCAAGCTATCCGGCCCTCGGGTAAATTCCACCGTGGTGAAAGCCGACATCGGCACCATGTCACCAGAGTGACTCTTGACGTAAATTCGGCCTATATCTTGCGGCTGCATACGATATTCGGCATCAGCAGACATCAATACTTGCCATGCACGTCCAAACTTATTGAAATCATTGACATAGTAAGTGCCCAGCGTACCGGCCAGCGTATTGAAAGCATCATTAATATTGACTCCCATAGCTCGCGCTTGCTCCCGGTCTATATCCACTTTTAGCTGTGGAGCGTCGGGGCGCCACAAGGTTTGCACACTGCCGACAATCGGGCTTTTTTGTGCTTCATTCATAACCAGCTGCATGGCTTGTTGAAGCTTTTCTGGGCCACCTGCGCCTTTATTTTGAATGTAAAACTCAAAACCACCGGTGGTGCCTAAGCCGAAGATAGCGGGGGGGTTAAAAGCCAGCACTAAGGCTTCATTGATGTGTGCGGTTTTGCCAAACAACTCTGCCACTAAGGCCTTGGTATCGACCTCGCGGTCATCCCAATGGGTTTGCGTAACAAATAAGGTTGCGGCGGAGTTTTTATAGCCGCCCCCGATAAAGTCAAAGCCAGTAAAAGCGGCGACATTTTCGTTGGCTGGGTTGGATTTAACCGCCGCGACCACTTCGTCAACCACCGCTGCGGTGCGCTCTAGTGATGAACCATCCGGTAGAAAAACAGCGGCAATGTAGAAGCCTTGATCTTCATCGGGCACCAAGGAGCTCGGCGTTTTTTGCCAAATGCCAACGGTTGCGCTGACCATGGCTATCATTAACACCAGCCCAAGCACGCCACGACGCACCATAAACCCTACGGCGCCCACATACTTATGGGTCACAGCGCTGAAGAACTTATTAAACCAAATAAAGAAACCGGCTGTTTGTTTGTGCTCATGCTTTAAAATCATCACACACAGCGCCGGAGTCATGGTTAACGCCACCACACCAGAGAGACTCACAGAGATAGAGATGGTAATCGCAAATTGGCGGAAAAGTTCACCAGTTAGCCCACCCAGAAAAGCAATCGGCACGAACACTGAACACAGCACCAAAACAATGGCTACCACTGGCCCAGAAACCTCTCGCATCGCCTTGATAGCTGCTTGGTGAGCACTGACATGCTCTTCGTGCATAATGCGCTCAACATTTTCAAGCACCACGATGGCGTCATCAACCACAATACCTATAGATAACACCATGCCAAATAGCGTTAGCGTATTGATGGAATAACCCAACATATACATGCCAGCAAAGGTGCCTAATAACGAGACCGGGACCGCTAATGTAGGGATAAGTGTGGCACGCCAGTTCTGTAAAAATAAGAACACCACCAGAAATACCAATAGCATGGCTTCGGCCAGGGTTTTTACCACCTCACGAATGGACACCTCGACAAAGCGGGTGGTGTCGTAAGAGACCACATGCTCAAGACCCATAGGGAACTGCGGTTTGAACTCAGCCATCACGCCGTTGACTTCTTTGGCTACGTCCAGCGCGTTTGCGCCGGGCTGCAGAAATATCCCCAACAGCACCGCTTCTTTGCCATTGACGGTGCCGTTAAAGTTGTAATCCTTGGAGCCGAGCTCAACTCGCGCAACGTCTTTAAGGCGTAGGCTGCTGCCGTCGGGATTCGAGCGGACAATAATATTCTCGAATTCTTGTGGCTCAGACATGCGCCCGCGAGCGGTGACACTATAAACCAAAGATTGCGGTGACTTGGAAGTCGGGGTCGCACCAATTTTACCCGCCGCATATTGCGAGTTTTGCACCCGAATCGCATTGGCCACTTCATCCACGGTGACGCCCAATTGGCTCATTAAGTCAGGGCGTAACCAGATTCGCATGGCGTAATCTTTAGCGCCAAATATTTGTACATTGGTAGTGCCAGGGATGCGTTTAATACGATCGAGAATGTTAAGGGTGACATAGTTCGACGTCCACAATGACGAGCGTGACCCGTCAGGGGAGTAAAACGCATGCACTTGCAAAAAGCTCGACGAGCCCTTTTGCACCACCACGCCTTGCCGTCGAGTCTCCTCTGGTAAGCGAGCCTCAACCTGTTTCACGCGGTTGTTCACATCCACAGCGGCTTGGTCGACATCAGTGCCGATTTCAAAGGTCACCTCGATGGTGGTTGCGCCGGCGCTGCTGGAGGTTGAAGACATATACATCATGCCCTCAACACCAGTAATGGCATTTTCGATTGGCGCCGCCACTGTTTGCTCCAAAACTTCGGCGGAAGCGCCAGGATAACTGGCTGTGACTTGCACTACAGGAGGGGCAATTTCCGGATACTGAGCTATGGGTAGGGCACGCATGGCAGCTAAACCAGCAAGGACAATGACAATGCTGATCACAAAAGCAAAAATCGGCCTATCAATAAAATAACGAGAGAACATAATGCTGCTTATCCCTGCTGTTGCTGATTAGACACGGTAATGGGCATACCTGGGAAGAAAATGCGCGCCATGCCTTCGACAACAATTTCATCTCCGGCATTAATGCCGCTGCGAATAATCCATAGGTTCTCAGTCTTGTCACCGTTTTGTTTACGATACCACTCGCCCACCTGCACTGGAGCGGGACGAGCGATGGTTGCACCTTGTTCATTTTTGCCGACAACATACACAAACTTGCCGGTGCCATTATCCAACACCGCACGTTGGGGCACCACGAAGGTGTTGTTACGCACCGCGCCGATAAGTTCTACTTGCACGAACTGACCAGGGCGCAAACTAAACTCAGGATTTGGCACAATAGCCTGAAACTCTGAGGTGCCGGTATTAGGATTGATGCGCACATCAGTAAAGTTAACCTCGCCACCGTGATGGTACTCACTGCCGTCTTGCAAACGTAGGCGTGTTTGCCATTGGCCGTCTTCAGGTAAGCTCAATTCGCCCTTTTTCTGTGCCTGGCGCATCATAAGTTGCTCACGTTCTGAGAGACCAAAACGCACTCTGACAGGGTCTAATTCGGTAATATAGGTCAGCAGTAACTCGGGCCCTGGCACGAAGGTGCCCTCAGAGACTAACTCTCGGCCCATTACCCCGGCAACGGGAGCTTTGACTTGGGCATAGTCCAAGTTTAATTTAGCCTCACGCAGCTGCACTTTGCTGGCTTGTAAATCAGCGGTGGCGATTTGAACACTGGAAATGGCGTTATCATAATCGCGCTGTGATACTGATTTGTCTTCGCGTAACTTTTTCAGCCGCTTGGTTTCTCGCTGCGCTTGCTCTAACCGCGCTTGAGCGGCATTGACAGCCGCTTGGGCTTGCTCATAAGCGAGCTGGTAGGGGGCAAGGTCAATAGTGAACAGGGATTGGCCGGCATCGACCGTTTGACCTTCAGAGAAGTTTCGAGATTCCAACACGCCACTGACCCGAGCACGTATCTCCACCTCTTTCGAGCCTGATACCGTGGCTGGTACAGAGATAATAAAAGGCGCATCCACCGCTTTGGCGGTAATAGTTTCGACTTGGGCATTAGGCATGCCCCCTTGTGATTGTTGTGCTGGCTGCTCACAGGCACTTAACAATAATAAAGAGCTGAACACCAGTGTAACTGGACGTAATACAGTAGTAATAGAATAACGACGCATGAGTGAAGCGTTTCCCTTTGCAAATTGAATGATATGGGTCAGACGTTGTTATAGCGTGCTCTCGCAGGCGAGTTGCCAAGCCACACCGAGGTGACAATTCGCGGTTATTCTATGCGGGCGCAGGCTTTTTTTGGTGCATGTCATGCGCTCAAGTGTATCGGCATTACTGTGCATGAGCACAACATTGAAGACACAAATCGTGGCACGACCGCCAACGCTCAGTGTAGATGACAGCCGAAAATTTTTACATATTTAATTACGGGTGTTAGCACTGAGTAAACGAAAGTGTATACTTATTTTCATCTCAGGTATACATCTTCGTTTACTATTGCTGCGAATAATCATTGGTTCCGTTATACTGCGCAGCAAATCGTTGAGGGGCGGAATATGAGTAGTAATAAGCAGCAGGCGGTGATCACCGCTGCTATCGCATTATTTGCACAACACGGCCTTGCAGGTACCACTATGGAAGCGGTGGCGGGCAAGGCAAAGGTATCAAAGCGCACGTTGTATAAATATTACTCCAGTAAAGAGCATTTATTTGATGGTGTGGTGGACCTACTCATAGAGCGTATTCGTCCACTGCAAGAAAACCATTTTTGCGCGCAAACCCCGATAAAAGAGCAATTGCAAGCACAGGCCCATGTCGGCTTACGATTGACACAAGACAAAGACTACCTGACCCTGTCGCGTATTGTTATGATTGAATCGTTGCGTTCGAAAAAGCGCGCGGCCAAGCTGCAAGAGCGGTTTCAAAGTTTTGAGCAAGGTTTGCACTCATGGTTTTATGAGGCGCAGCAGCAAGGTGCTTTGGGTGAAACGCCCGCCGAAATCGCTGCTGCCGTGTTCTACGGGGGCATGAAAAAGTTGGCATATTGGGAGCAGCTCATCAAGTGGAAACCGCCGGTGGAAAAAGAAAAGCTCGACCAGTTAGTCGAGCTTACCTGTCGGATGTTCACTCGCCATTAAAATAATCGGGCGTGCCATGTGCTTCAATACCGTCACTGAGACGCTTGAGTGCGACGGCATAGACCGCATCGCGAAAATCGAGTTCTTGGCGCTGTACTTGCTCGTTAGCGCGCGCAAATGCACGGCGCATCACTTGCTCTAGCTCTTGCTCAACCCGCTCGCGCGACCATTGGTAACCGCAGCGGTTTTGTACCCACTCGAAGTAGCTGACAGTCACACCACCGGCGTTGGCCAAAATATCAGGGATCACAATGACACCCTGTTGTTTTAGTATACTGTCGGCATCACTGGTCACTGGGCCATTAGCTATCTCAACGATATATCGTGCTTTAACTTGCTCAGCATTATCAGCGGTGATCACGCCGCCTAGTGCAGCGGGAATTAAAATATCGACATCGCAGTGCAGCAGCTCCTCATTGGAGAGGGTGTCGTAGTCCTGACTTTCACACACTGAGCCTTCACAATAGACCGCTTTAAGCTCTTTATGTTCTTGCTTTTGCTGATAGACGCTATCAACGTTGAGACCTTCTTGGCGATAAATAGCTCCTTTAGAGTCACTAACGGCCACCACTTTATAGCCATCGTTGGCGAGTAAACGGGCAACATGATAACCGCCGTTACCGAAGCCTTGCACTGCCACTGTGGTTTGCTGAGGGTCGAGATTGTCACGTTTTTCTAATTCTTTAATACATAGGTAAGCGCCGCGCCCAGTGGCATCGTCGCGGCCAATACTGCCGCCGAGAGCCAATGGTTTACCGGTGATCACGCCGGGATTCTTAACTCGGGTAATTTTTTCATACTCATCCATCATCCAGCCCATAATAAGGGCATTGGTATACACATCCGGTGCTGGAATATCACGCTCAGGGCCAATAAAATCGGCCATAGAGCGCACATAGGCGCGTGATAAGCGTTCAAGTTCAAAAGGAGATAAGGTTTTCGGGTCGACACTCACACCGCCTTTAGCGCCTCCAAATGGAATATCGACGACAGCGCATTTGAGCGTCATCCACAGCGCTAAGGCTTGTACCTCTTCGCTGTCAACTTCGGGGTGAAAGCGAATACCGCCTTTGGTCGGGCCGAGCACATTGTTGTGCTGGCAACGGTAGCCAGGGAAATACTGAACATGGCCATCATCCATACGCACTTCAACGTTCACGTGCATCATTGCCTGCGCGTGACTGAGCGTGTTGAGAACTTGTTGTGAGCACTGGATGGCATCCCCGATGCGTTTTAATCGTGTCACTGCGTCGTCAAAAGTTGTGCTACTCATTGGGCCTCCATTGGCATGATTCGATTTTGCTTAAGAGCAAGGTCGAACTATTTAGAGCAATTATTTTTAGTACCTAAATCAAACGTCTATATAGCGTTTGTGGTTCACTTTTTAAGGTTATTTAATCTCTGGGATTGAAATAGATAAAATCAACCCTATCTCTAAGAGGCATTCAATGTCGGCAACTGGCCGAGCATAAATATAAGTACAAGGCACCCATGCGCAACGGTATAATTATGGTCATCGTGTTAATGACGCTGCTTTTGAGCAGTGCATCCGCGCTTGCCCATACCCATACCACAGCAGCCGAATCACCGCTCTGCTCGTTGATGGTGCAAGAACCCATGCAGTGTAGTTTTGATGATGTCAGCGCCGATGGCGCCTCAGAGCACCAGCGCCCAGCACCGCACCCCGCGCAATTGCCAGAGCGCGCTATGCGTACTCACCCCAGCTATTTTTTACACCCGGAGCAACAACCACTTTACTTGCTGGCGTACACATTGGCGCAGCACACTGCGCCGTTTAAACAGCGCTTTAAGGCGCCACCCGCCAGCCATTTTGAGCCTTGGTATATCGCCAGGGAGCAGAAAAAATGTGGCCTTATCAATCACTGTCAGGCCGCGAACTTAACTTATCGTAGCCGGCTTCACTACGAGTCCTGAGTTAAATCGACCTTCTTTCTATCAATACCGAAATCAAGATTTAACACGCTTGCTGAGCAAGCGAAAAGGACTCACAATGAGACAACAACCTCACTCGCAAGAGCGAGTCAAAGGCGCGTCGGCGCTGAGCAGACAGCTGCGCTTATTTACCGTTATTAGTGTTATTTTAGTACTTTTTCTTAGTGCGCTTCCCAATATCTACCCTGATCATGCTGTAGTGCATGTGGCGTCTGTGCACACCCACAGCGATACCGTTAATATTAAAACACAGTTGACAGAGGCTGGTTTTACCCTCGCAAAGGCGCACTATGATGCTGGCGAGCAACGCTTTGATATCCGTTTAACTGATCCCGCACGCAGTGTCGAAGCCGCACGTATATTGCGTGAGCATGGGCATGAGCAGGTCAAAGTTGTCAGCCAAAGCAGCACACCACAGTGGCTTCAAAGTTTGGGATTAGCACCGATGAAGCTCGGTCTGGATTTAGGGGGAGGGGTGCTATTCGTATTGCAAGTGGATACTGACCAAGCACTCGCCACACGGTTAAAGAGCATTGCCGAAGAGGCCAATACGCTGAGAGTTAAAGCGCGTTTACGGGGCATAAAAATACACTCGCCGCAAAATAACGAAGTACGCTTAGTGGCAGCGCCAGCTAACCAAGCACACTTACAGCAATTGGCTGATAAGTTGCAGGCGGCCTATCCAAAACTGGATATCGGTAGCGCCCATCAAGGCAGCTTAGAAATAGTATCCTTACGCTACCTGGATGCGCAGCAACAGCAATTTGCTCAGGCAGATATGACACAAGCGTTGGCTACTTTGCGCTCGCGCATCGAGGAGCTAGGTATAACCGAGGCTGTGGTGCAACGCCAAGGCGAGCGGGCTATTCGTATTGAGCTACCCGGTGTGCAAGACCCCAGTGAAGCAAAGCGTATTATTGGTGCCACTGCACAGCTTTCTTTTCACGGCCTGCAAGAAATTGGCGGTAAGCGGGTGCGCACTGAGCAAGGGCACAGCATTGCCATAGAGAGTAAAGCAATATTCACGGGTGCAGATATCACCGGTGCTCAAGCCGGTCGAGATGAAATGGGGCAGCCGATGGTACAGTTGCAACTATCCTCAGCAGGGGGAGACAAAATTAATCGGTTCTCGCGTGCGCACATAGGTCAACCCATGGCTACCTTGTACAGTGAATATGTAGCGGATGCTCAAGGTGAGGTGCGAATGCGCGAGCAGGTCATATCTGTGGCGACCATTAACGAAGCATTGGGAACACGTTTTAGTATTACCGGGCTGGGTACCTGGCAACGGGCTCAAGACTTAGCCTTAGTATTGCGCGCAGGCTCACTAGAAGCACCCATTACCATAGTCAAAGAGCAAACCATGACCCCCAGCCTCGGTAAGCAAAACATAGAGAACGGTTTTAACGCTTTGTTATTGGGCTTAGCGCTAACATTGTCGTTTATGCTGCTGTGGTACCGGCGTTTAGGGGTTGTCGCCAACCTTGCATTAGCAATTAACCTAATTGCTTTGGTGGGGCTAATGTCACTGCTACCCGGCGTGGTATTAACGCTACCTGGGATTGCCGGTTTGGTGCTGACTATTGGCATGGCGGTGGATACCAACGTCATTATATTTGAGCGTATCAAGGAGGAACTGCGCTTAGGCAGAACCCGCTTACAAGCTCTTAAACGTGGCTATCAAGGCGCGATGAGCAGTATTATTGATGCCAACTTAACGACATTTATCAGTGCCTTAGTGCTTATCGGTGTGGGCTATGGCCCAGTTAAAGGCTTTGCCATTACGTTAGCGCTGGGCATTCTCACCAGTGTATTTAGCGGTGTATTGGTGTCTTCTTACTTGTCACACTGGTTGTTCGCAGCACCGAAGGAGGTGCGTCATGGCTAAGTATTTTTCGCAATTACGCCATTTGGGAATGGCGGTTAGTATGCTTATGTTGGTACTCGCCGGCACTGTGATTGCTATCAAAGGAGTGCCGTTAGGCCAAGATTTTACCGGCGGTTATGTGCATCAATTTCAAGCACCTGAGACACTCACTCAGCAGCAATTGCAACGCCAACTCGAGGGCTTACTGAGTGGCGAGTTTCAATTAAGCGCACACAGTGATAATCAATACCAATTGTTTCAACCACCGAGCGAAGGGCAGAGCAACCCCAAGTGGCTCGATACCTGGGTCAGTGACAACGCATTGGTGCTACTGGATAGCAGCTTTTTAGGTGCACAGGCCGGTGACGAGCTCATCGACCAGGGGCTGATGGCGTTGTTATTCGCAACCCTAGCGGTGATGCTGTATTTAGTCTGTCGCTTTGAATGGCGTTTAGCGCTGGCGGCCACCTTGGCGTTGGTGCATGACGTTGCACTGACACTGGCGGTGCTGGTGCTTTTTGACATTCCTTTCACCTTAACCGTGTTAGCTGCCATCCTTGCCATCATTGGCTATTCGCTCAATGACTCCATTGTCATCGGTGATAAGGTGCGTGAGATTGTCCGCGCGAAGCCTGCACAATCAGTGGCGCTGAGTATCAATACCGCCATTGCCGCATCCATGAGTCGTACACTTATTACCTCAATGACCACACTGGCGACGATTATCAGTATCTGGGCGTTGGCAGGGCCGCCTCTGCAAGGGTTTGCCATCACCTTGTTTGTGGGTGTGCTGGTGGGCACTTGGTCATCGGTGTTCATCAGTGCCACCGTGCCACATTGGTTAGGACTTAGCGCCGAAAACTACACCAACCAAGACAGTGATGAGGTAAAACGTCAACTCGCTCAACCTTAGCGTTACTGCCTATCTAGGAGGCTTAGCCTCCTAGATTATATCCCGCCTAAAGTCGCATTTTTATCTCCATAGCCTAGTATAAAGTGATATAAACAAGCAGTTTTACAAGCACTTGGAGTGAACATTGCTAGAGTCATTGATAGCCAGCGTAAATGCGCTGTTGTGGGGAGAAGGGCAGATCCTTATTTATTTACTGCTCTTTGCTGGTGTGTGGTTTTCGATTTCGCTCAGAGGGATTCAGCTCACCCATTTTACCCATATGTTTGCGCTATTAAGAACCAGCACACACGCTCACAAAAACCAGATAAGCTCATTTCAAGCGCTGTGCACCGGCCTAAGTGCTCGTGTCGGCACTGGCAACCTCGCCGGGGTGGCAGTGGCTATTTCTTTGGGCGGCAGTGGTGCGGTGTTTTGGATGTGGGTGATTGCCATACTCGGTATGGCCACCGGTTTTGCCGAAAGCGTACTAGGGCAAGTATATAAAGTACGTGATAGCCAAGGCGAGTTTCGCGGCGGCCCTGCGTACTACATTCAAATGGGGTTGGGGCAAAAATGGCTAGCCATTGCCTTTGCGCTGTGTTTGTTTCTCGGTTATGGCTTTAGCTTTAGTGCCATGCAAACCAACACTATCACCGATGCGTTGCATCATGCCTTTGGCGTGGACCGATTTTATACCGGTTTGGTTATCACCTTAGTCACAGGCAGTATCATCGCCGGCGGCTTTAAGGCCATTGCCCGTTTCGCAGAGCGGGTGGTGCCGCTAATGGGGTTAGTTTTTGTGTTTAGCGCAGTGGTAGTGACGATGGTCAGTTTTGAACGGGTGCCGGCGATGCTCAGTGATATTTTGCACAGTGCGTTCGGCCTGCAAGAAGCGGGAGCTGGGGCGCTCGGAGCGGCGATTAAAAATGGCATTCAGCGCGGCCTTTATTCCAATGAGGCTGGAGCCGGGAGTGTTCCCCACGCAGCGGGTGCGGCAGCACCAACGCCGAATCACCCAGCCACACAAGGGTATATACAAATGCTAGGGGTGTTTTTCGACACCATAGTGCTATGCAGCTGCACGGCGGTGATTATATTACTGGCGGATATCCCCATCAGCGGCGATATGGAGGGCATTCGCCTCACTCAGAATGCCATGACCGCGCATATGGCCGATGCCGGTGTGTATTTTGTTGCGGCGGCTATCACCTTGTTTGCATTTACCTCAGTGGTGGCAAACTTCGCCTATGCCGAGAGTAACTTGCACCTTTTTGCCTTGGACAACCGCATGGGCAGAGGTCTGTACATGCTCAGTTATCTGGCGATGATGTTATGGGGAGCCAGTGCCAAGCTTGAACAAGTGTGGAGCCTAGCAGATATGGCCTTAGGCTTGATGACACTGGTTAATATCATCGCGATTGTGCAGCTTACGCCGACGATTAAACGCGTTACATCAGACTACCACCGCCAGCGTAAGCAGGGTAAAGCACCTGAATTTTGCGTAGCAAAGGTCAAAATACAGGGGCAAACAGAGTCAGGAATTTGGCAAGAGAAAAGTATAGATAGCTGAGCTAAAAGCATTTTGCCTTATTCATGGCAATTTTTGTTACACTCACGGCTTTGATGACTGTCGCCGTTAAGGTGTTAAGGAAAACCATGAGTAAACTACGAATTAGTCGTGATAGTGGCTATGCAGATAGAGCTAGAAAGTACACGGTTATGTGTGAAGGTAAGGCGTTGGGTAAAATTGGTAATGGCGAAAGTGTTGAGTTTGATGTGCCACCAGGCGAAAAAGAAGTTTATTTAAAAGTGGACTGGTGCCGCTCTAATAAAGTGCGTATTAACGTGCCAACAGAAGGGACGGCGCAGCTAAGCGGAGGTTCAAACTTACGAGGTCCGCGAATTATGCTCGCCATTGTTTACGTACTTTTTAAGCCGCATGATTACCTATGGCTAACTGCGCAAGCAGACTAGCCGTTCAACCTTCCTCCGTTTTAGGAGGTGATGGCTAGCGCTGTCATTACTTAATAGGGCGATGATTAAAAACGCCGCTCAGACCTAGGTTTTTGTCGATAAATTTCATTCAGATTAATTAAAACTACTGTTAATGAAATTCACTGCTCATCGGATGTTTTTGAGTTTACTCTAAGCTGGCAACATGCAACCCAACCCTTAAAACGAGCGCTGTAAGCTCATTTTACAATATGGAACGGGTTACTTTTCAAGCATAAGAGGCAGCGGTGAAGCAAATACTCATTACACTCATGATTTTATTTAGCACCAGTACACTGGCTGAAGGTCAACTGACCAAAAACAAACAACTGGTCATTGATTTTTATACCGATGTGGTACTAGCTGAAGACGCAACACATATCGATAAGTACCTAGGTCCGCGCTATATTCAACACAACCCCATGGTCGCAGATGGTAAAGAAGGCCTGCGGGCGTTATTGCGCAGCTTACCTAAACGAGATAAAAGCGCCGGACCCAGTGGTGAGGTAGTGCGGGTGATAGCTGAGGGCGACTTGGTGGTATTACACGTTAAAAGTTACCATTGGCCACAGCCCAATGGCGGTGCCATTGTTGATATATTTCGTGTGGAAAATGGCAAAATTGTCGAGCACTGGGATGTCATTCAAGCCATCCCTGAGCAAGCCAAAAATACCAATACCATGTTTTAGCTTTAACAATAAGCAGCGCAACCCGAGGCCTAATTATACTGCCTCAGGTTGTGGCTCGGGCTCTTTCCATCGATTGACTGCTTTTAAGCCAACTTCAAAACCGAGGCGATAGTCCTCTTCTAAAGTCTCGATACTTGAGCCTAACACCATAGATTGTAATGGCCGAGTTGGGGCTATTTGAACCACGTTAACACCTTCAGGTGGTGACCTCATAAACTCAACAGCCTCGGCGTAACGCTGTTGATAGTGATGATAAATTTCAAACATCCGTGGCGATTGGTTGATGCGCCTCATAATAGGTTTAAGCCTCTCCAACACCGGCATCTTGCCATCATCATGAGCTTCAACTGTGCGGATCACCCAAATGGTTTTCGCGCCTTTTTCATGAGCCCACCGCACCGGCAGGGGGTCGGCAACGCCGCCATCCATCATGCCATGACCTTCGACTTTTACGCCGGGGCGATACAGAAATGGGATGGCGCTTGAGGCTTTTAGGTGCGCAAACATATTTTCATGCCAGGTATGTAAGTAATGCGGCTCAAACGAGTCGTAGTGGCTAGCTACCGCATAAAAATTACTCTCTGGGGTGAGGTTATTAGGCTCAGTGGGGAAGCGCACCTTGCCGTTGTGCTCAACTTGATGAAAATACCAGTCTAGGTCAATGACGTTACCACCGGTGAAAAACCGGGCCGGTCGAAAAAACTGTTGCTCTGTGGTGAGGTGCTCAATCGCTGTTTGTGCATATTGGCGTGCCCGAGCACAGTAAGCTGCGAGATTTTGGGCGCCTGCAGAAACGCCGACTTTTAAATCGAAGGGCGCAAATTTCTTTTCTAGGAAAGCATCGAGTACGCCGGCGGTAAAAATGCCTTTTTGTCCACCGCCTTCGGCGATGAGTGCGGAGCGTATATGTGTTGTCATATTGTACTCTTCTATTAATTATTAATGTGTGAAGAGGTACACATTTCACCAAAACCAATTACGTGCAGAGGTTTTCGCCGTCAGCTTTGGTCAATTGTGTTTCATCCCCCACTGAATGTGGAATATTAGCTGTATTATGGGCGATAGCGATGAATTTCAAGTTAATCAACAATAATAGCGGCTAAAAGTTGTTCGCCCATTTGTGTTAACAGGGCTTCATCTGGCTGTGTAAACGCATAGGTGCGCATGCCGTAAATGCCCATGGCCAAAAAGCGCGCTAGCTTCATCGCGTCATCTTGGTTCACGGCTTCACCTTGGTGCTGAGCGCGGCGAATTTGCGCAGCTAGGTTCTGCTCTAACTGCTTGAGGTTTTGTGCAAGAATATTGGCCACTTCCGGGTCTTGGCCTTCAATTTCATTTAAAGAGCGGGTGAGTAAACATACCTTCGCACAGGTCTTTTGCACGCACTCAGTGACCGTGTTGGCGATAAATTCACGCAAACTATCAACAACCGGGCGTTGGGCGTTAAAAATGGTGTCGAACGCTTGTTGTTTTTGCTGATGGTAGTGACTCACCGCCTCGATAAACAGACCTTTTTTACTGCCAAATGCGCAATAAATAGAGCCTGGATGCAACCCCGTTGCTTGGGTTAGTTTTTGCATACTGGCTTTGCTGTAACCATGCTCCATAAAGGTTTGCATGGCTTGTTGTAAAACGTGGGCTCGGTCAAATTCGGCGCTGCGCATAAAAACGACATGATGCTGCTAACTAAGATAACGAACATGGTACCATTTATTTTCAATATTTACTTGAATTAGCATTCAATAATCCATACGTTGAATATACATTCAAAAAATAAATATGCTTTATATGACCGATCTTCTTTTACAACCTTATGCTTTAAATGACGAACTGACTCTTAAAAATCGTATTCTTATGGCGCCGCTTACGCGCTGTATGGCGGATGATAATCTCGTACCAACGGAAAAAATGGCGGCCTATTATGCTCGTCGCGCTGATGCTGGGTTGATCATTAGTGAAGCCACGATTATTCGCCCTGATGCCCAGGGCTATCCGAATGTCCCGGGTATATTCACCAGTGAGCAAATACAAGGTTGGCGCAATGTCACTGAGCAAGTGCATGACCAAGGAGGCAAGATATTTTGCCAACTATGGCATGTTGGCCGTGTCGCTCATCCACACTTTTTTGCAGGAGATGTGCTCGGTGCCAGTGCGATTGGTATCGAAGGCACTGTGCCGCGCATGCGTGAATTAAGTTACCAAATACCAAAAGCCGCGAGTGAAGCGCAAATCGAACAGCTTGTGGCTGATTATGCTAAAGCGGCAGAAAACGCGATAGAGGCTGGTTTTGACGGCGTTGAGATCCATGGCGCCAATGGCTACCTGATTGATCAATTCCTGCACCACAGTAGCAACCAACGCAACGACAACTATGGCGGCAATGCTGCCAATCGCGCACGTTTTGCACTTGAGGTGGTCGACGCTGTGGTCGCGCGTGTGGGGGCTGCGAAAGTTGGTTTACGGTTATCCCCTGGGGCGTACTTCCTGCTCGATGAGGGTGATGAGCAAGATACCGCCGTGTTCGACTATTTACTGGAGCAGCTTAACCATCGAAACCTTGCGTATCTGCACTTGGGTATTTTCGATGACAGCATGCGTTTCCCTTATCTTGGTGGCAACGGCAGTGCCTCGCAATATCTACGTAAACATTATAACGGGAACTTGGTAGGTGTTGGCAGTTATACGCCGGAGCAAGGCGCTGAGGCAATCAGTAATGAAGAGTTCGATTTACTAGCCTTAGGTCGTCCTTTTATTGCTAACCCTGATTTGGTCGCCAAAGTGAAAGCGCAAAAACCACTCACGCCATACACTGATGATATGTTGGCTGAACTTTACTAAAAAGGCTGCGCTAGCTTTGCAGTGCCGCTATATTTTTGGTGGTGAGCGAAGAAAATGCAAAAATATGACCCTTGTCATGAATTTGCAATTTTGGCGCTTTACTATGAGTGGCAAGTAATGACGTATGTGTTGCTTGAACTCTGATTAGACCCCGACTTAGCCGCTGATAACAGCGGCTTTTTTTTGTGCCGATTTTTGCACATGTAAATCACATATTGAGTAGACATTCACAGGCAGGCTAGGGCGGCGCTTATCGCTGATGTTGAATTCATTTTCAGCGGAGAGCAAATTACACTGCAACTGCGATAGGGTTTCTTGTAGCACGAAGTTGTCTAATTCATGGTCAATGGCGGTGTACCATAACACGTACTGTTGGCCTTGGTAGCGCACACTGATGTCCTGCCATAAGCGCTCAGGAGGCTCGCCAAAAACAGGGTGCTCTGTGGTCATGGGGGCAAAGTAAAAGTGTCCGCTGCTGTCTGTTTTCGCGCGGCTAACGAATTGCTGATCGCCCACCGATAAGGTGCGGGTAATTTCGACATTGGCCAGCTCAGAGCCGCCCAAAGCAAGCTTCCCCTTCACTTGCGGGGATAGGGTTTGAGATTGGGTCACTAAATCAGAGATAAGTGGGCGATGTTGCCCAAAATCACCAAGCAGCGTCACTGAGCAAGCAAGTAAGCCGGCACAAAAAAGGCTGAAAGCAATCAATCGCATTGGCACGCTCCTGTGTGCTAATTCATTCCATTGTGGTTATAACTTAATCTATGTTCCTAAAATATGCAAATTCAAGATGTTACCGAATATTTTGCTATTAACTTAGGTGCAACAATGATGCCGCTTAACAATAACCAATAAGGTGAAAATACACTGTGATGTCAACCTAGTGCCCGTCATTAAAATTGCGTACACTGGCTATCTAGGCATTCCAATAATACCGATAACGCATGCTGCATATAATACAGTCAAACCGTATGGAGATTCTCAGCGCCCAGCTCTGTGCGTTGCTGGCGAATACCAGCAGTTCTAATATTTTCCATAAAGAGCAAGTATTGGTGCATTCTCCAGGAATGTCACAATGGTTGAAGCTTGAGCTTACAGCGCAGTTAGGCGTATGTGCACAGGTCGACTTTCCATTACCTTCGAGTTTTATCTGGTCTTTGTACCAGCAAGCTTTGCCTGATGTTCCGCCAGAGTCGTCGTTTAACAAAGCCAATATGACATGGAAGCTCTACGAACTGTTGCCGCAAAAATTAACACAGGCTCATTACCAACCCCTGATGCGCTACCTTGATGGTGACGATGATGGTCACAAACGCTATGCCCTGTGTGAGAAAGTTGCCGATGTGTTCGATCATTATCTAATGTATCGACCACAGTGGTTGGCTAGTTGGCAAGCGGGTGAAGACCAACTAGATGACGTTGATATTAGCCATGCACCTTGGCAGCCCGATCTTTGGCGTGCTTTAGTCGCGCGTGTTCAAGAGCTGGAGCAAAGCCCGTACCATCGCGCTAATATGCACCAAGGATTACTGGATGCACTGGCGGCGGGGCAGTTGCAACTGCCGCCACGTATTTGCTTGTTTGGTATCTCCGCTTTGGCGCAATCGCAGCTAGCGATCTTTCAGGCGCTCAGTGAGCACACGGATGTGTTGATATTTCTGTTCAACCCCAGTGAACATTATTGGGGCGATATCGTCGATGAGAAAACGCTGGCTAAAATACACACTCAGTATCAACGTAAGCCTAATATCGACGCGGCTGAATCTGAGCAACAATATTTTATCGTCGGTAATCCGTTATTGGCATCATGGGGTAAGCTTGGCCGCGATTACCTAGAGCAACTGCTGCAATTAGATGGCAAGTGGCTGGATGGTTTCGATGATGAATTTGCGCCGCATTTATTGGGTCGTCTACAGCAAGAGGTATATGAATTAGCTTTCAAAGGGGAAAGCTTAGCGCAAGACCCACACTGGTTTATCAGTGAGCAGGGCAAGATAGCATTGGCGCAACAAGATCATTCCCTGTTAATAAGTAATTGCCACACCGCTTTGCGCGAAGTGGAGTGCTTACACGACCATCTACTTGCTGAGTTTGCCCGCGATCCAACCCTAACACCCAAAGACATCATTGTGATGATGCCTGATGTCGGCCAGTACAGCGCCTTTATTGAAGCGGTGTTTGGTGGCGCTAAAGGCGAGCGCCATATTCCCTATGCCATTGCCGACTTATCCATTGCCCAAGAGCAGCCTATTGTTAATGCCTTGGTGAGCTTGGTGAATCTACCCTTTAGCCGCTTTGGTGTCAGTGAATTGATGGACTTATTATACATTGAGGCCATTAGCCAGCATTTCGGCTTTGTCGCCAGCGAACTCGAGCAGTGCCAAGTGTGGCTTGAGCAAGTCGGGGTGAAGTGGGGAATTGATGGCGCGCACAAACAAGAATTCAACCTGCCAAGTATTGATCTCAACACCTGGCGTTTGGGAATAAAGCGATTATTGTTAGGCATCGCGGCCACCGATGCCCCTTATCATGGGGTCTATCCGGCTGACGCAGTTGAGGGCATGGCCAGTGATACATTGAGCAAACTCTTGGCCTTTATCAATGTGTTGTTGCAGGCCAAGCAGGCACTTAGTGGTGATGCAAGCTTATTGGATAAGTGTACCAGCTTGCGCGCAATTGCCAGTGAAGTGATGGCAGTAGAGTATTTAAGCGCCGCAGACTTAGCCTTGTTAGATGGTCTCTATAGTGACATTGAAAAGCACTATGATAATGGTGACTATCAAGGGCTCATCTCGGCACGGATCTTCGCCACCTTGATTCAACAAGGTGTCGAGCAAAAAGGCGTGGGGCAGCGGTTTTTAATCGGTAAAGTTAACTTTTGTACGCTGATGCCGATGCGCGCCGTGCCCTTTAAAAAGGTCTGTATCTTGGGGCTGAACGATGCCGATTACCCACGCAGTGTACAGCCTATTGGTTTTGACCTGGTGCCTTACAGTCAGCGACGCAAAGGCGATCGCTCACGTCGCCTAGACGACCGCTATTTATTTTTAGAGGCCTTGCTGAGCGCCAGAGATAGCCTATATCTTAGTTATATTGGTCGCTCTAGCCGCGATAACAGTCCCCGTATGCCCTCGGTATTAGTCAGTGAGCTGTGCGAATATTTAGACCGCAGCTTTTGCTGGCAAGACAGCGATGAAACGTTCACAAGCCGATTAGTGATAGAGCATCATCTGCAGCCGTTTCATCCGCAGTATTATCAAAAGGACAGCCGTTGGCAAAGCTTTAATCCGGTGTGGGCCTTGCCGTTAACAGCCGCTCAAGAGCAAAAACAACAGCTTCAGCCTTTGGCTGTCACAGCGCCACAACTGTGCGAGCTCGACACCTTAATGCAATGTGCTACTCGCCCACAACGTTATTTCTACCAACAAGTACTTGGGGTGCGCATAGATGGCATTGATGCACACGATGAAGATATCGAGCATTTCGATTTAGATGCCTTATCGCGTTATCAATTACTCGATGAGCTGCTCGAAGGACAATTGCACGGTAGCGCTCCGAGTGATGAGGAAATTATCCAGCGCGGGGTGCTGCCCCAAGGTGTGTTATCGACATTGACCTTGCAGCAACTGCGTAGTCGTATCAGCCCACTGGCAGAGCAGGTTCAGCTGCGTACGCAAGGGCAAATGGCGCAAATGCTGGAAGTGGATATCACGGTTTCTGGAGTGCGCCTGCAAGGTTGGTTAGCGCACCTCTATGGCAGTCAACAGGTGTTTTATCGCAGCGCCAGTATTAAAGCGAAGGATAGAACCCAAGGGTTTATTTATCACTTACTCGCGCAGCTGTGTGGGGAGGCGGTCACTACCGTGGTGATGGGCTTAGACGAACAAGTGTCCTTTGCCCCGATGAATGCTGAGCGTGCCGAACAATTATTAGCGCCTTGGCTAGAACTCTTTACTAGCAGCCATCAAAGCAGTGTGGCATTTTTCCCCGCCAGTGCCTGGGAATGGATACAAAGCCAAGATATGAATAAAGCCAATATTAAGTTCGTCGGCAGCCCGTATGTGGGGGTCGCCGAGCGCAGTGACCCTTACATCGCCACTGACTTTGCCGACCTTTTCCAGTGCGAGCAGGAATTCTGTGACTGGAGTACGCGATTGTTGCAACCCATAGCGCAATTAGGCGAGGAGCAACGCTATGCAGACGCTTAACCCTGTCACCCTTGCCTTTGATGGACAACAGCTTATTGAGGCCAGTGCCGGAACCGGTAAAACCTATACCATCACCGGGTTGTATTTACGCTACTTATTGGGCCTGTATGAAGATGCTAAGGGCAACCAAGGCGAGCCGCTGACGGTCGAGCAAATATTGGTCGTGACCTTTACCGAGGCCGCCACCAGTGAAATCAAAGACCGGGTGCGCTCGCGCATTAGCATGGCAAAAAACATGCTGCTAGGCGAGCACAGCAGCGATGCGCTATTGCGTGACTTGATAGCGCAGCTTGACGACCGTCAACAGGCATTTAATCGTCTGGATATGGCGGCGAAATCCTTGGATGAAAGTGCCATTTACACCATTCATGGGTTTTGTCAGCGCATGCTTAAACAACATGCGTTTGAATCGAACATGGCCTTTAATTTGCGCTTCACCCTGGATGAGAGTGAGTTGCATGAGCAGGCGGTGTTCGATTTTTGGCGACAGTTTGTGTATCCGCTGCGTGCAGAGCAAGCGCAGGCGGTCCTCGCTCATTACAGCTCGCCACATAGCCTGCTAAAAGAGCTGCGTGCGCTCATTAATCGCGAACAGCTGCAGTTACAACCGCACATTGATGATCCTGAGGCTGAGCTGACCCAATTGTGGCATTGCCAAAGCGAATACCTCAAGGCTTTGCCCCAATTCAAACAGGCACTGCGCGAGGGCGATTTCTTCAATGCCATTGCCGCCAGCGATATCAAAGGCAATGCCAAACCTAAGCATAAAAGTAATTTGGCGGGCTTGGCAGCGTTTAGCGACAATGATGACACCCAGTTGAGTTTAGGTGCGGCCAAACACTCCTTTAGCTTATGGAGTGCGCAAAGCCTTGAGGACCCCAGCATTTATAAGAAAAATGGCCAACCTTTTTCTCACCCTTTGGTGGTGGAATTTGAACGTATGGCGCAGCTTAGCCAGGGCCTGGGTGAGCGCTTGGCACAAGTGATATGTGTCTTGGCGCTCGCCTATGTGCGCCGCCATGTGCAGAGCAACAAAGCGCGCACCGGCATTATCGCCCCCGATGACCTGCTTAGTCAGCTCTATGATGCGTTGCACAACGACAGCGACAACCAGCTGCAACAGCAAATTCGCCGCCAATATCCAGTGGCGATGATCGATGAGTTCCAAGACACCGATCCCATTCAGTATGGTATTTTCAGCACTATTTATCGTCCCAGCGATGAGCAGTTCACTAACCTCACCATGATAGGGGATCCCAAGCAGGCCATTTATGGTTTTCGTGGCGCCGATATTTTTACCTACATCGATGCCAAGCAACAACTGAGCGCGCAGCAGCAATATACCTTGGCAAAAAACTTCCGCTCGGCGATGCCATTAGTGGAAAGTGTCAATAACTTATTCAGCAGCCACCCGCAGAGCTTTATCTTTAACGACGCCATTCCCTATCAAGAAGTGGAAGCGAATGGCAAAGATAAAGCGCTGCTCTATAAAGGCGAGGCGCTCGGTGCCATGGATTTTGTCTTTTACAGCAGCGGTGCTGAGGTGTTATCGAAAGAGCAAGGACAAAGCGCCTTGGCCGAGGCATTTGCAAAGCGGGTTCACTTTTTGTTGGCTGCGGCGCAACAAGGAGACTTGCTGCTAGGTGAGACGCCCCCGTGTGCCGGCGATTTTTGCATCTTGGTACGCGACAGGGGTGAAGCGGCACTGATGAAACAGGCGCTTACCCGCCAAGGTGTTGCCAGTGTTTATCTAGCCCGCGAAAGTGTGTTTAAGCAACCGCTGGCGCAACACCTTTACCGCTTGTTGGCGATTATACACGGTCCCTATGATGAGCGCGCACTGCGCGGCTTGCTGGCGGGGCCATTTTATAACTTCAATAGCGCCCAACTGCTGGCACTGAGCGATGATGCCGAACAGTGGCAGCAACAATTGCAGCACTTCGCTGAGCTCAAGCGGCGTTGGTACCGCGATGGCGCGTTGGCAATGCTCGAGCAGCTGTTATGGCAAAATCAATTACCGCAAGTATGGGCCGAGCAAGGGTGGGATGTTGAGCGCCTATTAACGGATTTTCGTCATCTCGGTGAAATTCTCCAACATAAGCAACTTGAACTGGATGGCACGGCGCGGTTGCTGAAGTATTTTCACCAGCAATTGACCCGTGATAGCAGTGAGGGTGACAGCGCCCAACTGCGTTTGGAGTCCGATGCCCAGCTGGTGCAAATCGTGACCATGCATGCTTCTAAAGGGTTAGAATACCCCATTGTGTTTATGCCGTTTGCGGTCAATTTCCGCAGCGCCAGCGCCGCTTATTATCACCACCAAGGGCAGCTGTACTTAGATTTATCTAAACAACAAGAGAACCTTGCGCGCGCCGAACGTGAGCGCTTAGCCGAGGACTTAAGGTTATTATATGTGGCCTTGACCCGGCCTATCTATCATTGTGCCTTAGGGCTTTATAATTTGGGTAAGCATAAACGCTCGCAGCTTTTGCAAAGCGCGCTAGGGTACTTGTTGTTTCCGGGCGCTGAGGGCACGGAGAATATTCGTGAGCTGCTGCAGGCTCGGCTCGCGCCTTACCCGGACATGAGTTTAACCGATGCTGATCATTATCAATCGGGTGAGAATCTGGTGCAGGAAAACGCGGTCGTTGAGCGCGATGTGCGCGCCCAGCAGGCGGTTATTGAGCGCAACTGGCGGGCCACCAGCTTTAGCGCCTTGAGCTTCAAGCACAGTGATTATCATGGTGCCAGTCACAGTGGCGGTGATGATGAGGATCACCGTTTGCAGCAAAGTTTAGTGCTTAAGCAGGCCCTCCCGGTGGCGCAGCTAACGGCTTATGATTTTCCCAAAGGCCCGGGGCCTGGCAGTGCACTGCACGATATTCTCGAGCAAATCTCTTTTCGCGGCGTGCTCGCCGGCGAGGCGCAGGCCATGGAAGAGCTTGAGCAAGTGATCACCCATACCCTGCATAAATACGCACTGGATGAGAGCTGGCACGCGCTGCTATGCAGCTGGATGGCGGCGATTATGCGCTGCCCCATACTCGAGTCAGGGCTTTATTTGGGGCAATTACAAAGCGATGATTGTTTAGTGGAGATGGAATTTCATCTCGCGCTCAATGAGCTTGATGCCCAACATTTCAATGCCACCATGATAAGCCTGTTTGGCTATGACTTTGGTCTTGATTTTGAACGTGTTAAAGGCGTGCTAAAAGGCTTTATTGATTTAATCTTTTGCTATCAGGGGCGCTATTACGTGCTTGATTACAAATCGAATTACCTCGGTGAGAGCGCCGATGATTATAACGATGAAGCCTTAACGCACGCCATGAATGCCCATAGCTATCATGTCCAAGGGGCGATTTATATGGTGGCATTGCACCGCTTGCTGGCGGCGCGATTGCCTGATTATGACCCCGCTAAGCACCTAGGAGGCATGGTGTATACCTTTTTACGAGCCATGCCCGAGGGACACGGGGTGTATTATCGGCCATTCAGTGTTGCTGAAATCGACACTTTAGACGGGCTTTTCGCCAAAGGAGCGCACTATGCTTGAGGTACTGTTAGAACAGCGTAAAGTGCGTACCGTGGATGTCGAGTTGGCGGCGTTACTCGTCGATGAGCAGCAACCGCCTTACAGCGAGGGATTTTATATTATCCTGCTGTTGCTCAAAGCTATGCATGAGCAGCATACCTGCTTAGATTTACACAGTGTGAACTGGGACAACCCCTTTGAGCTCGATACCCGCGCGCCAGTGCCCGCGTTTTTTGCGCCTGACTTTGATGCCCTAGGCTGCCTTAATGCCTTGCCTTGCACTGGGGCTGAAAAACCGCTGCGCTTACATGGGCAGCGCGTCTATCTGGCGCGCTATGATGGCTACGAAGCGCAGTTAACCGCGCGCTTTTTGCAGCTAGCTAAGCAGCCTTTGGAGCTTGACTTGCCCGCGCTCAAAGCGCTATTGACGCATTACTTTAACAATCAAAAAAGTGAACCTGACTGGCAAAAAGTGGCCTGTGCTCTGGCGGCCACCAGTAAGTTTTGTGTGATCACCGGCGGTCCGGGCACCGGTAAAACCACCACAGTGACGCGTTTGTTAGCGATTTTACAGTCGCTCTATGCCCAAGCCCCTTTGCACATTGAACTGGTTGCTCCAACCGGCAAAGCAGCAGCACGCCTAAGCGAGTCTATTCAAGGAGCAAAAGGCGACTTAGCCGAGACCGACCAAGCCGTATTAGAGAGTATTCCCGAGCAAGCGCAAACCTTGCATCGGCTGTTAGGCACGGTGCCCATGTCCAATCATTTTCGCCATCATCGGGGTAATCCGGTGCATGCCGATTTAGTGATTGTCGACGAAGCGTCCATGGTCGATATTAGCCTGATGAGTAAATTGGTAGACGCCTTAGCACCGCACACTCGATTGATTTTATTGGGCGATAAAGACCAACTGAGTTCAGTGGACACGGGCAATATCATGGCTGATATTTGCAGTGAATGTGCCCTTGGCCAACTGCCGCACTACAGTGACCAGCGCGCCGAGCAACTTGGCTATTTATGCGGTGAGCATTCTTATCACAGTGGCCAGCAATCACCTTATGCGTTAACCGATCATGTTGCCTTTTTGCAGCACAGCTATCGCTTTGATGGCGACAGCGGCATAGGCCAACTGGCGTATGCAATTAACACAGCCGATAGCAAAAAAGCACGATATCTGTTGCAAAGCCGCGCCAGCGATACTAGTTATTACCCTTTGGATGAGGGGTTTTACAGCGCACTCATTGCCCGCTGCGCCGAGCAGTACAGCCACTACTTAGCATTGATTGCAGCCGGGGCAACGCCCGCGCAGGTGCATGACGCATTTGCTCGTTTCCAGTTACTTGCCGCACTGCGAGAGGGGCCTTTTGGTGTGCATGCGCTTAACCAACGCATTGAATATCACCTCGCTCAGCAGGGGAAAATCAATGTGCAGCAGCGCTTTTATATTGGTATGCCGTTGATGATCACTCAGAACGACTATCAGCTTCACCTGTTTAATGGTGATATTGGCATCATTATGGCGGATGACAACGGCGAGCCTCAGGCCGTTTTTATGGGCGCGCAGGGCGAGGCCAGGGCATTCTATCCGGGACGTTTACCGCAATTTGATAAAGTTTTTGCTATGACTATTCACAAATCACAAGGCTCTGAGTTTGCCCACACCGCCATGGTGCTGCCGCCGCTGCATCGGGGCGGCCAAGGACTTAATCGCCAATTGGTGTATACCGGTGTGACCCGTGCCAAGGCGCATATTGAATTGATCTGCGATGCGCGCACTTTGGCCTATGCCATCGCCACGCCAGTGCGCCGGGCATCGGGGTTGTATCAACGTTTATGTGAGTGTTAGCGATGTGGTTTTATGTCATTTTAGCGGTAGTGCTTATTAAAACCTCGTTATTGGGGTTAGGTGGGGTGTCCATGGCCATTGCGCTGTGCGCATGGCTACTGTTGCGCTTAGGGGTGGTGGCTATTCATCCGAGTATGAAGCAAGGGTTTAGGCGGTTATTTAAAGTCGCGTTTGTTTTGCATCTTAGCGTTTATGTGGCGCTAATACTCAAGCTGCTGCTGATCGACTCCTTCGACGATATCCCGGCCTTTATTGTCGGCCACTTACTGTTACACCACCTGATGTCAGCCGTCATCGGCGCCACGGTGATCTTTATGCTTATCCGGCGCTACTTTTATTACAAGGGCTTACATAAGAGCACGAGTTAAGCCAGCGACTCCTAGTTTTTAATGGCAATAGCGCAAATAGGAACAAAAGGAGAGAACTATGGCTATCGATACAGGACTCGTTGGCTCGGTAATTAATGCCCTGCCATTGGATCGCATGATAGGGGGGCCATTGCATGCAATGATCACCGCCCAAGTACAGGCAAGTCGGGCTTACGCCGAATTTTTGATGACCGTGTGCATTAAAGATGGCAAGGCGGTGAACGTTGAGTTCGAATACGATGAAACCCAAGTGGATACCGAAGGTAACTTCAAGGGCACCATACGTAAAACTATGCGGGTGCCGCTACTTGCAGCGATCACCCACCCCAATATTTGTGTCGAAGAAGGGTCAATTGACTTTGAACTGGAAGTGACACAATCAGAAGAAAGCCACAGCGAAACCAGTGCTGAAGGTGGCTTTGAGGCGAAAATGGGCTGGGGTCCATTCTCGGTTAAAGTACACGGCAAGGTGTCTCATAAGTCGGAGCAAACTCGTAAAACCGATACCCGAGCTAAATATTCAATTCATACCGCAGTGAAACGTCAAGGGCCGCCTGAAGCATTAATGCGGGTCATTGATTTTCTCACCGATGCGGCTACCAAGCCCGTGGTTATCGGCGATGGCTCACCGACCTCTGCCGATGCCTTACCTGCGGACACGAAAGCTGAAATCGCACCGCCTTCCGATAAAAATGGTAAAAAGGATGGCGGCTAAGGTGAAGCTAAAAAGTGCTTGGCGGCGGTGCTGGCAGGCCATCAGTGCATTGTGGCCAATACCAAGCCGGTATTGGTCTACGCACTGTCACACCAAACAGACCAATGTTGTGCTGTTACATTCCGAGCACTCTGGGCGCGCAGGTGATACGCGTGCCTATGTTAACGTGCAGCTGCATGCTCAAAGTCATTTTCTCAACACTGAGTTATTACAGCGGCTGCGCACTCCCAATGTCATTGATAGTAAGGACTTATGATGTTTGGCAAAGAAAAGATGAATGCGCAAATGCTCACCGATATCACTCGGGGGATCCACCATGCGGTGAACACCACCGGGACCATGATATCGCAACAATATGTGATGCAATTGCAGCAGTTCTTCGATACTCAAGAGGATGGCTCGCTAGCGGCGAAAATGGTGAAAGTGCAAGTCGACGAGCAACACGATATGTATGTGCCGCTTATTGCTTTAGTACAGCCGCAAGGCATAGCCTTAGACAAAATGCGTTTTGATATGTCGATTCAAATCAGTGAAAGCGAGTTGAAACGGGCGACGCACCAAGTGGATGGGTTTAATGCCGAGCGAGTGGCATTCAAGGTGAACCTTTCGCCGAAAACCAGCGACAGCAACCGCCGGCGAACCGATATTGTTGATGTGGAGATGCAGTTTACGCGTTGTGAAGCACCAGAGGGAATGCATCGGCTCATTGAACAGTATGCCAATATGATCCAGCCCTTTAAAAACGGCGAGCCAGTGTCTGATGAGCCTAATTCTCCACCGGGGCAGGGACCATTAAAGAGCGCCGCTGCGAGTGAGCGTAAGCCTAATTTAGTACGCATGAATACCCATGCCACTGGTAATCTTGATGAGGGCGAGCGAGACGAGCCAAAAATATAGGCAAGTTAGGGGTTTTACTCTAAACTGAGCACAAGGTTAATAATAAAAAAGGTGCTAACACCATGAAAACCTTGGTTACCCAATTAAGTAATTACGCTCGTTATCATCGTGATAAACGCAATATATACACCCATTTTATCGGCATACCCTTAATCGTGTATGCCTTGCTGGTGCTGCTCTCTCGCCCGAGTTTTACCGTTTTAGCGCTCAGCCTCACCCCAGCTGTGTTGGTCGTGAGTATTACCTGCCTTTACTATTTAAAGCTATCCCTCAGGCTTGGCCTGCTGATGAGCGCACTGTTGGTGCTGGGTCTGCTCGGGGCTGCGCCCGTGGCGATGCTTAGCACGTGGCTGTGGCTGTCCATTGGTATCGGATTATTCGTCGTGGGCTGGGTATTTCAATTTGTCGGTCACTATTACGAGGGCAAAAAACCTGCCTTTGTGGATGATTTAATCGGCTTGGTTATTGGGCCCTTATTTGTTGTCGTTGAAGCCTTATTTTTAATGGGGCTTTGCAAAGAGCTGCAAGCGCAAATTGAACACCAAGCAGGAGCGATAAAATGAACTTAGATGGCAAACGGGTGTGGTTAAGCGGCGCCTCATCGGGCATTGGTGAGGAGCTGGCTAAACAACTTGCGGCCAAAGGCGCTAAGTTGGTGTTATCGGCGCGCAACGAGCAAGCCCTTGAGCAGGTGAAAAATAGCTTGATGGGGCAGGGGCATGTTGTCTTACCTTTAGATTTGAGCGCCGCTGAGAGCCTACTCAAAGAGCTCCCCGAGCAGCTCGCAGCCATCGGTGATATTGATATTTTGATTAATAATGGTGGGGTGTCGCAACGTAGCTTGTTTGCCGACACCGACTTTGCTACTTACCAGCAATTAATGGCGGTCAACTACTTTGGCACTGTGGCCCTCACTAAACTGGTGGTTGCGCAAATGCAGGCCCGAAAGCAGGGGATGATCGTGGCAATAAGCAGCGTCGCGGGCAAAGTGGGCTCTAAGTTTCGCTCCGGTTATTCCGGCTCCAAATATGCGGTGGTCGGCTTTATGGATTGCATTCGCGCCGAGCTTGCCGCTGACGGCATTCATTGCCTCACCGTGTGTCCTGGCTCGGTGCAAACCCGCATTGCTCATAACTCCTTAAACGAGAAAGGGGTGGCGCAAAATCACAGTGAACAGTCGATTGAAAACGGTATGCCGGTAAGCGCCTGTGTGCAAGAAATCATCACCGCGATTGAAAAGCAAAAGCAAGAAGTGGTGATTGGCCAAGGCTTAAGTTATTGGGCACCGACCATCAAGCGTTTTTTCCCCAGGTTATTTAATCGCCTAACCGCCCGGCTGGAGTATCGATAACACCGCCATGGCTGTTGGTTCAGGTAGCAACTATGTTAATATTGCGATCATTATTTCCTAATCGAGCAAGGCCATGGTCAGGCGTTCGAAGGCTGATGCCGAACAAACCCGCAGTGCTATCTTAGATGCCGCTGAGCATCAGTTTTACCAGCATGGTGTGTCGCGTACCACCTTGGCACACATCGCCAGCGCCGCAGGCGTCACGCGCGGCGCAATCTATTGGCATTTTGACAACAAAGCCGATCTGTTCAACGCCATGTTAGACCGTATTCGTCTGCCGTTTCGACAAATGCTCAGTGAGCTGCAAAGTGCCAATGATCTGAGCGCTTTGGCGCAAATAAAAGACGTGATGCATCGCGCCTTGGTGATAGTACAACAAGACCCCCAGTATCATCGCGTGCTAACGGTGGTGTTCCATCGCTGTGAGTATGTTGACGAGCTTAACCCCGCAGTACAACAACAAGAACAACTCAATCAAGAAGTGCAGGACACGCTCACACTGGCGTTCGCCAGAGCATTGGAAAATGGTGAGCTTAACCCCGCTATTGAGCCGCGAGTTGCGGCAGCGGCGATGAATTCCCTCGTCGGTGGCCTTATCAGTAAATTCCTGCAACACCCAGGTTATATTGACCTTATCGAGCAAGCGCAAGCCCTCCTTGATACCTTGTTTTTAGGCATAAAAAAGCCGGACTAAAAAGTCCGGCTTTGGGGTTGGGTGCAGTTACTTTCGAACAAAGAGCTTTTGCACCACGAGATAAAACACGGGAACTAAAAAGATAGCCAAGAAGGTGGCACTGAGCATGCCGCCAAGAACGCCAATACCAATGGCATTGCGACTGGCTGAGCCGGCACCGGAGCTTATCGCCAATGGCAATACCCCGAGCGAGAACGCCAGTGAGGTCATGATGATGGGCCGTAAACGCAAGCGCACGGCTTCGAGCGTGGCGTTGATCACCGAGCGACCTTGTTGCTGTAAATCTTTGGCAAATTCGACGATGAGAATCGCGTTTTTCGATGCCAAGCCCATGGTGGTCAATAAGCCCACTTGGAAATACACGTCGTTCTGAAGACCGAACAAGAAGGCGGCACTGAGCGCCCCGATGATCCCCAGCGGCACCACCATAATCACCGAAAATGGAATAGCCCAGCTCTCGTATAGGGCGGCTAAACATAAGAACACCACCAAAATCGACAAGGCATAGAGCATCGGCGCCTGGGAGCCAGACATTTTTTCCTGGTAAGAGGTGCCGGTCCATTCAAAGTCAATGCCCGGTGGCAATTGAGCAACCAACTCGGCCATGGTTTGCATCGCCACGCCGGAGCTGTATCCCGGTGCTGGCTGACCTTGAATTTCCATGGCTGAGATGCCGTTGTAACGCTCTAAACGTTGCGGACCATATACCCAGCGGCTGGTGGCAAAGGTATCAAAGGACACCATTTCACCTTCGTTATTGCGCACATACCAATGGCTTAAATCTTCCGGGGTCATGCGGTATTCGGCATCGGCTTGCACATAGACCTTTTTAACACGGCCTCGGTCGGTGAAGTCATTGACGTAGCGTGAGCCCCAGCCAATAGACAACGCTTGGTTTATCTCGCTAATTGAGACTCCTAACGCTTGCGCTTTAAGCTGGTCGATATCCACCTGTAACTGCGCCGCATCTTCCATGCCGTTAGGGCGCACAGCCATCAGCTCGGGGCGCTGCGCCGCCATTCCCAACAGTTGATTACGGGCCTGCAGTAGCGCGTCATGGCCTAAGGCGCCCCTATCTTGCAAGAACAGGTTGAAGCCAGTGGCTTGTCCTAGCTCTTGAATAGGAGGCAAGTTAAAGGCAAAAATTTGCGCCTCTTTAATGGTAGAAAAATACCCCATCGCCCGGCCGATAGTAGCCTGTACGCTTTGGCTGTCGTCGCGCTCACTCCAATCTTTAAGGCGCACAAAGGCAAGGCCGACATTTTGTCCGCGTCCGGCAAAGCTAAAGCCGCTGACGGTGAACACCGAGCGTACTGAGTCTTCGCCGTGATAATAATCGGCGACCTTAGTCATTATCTCTTCGGTACGCTCTTGGCTGGCACCACTTGGCAGCTGCACCATGGTTAAAAAGATACCTTGGTCCTCATCGGGCAAGAATGACGAGGGCAGACGGGCAAACATCAATGCCATCACTGCGATAATCGCGCCATATAACGCCATTGAGCGCACCGGACGCTTAAGCAGGCCACCTACTGCCCCTTGGTAACCATCGTTAGAGCGATCAAAGGTACGGTTAAACCAGCCGAAGAAGCCGCCTTTTTCCAAATGGTCGCCTTTGATGGGTTTCAAAATGGTGGCACACAGTGCCGGCGTGAAAATAATCGCCACCAACACCGATAACGCCATGGCTGAAACGATGGTAATAGAGAACTGCTTATAGATAGCCCCGGTTGCGCCGCCAAAAAAGGCCATCGGCACAAATACGGCGGAGAGTACCAAGCCTATGCCCACCAAGGCGCCGGTGATTTGTCCCATGGACTTGCGCGTTGCTTCCACAGGCCCCAAGCCTTCCTCGCTCATGACCCGTTCAACGTTCTCGACCACAACAATGGCATCATCCACCAATAAGCCGATGGCCAGCACCATACCAAACATGGTGAGGGTGTTTATCGAAAAGCCCATCGCCGACATAATGCCAAAGGTACCAAGCAAGACCACAGGAATTGCTAAGGTCGGAATTAAAGTGGCGCGGAAGTTTTGCAAGAACAAATACATCACCACAAACACTAAAAGCACGGCTTCAAACAGTGTTTGCACCACCGAGCTGATAGAAAGCTCAACGAACGGGGTGGTGTCGTAGGGCACTTCAATCTTGAGCCCTTCTGGGAAATAAGGCTTTAGTTCGTCAAGGCGAGCGCGCACCGCTTCAGCGGTATCGAGGGCATTGGCTCCGGTGGCCAACTCGATGGCGATCCCCGTTGCTTGCATGCCGTTATAGCGCGCCATAACGGAATAGTCTTCACCGCCGAGCTCAACGCGAGCCACATCTTTAAGCTGCACTCGTGAACCATCTTCGTTAACCCGTAATAGGATTTGGCCAAATTCTTCTGGGCTACTGAGGCGGCTTTGTGCGGTGATGGCGGCATTGTATTGCTGCCCGGGTAACGCCGGGGCGCCGCCGAGCTGTCCGGCTGTCACCTGATTATTCTGCACTTTAATGGCAGCGGTAACATCGGTGGGGGTCAGTTGATACTGGTTAAGCTTTTGCGCATCAAGCCAGATACGCATGGCATACTGGCTGCCAAATACGGTGACATTGCCCACCCCAGGGGTGCGGCTAATTGGGTCTTTAACATTAGAAACCACATAGTCGGCGATGTCTTCGCGGTTCATCGAGCCATCTTCGGAGATAAAGCCAATAACCATTAAGAAACTGCCATTAGACTTGGCTACCGAAACCCCTTGCTGCTGCACTTCTTGCGGTAACAGAGGAATTGCCCGTTGCAGTTTGTTTTGCACCTGAACCTGAGCAATATCCGGATCAGTGCCGGTTTCAAAGGTGAGTGTCAGGCTGACATTGCCCACCGAGTCACTTTGTGACGACATATACATGAGGTTGTCCAAGCCGTTCATGGCTTGTTCTATCACCTGAGTAATGGCGTTTTCGGCTGTTTGTGCGGTGGCACCAGGGTAGCTGGCATTAATGCTGACCGCCGGTGGCGCAACCTTAGGGTATTGCTCAACGGGCAGCTGTTTTACCGATAGCAGGCCCGCAAGCATGATCACGATGGCGATCACCCAAGCAAAAATAGGCCGGCCAATGAAAAAATTAGCCATAAATTATGCCCCCGTGTCCTGTTTTGCCACTGTCACTTTGCTACCGGGGCGAACCTTTTGCAGCCCGGCGACGATCACTTGGTCACCCGCTTGTAGCCCGGAATGGACCTGCCAGCTTTGGTTTATCTCTTGACCGAGCTCAACTACGCGAGTTTGCGCCGTGCCTTCTTTGCTGACCACCATTACCGTGGCCTCACCTTTTGGAGTGCGCACAATGGCTTTTTGCGGTACCAATAAGGCGTCATCATCTTGGCCGGTAGCTAACTGCGCTCGCACGAACATGCCTGGCAGTAATTCACCATTGGGGTTGGGGAACACTGCGCGCATGGTGACCATAGACGTTGATGGGTCAACGCTTACCTCGGAGAACTTCAGCTCACCCGAGAGCGCATACCAGTCGTTATTTTCTAATCTCAGTTTAACCTCGGGGTTTTGGCTGAGATTGCCTTGATGCATGGCGCTGCGCAAAGAAGATAGCTTGGAGGCGGCGCGCGTCATATCCACATAAATAGGGTCAAGCTGGCGAATTATCGACAGCGCAGCGCTTTGATTGGCCGTCAGCAACGCCCCTTCGGTAACACTAGAGCGACCAATCTGACCGTCAATGGGGGCGCGGATTTGGGTGTAATCAAGATTAATTTCGGCGCTCAGTACAGCGGCTTTGGCGGCTGCTAAATCCGCCTTTGCTTGTAGCAAGGTGGCTTCGGCATCATCATAGTCTTGCTGGCTGACCGATTTATTACCTAATAAGCCTTTGATACGTTCAGCCTTCATGCCACTGTTGCGAACACTGGCTTGCGCTTTGGCGAGCGCCGCTTTGGCACTGGCAAGTTCAGCTTGGTAGGGCGCGGGATCAATCCGATACAACACATCTCCTTTACTCACCATTTGTCCTTCTTCGAACAGTCGCGCCTGCAAAATACCGCTTACTTGAGGGCGGATCTCAGCTTGACGAAAATCGACCGTGCGGCCAACCAGCTCGGTGCTGAGGTCAATACTTTGTGGCGACAACGTTATGGCCTCGACTTCAACGGCAGTGGGGGCCGTTTGGGCTTGTTGTTGTGGTTGCTCCTGGCAACCACTTAAGCTAAGCGCCGCAAGTACCGTGACTGCGACCAGCGTTTTTACATTCATAACCTACCTTTAGCTGAACAATTTATTAAACCGACTAGAGCAGGAATATACATACATGAATGTATGTAAGCAAGGTAAACTATCTCGTTTACTTTTAAGGTGTTGATATAAAGAGTAAAAAAGTCTTTTTTGCGGAGCGGATAACACGCTAAATTAGGCTGGTAAGGGACTGAGCCAAGCAACAAAAAAGGCCGCTCAACAGCGGCCTTGTTAATGTTTTTATCGTGCAGTTATAGGCTGTAGCTCAGGTGCTGATAAAAGCGGGTGTTGATATCTTGGCGCTCTGGGTTCACCTGTAAGCTATTACACAGCGCCTTGATCACGCTCTCGACTTGATTCATAAAGCGGCCATAGCCCATATCATGATGATCCTCGACGCCCGCAACAATCACAAAGTCAATGCTCTGTACCAAGTTGGCGGCATCAAAGAGTACGTGACTTTGGGTTTCGCCTTTGCCGGGTTCAAAGCTGAGCTTTTCCAGTTCCTCATTGTGAGCGCTGGTGTCGATATCACGGTGGCGAATAAGCGGTGTGCGGCCATTGGCCACCATTGCGCGGCGCGGTAGGCGCTTGGCTTCACAGGCGCTGATAAACGCATCTTCAATATGGCTATAAAAGTTTCCGTAATCCGTGGCGCTGGTATCCAATAGCTGCGTTTTTAACTGCCGTGTGAGCGGCAAAGTAAAACGCGCATAAGTCAGGTCGCGATGGCTGGGTAAGGGGCAGCCACGGGCTTCATAGCGTGGTGCCAGTGCTCTAAGTTTATACCCGTAGCTCTCTTTATGCCCTTTGGCGCGGGCGAACAAATCATAGGTTAGGTGCTGATGGTCACGTACTTTCAACTTATTGGCATCGCCGGGAAGTTGCTCTTGCAGAGCGCTTAGCACCTTGGCAACGCGGCGGTGAAAATCGGCAGAATGAGCACGAATGTCTTCACCTGTAGCAAGGAATAGCAACCGTACTTTGCGTGCTCGGCTTTCGCAGCAGCCATGTAGCTGATGAGCCTCGTGATATCGCGGATTATAAAAGAACAGCTGCTGACGTTGAGTTTCTAGGCAATATGCCTCTTCATGAAAGCGCACAATGGGCAGCTTGTCGTTGACCAGCATGTGCACATTGTAGAGTTCGGCATCGTCACATAACGCGAACAGTTGTCGGGCAACGCGCTGATATGCGCTGCGATAATCGCTAAAGCAGGCGTAAAAATCATCATCCGGTTTAAACTCGGCGAGAATATACTGGTTGGCGCGAGCATTGGTCGGTATATAAACGCGATGTTGATTCTGTGAAGCCATGGTTATTCCTTGTTCCTAGGTTTGTTAAATTCGCCTCAAGTGTAGGGCAGATAAATGTCAGCGATGTTGCGCTAGATTAAACTTTTATGACTTTTTCAACAGCTCAACGCTTAGGCGCACAAAGTCTGAAGAGGTGAGTATGCCGAGCAGTTTTTGCTCCTCAACCACCGGCATACAGCCATGACGGTTATTGAGAAAAAATTCAGCGATATCACTTAAAGCATCACCGGGAGCCACGGTACCAAAATCTTGAAGCATGATATCGCCCACTTGCGTTTGTTTCTCTTTGCGCTCGAGTGCCGGTGCACCAAACACTGAAATAATGCGCATCACTTGGGCAATCATCAGTTTTTGCGTCAGCATGCCAATAAGCTTGCCGTGCTCATCGGTGACGGGAATATGGCGAATATTGTGCTCACGCATTAATGCATGGGCATCATGCAACGAGGCATCAGCGGTTACGGTCAGCGGCGCTGGGGTCATTAGATCTGCAGCAGTATGCAATTGCATCACGGCTCCTTTAGCGTTGTAATGAATGTCTCTGTAGCATAGCTTAGCGAGATGCACAGTGATTAGATCCTAATCAATAAAAGGAGCATTCAATGCAATTACACGGGCTAGACCATGTTGTGCTGCGCACCGATGATGTACCTCGCATGTGCGCATTTTACGAGGAAGTACTTGGCGCTCAGTTAGAGCGCGTATTGGAGCAAGAGGGGTTGTATCAGTTGCGCGCCGGCCAAGCCCTGATTGATATTCTTAGCACTCAGGGCAGCTTAGATAGCAAGCAACCGGTGCAGGTGCGCACCTCGCCACTGGCGCATTTTTGTTTGCAAATCAGCGCTGCGAGCGAACAGGCGGTGATCCGCACCTTAAAAGCCAAAGGCGTAAACCAGTCGTTGCAGTTCGCTGAGCGCTACGGGGCCACTGGTTTTGGTCGTTCTTTATACATTCTTGACCCAGACGGCAACACCGTTGAATTAAAGCTGGTGTGACCTTACTAAAAGCTGTAAGTTAAGCGCAGTATTTGTCATAATGCGTGGGTTATAAGTCACGCAGAATTCAGAGGAAAGTATCCCAATGGCGGAGATTGAGAATCGCCCAACGAACTTTATTCGTAACATCATTGACGCAGATTTAGCCTCAGGCAAACATCAGCAAACGCACACGCGTTTTCCACCCGAGCCAAATGGCTTTTTGCACATTGGCCACGCCAAGTCTATTTGCCTGAATTTTGGCATTGCACAAGACTACAACGGGCTGTGTAATTTGCGTTTTGATGATACCAACCCAGAAAAAGAAGACATCAACTATGTGAACTCAATAAAAGAAGACGTGAACTGGTTGGGTTTTCAGTGGAGCGGTGAGATTCAATACTCTTCTAACTACTTTGACAAGTTGTATCAGTACGCTGTTGAGCTTATTGAAAAAGGCCTCGCTTATGTGTGTTTCTTAACACCCGAGCAAGCTCGCGAGTACCGTGGCACGTTAAAAGAGCCGGGTAAAAACAGCCCTTATCGCGATACACCTGTGGCGGAGAACCTAGCGTTATTCGAAAAAATGAAAAACGGCGAGTTCAAAGAGGGCGAGTGTGTACTGCGAGCCAAAATCGATATGGCCAGTTCCTTTATGGTGCTGCGCGACCCGATTATTTATCGCATTCGTTTTGCCCACCACCACCAAACCGGTGATAAGTGGTGCATTTACCCAATGTATGACTTTACCCATTGTATTAGCGATGCGCTTGAAGGCATTACCCACTCATTGTGTACCTTGGAGTTTCAAGACAACCGCCGTTTATACGACTGGGTGTTAGATAATATCAGCCTAGAGTGCCACCCACAGCAAATCGAGTTTTCACGACTGAACCTCGAGTACACCATTATGAGTAAGCGTAAGCTTAATCAGTTGGTGGTCGATGGTCATGTTGATGGTTGGGACGACCCGCGTATGCCAACGATTGCCGGGCTGCGCCGACGCGGTTACACCCCAGGTTCTATTCGTGAATTCTGTAAGCGCATTGGTGTAACCAAGCAAGATAACCTAGTAGAAATGGGCATGCTTGAAGCCTGTATTCGCGATGATTTAAATGAAAACGCGCCACGTGCCATGGCGGTATTAGACCCGGTACGCGTCGTGATCGAAAATTACCCACAAGAGCAAGTGGAAATGCTCGATGCGCCTAATCATCCGAACAAAGAAGAAATGGGTTCGCGTCAGCTGCCATTTACTCGCGAGGTGTTCATTGAACGCGAAGACTTCCGTGTTGAAGCGAATAAGAAGTTTAAGCGCTTAGTGCTAGGCAAAGAAGTGCGTTTACGTAATGCTTATGTGATTAAAGCAGAGCGCATTGACGAAGACGAGCAAGGCAATATCACCACTATTTATTGCTCTTATGACCCGGAAACATTAGGCAAAAACCCAGCCGATGGCCGCAAGGTTAAAGGGGTTATTCACTGGGTGAGTGCCAGCCATTGTATTGAAGCCGAAGTGCGCCAGTACGACCGCTTATTCAATGTGCCTAACCCAGGTGCGGCAGAGGACATTACCGATGCCCTTAACCCAGAGTCATTAAAAGTGGTTAAAAACGCTAAATTAGAGCCTAGCTTAAGCGAAGCCGCAGCACTGAAAGGCTATCAGTTTGAGCGCACTGGGTATTTCTGCCGTGACGATCACTTTGAACACTTAGTGTTTAACCAAACGGTGGGGCTACGTGATTCTTGGGCCAAGATTGAGCAACAAGACAAAGGCCAGTAGGGCCTTAATGCGTTAATACGCAACCCAGTAGAACCAATAAAAAAGGTGCGCTATGCTTAGCGCACCTTTTTTGTTTTATAGCAGGCGACAAGGATGAAAAATAATCACGAAATGCTGAACTATGTGGAATACCCTGCGCGTGACCTCGAGGCCACAAAAGCATTCTTTACCCAAGTTTTTGCATGGCAATTTACTGACTACGGCCCAGATTACACAGCCTTTAGCGGAGCAGGGCTCGATGGCGGTTTTTATCGTAGCGACTTAAATGCTCAGTTCAGTAAAGGCAGCGCGTTATTGGTTTTTTATTCCAGCGATATTGCGCAAACCCAAGCTAAGATAGAGCAAGCGGGAGGCGAGATCTCCACGGCGTTATTCGATTTCCCCGGCGGGCGACGGTTTCACTTTGTGGAGCCTAGCGGCAATGAGTTTGCGGTGTGGTCGGAGCCTGCTTAGCGTAATGTGCACTGCTGCATGGGCGTGTTGTACTGCCATTGCACAAAGGCACTATCGCCTTTTTGCCAAAAAACCTGATTGCGGCCTTGGTATTTAGCGCCACTGGCGGCAATCACGCGCTGCATCAGCCATTGTTGCTCACCCTCGTGCAGGGCAATAAATTGTGGCGTGGTATCATAAAAATCAACACTCACCTGTTTGCCCTCGCAATCATACTGAAGATGATCCACAGCCGTGGTGAGTTGATACTGCACTTGCAGTGAGGCGTTGCGATGCTGATAGGCATCAATAATGCACTGTTTTACGTTATCTGCTTGCCAACATGCATCACGGCCTTTTATCCAACCACGTTGCATGGCCCGTAACGTGCTTTTATGTTTGTCACTATCGGATTGTGCCAATGCTTTTTCGAAGGTGTTAGCCAATTGCGCATCTAACTCACTCAGCCTTGGCGACTGGCATACTTGGCGGGCGATATCACTGTGTGCTTGCTCACAGCTAAAGCTGGCTGAGGTGTTCGCTTGGCTTGCCACCCATTGGCACCACTTCGGTGTTAATAATGGCGGCTTATCTGCATCGTTATTGATATCTAAACGATGCTCCACACTGTTTGCCCATTCCGTAGTGCCAATATCCGGGCCGTGCCCGCTGCCATCGCTGGTACTGGCTAGCTGCTCAATTGCATTGAGATTAGCTTGGGTACATTGGGTCGGTGTGGGAGTTTCTGCTGGTGGGGATTCACCGCTTGGTGCGGTAGCAACATGACAGGCGGCAAGAGTCAGAACGGCGGTAACAATGGCTAAACGCTTCATAATTAACAATAGCGAGAGTAAAAACGCAATTATAGAAAAGGGGTATTAATAGAGGGTGAATAGCGCCGTATATTGCGACAGCTGCTCCGCTAGGCAGCGCCAGAGATATCAGTATGTTTAACCATTTAAAAGTTTAAAACCCCTTATCTACATTAAGTAAACTTTTTCCGTTCCTAAGCTGTAACGCCCGTTCTTGGCTCAATGCTTACTGACTCTAAAAATAGAAATGAGGGCGTGACAAAACCAAGAAGCTGTATGTAACGGTAAAGATGGCCTTTATCAAAAAAGCAAAAACAAGCCATGTTATGCAAAGTAATATCAGCCGCGACTAAACCAATAGCATTTTTAAGGTATTGAAATAGAGTCATTTATTTATATTTGGCGAGCCAGTCTCGGCACGATTATCTTATTGCGCGTTTTCAACCACGCGCCTTAGTATCGACATAGGAACCTCCAGCTGATAACTTAATGATTTATTAACACTAAATGAACGTTAGCGTGGGTAAGTAGCCAAAGGTTATTTGGTTTAACCCGAAATGCACGCTAGTAAGCTGTTATATTTACGGAGTATTATGCACCTAAACAGTATCACCGAGATTATTAATTCATTTGCTAGTTCTCTAAATGATTCTTTTAAGGAGTTGGAGTTCAATGTAGTAGCGTTCCCAAGGATGAAAGTTTTCAATGAATCATTTAAGCAACATGTTCCATCCGAAACATATAAAGACAAAAGTGGCGTTTACTTTATCTCGAATTTGAAGGGTGAAATTCTATATATCGGAAAGGCAGGAAAAAATAATCTAGCAGCTGAAATATGGGGGAAGTTTGGCGCACCGGTTGTTGGTAACGACGGGGCTCCAATGTTTGTAAAAAGTAAAATGGCCAAATATGCGCCTACAAAAGATTTGTCTGAACTTATAACTAATGGAGCCTTTAACATAAGCGCGATAGTTATAGAGCCTAGAGAAATGGTTTCTTTATTGGAAGTGCTTTTACAAACAATCTGTTTAAGACAAGATGGCTGCCTGCCTGCTTTAAATAAGCAGATAGGATAAATATAACAAGAAACTCAACAAGGACAAAAATAGTTGGTTTTTGCTCCTCCGTCACTTATTTAAACCAACTATCTTTTTCCTGTTAATTGGGCGTTAGGCAATTATGAAAGATATACTTCCAGACTTAGTAATAGATTCACTTCGAGATAGGTATTTAGCCGCTGTTTCAGACGCTGAAAGTACATTCGATATGAACTATGGAGATGAGGACGCATTAACTGGAGCATTTGGTCAAGCCATAGCGGTGCCTAGAAACCAAATATTTTCAACTCCAGAAGGGGTGTATACGGTTGATATCGGATATACAAAACTTAGAGGTCGCGGAAAAAACGCTCCCGAACGCATATATGGGTCTGACGGCATATTCCAAATTAAGGTTTTTGATAGTCGTGGGAATGTCATTCGCTCCAAAGGCCTACCCTTTCAATCCAAGAAAAACTGGAAAGGCACAAACAGTAAGCTTTCTGATCAAGCTAAAGATATGGAGCGCTTTACTCCCGGTGGCATAGTGGTCGACTTTAATAGTTCAGGTTACAAAGCATGTCTGGCAAACGACGTAGTTCTAGCCGGTGGCAACCGTTCGCAACTTACCAAAGAGGGAAAGCTGCAAAGGCTTGGTCAACTGTTGGGTAATGAATTTCTGAATTGTGAAGTCGGGACATTAAACTTGTTCTATGACCCCAAGCAGGAGCTTTACAAAATTGATGGCGGTGATTTCCACATCATCTCAACCAGCATAGAAATGCCTAACAAGGCATTGCAGCGGACGAGCCGCTGAATGCGGCGTTAGTGCTCTTGTGGGAGTCTTAAAAAATTCAAGGATAAGGAATGTATATAAGCTCATTAAGAATACGAAATTTTAGAAATTTCTTAAGCTCAAATTTCGAGTTCAAAAAAGGCGTTAACACTATTCTCGGTGAAAATGGTTCAGGCAAAACCAATGCGCTTTTCGCACTGAGACTCCTTCTTGACGAGTCACTACCCAGAAACATAACAAAGTTACGAGATAGCGACTTCTGTCGTAACCTCGGAGACTGGAAAGGCCACTGGATTGTGATTTCGGTAGATTTTGATGAGCTGTCACCTCATGAAGGCTGCCAGATGCTAAAACATGATGCTGGTCATATGGACGGTAGTGAAAAAGGCACGCTAACCTATTATTTTCGACCCTGCCTAAAAATAAGAAAAGCACTGTTTGAAGCAAATGGTAAAGCAGCTTTAGCCCAGCAAATCATCGATGAAATTAGCATAGAAGATTATGAGCCCGTATTTTCTGGTAGAGCTAACGCAGATTTCCTGCGCGATGATACATATCGAGATTTAGTCGGTGACTTTCAAAACTTTGTGTTTCCAGACCCCGATAACAAAGATTTTAAGGCTTATGGAGTTAAGCTTTCACCAATGCATGAAGAAGTATCTTTTACATTTGTGAAAGCATTGAGAGATGTAGTTTCAGACTTAAAAAACTACAGAAACAGCCCGTTAATAGCTTTATTAAAGGGGCTGGAATCTGAAATACCTGATAAAGATTCCGAAAACATTACCACCCTTGTTTCTGACATAAACAATGCAATTTCTGAGTTGGATGAAATCAAGCAGGTTTCCAGTGGAATTCAAAATACACTGCACAAAACGGTTGGGTATACGTTTTCCCCAATCATCGATATAGAGTCGTCTCTACCAAGTGAGTTAGATAAGCTCCTGCAAAAACTTTCGCTAACTGTTGGTGACAACCATGTAGATGGTTATAGTGGTGACCTTAATGAGCTTAGTCTTGGTGGTGCTAACTTAATTTACGTTGCACTAAAACTACTAGAATATGAGCGAAAACAAGAAGCCGATAAAGCGGCGCAGTTCTTGGTGATAGAAGAGCCAGAAGCTCACATTCATACTCATATTCAAAAAACATTGTTTGAAAACCATGCTATTAATAAGACTCAAGTATTCTTATCGACGCACTCAACTCATATTTCATCTGTGGCTAAGATTTCTGAGATGAACATACTTGGGCTGAATGAAAATCACGTTGATGTTTTTCAACCTTCAAACAATCTAAATCCAACAGAGTGTAGCCGTATTGAAAGATACTTAAACGCCACCCGTTCAACACTTCTTTTTGCTAAAGGAGTAACTTTAGTTGAGGGAGAAGCGGAGCTTATATTAATTCCTGCTTTAATAAAAAAGGTTCTTGGCGTATCACTGGACGAGCTTGGGATTAGCCTAATAAGCATGGATAGTGCTTTTTTTGAGCACATTTCAAACTTGTTTCATCCGGAAAGAATACGAAAGCACTGTGCAATTATTACTGACTTAGATACATCTATCGAACCTCTTCCTGATGACGAGGCTGATGACAACAAGTATCAAAAGTCATGTCGAAATTCTCAAAAATCAGGGTTGCTTAGAAAAGCCAAGCTAGACGAACATACTAAGGATAATGAATTTATTGAGGTGTTTTACGCTAACCATACTTTTGAAGTTGACTTTGTTGGTGCTGACAATTCAATTGAACTCAATGAAGTGCTTCCCTGTATTTATCAAAAGGAAGCTAGTATAGCTAAGTCAAAACGTTTGCTTAAAAAAAGTGCAGTTGAAATCTATGGAAAAGAAATACTGCGCCTCGCCGACAAGGTTGGTAAAGGGTGGTTGTCTTTGCTGACTTCTGAAAAAGTAACTTCTCAAACTTACATCCCCAACTACATACTAGATGCAATTGCATTTTCATGTGGTTACAAGCTTGCTCCTCAAATCCTTTATAAGATGTGTTGCTACAGACTCTCTAACCCTATGCCAATAATGGAAGATACGGATAAACCAATACAATTTTTTACCGACAACTACGAGGATATTAATGCCTGTATTAAAGAGTTTGAAAAACAATGTCCAGACGATGATTTAAGTTATCTGATTGGACTGTTGGATAGATAAATATGAAATTAAGCGTTGAGCAGCATGCCGCTGTATACTGCAACGGAAATGCATATGTTACAGCCTGTCCAGGAAGTGGAAAAACTAGAGCGCTTACAGCTCGTATAGCAAAAGGTGTTGAAGAGTTAAAGCATAAAAACAATAAAGTTCTTGCAGTAACTTTCACAAACAGAGCTGCCGATGAAATAAAAACAAGACTAGAAGAAAATTACACTATTGAAAGTGGCTGCGTTTGGGCAGGGACAATTCATTCATTTGCGCTAGAGTGGATAATAAAGCCTTACGCCTCATACTCTGCAACACTTAATTCTGGTTACTCTATTGCGGATGAATTTGAAACAAGACGAATTCTTAACAAATTAAAAGCTGATAAAGGGTTGAGAATTTTTGATGACGTAAATACAACCTTTAATAGGCAAGGCGTGGTTGAAAATATTAATATCCGAGCAAAAGAAATAGAGCAGGAATACCGTCAAATACTGTCTTCAAGAAAGAAAATTGATTTTGACCAGTCACTCTATTTTGCATTTCAGTTAATGGAAATGCTGCCAGAAATTGCCCAGACTTTAGGCAGTATATTTACTCATATATGTGTTGATGAAATTCAAGATACACAAGATCTACAGTATGCAATTTTATCCAAGATATTTAACGAGTCACTTATAAAGCCTTCTTTGTTTATTGTAGGCGACGAAAATCAAGCAATTTATGGAGGAATTGGAGGAAAATCCCTTTCCTTAGCAGAATTAAACGCAGAATTTATAGGTAGTAATATCAACCACTTTACGTTTAGCGAAAATTACCGCTCTACGCAAAGGTTGGTTGACTACTTTTCTGTTTTTAGAAATGTCCAAGGAGCGCAGTCAAAAGCAGCACATAAAAATGAGCAAGGAACGATAAGCTTTTTTAATCAATCAGTAGACAAAGACCATTTAGCCGAAGCTATATCAGAATTAATCAAAATAGAACTCAATAATGGCACAAATGAAAATGATATATGTGTTATTGCACCCCAGTGGGCGCCGATAAGGTCAATGACAAAGAAGCTCATAACCCTACTACCGCAAGTGAAGTTTGACGCTCCGGCTTTGTCACCATTTCACGGCCAACAAGATAATTTTTGGTTGATAGTTTCCAAACTGTTATTAACAGAACCATCAGGAAGGTTGCTAAGTGCCCGCGTTAGATGGGCCAATGAACTGTTAAATAATCTAATAGAAAATCATCATCATACCCGTGATTTAACCGCTAAAAAACTGCTTAAAGTTATTAACTCCTTTCACAGTAAAACTGTTGTTGGCACAGAATACCTTAAAGAATGTTTTGAGTTTGTTTTGGACGAATTAAACATAGATTTAACGCATGATTTGTTGCTCAAAGAACAGTTTGACTTGTTCTTTGAGAAAGCTACTTCAAATATAGAAAACAACAACGGTCAGTATGAAGACACGGTAGTTGCCCTTAAGAGTTTTTTTAAGGAGTCCACTGGAATAATTGTTAACTCTTGTCATGGAGTAAAGGGAGAAGAGTATAAGACTGTGATTGCATTCGGTTTATTAAATGGTTTTGTCCCCCACTGGAATGACATAATTAATCAACCTGCTCAGGTAGGAAGAAATGCTGAGTCAAAAATGCTTTATGTAATAGCTTCAAGAGCAAAAGAGAGTCTATTCTTATTTGCTGAGCATGGTCGCAGAACTCAAGGTGGAAGCCCTTATGAAACCTCTAACATGCTGAATACATATAATTATCAATATGATTAAAGCCCCCGCCTAGCTATTCTGTAGCCACTCAAGTTTGAATCATATTTCGCTTCCGAGATTAGCACTAACAAGGCGCTGCTGTCGGACAAATTTTCCGCTGCGCTCCAAATTTGCCGCAGAGCGCGGCGTTGCAATATAAGATGAAAATTATTCTGCTTCCTGGGCTTGACGGTACAGGCTATCTTTTTAAAAACTTAATGAAAGAATTACCTTCGACGTTAAGCGTTGAAGTAATTTCTTATTCTTCAATTTCATCTCTATCGTATTATGGGCAAGCTCAAGAAATCGCCACCCTTCACTCCGATGAAGACGTCTTGATAGTTGGGGAGTCATATTCTGGTCGTGTGGCATATGAACTCTGTCATTTACTTGGAGAGCGAGTCAAAGGCTTAGTATTCTTGGCTAGCTTTGTTTCTAAGCCATCCATTTACTCACGCTTAGCTTCTATAGTTCCAATCTCATTTTTGAGGCCTAATTTTATTACAAGGTTATTGGTCTATATTGTCGGCTTTAATATGTCAGGTGGTATTCAGCTTGTAAGCCCTGTTTTCCATTCGCTCGGGCATACTGATAACAAAAAGTTAAAAGAACGCCTGAGGAATATCGCTCGTTTGGATAAGCCTACCAAGAGAATTACTTGTCCTGTGACTTATATAAGCCCAAGCAAGGACCTTTTGATTGCTAGCCGCTCTGTTCATTATTTGGCATCATTGTGCTCCAACTTTACAAAAATAGAGGTTTTAGGTGGGCATTTTATAGCACAGTCAAACCCTGTAGCATGTGCAAAAGCCATCACAAATGCGGCAAACATGTGATAAGTGCATTAAAAACGAACCAAACACTCCAGTTGTCTCGTGTTTTCGCTTTGGTCCAACTTAACACAAGGCAACTTCCGTATTCGGTTTGTTTCATGTGGGTGTAATGTATAGCTCGAAGGTGTCAATTTAAATATCAAATCAACGCATTTTAATAGCCAGATTACTTATAGCGCTGTGCATTCTATCAGGCGGGAGAATAGTTTGTTCTTTGGTAAGTATCTAAAGTGTTATTTCTCTAAGCTATGATCCCCAACAAAAGATTTATGTGTGGGATGTTGTCTTGGCTTGGAGTTTGCTTAGTTTAATAGCGGGTTTAGTCATTGGCCTCTCAACTGAGGAGCCAGCGCTCAATCGAACTGCCACATGGAAAGCTTAAGTTGCAGCTTAAGCCTGGGTCTCACATTACCCTAAACTGGTTTAAAAGAATAAAAATATGGAGTTATTATCCATACAATCTGTTTAAGAGTGATTCGCAACGCGTGGCATTTTTACTATGCGTTGATTTTAGTGGTTAAGGTGGTATGCGGGAGCTTCGGTATTGTGTTGCTCACACCTTAACAGGGCGTTTACGATTAAGGAAATTTCGTGGAAATAATTAGAAGTAAAAAATTTATATCAGATCGTTCGTGGGGAGCTAAAGATATAGCATCAATGAATGGAATCTCTACTAGGCTCCATTGGACAAAAGAGCCATATAAGTGGCATGTGAATGATGGCGAAGAAGTGTTCGTGGTACTCGATGGAAAAGTGGAAATGTTCTTTAAAGAAAATGGAAGCGAGCAATCCAGCATCCTGGAAGCTGGCGATATATTTTTCGCATCCATAGGTACAGAGCATGTTGCTCATCCACTTGGCGAAGCAAGGATTTTGGTAATTGAGAAAGAAGGCAGCGTTTAACAAGTTTGTCATGTTCGCACGCAAAAAGCGCGTGCCAGACCACCTATGCTATCGCTTCGGTGGACGCATACAAAAGCGTTAGGTATCGCAATGAAGTTTGTTATCACTTTAATATCTTTATTTTGTATATCCACAAGTGTTTGGTCTTGTACTTTTCCCATGAGCGGGGAAAAATACAATAAACAAATAGAAATTATCAGCACCAAAGATACAGACGTTTATAAGTTCATTATTCCTTCCGAAATGGAGGGGTTAGATGAGTTAGAAGTTAACCTGGGTTACTCACCTAAAAATGCTGAGGGTTTCAAATTTATGCAAGAATCTCTAAAGCTTGATTTTAAGGTTATTGATGGTAACGCTGTAGGAACTTTTACAGTGGTGCAAAAAGAGAATTCATTACCTTTCTTGCATGTTATGTGGTGGCCCGAAACTGCTGGGTTGTGTGGAGTTGTGGCAAGTAGTGACATTATTGATGTAAGCAATTCCTAACAAGTTGCTGAAATCCGTTTGTAAACTCACATGGTGTTGGCTTCAGGGCTTTACGCGCAACACTGAGCTTATAAATGAGCTTAACAGCCGCTTGTGCTTATAAACTTATCTGAAAAAAGGTATGGTTATAGCGGTGCAATATTGACCTAGGCCAGCCTAAGTTATCAATGCACAGGGCAAGCAGCTCAAGGCATGGACGCGTAAAGCATGACAAACCTCCATTCCCTATGATTATCGTCATGCATTATCTGCGTTTTACTTGCCCGTAAAACCTGAGTTGTATACAGAGAACCCCATGATAAAAACAATCATTTCCTCACTGCTTATTTTATTGTCGTTTAGTAGTGCCTATGGCAATAGCAATGCGCAGCTGGCAACCAAGGTCGAAAAGGCCATCGAACAGGAGCAGCTCGTGGGGATCACTTGGACGGCGGTTGCCGATGAGCATGTGCAAGTAGGCAGTGCAGGCTATGCCAATGTGTCCAGCCAAGAGTTGATGAAGCCCGAGCAAAAAATGCATGTTGGCTCTGTGACCAAGTCGGTTTTTGCTATGGGGGTTTTACACTTAGTGTACCAAGGCGCACTTTCTTTAGACACCAACGTTGAGGCCTTACTAGGTGAATTGCACTTCGATAACCCCTGGTCTCAGCACTCGCCAATTCAGGTTAAACACTTACTCGAACACACCGCTGGATTAGACAACATTCGCATGTGGCAATTATTAAATACCCATGCGTCGCCAGACTCGCCATTGCAACATGCTTTTTCTTCAAGCCAAGGGAATTTACTAACGGCTAGAACCGAGCCAGGAAGCCAATATTCATACTCTAATATGGGCTATACCTTGCTCGCGATGGTGATAGAAGCGGTTACCAAACAGCGCTACGAAGAGTATCTCGATACTAACCTGTTGGCAGCTTTAGGCATGCATAACAGCAGCTTTGAGTTTATTAGTCAGCAGGGGGCATTCGCCGACCCATTACTGGCAATGGGGTATCATGAAAATCATGTTGCTCAACCTGCAGTGGCGAATTACCTTAGGCCTTCGGGTCAGTTCACCACGACCGCGCCAGACATGGCTAAGTTTATCCGCTTTTTGTTGCACGATGGCAGGGTTAACGGTGAGCGACTTATCGCCGCCAAACATATGGCTCGGCTCGCCACACCTTTGCATACCGACGCACAGCGAGCTGGGCTTAACATTGGCCACGGCCTCGCCTTTGCAAGTAGAGACCGTCATCAGGTGTTAGGCATGTGCCACCCCGGTACGACATTTGGTTTTAGAGCCTATATTTGCCTTTTCCCCGAGCAAAAAAAGGGCTTTTTCTATGCCATTAACACCGATAACGAAACATCCGACTATGAAAGGTTTAATAAACTATTTATCAATGAGTTAGATATCAGCAAAGCGACGCCAGTGGCGCCGAAGGGAAACGCCATTGAGCGCTCGGCCTTGCCAGGGGTTTATACGCCGTCGCCAAATAGTATGGCTGAGTTTGAATTTATGGATATGCTTTTTCATTTCATATGGTTAGAGCAAGCAAACGAGCACCTTGTAGTGAAGTCATTGCAAAAGGAAGATAAGCAACTGCTTGCTATCGAAGGGGGATTATTTCGAGATACAACCCGGACACAAGGCTCGCACGTTTTCTATGCTAATAAGCAAGGGCAGTGGTTTATCAATGACGGACGCAAAACCTATCGCAAAGTGTCCGGCGTGGCATTGGCACTGTATTGGTTAAGCATGCTTGCTGGCCTAAGCGGGCTGATTTATATCTTTATTGTCGGCTTGATAAGGTTGGTTAAGCGCAATAACCAGGGATTAGGCGCGATCAAATGGGGGTTTATCAATCTGGGGCTATTTGCTTTGCAGATATGCCTCTATATGAACCAGTCGTTCCTGGAGTTTGGTGATATCAATGCAGCCAGTATCAGTTTGGCGGTGTTATCTGGGCTATTGCCCCTAACCCTTGTCTTCTGCTTGTGGGCAGCGCGTAAAGAGCAGCAATGTAAACGCCTTGATGTCGCATCACTGGTACTGGCTTTACAATGGTGCGTTGTGCTTGTTGCTTGGGGGCTGCTGCCCATTATGTTTTGGCAGTAAGTTGTGGCGCAGTACATGGTTGGTCGCCCTCTGGTTAGGGGGAAGCCGGTCACTTTACGAGGTGCTGGGCCGTTATTTGCCGTGCTTGCGGCGGCAATTTTGCGAGGAACAACATGATTCGCAGAAAACGTCCATTTCGCATGGGCTTATGTGCACTTATATTAGCCACTGCTAGCCTGGTGCTAGGGTTAATAAATAGCCTTGAGGGTGGCAGTCGCGGCTATGAGAACTATGATTTACTCTATTGCTTAGGCATGGGGTTGCTGCTGTTTGTTGGCCTAAGCCTGGTGAGCTACAGTGTTTCTCGCAACAACACCTTGGCTAAGTTAGGGCGATTGGTTTTTCTCACCTACTTGCGCAGTAAAGGAAAATAAAGTGCTTGGCTTAATTCAGCGGTGTTGTGCTCGTCAGTGGGCTGGCCGTTACGCAACAAGGTTTAGGCTTGCAAATAAGGCGTCCAGTATCATCGGATAGAACGGAGGCAGAGATGAAATCCATTTTAACTTCACTGATGTTCGTTGGCGATCAGGCGGGCAAGTGCGAGGAGGCGATTAAGTTCTATACGTCGTTGTTCTGCGATGCTGAGATCATCGATATTCAGTATTACACCGCCGACGAGCATGAACCCGAGGGGAGTGTGAAAAGGGCGAAGTTTCATATCAATGGCACAGAGTTTATGGCCCTCGACAGCCATCTTAACCACTCATTTAGTTTTACCCCATCCATCTCGTTGTACTTAGAGTGCCAATCATTGAGCGAAATAGAGAGCACCTTTCGCACCTTAGCCGAGGGCGGCACAGAGCTAATGCCTTTGGATAACTAGGCCTTTAGCCATAGGTTTGGTTGGCTCAATGACAGGTATGGTGTGTCGTGGCAGCTTAATTTATCACAGTAGGTGTACAATCCTAGCCTTGGCAAAGGCAGGGGGCTAAACGGTGCGGCGGTAGCACTATTAAGGTTGGTTAAATATTGTGCGGTTATTCACTTTTTGGTCATGATAACGTAGTCAAGGGCGTAAGGATGTGTTTTTATAGCAGCTTAGCTTAACAAAATAATAATTATTCTTATGTTAAACAACCTCTCCTTACGACAGAAGATTTTATTGCTGATCGGTGGCACCTTGAGCGTTTTAATGGTTGCCGTGGCCGTGTTCTTCATTAACCATATCGCGTCTTTATCTCGAAATAGTGTTGAGCGCGAAGTACAAAATTACTTAGATGCTGAGCGTTTGTCGATGCAGTCGTTTTTTGCGCAATACGGCAAGGTAGTTGAAACCTATGTGACCAGCCCGCATATGGTTGATTTTTTCGATAACTACCGTGAGCGCGGTGTGGCGTTATCCTCTTTACCTGATTATCCACTACTGAACGATAATTTTATCCGTATTAGCGGCCGCGACAGTAATATTTTGTCTGCGTTTTTTGCCTCGGCTCACACCGGTGAATACTTCAAAGAAAATGAGCGTACCTCAGCGTATGGCGATGGGCGCCCTTACTATGCGTATAAGCGGCCCTGGTGGCAAGATGCGCTGAATAAAGGCCAACTTTATGTTGGCGCTATCTCTGTCGACATCAACACGGGAGACGCATCCGCTGTGGTGCAGCAGCCAGTTTACAATGACGCCAAAGAGCTGGTCGGTGTAGGTGGGGTTGATTTACAAATTAATGCCATTAAAGACATTGTCGAGGACATTACTTTCCAAGGGGAGGGCTTTGGCTTTTTACTCGACAGTGATTTAAATGTGGTGCATTTATCGCAGCGTACAGGGCATTCATTATCGATAACAGATACCGGTGAAGGTAAAGATAACTTGAGTGCTCTTGAGCAACAATTCAAGCAAACTCAAGGGTTTGATACGCTTAATAGCGCGATAGCCAACAACGACAGTGGCATTGTTAAAGTCACCCTTAAAGGCCAAGAGTTTTATGCTTTATTCAATAGCCTAAAGCTCGATAAGCCGGTGATCGATTGGCACTTAGGAGTGCTTATTCCAGTGAGCTTAATTGAAGAGCCCGTTAATGATGCGGTGATGTCGGCGTCCATCGCCGTGGTGGTGATTCTTGCCATTATTGTAGCGATGATTTTCTGGGTGACTCATTTAGTTGCCAAGCCTATCACCACCTTAACCCATATTATGCGTGATATTGCCTCCGGTGAGGGCGACTTAACGCGGCGTATTGATATCTCGAGTAAAGATGAGGTGGGCCAGCTTGCCCATCACATGAACACCTTTATCGATAAGCTGCGGGCGATGATGCTGAACACTGCTGCGCAGGCAGAGCAATTAAGTGCCGCCGCCAGCCAGTTGCAACAAGTCTCTGGGCAAACCAACAGTGAAATTCAAAAAGAGAAGCAACAAGTCGACAGTGTCAGCGCGGCGGTGACCGAAATGGCCACTACAGTCAATGAAATCTCACGGAACGCCAATCAAACCAATGATGCCGCTGCATCGGTGCAACAGGTTAGTGAGCAAGGGCGTTCGCAATCAAATCAGTCGCAGCAGGTGATGCATGAGCTAGCTGAACATATTGGTGAGGCCGCGCAAGTGGTCACTGGTCTGGCGCAGGAAACCAATAATATTGGCGCGGTGATCGATGTGATTAACGGCATTGCCGAACAAACTAATCTGCTGGCACTCAATGCTGCAATTGAAGCCGCACGAGCTGGCGAGCAAGGTCGCGGTTTCGCCGTGGTGGCGGATGAGGTGCGATCGCTTGCAAGTCGCACGCAAGAGTCGACCGACGATATTCGCACTATGATTGATAAACTGCAAAGCATTGCTGATAAAGCCTCAAATATGATGGCGCAGGGCCAAGAGCGGGCGCAAGGTTCGGTGACACAAACCCAAGCCGTGTTGCAATCGCTAGAGCAAATAGGGGAGTCGGTGGCGCATGTGCTTGATCAGAGTCACCAAATAGCGACCAGCACTGAAGAGCAAAGTATTGTTGCTGAGGATATCAACACCAGTTTGAGTGCTATTAACGACCTTGTTAATAATACCGCGCACCATGCCGACACCTTAGCGAATGAGGCGAAAGACTTAAACGCCTTAGCGAGCTCTTTAAATGCCACAGTGAATCAGTTTAAGCTGTAAGCCTACTTTTATGGGAGCCTTCGGGCTCCATTACTTCTTTCGAGGTACTTTTGTTACGACACGCCACGCCTGAAGATGCTAAGGCCATCGCCGAGCTATATAACTATTATATTCGCCACACCACCTTTACTTTTGAAGAGTCGCTTGTTGATACCCAGCTTATGAGTCAGCGGATCGCAAGCATTAAAGCGGTGGACTTACCCTGGCTGGTATATGTACAAGACGGTGAACTCAAAGGGTACGCTTATGCGAGTAAATGGAAAGAGCGCAGCGCTTATCGTTTTGCTGTTGAGACGAGCGTGTATGTGGCGCATCAGCATCAGGGCCAAGGAATAGGGCGCCAGCTCTATAGCGCACTGCTCGAGACACTCACCGCGCAGGGGGTGCATACCGCTATCGGTGGCATTACGTTGCCTAACCCCCCGAGTATGGCTTTGCATCAGGCGTTAGGCATGCATAAGGTCGCGCATTTTGAAAAAGTAGGGTACAAATTTGAGCAATGGCTGGACGTTGGCTATTGGCAAATTCACCTACAGGCATAAGCTCTATTCGAGTTACTGTGTATAGGCACTGGAATATACAATATCAGAAATAAATTTTTCTGAATTTATTAATAAAGGCTGGAAAATAAATTGGTACGACCGAGTGGATTCGAACCACCGACCCCTACCATGTCAAGGTAGTGCTCTAACCAACTGAGCTACGGTCGTACAGAATACGAGATGTATTTTTTGAGAATTGGTACGACCGAGTGGATTCGAACCACCGACCCCTACCATGTCAAGGTAGTGCTCTAACCAACTGAGCTACGGTCGTACAATTTTTGTTATCAAGGCAAAACGTTACGGCGTTGACAACGCGGTGTAATATATAGCGAGAAACGAAGCTAATCAAGCAACTTTCAAGGAATTATTGTTTGTTTGCTGTTATTTTACTCACCTGGTGTTAAATCGCAGTGTTTGTAAAACGCTTGCCACCAGGTTACATGGCGGCGGCTCGATGTTTTAAGCTCTGCAAGCAAGCTCGGCTCGCCATGAGTGCCTAGCAACTGTGCCTTGATGTGGCTGTCGTCTGGCTGAAATTGCAGTATGCGGGTAAAAATGGGCTGTACTTGCTGTAACCTGCCGGCGAGGTGGCTTTGAAAGCCCTGCAGTTGGCCAATGTAGAACTTGTTAAAGATATTATGGACTATCATGCTATTACGGTTGTTTTTATGGGCAGCGCAAATATCCCCAGGTAACTTGATGCGCTCAAGCTCAGCGCTCAGGGCATTGTTTAGGGCAATTTGCTCGCGCGTTGCGCGCAGTAACTTGGCTGTGTAATCACTGCGGTTTAGCTGCTCGAGCGCCTGCGTCAGTTGCGCGGTGTCAATATCTTCAACATTGTGCTGGGCAAGGTTATCGGCAATATTGGCAAGTTGGGTCAGCGCACTTTGGCTATTTACGCGACCCGCTTGCTCGTCAAAATCAAGCGCGTTGCGCGAAAAGGTAAAGAGGTGTTTAAGCTCTTTTTCTTGGGCCAGCAAGTTATTAAAAGCTTGACTCAGAGTGCGTGTTTTAAATTGTTTTTCCTGCTCAAGAGCAGCGATAAGCGATGGACTTAATGTCTCGCTATCGGGGTGATTTAGGCAGGCGTCCACTTGTTGTAAAAAACGCAGGTGATACTTAAAGCGTTCACTGGCCGTAGCAACTTTACCTAGTTGATTGTTACGCCCGGCAATGTCAGTGGCAAGCTGACAATGGCCCAGTTGACCAAGCTCCAAAATGCCCATGCGCACGCCGCTGTCCAGAGGCTGTGCGTTAAACTCGGGCCAGCGTTCAACGGCTAGGGTATGTGCTTCATTAATAGGTAAAAATTTAGCGAGCCGCGCACGATATTCTTCGTGGACCTGCTCGGGCCCCTCGGCGCAGCCAGCGAGCACAACCAAACTAAAAATTAAAAGGAGCCTGAGCAAGTCGCCTCCTGAGAGTCCAAATAAGCAGTACCGCAGCGCAAGATAAGCCGACAATGATCCCTAACCAGAACCCTTGCGGTCCCATCGCTGGCACTATGTAATCAGTACGACCTAGTACGTAGCCTAGAGCAAAGCCGATCAGCCAGTAAGAGATGAAGGTAATATATGAAATTGGACTGGTATGCTTGATCCCTCTGAGCATGCCGCTGCTAACCACTTGCAGTGCATCCGGTAGTTGATAAAAACAGGCGAGCACCATAATGCTTGCGGCAAGTGCTATTACCTCGGGGTTATCACTGTATATGGCGCTGATATCAAAACGCAGCAGGTAAGTGATTAAGGCTACTAATGCCGCGATGGCGATAGACAACACAAAACTTGTACTCATGCAGCGTTTAAGTGCAACAAAGTCCTGCTGTCCGTATAGATTGCCAAAGCGAATGGCCACCGCCATAGATAAGCTCATCGGCAGCATAAACAACAAGGTAGTGACCGAAGCGGCGACCTGATGACCGGCGACGGCGATAGCCCCCAGCGAGGCAATAAATAAAGGAATACAAGCAAATAACGTCACCTCGAAAAAGGTCGCTAATGACAGCGGCACGCCGAGTTTAAACATCGCCCAAATAGCTCTGCCGTCAGGCTTGGCAAAATGACGAAACAAACCTGGTCCATCGATGCGTTTACTTATTAAACTATAAATAAACTGAGCACTGCCCATGGCCGCAAAGACGAGGGCCGTAGCGACGCCACATCCAGCACCTCCGAGCGCAGGTGCGCCGAAGTGGCCGTGTATAAATATATAATTGGCGGGAATATTCACCAGCAAACCGATAATTGAAATATAAAATGCAGGCGCGGTGTAGGCCTTCCCCTCAGCCACGTTGCGAAACAGCGAGTAAACAAAGAACCCAGGCAGGCCCCATTGGATATAGTCGATATAATCTTGAGCCAGTACTTTTACGCTGGCTTGAGTATCGAGTTGTGCAATGAGCACCGGAGCCAATTGCGCAATCGCGACGCCGGCTAAACAGAGCAGCACGGCTAAGTAACAGCCTTGCTGAAAATGGTTACGAATTGCCGGCTCGTCATTTGCCCCAAAGCTATGAGCAACTAACGAAGTGAGTGCCAATAAGACGCCTAATAGTGCCAGTACCATGGGGTTCCATAATCCGGTCGCAATTGAAAGAGCGGCTAGGTCAACGGCACTTACTTGGCCAGCCATAATGGTGTCGACGACCGACATTAATACCAACGTAACTTGTGCAAAAAACACCGGTGCGGCCAAACGCAATAAACGCCCAGCCTCCCACGTACAAAACTTCATAAGAGAGAAAACATCAGATAAGATAAAAGGTAAGTGTATCCTGTGTGTGATATGAAAAAAAGGAATAGCGATGTTTACCGGAATAGTGCAGTGCCAAGCTCATGTCGTTGCTGCAAAGCTCGAAGACGCGGTTCTGCGGTTAGTACTTTCTGTGAATAAAAATTACCTACAGCACCTAGACTTAGGGGCCAGTATTGCCATCAATGGCTGTTGTCTTACTGTTGTTAAAGTAGAAAGCCCCGCCGGTGATGTTGTCGGCCAAGTGCATTTCGATGTAATTGATGAAACTTTGGCTCTCACCAACTTAGGCCAGTTGCGACCAGGCCACGCAGTTAATTTTGAGCGGTCAGTCACCTTTGGCACTGAGTTAGGCGGGCATATTGTCTCTGGGCACATTCACACTACCAGTGAAGTACTTGAGCGTATAGACAGTGAAGATAACTGCCGCTTGCATTTATCCTTGGATGAGAAGTGGCGCGACTATGTCTTATATAAAGGGTTTGTGTGCGTTAATGGGGCAAGCCTTACCGTGGGCGAGCTCAGTGAACAGGGCTTTTGGCTGCATCTTATTCCTGAAACCCTAAGCATTACCAATATTGGCGAGGCAGTCACTGGCAGTGTCTTCAATATTGAGGTAGACCAGCAGACCTACACCATAGTCAATACGGTGCAGCGTTACCTACAACAACACAAACCCTAACAATGCGCAGGTTAAAAAATTTGCTCATCGTCTGCGTCGACCCTTAACTGTACTTTGTTTAAGGCGTAGTCGATGTGCATATTAAGGTGAATAGGGTTACAGCACGCTGAGCAATCCTCGTAGTAGTCTTGATCCCCTGAAGATGTATCGACATCAACAAAAATATGATTGCCGCAATGGGGACAGCGAATGCGCTGTAGGCTGTAGTCTTTCATAGCCGCCTCGTATGACAGTCTGATGACATACTTTGAGTATAGTGCGTTTTTGCTACGAATTCCGACTAATTTGACGCAGTGAAAAGGCGCAATTGTGCTATTAATCGCCACCTTTTTGTTGATGAATTATGGTTTCGATACTGTCACGCGCCTGCGTCAAATAATGACCGGCAAAGATATTGGCATGATTAAGCAGGTGATAGAGGTTGTATATTCCCTCGCGGGAGCGATGATCGTGCGCCAGCGGGTAGTGTGCGTTATAAGCGGTATAAAAGGCGTCTGGGAAAGGGCCAAATAACCGTGTCATGGCAATATCCGCTTCTCTATCACCGTAATAACAGGCTGGATCGTATAGACATGGGACGGAGTTAACAAAGCCGACATTACCCCGCCAGAGATCCCCATGTAATAATGACGGTTGCACGTTGTGGCTGTGCAAGCGTGCTTTTACACAATCCACTAACGTATCGATATCACAAAAGTGAAACCCTTTTTCCGCCAGTAACTGCATTTGCCAGCCGATACGTTCTTCACTAAAGAATACATCCCACTTTTTGTGCCATCGATTGGGCTGCGCAGTGACGCCAATGAAATTGTCTTGTTCATTGCCAAACATGGCTTGTTCGTGCTTTTGATGCATCATCGCCAGATATTCACCCATTTTTGCCCAGTTGGGAGGGGTAGGGTCACTAAAATCGAGCCACTCTATAATATTAAAAGCAAACTCCAGTGTGGTGTCTGTGGCTAAGCAATCCGGCACCAAAAACAACGACTCTTGTGTTAATAGCGACAAGCTTTGCGCTTCGCACTCAAGACGCTCCAGCGCACTGAGCGGGGCAACTTTAACAAAAAATGTATGTTGCCCATCGCTGATACGAAATAGCATATCGGCCGAGGAATTACTTAATTGCTGCTTTTGCGTGATTTCGAAAGGAGTAGCTAAGGTATCACTAATTACTTGGGCGACGGCGTTCCACATGGCAAGTTAGCAAATTTAGAGTGCGGTGATATGAGTATGGCAAAGTTGTTGATTGATGCAAAAATTTTCCGCAAAGTCTAATCCCACGTTAAAATAGTCTGCAGCGATTTTAGAAGGAGTGAACGCGTGAATAAAAGCAGTGTAACGTCATTGATTGCCCTCATTGTTACATTAGTCGGGTGGCACCTAGAGCAGCCACTGTTGTTGAGCATGGGGTTATTTGCGTTATCAGGCGCACTAACCAATTGGCTTGCCGTGCATATGCTGTTCGAAAAAGTGCCGTTATTGTACGGCTCAGGTGTGGTGCAGATTAAATTTAATGCGTTTAAACAAGGGATACATGAGCTCATTGAGGAGCAGTTTCTATCTCCTGAGAACCTTAAAAAGGCCTCAGCGCAGATGCCAGCGCCGCAAATGGACGCATTAATTAACCATCTGGATATGTCGCTGGCTTTTGATAAGTTGGTACAGGTGATAGAGCAGTCACAGTTTGGGTCCATGCTTGGTATGTTTGGTGGTCGAGCAGCGCTCGAACCGATGCGTGAGCCGTTTGCTGATAAAATGCGTGAGGCCATCGCAGAAATGCTACAAGATGAACAAATACGCGAGCAGATTATTGCGCAACTAGGCGGTGGTAGCGATTTGCAGGCGCAGGTTAAGCAACTGGTAAGCCAGCGCTTAGATGAGTTAACCCCAGCCATGGTCAAAGAGATTATTCAAACGATGATCCGCGCTCACTTAGGCTGGTTAGTGGTATGGGGAGGGGTCTTTGGCGGTGCGTTCGGTGCGCTTGCTTATTGGCTGTAAAAAAAGCCCGCATTGGCGGGCTTTACTTCCAGGGATGGAATCAAAGGTGATATTACTTTGAGCCGTACACCATAAAAGAATCGGTGTCGTTTTTGGCTGCTAAATCGCGAATAGAGGTTTCAGTTAGGCGCTCTATATTGAGCACTTTGAGGCTGCGATCAAAGCCATAGAGGCTGGCAAATTGGCGAACAGTTAAATCATTACACGCTAATTTGTTTTCCATGGTGTAGGTATTAACGTAATGCTCTTTCATGGAGCGGCGTAGCTTCAGTGGGCTGTTTTTAGTAATTGCCATACACAACTCGGTACCAGCGCTGTTATCGGCAGCTACAAATTTTGAGCTATCTGCAGCGGCTGTAGTTGAAAGTAGGCCAAGGGCCAAAGCGCTGGTTAATAATGCGGTGCGTTTCATTGTATTCTCCTTAGTACATTCGTCGGGTGCAATGTAAGTATGCGCCACATAATTGTTCATAGCATGAATAAGGTGTCTCCGAATGTAAGCATCTGTGTCAAGTGTGTCGAAGGGGGTAAAGCGCGCCATTTTTCAAGGTATTGGCGACCTTATTTGGACACACTTTTTTTTGCTTTTTTTGTTGAAAAGGGTGACGCTTATTCGAGTTTAATTGCTCATCCCCATCAGTCGCTGGGATTGTGTCACGGCAGATGTAACTGCGGGTGTCAGGATAACCCACTTCAAGGCGTCGGCACTGTTGTTTTTTATTTAATCATTTTTGCCAGGTATGTACCCATAACCCTCTCTTTTTTATCTCAGTTTACTGTTCATTAACCTTAAATTTTCGCATTTTGCGCAATGATTGGTTAAAGTTACGCAAAAAACGGAGTGATGAAAACAATGCGTAAATACACAGCAAGCCTAAGCGCTGTTGCAGTTGCGCTGGCAGTAGCCGGTTGCCAGCAAAGTGACGGTCCGCAAGGCGAAAAAATATCTATCGAAAAGAACCCCTATCCAAGTACTTATCAGCCTATGCCACGTCAATCGACGTTGATCACCAATGCCACAGTATTAACGGGTGATGGTCAGCGCATCGATGCCGGCGATGTGTACATGGTTGACGGGCAAATTAAGCAGGTAGGCATAGACCTGGACGTGCAAGCCGATGTCACCATCAACGCAGAAGGAAAATGGGTGACACCTGGTATCATTGATGTCCACTCCCACCTGGGTGCTTATCCAAGTCCAGCGGTAGAATCACACCAAGATGGTAATGAAATGACCAGCCCTAACACCGCAGCCGTGTGGGTAGAGCATTCAGTGTGGCCGCAAGACCCTGGATTTAATCGTGCCCGTGAAGGCGGGATCACCACTTTGCAGATTTTGCCCGGCTCAGCGAACTTATTCGGTGGGCGCAGCGTGACGCTAAAAAATGTACCGTCACACACTATGCAGGGAATGAAGTTTCCTGAGGCGCCCTATGGCTTAAAAATGGCTTGTGGTGAGAACCCTAAGCGCGTTTATGGCAGTAAAGGTGTGTTGCCATCAACGCGAATGGGCAACATGGCGGGTTACCGAAAGGCGTGGATTGACGCAACTGAGTACAAGCGTGCTTGGGAGAAGTATGAAGCGGACTACGATGCGGGTAAGAACGTAGAAGCGCCTGAGCGTGATATTACGTTAGATACGCTCAGTGCGGTATTGGACGGTGACATCCTCATTCACAATCATTGCTATAAAGCTGAAGAAATGGCGATGATGATTGATTTAGGTAAAGAGTTTGGCTACCACTCAGGCACGTTCCACCATGGTATCGAGGCTTACAAAATCGCTGATTTACTCGCTGAGAATGGCAACTGTGCCGCACTGTGGCCAGATTGGTGGGGATTCAAAATGGAAGCCTATGACATGGTACAAGAGAATGTTGCCATCGTTGATGCGGTTAAAAATTCCTGCGCTATTGTGCATTCAGACTCTGACACCACAATTCAGCGCCTAAACCAAGAAGCGGCGAAAGTAATGTATCGCGCCAATGATAATGGCTTCGACATTGATGAAGCGCATGCTATTAAGTGGATCACCTCCAATGCTGCAAAATCACTGGGCGTAGCAGATAAAACGGGTACCTTAAGCGCAGGCAAGCAAGCCGATGTGGTACTTTGGAATCAAAACCCATTCAGTGTGTATGCCAAAGCAGAGCAGGTGTTTATCGACGGTGCCAAAGTGTATGACCGTAACGATGAAAAATACCAAGCACAAAGTGACTTTATGTTAGGCCAACGCTAAGGAGTTGTATGATGAACTTATTTAAATTGACAGCAATTAGCGCCGCCTTCGTAATGAGCACGCAAACTTACGCTGAAAGCCTGGCGATTACCAATGCCACGGTCTATACCGCAGCACAGCAGGGCGTATTAAAAGACGCAACAGTGGTAATAGAAAACGGTAACATTGTTGCTGTGAACCCCAGTGAAGTGAGCGCCGATACCATTATTGATGCTGAGGATAAAATCCTCACTCCGGGCTTTATTGGCTCGCTGAACGGCTTAGGCCTTGTGGAGGTCAGTGCCGTTGCAGACTCGCGTGATGGCGGTGATAAAAAAGCGACAATGACTTTCGACCCAAGCTTAGCGTTCAATCCGCGCTCAAGCTTAATACCTTATGCACGCAAAGGCGGTATTACCAGCAATGTGATTGCACCCTACGGTGGCGATGATATTTTTGCAGGCCTGGCGTCATTGGTGTCGTTATCAGGCGAATTTGACAGTGTAACCCGCCAAGGCGTGGCCTTATACGTAAAGCTTGGAGCTAAACATGAAGGCTCACGTGCGCTGTCGTTGCAAACACTGATTGATACGCTAGAAAAGCACAGTGAACGTGATGAGGACGACGATAAATCCAAAGGCAAAGAGGTAGAAATCCTCGATGCAGTCTTTGCCAAAGAGATCCCGCTAGTGATCGATGTGTCGCGGGCATCGGATATGTTAGAGCTGCTCAAAGTAAAAGCACGCTTTGATGTCGACATGGTTTTTGCGGGGGCGCAAGATGCCGTATTAATTACCGAGCAGCTAGCTGACAGTGATACACCTGTGGTGATCAGTGCCATGGATAACCTGCCAGGTAGTTTTGACTCGATGCACGCTCATTTAGAGAACGCTGCTAAATTGGAGCAAGCAGGCGTCACCGTGATCCTGACCATTGCTGGAGATAGCGCTCACAATTTGTATCAATTGCGCTTTGATGCGGGCAATGCCGTGTCATATGGCATGACAGCGCAAGGGGCACTGGCAGCAATCACCAGTAATGTTGCCTCGGCATTTAATTTAGATGTAGGGCAAATTGCGCCGGGTAAACCCGCTGATTTGGTACTTTGGAGTGCTGATCCGTTCGAGTTCAGTACTCGCATTGAAAAAGTGTGGATAAACGGTACTGAGGTCTCAACTCAGTCGCGCCATGATAAATTACGTGAGCGTTATACCACGGATAGTGAGATGCCAAGGGCTTACACCAAATAAGTCATTAGTATGAAAAAGTATTAAAAGGCGCTATAAGAGCGCCTTTTTTTATGCCAAATAGTGATTGAGTTTTGCTCACAGTGTTGTTTACAATATGTGAACATACTCAAACAGGTTATTTGCGTAGTTTGCATTTAGCCAAGGAATGAATCGCGCTCAGGGAAGAATCGCCATACTGTGTAGGTATGTCCCCCTTCCTCGTTGCGCTTCACTATGTGGAGCTTCGCTTTGATAGACAATTCCAATGTTGAATCTGGGTCGTGGTACCGACAGCTTAAGCTCTCGGTCACTGTACTCGTTGGTATATCACTGTTAGTACTTTCTATAAAGGTATTCGCTATGTTCGGAATTTTTAAAAAACACACCGTACAGTTATCACCCGAAGTGTATGGCCAAGTGCAACACAACGGCGACGCGCTGGCGCACATGACCATTCACCGCGATATTAGTTATGGCGACGTTTACAGTGACAGTGTGACCACTGACGAGAAGGGCCGTTTTCACTTTGAAGAAAAAAATATTGAATCGTCAAAGCCGGGCAATATGTTCGATAACGAAGGCATCGCGCAAGCAATTTATGTCATTGTTGACGATAAGAAATACACGCTCTGGGGCACGTTGATTGGTCAAGTTGAAGGAAATGACATTGTTGCCGCCAAACTTAAAGATTTGCACTGTGATATAGGGCGTGAAGAAAAAATATACGACTTTGAATTTAAAGATGTACCGGGCAGATATCAAACTATTTATGGTGTCTGCAACTTAGACTGATCGCTGCGGTTTAGCGACGCAAAAAAATACTCATACAAGGAATTAAGTAATTATGAACACTCTTTCCCCGCGTCAGGCCTCTGAACTCGCCGCCATGGCGTACCGTGCTAAAGGTGCAAGTAAGGTGCTAGATGTGCGCTCTATCGTTGGCCCTAATCTACGTAACTCGTTTGAGTTTGTCACCGGTGACAGTGTTGTTGACGGTGTCTCAGGTGGTTTTTTCTCTCATCTGTTCGGCTTAAGCACGGGCTTTGCTTTTGTTGGTAAAGGCATCAACGAGTTTGCCGGCGACAGCGTTATTGCGATTCGTGGTACTGCCTCATTACGTGATGGACTGACAGACTTAAACTGTGGTCTCAGCGCCAGCAGCAGTAATAAAATGGTACACGCCGGATTTAATAAAACCTTCAATTCCATGAAGCAGGCGTTTGCTCAGTTTGTTGATAGTAACCGCAAAGCCGGCAACACAGGTGTTGTGCATTGTGTTGGCCACAGCTTAGGCGGGGCGTTGGCACAATTGACCGCTGATTGGGTGAATACCGAGTATTCTTTGCCAACTAAACTATATACCTTTGGCGCACCGCGTGTAGGTAAGACCGATTTTGCCCGCTCAACCACTACGAAGCTAGAGAATATATACCGCTCTACTCATGGTGCCGATCCGGTTCCTAAAGTGCCGCTTTGGCCTTTTATTCACGCGCCGTTTAATGGCAGTGAATTCCGCCTCGACGATGGCCAAGGCCTTAACGTGTCGGCCCATAAGCTCGATGGCACTCCGGGTTACTTAAATACCGCTAGCGCCAGTGACTGGTCCACCTTAAAGCAGCGCTCAGATAATTTCTTGAGCCAGCCTGTGCGTCTTCGTTTTGAAGATAGAGCTCAGGCTTCATTCTCAAGCCATTGGGCGGATAAAATAAGCTCAGCGTTGATCACTTTGTTGAAAGACTCCGGCTATTACACGGCAGTGGTAACGCAAGCGGCGATCAGCAGTTCGTTAACGTTCTATGATATGGTCGCGCGTACCTTAGAGCAGGTAGCGAAGGCATCTGCGCGTTTTGCCGAGCAAACCTTGGGTTTATTAGGGCATATGCTGGTTTTCGCAGGCAAGGTTGTGGGCAAAGCGTTTGAGCTAACTTATAACATGATTAAGTGGGTCTTCGACTCGACCATGGGAGCCCTGTATCGCAGTGTGCGTGGCGCCCTTAATGGCTTAGATTAAAATAATAACGCTCGCAACTGCGAGCGTTTTTAGTATTAAATACATCGAGCCGGTTTGGGTAAACCGGCTATTTTAGTTGCTTGTTTTGCCGGCCCCTTGGGAAAGAGCTTATACAAGTATTTGCTATTACCCTTGTCCTCACCCAACTTCTTTGCCATGGCCTTTACCAGCATACGAATCGCTGGGCTGGTATCAAATTCCTGATAAAAGTCACGGACAAACATCACCACTTCCCAATGCGCCTCTGTGAGTTCAATATTCTCTTGCGCGGCGATAACCGGAGCTAACTCTTTCTGCCACTGGCTACTATCGAGCAGATAGCCTTGTTTGTCTGTTGCTATTTCTTGGCCGTTGAATTCAATCATGTTACTCACTGATTTACTCACTGATTGTTCGTTGGTATTGTAAGGTCAATTCGACCCATTGCGCATCGTTAATCACGGTGACACCTGTTGTGCGATGGTGCCCGCCACAGGCATTCACATCTTGCTCAAGGGCATAAGTGGCCACACCCAGCCCTACAAAAGCCGACGCATTGTAACAGGCCTCAGCGCGCAGTAATACGCCGTCTTCCTTGCTAATGATGCTGCTCAGAGTAGGGTGCTCGCTAAGTGCACTACGCACGATGAATAATGTACCCTTGCTCATAAAGTCACTACCTTATCCACTTGCTTGATTAATGCACGCTTGTCATTGTCATAGGCGATTTGCACCTCTATCGCCAAGTCATCTGTGCTCAAGCCATGCTCGTTCAGCGCATCGGCGCACACATAGACAGACTCAATATCATAGATTTCCAACATGCCGATGGCTTTAGTGAAGTCTTTTTGTTGCTGCGCACTGGGGCGTTGATTTTTCACTAGTGAGAGTACCGCTGCACCTTCTAGTAACCAGGTAACCTGCTGATCAATAGCGGCGAAAATAAGGACCATATCTAAGGACTCGCGCAGGCTTTGCTGATGATAGGGCCCGTGTTTAGAGATGACTAAGATGTTATTCATTTGAATTGTACCCACCTGTCGGCGTCAGTGGCGAGCATGGCAAACTCTGCAAGTCCCGAGACGGTAAATAGTTTAACCTGCTCGGTGTCAATGCCACGCTTGTTAGCTGCGGTGATACACAGGCTCAATTCAATTCCGCTATCAAAGAGCTGCTGCCACAGCGCTGCGACATCGAACTCATCGCTACTGACATCGAACTGATCCAGCGCATGATAAACCCCATCTTGATAGAGAAAAATCGTTTTTATTTGGTGCCCAAGCGAGAGGGCATTGTCAACAAAGCGTTTGAGCGCCACCAAAGTGATGGCATCACTCGGTGCGCTATGCAGTGATAATACGAAGCTGGCCAAATTACATCCACAAAAAAGCCCCAATGAATGGGGCTCATTTTAGCAAATATTGCTAATTAGTCATCAGCTGCGCCAAGTAGGTGCAGTAACGAAGTGAATAAGTTATATACGTTTAGGTACAACGCCACAGTTGCACGCACGTAGTTAGTTTCACCACCGTTAATGATGCGGCTGGTATCAAACAGGATGAGGCCTGACATGATAAGCACAACGGCTGCATTAGTGACCATGAACACCATCGAGCTACCGATAAAGATATTAACGATGCTGGTGATAATCACAACAACCAAGCCAACCATCAAAAAACCGCCCATAAAGGAGAAGTCTTTCTTAGTCGTGAGTGCATAAGCAGAAAGACCAAAGAAGATCAGCGCCGTTGAACCTAGTGCTTGCATGATCAACATTGGGCCGTTTGCCATCGCAGCATAGTGGTTCAACATCGGACCGAGGCCGAAACCAAGAATACCGGTAAAGGCAAAGGTCAGTAGCACACCCGCTGAAGAGTCTGCTTTTTTGTTGATAATGAACAACATGCCGAGGGCAATCAGTGAACAAACGATACCGGTAAAGAACGGTGGGTTAAGCGCCATTGAAATACCCGCTGTCACAGCACTAAATGCCAACGTCATCGCGAGTAAAAAGTAAGTGTTTTTTAAAACCTTATTTGTCTCAATGGTCGACATCACCGGCTTAGCCGAGCTGTACGAGTTATTAAACGCCATTGTGAAACTCCTTAAATTGAAATCGATCCTCGAAGTACCCGAGGGCACCTGAGTTAAAGATTACCAAGTCTTCTATATATGGGCAAACCTTTACCTTTCAATAGACTGCAAAATTCGCAAATTGTTCGATTGCTGTGCGATTATGATAAAAAATAGCCATTTAGAACATTATTTTAAAATAACACTTCACAAACGTCAGGCATTTCACTAATATGCACGCCGCTGCGGAGAGATGGCAGAGCGGTTGAATGCACCGGTCTTGAAAACCGGCATGGGTTAATAGCCCATCTAGGGTTCGAATCCCTATCTCTCCGCCACTTAATTTTTATTTAGGTGACGCAGTTATCTAAGTACCGCTTTAGGAGAGATGGCAGAGCGGTTGAATGCACCGGTCTTGAAAACCGGCATGGGTTAATAGCCCATCTAGGGTTCGAATCCCTATCTCTCCGCCACTATTAAAGGCCTCAGCATATGCTGAGGCCTTTTTGCTTTCTACGACTAACGTCGCTATTGGCAGGGTTTTGCAGATCTGCAATGCTTTCATAAATCATGTTCAGCAGTCACCATTATGAAACACACCCTCGCAAAAGCAGTTTTATATTCCTTATTAGCACCGGTATTGATTGGTGTGGTGTTAGGCATTTATTACGCCTTAGGGGCACAGCAAAACGGTGCGCAGCTATTTTTTGCCGTATTACTATCTGCTATTGCTAACGCCCATATATTGGGATTGGCGATGGCTGTGTTTGTCGTCCCCGGTTATTTGCTGATGTACAAGTACAATAAAGTGCATTACAGCGGCGTACTCACATTAGGTCTACTAGGAGGGGCGTTGTTCAGTTATGCTTTTGGCGCGCAGGCGGGGTTTTTACTCATTGTCAACGCACTGATGGCGGCACTTGGAAGTGGACTGTTCTTGTTTGCCCTGCGCCGGGGCAGCGCCCGCGAAGCTTAATCTTACCTATCTTCATGGCGTAAAAATAATCAATCAGCGTTTTTTCAAGCGACTGCATCACTTTTTTCATGATAAAAGGTTTCATTTGCGCGCCACAAAGAGTACCTTAAACACTGCGTATTCTATGTGAAGTAGTAGTGTGAATGAGTAAAGAAGCCTTTTATGAATCCCTGACACAGCAAGCACTCGCGCTGGTCAGTGATGAAACCAATCAAATTGCTAATATGGCGAACATTAGTGCGCTGTTATTTATGTCTTTAGAGGATATAAACTGGGCAGGGTTTTACATTTTGGAGTCGCCACAACAAATGGTGTTAGGGCCGTTCCAAGGAAAACCAGCGTGTGTACGCATTGAAGTTGGAAAAGGTGTGTGTGGTACTGCTGTTGCTGAAGACACCACTCAACTGGTAACTGACGTTCATCAATTCCCTGGGCATATCGCCTGCGATGCGGCGTCAAACTCTGAAGTTGTGGTGGTGGTGAAAAAGCAAGGAAATGCCATTGCCGTTCTTGACATCGACAGTCCTACAGTGGGACGGTTCGATGAGCAAGATAAGCAGGGCCTTGAGAAGCTAGTTCACAGCATCGAAAAATACCTGTAATGAAAGACTTACTTAGTGTACATGACTACCTTTTCGCACAGTCCGATATTGGCGACTGGGAAGGGGAAGAGGAGTTCGTTACTGAGCGTTACAACGAACTAATCCACCATGCATGGGAACGCTTGGATGATGATCTAAGCTGCGAACGCATAGATGAAATAATTAACGGTATTTGGGAGCAATTACGCGGAGACACCGCGCTTCTTGATGCTGAACACGAAGAATTAATGGACTGGGTTGAACACTATGTCGACTCGGCGCAAGACGAGCAGATGTAAATTTAAGGTTTAGAAATGGAAACCACAAACAAGCTAAAAGACATAAACGAAGTATTGGAATTCCTATACCAGGAATTTCCCAATTGTTTTAAACAAAAAGAAGGCATTAAGCCACTTAAAGTCGGTATTTTTAAAGACATTGCTGAGCGTATTGAAGGCAGTGAAAAGGTCAGCAAAACGCAAGTTCGTCAAGCGTTGAGAAAGTACACTTCACACTGGCGCTACCTTGAAGCGGTTGTTAATAATGAATATCGCGTTGATTTAGATGGCAACCAAGCAGAAAAAGTAGAGCAAGAGCACGTTGAGCATGCAAAAACTGCGCTTGAGCAAAGCCGCGCAAAAATGGCTAAACGTAAAAAGCCTGCTCGTGGTGCTAAAGACGGTGATACAAAGGGTTACAAAAAACGTCCAAGTGGACCTGGTAAGCCTCACCCTAAAGGCGCTAAAGTCAAAAAGAATGCAGAACCTGCACCGCGTCGTAGTAACAAAGTTGAACCTTTGCCAAGCGACAAGGTCAAGGCTAATACCAAAGTTAAAGTTAAACTAGGTCAGGCGCTGGTCAACGGCACTATCACTGAAGTCAACAAAGATGATATCCACGTTGAATTAGTCACCGGCATGCAGGTAAAAACTAAAGCAGATAGCTTATACCTAGTATAAAAAGAAGGAGTTGTGCATGAGTAAGTCGTTTTCACTCATCCCACTGGTCGCTGCCCTTGTAGCAGCACCGGCCTTAGCCTCACTGGATAAGGTCACCATGGCTGATTTGCCGACCCTACAGCAGGAGTCGCAACACAGTACAGCAAGTAAACGAGTGACGAATCTCTTCACACGTGCACACTACAAGCCAATACGATTCAATGATGAACTGTCGGAGCAAATGTACGACCGTTACATTGAATCGTTGGATTTCAATCGCACTATCTTTCTAGAGCAGGACATTGCTAAATACGAGCAATATCGTGATAAGTTTGATAATGCATTGAAATCCGGCAAACTCGATTTTGCCTATGATTTATTTAACCTTAGTATGAAGCGTCGTTTCGAGCGCTATGACTATTCATTGTCTTTACTTGAGAATGAATTTGACTTCACTAAGGACGACAAATATTACTTTGACCGTGAACAGGCGCCCTATGCGAAAACGCAGGAAGAACTCAATGAGTTATGGCGACAAAAGGTCAAATACGATGCGCTGCGTTTGAAGCTGACCGGCAAAGACTGGGAAGGCATCAAAGAGGTATTGGAAAAACGCTATACCTACACGTTAAAACGCCTAGTGCAAACAAAAAGCGAAGACGCTTTCCAAATTATTATGAACGCGTTCGCGCGTTCTATTGAAGCTCATACTTCCTATTTATCACCACGACGTGCTGAGCAGTTCAAGATGGACATGGATCTTGAACTCGAAGGTATTGGCGCGGTCCTCAGTTACGACGAAGACTACACCGTTATTCGTTCTCTAGTGCCCGGCGGCCCAGCGGATAAAACCGGTGAAATCAGCCCCGAAGACCGCATTGTCGGTGTTGCTCAAGGGGAAGACGATTTTGTTGATGTGATCGGTTGGCGTTTAGATGATGTCGTTGATCTCATTAAAGGTCCTAAAGGCACTGTGGTGCGGTTGCAGTACTTAGAGGGTAAAGACGACCACGGCATGCCCAAAGTCGTAGAGATCACGCGTGATAAAGTGCGTCTTGAAGATCGTGCAGCGAAATCGAGTGTGTTCGAAGCCAGCTATTCTGAGCTGACCAGCAAAATTGGCGTGATTGAAATCCCAGGCTTCTATAACAACCTCTCTGAGGATGTTAAAGGCGAGCTGGTCAAGTTAAAAGAGCAAAAAGTAGATGGCGTAGTTATTGATTTACGCCAAAATGGTGGCGGCTCCTTGTACGAAGCCACCAAGCTGACAGGCTTGTTTATCGATCAAGGGCCGGTGGTGCAAATTCATACTCTTAACGGGCGAATTGAGCAGCAAAAAGACCGAGATGGTGTGACCTATTATGATGGTCCATTGACTGTATTAGTGGACCGTTACAGCGCATCGGCATCGGAAATTTTCGCGGCGGCTATGCAAGATTACGGTCGTGCGGTGATCATTGGTGAGCAAACCTTTGGTAAGGGCACGGTGCAGCAACACCGAGGCTTGGGGCGCAACTACGACTTGTACGACAACCCACTAGGTAGCGTGCAGTACACCATCGCTAAGTTCTACCGTATTGATGGTGGCAGTACCCAGCACAAAGGCGTGGTCCCTGATATTGAGTTGCCTTCTCCGATAGACCCCGCAGAGTGGGGAGAGAGCCAAGAAGACAACGCGTTGCCATGGGATAGCATTGTCCGTGCTAATTACGCGATGGTCGATACCCTTGATGGCACCATCAATTATTTGGCGAAGGAGCACGATAAGCGTGTTGCCAGCGAGCCTGAGTTCAATTACGTGATGCAAGACATCAAAAAGTACAAAGAAGAGAAAGATCGTAAGTTCATCTCTTTGAATGAGAAAGAGCGTCTTGACCAACGTGATGAGCGCAAAGAGCTTGCCTTGAAGCGCACCAACGAACGGCTTGCGCGTCTAGGATTGGAAAAAGTGGAAGACGTTGATGATGCCCCTGAGGTATTAGATGAATTCGACCCATTCTTGGAAGAGGCGGCGTTGATCACCCAAGATTATATTAAACAAGGGCGCTTGGCGAAGAACAATAAGTAACCAAAAACCACGGAAAAGGGCGCTTTGAGCGCCCTTTTTGTCGTTTAGACGGTGTTAAAAATGTTTTCCTCTGGTACTCTTTGCGCTGATAATAACAATAACCCTCGTGTGTCGTGCTTAAGGCGAGGGCAGGAGAATCATTGTGACAACCACCAAAGAAGCCAAGTTTCTTGATGCATTGATCCCCATCGTCGTGCTTATTTGTTTGCTCGGCGCAGCGGTGTATCTCTATGGTGACAGCTCGTCGTCAGGCCCCAATCAAATAGCCTTACTGTTTGCGACGTTCACCGCAGCATTGATCGGTTTAAAAAACGGCTATACCTGGAAAACCCTTGAAGAGGCGATGATTAAAGGCATCACCATCTCTTTGGGCGCTATATTAATACTGTTGATGGTCGGTGCCTTGATTGGCACTTGGCTGCTATCGGGCACCGTGCCGACGCTCATTTATTACGGCCTACAAATTATTAACCCGCATTGGTTTTATGCCGCAAGCTGCGTTATATGCGGAATTGTGGCGATGAGTATCGGTAGCTCTTGGACTACCGCAGCCACCATAGGTGTGGCCTTACTTGGGGTAGCCAATGGGTTAGACTTAGATCCTGTGGTTACCGCCGGTGCGGTTATATCTGGTGCGTACTTCGGCGACAAGCTCAGCCCACTGTCGGAGACCACTAACTTAGCGCCAGCAGTGGCAGGGGCCGACTTGTTTACTCATATCCACCACATGCTTTGGACCACGGTTCCGAGTTTTGTGATAGCCGTGATTATTTTCATCTTTATGGGCTTTAACGCCGATGTGAGCAGCGATACCGCAGGCATAGATAACATGGTCGGGCTGTTGCAGGACAACTTTAACATTAGCATCGTCAACTTGGTGCCTTTAGTGGTGTTGTTGGCACTGGCTATTCGCAAAATGCCGGCATTCCCGGCAATTTCTATTGGGGCAGTATTAGGCGCGGTGTGGGCGCTGCTGTTCCAAGGCGAATTATTAGCCAGCCAAGTGGATGTCTCCCAAGGCCAATTAATTGGCTATTTTAAGCTAGTTTGGGCAACCTTTTTTGACGGTTTTGCTATTCAAACTGGCAATGCAAAAATGGATAGCTTGCTCTCCGGCGGCGGCATGTCAGGGATGTTGACTACCACTTGGCTCATTATGATGGCGTTGATGTTCGGCGCTATCATGGAAAAGACCGGCCTGCTAGATGTGTTTGTGCGCAGCATCTTAAAAATAGCTAAATCCACAGGTTCGCTTATCGCATCCACTATCGCCACATGTATCGGCACCAATTTAGTCGCTGCTGATCAGTACATTGCTATTGTCGTGCCGGGTCGAATGTTTAAAGAAGAGTACAAAAAACGGGGCTTACGCCCAGTGAATTTGTCACGTACGTTAGAAGATGGCGGCACTATAACCAGCCCACTTATACCCTGGAATACCTGTGGTGCCTACATGCAAAGTGTACTGCTAATTAACCCATTTGATTACGCTCTATACGCCTTCTTTAATTTGATTAATCCAGTGTTAGCAGTGATCTATGCTTATTTCGGTATTAAAATTTTAAAGCTAGAGCCAAAACACTTACAGCCTGAAACACAAGCGCAACGTAGCGAATAACCTATAATGTGGGCATCACCTGATGCCCACTCTGAGCAACAGAGGACTGTCCTATATGACCTCCCAGCATGGCAATGCGAAGTATTTAAAAGACTACCAACCCCCTCACTTTTTTATTGATACCCTTACCTTGGACGTTGATTTACAGCCGACGCAAACCACAGTGTATGCCCGCTCCGAGGTGCGTCGCAATGAGGCAAACTCGGCAAACGACTTAGTGTTAGATGGTATAGATTTAACTCTTAAAGAGGTGAAAGTTGATGGTCATACGTTCACCAATTACGACATTAACGATGAGCAATTACTGCTGCGCGATGTGCCACAACACTTTGTACTAGAGATAACAACGGCCTGTTCGCCACAAACTAATAGCTCATTAGAAGGTCTGTATTTATCAGACGGTGCTTATTGCACCCAGTGTGAAGCTGAGGGGTTTCGTAAAATCACCTACTTCCTTGATAGACCCGATGTTATGGCCGAGTATGAGGTCACCATCAAAGCGGATAAAGCCCAGTTCCCCTATCTACTGTCAAATGGCAACAAGATTGACAGCGGTGACTTGGCCGATGGCCGCCACTTTGCAACTTGGCAAGACCCCTTTAAAAAGCCAAGCTACTTATTTGCCTTGGTAGCCGGGGACTTCGACGTATTACGTGATAGCTACACAACCGTCTCTGGTCGTGAAGTGGCATTAGAGCTCTATGTAGATAAGGGGAATTTAAGTAAAGCCCCGCATGCGATGGCGTCCCTCAAGCGGGCAATGCAATGGGATGAACAACGCTTTAATCTTGAATACGACCTCGATGTGTACATGATAGTGGCGGTCGACTTTTTCAATATGGGAGCGATGGAAAACAAAGGGTTAAATGTCTTTAACTCGAAATGTGTGCTCGCCAATGCAGAAACCTCAACGGATCGCGATTTCCATTTGATTGAGTCTATTGTCGGTCACGAATACTTCCATAATTGGACGGGTAACCGTGTGACTTGTCGGGATTGGTTTCAGCTCTCTTTGAAAGAGGGGTTGACGGTGTTTCGAGATCAGGAGTTTAGCAGTGATCTAGGCTCACGAGCCCTTAACCGAATTGATGCGGTTAAGGTGATGCGCACACATCAGTTCGCTGAAGATGCGGGGCCAATGGCTCATCCTATTCGTCCTGAGAAGGTATTAGAAATGAATAATTTTTATACCGTGACAGTGTATGATAAGGGCGCCGAAGTGATCCGTATGCTGCATACATTGCTGGGTGAGCAAGGCTTCCAAAAAGGCATGCAGTGCTACATCGAGCGTCATGACGGCCAAGCGGTGACTTGTGATGATTTCATTAGCGCTATGAGTGATGCGAATGGCTTTGATGCCTCTCAGTTTAAACGCTGGTACAGCCAATCGGGTACGCCACAAGTGCATGTTCAGGAACAGTTCGACGCGCAACAGCAGCAATATGTACTCACCCTGAGTCAGCATCATAGCCCGACAGCAGATCAACCAAGCAAAGATAATTTGCTCATCCCTGTGGCGATTGAACTGCTTGATAGCCAAGGTAAGGCATTGAGCTTAAATGCGCATGGCGTCGCTGATAACGTATTGCAGTTACACCAAAGTGAACAGCAGTTCGTGTTTGATAACATCACCGAGCGACCTGTCGCGGTGCTGTTTGAGGACTTCTCCGCGCCGGTTAAGGTTCAGTTTGAGCAGAGCCTTAACGATCAACTGCATATAGTGCGCCATGCTAGCAGCGACTTCTCCCGCTGGGATGCGCAGCAAAGTGCATTAAGCGGGTGTATTCTAGACGAGCTTGGACGGGGCGAAAAAGCCCAGCTTGATGAAGCAGTGTTAGCCACATTGAGTGACTTACTTAATGGCGCATTAGCCGGTCAAGAACATGATCTGGCCTTAGTCGCAGAGCTATTACAGCTACCTAGCTTTGATACCTTGAGTGCTCATTTTGAGCAAGTCCCTGTTGATGCCATCACAGCGGTAACTGAGGCATTTGCGCAACAAATTGCCGAGCACTTGCAAGTGCCGCTGAGCGAAGTAGTGACCCAACTCAGCGACGATAAGCAGCAATCGCAGCAAAGCGTTGCCAAGCGAGCGTTACTCGCAACCTGTATGGGGTATTTAGCGCGCGTAGATACGCAGCTTGAATTTATTGAGACCCAGGCACATCAGGGCTCAATGACTTTATCTTTGGCGGCGATAAAAGCGTTGATCCTTGCTCAACACCCCCGCAGTAGTGCTATGTTAGACGAGTTCGCGGCGCGTTGGCAGCATGATACTCTTGTGATGGATAAATGGTTTAATCTTCAGGCCCTGCGCAAAGGCTCGGACAGCTTCGCCAATCTGACTCGTTTATACCAACACCCTCACTTTAGTTGGCGTAACCCCAATCGAGTACGTGCTCTTATTGGTGCCTTTGCGATGAGTAACCCAACGCAATTTCATGCCAAAGACGGGCAGGGCTACGCGCTATTGGGTGATGCTTTAGTGAAGCTCAATGATATCAATCCACAGAACGCTTCGCGCCTGATCACGCCGTTGTTGGCATGGCGACGTTTTGATAGTACACGTCAGCAGTTGATGAAAGAGCAACTAGAGCGTTTAAAGGTATTACCAAAACTCAGCAAAGATTTATTTGAAAAGGTAGATAAAGCCCTCAGTGAATGAGATTAAAGAATTTTATTTCACGCTATCTATGAGTTACAGCCAGTGTCTGGCCTATTACAAAGGCCGGATTTCTGCTGTACAAGTCATTGATGACGCCGGGCGAAAAATTCGTTTCCCGGCTAACAAACTGCTTCCCTATATGTCACAAATCGGCATCCGTGGGCGTTTTCGCTTGTTATTGGATGCGAATAATAAGTTTATTCGCTTAGAGCGCGTTCACTAATTCAACCTGCTTATGTGCGCTATTTTTAAACAGTTGTAAATTGCATTTGTCGTTAACGTTATTGTCATGTATAAAAATAGTGGTAGGATGTCATACCATTAGCGCAGATAAAGGAAAATTAACGCTTATTACAGGCCATTAATCTAGATTGTTTGTAAATTTCGCGTATCCTTTCTAATGTATAAGACTACACTAAAAACAATAACTTGATCTTAATTACCCGCGCAAAGGGGGGAAGCAACAATGATAAGACAGCCACTATTTGCTAAGCATCGTTTAGCGCTCTGTGTAGGGGGAGCGATGCTCGGCATGAGTAGCGCCGCACACAGTGCCAGTTTTACAGTCGGGGACTTCGATGTTAACTTCGACTCGACATTTTCATACGGACAAAGCATTCGTACGGAAGATAGAAACTTCGACGCCAACATAGGTAAAAGTAACCATCCACGCTTTGACTGGACCGGTTATAACGCCGCTTTGAATCCAATCTATTCATCTGCAGATGTGTGGGCCCAACCTGGCGCTTACTCTAATAATGGTGATGCGGGTAACTTAAACTTTGATAGTGGCGATACCTTTTCACAGCAGCTAAAGGGCACACATGAGTTAGCCATCAATGGCGACATGTACGGTTTCTTCTCGCGCTTCATGTATTTTTATGATTTCGCTTTGATGGATGGTGACTTTGCTTACACCAACCCTACCTCAGGGGAGCAGGTTGATCCCTGTGACTATGACGAAACCAAAGAGCAAGTCTGTGCTGATTTTCGTTTGCTTGATGCCTTCATTTGGGCCGATTTTGATTTCAATGAAGGTCGCAACCCGCTCTCTGTGCGTTTAGGTCAACAAGTTGTAAACTGGGGTGAAAGTACCCTGATATCACATGGTATCAATGTTAACCCTGTAGATATCGACCGTCTGAAGGCACCGGGTGCTGAAGTAAAAGAAGCCTTTATTCCCGTCGGCATGTTATGGGCCTCACTAGGTATTACCGATAACATCTATCTGGAAGGTTTCTATCAGTACGAGTGGCATGAAACTCGTCTACCAGCATCGGGAAGTTATTTCTCGACCAACGATTTTGCCTCGGAAAACGGTTTTAACCAAAACGTACAGTTAGGTTTCACCTCCAACCCAGATATTGACCTTGCCTTTTTAACCGAGAGCCTCAACAACCTTGGCAGTGATTGGCAGATGGCCGCAGCGGCGCAGGGTATTGACCCTAATTCAGCAGCGGGGCAACAGTTACTGGCTAATATGTACTTGGCATACCCCACTAAGGTGGCACTAAAAGGCAAAGGTCACAAAGGTAAGACTGAGCCCGATGATGGCGGCCAGTATGGTTTGCGCCTAGGTATGTTTATGCCTGACTTTAATGATACTGAAGTAGCGCTTTACTACATTAATTATCATAGCCGCCGCCCAGTTATCTCTGGACAAGTATCGGACTTTACCGCCATTGGCGATGATTTAGCGATGTTGGCGACGACGGAAATCACAGAAGACAACGTCACCGATCTGCAAGCGTTTACCAAAGCGGTATTAGCTTATCCAGAAGACATTAAACTGTATGGCTTGAGCTTTAACACGGCGTTAGGCGAGACCGCATTCTCAGGCGAATTTGCGTTTCGTCAGGATGAACCACTGCAAGTGGATGACGTAGAGCTTCTTTATGCCGGTATGCCTGAGCAGCTAGCTGTTGCCGGGTTACGTCCAGAATTTGCGGGTATTTCACAGTTGAGCCCAGGCGATGCGACGTCGGTTGTAGGCCCAGGTGAAACGGCACAAGGTTATATCTTGCGCAACACGGCACAGCTACAATTCACCGCCACACACCTGTTTGGCCCTTATCTAGGTGCTGACAGCTGGGCCGTTGTTGGTGAAGTCGGCGGGGTGCGTGTTAATAACATGCCAGAGTACGATGAGCTGCGTTTGAATGTGGCGGGGACTGGACGCAGTGGTGTCATTCAAGGACCTGCGGCTGACTATACCGCGTTGCAAATGGCGTTATCCAATGGCCCAGAAACAAATCCATTCCCAACGGCTTCGGCATGGGGATATCGTCTTATTGCCAAGGGGGATTACTTCAATCTCTTCTCAGGCGTAAACTTTTCACCTAAGTTCGTATTCTCCCACGACGTCAATGGCATTACACCTGACCCAATGTACTTGTTTATTGAAGATAGAAAATCGTTGGGGATTAACCTGAACTTTAATTATCAAAATACTTGGTCTTTCGACGTAGGCTATAGCTCTTTCTGGGGCGGTGGTGCGACGAATAACTTCTCAGACCGAGACTTTGTGTCGTTTAATATTAAATATTCAATTTAAAAGGGTACACGCATGTTAACTAAACCTACCCTCATTGCAGCAGCCTTTTGTGGCATCTTTGCCACTTCTGCAGTACAGGCAAAAATAACACCCGAGCAGGCTGAACGCCTGGGCGCGGATTTGACACCTATTGGTGCACTTAAAGCAGGTAATGAAGATGGCTCTATTCCTGCTTGGGATGGTGGTATTACTAAAGCTCCAGAGAATTATGAGCAAGGGATGCATCACCCTGACCCTTATGCAGATGATCAGGTCCTTGTCACCATTGATAAGTCGAACTTGGAACAGCACAAGGAATTCTTGAGCCCGGGTCAGATAGCCTTATTTGAGGCGTACCCTGACACCTTCAAAATGCATATCTATCCGACTCGCCGTAGTGCATCTTTCCCGCAGTTTTATTACGATGCAACGAAGAAGTACGCCACTGAAGCGGAGTTGATTGAAGGCGGTAACGGCATCAAAAACACCGCTATCGGTGTGCCATTTCCAATTCCGGAAAACGGCTTAGAGGCGGTGTGGAACCACTTGTTGCGCTACCGTGGTTTATCGATTGCTCGTTATGGTGGTCAAGCCATGCCAACAGCCTCGGGTTCGTACAACCTGATTGGTTTTGATGAGCAGTTGTTAGTGAAGTACTCGGATCCAGAGGCCACACCGGAGCAGCTGCAAGAGTCGAATATTCTGTTTAAATTTAAACAGCGTGTCACCGAACCAGCGCGCCTTGCAGGGACCGCATTGTTAGTGCACGAAACCATGGACCAAATCCTCACGCCACGCCAAGCATGGACGTATAACACCGGTCAACGCCGTGTTCGCCGTGCCCCTAATGTTGCATACGATGCACCGGGAACAGCGTCTGATAACTTGCGTACTACCGATGACTTCGACATGTTCAACGGTTCACCGAACCGTTATAACTGGGAACTCAAAGGTAAAAAAGAAATGTACATTCCGTATAACAGCTATAAATTGCATAGCGATGAGCTAGAGTACGATGACATTCTTAAGCCTGGTCACGTTAACCCAGAACATGTGCGTTATGAAAAACACCGCGTCTGGGTGGTTGAAGCGACGCTTAAAGAAGGCACTCGCCACATTTACAAGAAACGCGTGTTTTACATCGATGAGGACAGCTGGCAGATTTCGGTCGCCGATTTATACGATAACCGCGACCAAATGTATCGTGTAGCCATGGCCCACGGTGTGAACTATTACGAAGTACCAACGCACTGGAGTACGTTGGATGTTTATCACGACCTAAACTCACGTCGTTACTTGGCTATTGGCTTAGATAACCAAGAAAAAATGTACGACTTCTCTGAGTCGTTCCAAGACAATGAGTTTACATCTAATGCACTTCGTCGCGAAGGGCGCCGTTAATCTCCTCGGAACTCCTCAGGTCTGCTGCTGCAGGCCTGAGGCTCTCACGTTAACCCTCTATAGGCTCAATTAGATATGAAGTACTTGCTTTGGGCGGTGTTGCTTTTGCCCCTTGGCGTCAGCGCGCAACAAGAGACACCACAACCGGCTTATCAGGCTGACAGTGCCACGCGCACGTTATTTACCGATATCACCACCACAGAATCACGCGTTATCGCCGTTGGCCAACATGGCACCATTGTATACAGCGATGATGGCGAGCAATGGCAGCAGGCCACAAGTCCTATTGATACTCTGCTGACAGCGGTGTTCTTTATTGATAATCAACAAGGCTGGGCATGCGGTCACGATGCCAGCATCTTAGGCACCACCGATGGCGGCGCCAGCTGGCAGTTACTGCAGTATCGTCCTGATCTTGATAAACCGTGCTTGGATATTCACTTTTTCGATAAGCAAAACGGCGTTGCTGTGGGTGCCTATGGAATGTACTTCGAGACCAAAGATGGTGGCCAAAACTGGACTAAACGCTTTTTAGATAGCCTTCTTTACCCCGAAGATAGGGAATACCTCAATGATTTGAAGGTCAACGATCCAGAAGGTTATGAGATAGAAACTAGCTCCATCTTGCCGCACTTTAACCGCATTGCTGAGACTTCCAAAGGGCTTTACATTGCAGGTGAAATGGGACTGATAGCGCACAGCACCAGCCAGGGTCAAAGCTGGCAACGGGAACAGGAGATATATCATGGCTCCTTTTTCGATATTGCTGAGGTCGAAGGCGAAATACTGGTTGCCGGTTTACGCGGTAATGCATTTAAACGAGGCGAAAGCGGCCAGTGGCAAGCACTGCGTACGCAAGAGCAAGCAACCATGAACAGCATCGTCGAAAGCAACAAGGGTGGGGTGTATATTTTTGGTAACTCCGCTGTGATTTACCGCTTAGAAAACATGCAACAGAACCAGCTCAAGGCGCGTCAACGCGCTGATGGTAAAGCCGTGATGGATGGTACGGAGTTTGCTGGTAAGTTGATTCTAGCAACGGAAGCGGGCATTCAAACCAAGGAGTTAAACTAATCATGCAAACTTTAGTGGAATTATTAGAGCGCAGTTTATTCCGCCATCGCATGTGGGTGATCTTGGCCTTTATTATCGCCACCGTGGCCTTGGCGTGGCAGGCAACTAAACTGCAATTAGATGCGTCGTTCAATAAGAATATCCCGCTTAATCACCAATACATGAAGGTGTATACCAAACACGAGAAGCAGTTTGGTGGCGCCAACGGCATTCTCATTTCCGTGTGTGATGCGCGTGGCGATATTTTTAACCCGGAATTTTTTACCCAATTAAAAGCGGTACACGACCAACTGTATTTCATCCCTGGGGTTAACCGCCCACTGGTTAATTCAATTTACTCTCCAAGCGCGCGCTTTGTTGAGGTGGTTGAAGATGGATTCAGCGGTGGCCCTATTATTCCTGCAAACTTCAGTGCCGACAAAGCAGGCCTTGCACGAGTAAAAGAAAATATTGAAAAGGCCAAAGTTGTAGGGCGCATGGTGGCCTCGGATTATTCCTGTGCCATGGTCAGCGCTCAGCTCATGGAGTTTGACCCACAAACCGGTGAAAAGCTCGACACTCTTGATATTGCAGAGCAATTAGAGAGTAAAATTCGCACTCCTTTAAGCACTGACAACGTCAGCATCCATATTATCGGCTTTGCAAAAATGGCCGGTGATATTGCTGAGGGTGCCAAAGACGTGGTTCTTTTCTTCGCTATCGCCATCGCAATTACCTTGGTGATGGTCTGGCTGTTTTGTAAAAGCTTCAAGCTCACACTGCTGCCAATAGGCTGCTCGATTATTGCTGTGGTTTGGCAAATGGGGCTGCTATCAACACTTGGCTTTGGCCTTGATCCAATGTCGATTTTAGTGCCGTTCTTGGTATTTGCTATTGGCGTGAGCCACGGTGTGCAGATGATCAACGGCATTGCCAAGAAAGTGCAGTTAGGCAGCGATGCTAAAACCGCTGCGCAATCAAGCTTTAAAGCCTTACTGATCCCCGGCGGCATTGCTTTGCTATCGGATACGGTGGGCTTCTTAACCTTGTTGGCGATAGACATCGGTATTATTCGCGAGTTGGCGATTACAGCCAGTTTAGGTGTGGCGGTGATCATCTTCACTAACCTGCTTCTGTTGCCTGTGATAGCGTCTTATCTGACCTTTTCGAAGCTCGCGGTACTAGAAGCCGATAATGCCAATAAGAACGCGCTATTTAAGCTCCGTGAATTGTTGGTTGCCACCACTAACAAGAAAAATGCGACGGCTATTTTAATTTGCACCGCTGTGTTGTTTGCATTTGGCTACTGGCAGTCACAAAACATGCGCATAGGCGATTTACACGCTGGGGCACCGGCGCTACACGAGGAGGCGCGTTACAACCAAGACACCTTCCTCATCTCTGATCGCTACAGTATATCTGTCGATATCTTAAAAGTGATTGTCGAAGCCTACCCAGCAGCTTGTACCGAGCACGAAGTGATGGACCGTATCAGCCAATTCCAATGGCGTATGGATAATATCCCTGGGGTGCAAAGCAGTGTTTCTCTAGCCAGTGTCGCTAAAGCCGTGAATGCCGGTTACAACGAAGGCAATTTGAAGTGGCAAACGCTACCACGCAATAGCGCTTCTCTCGTGCAAGCAACTTCACGGGTGGAAACCAGTTCAGGTCTTCTCAATGGCGATTGCTCGGTGATGCCAGTGATCATCTTTATGGAAGATCACAAGGCCGAGAGCATAGAGCGCGTAGTGGCTGCAGTGAAAGAATACGGTGCTGAATTTGGCACAGACAAAGTGTCATTCCGACTGGCATCCGGACCAATTGGGGTAATGGCGGCAACGAATGAATCGGTATCGAAAGCGCAAACGCCGATGATGCTATATGTCTACGGTGCGGTGATCGTATTGTGTTTATTGAGCTTCCGCTCGTTGCGCGCCACTATCGCCGTGGTGTTGCCGCTATACATTGTTTCAACGTTAGCGCAGGCGCTGATGGTGGGGCTGGAAATAGGCCTAACGGTGTCGACCTTACCCGTCATTGCATTGGGAGTGGGTATCGGTGTCGACTATGGTATTTACATTCTCTCGTCAATGATGACTCAGCTCAAACAAGGCGTGCACTTAAGTGAAGCGTATCGAAATGCACTAGCAGAGCGAGGCAGTGCCGTGCTCTTTACTGGTATCACCTTGGCAGTGGGAGTGAGCACATGGATCTTCTCTGCATTGAAGTTCCAAGTTGATATGGGCATCTTGCTGACCTTCATGTTCTTAGTGAATATGCTCGGTGCAGTGCTCATTTTGCCAGCAATTGGTGCCTTCCTCTGGTCTGACCAGAAAAAATAATGTGAATACTTGTGTACAGAAATGGCCTTAACCGGCCATTTCTATCTATATTTTGTGAATAGAATGCCAACATGCTGAAATCATTGGTCTGATTTCATCGAAAAGGCTTTTTATTAGCTGCAAAAGCGTTAGAATTTAACTGACTCCACGCTATTCAGTCACCCGTTCACAAGGCGGTATAGATTAAGGAACACACAATGACACAAAATGATGGTCACGCTTCCGTTATTCTCAATAACGTCAGCAAGCTTATTCAAAGCAAAGTTCACGCAGACAAAGTGTCACTGGTCGACAAATTCGCCAAGGCGCTTTATCGCAACATGTCGAATGAAGATCTGACACACCGAAACGACAGTGACCTCTACGGCGCAGCGTTGAGCCTTTGGAACTCGTTAGAGAGTAAAAAAGGCGATGATGCTGTTATCCGCGTATTCAATCCCGAAGTTGCTAAGCACGGCTGGCAGTCCTCGCATACCATTGTCGAGATCATTGCTAAAGATATGCCGTTTCTCGTTGACTCCGTTCGCATGGCACTTAACCGCGCGAACATCGCTTCTCACTTATTACTGCATACGCCATTAAAAATTCAGCGCGATAAAGATGGCACGATTACTAATCTCTCAAACTTAAAAGCGGAACAAGAGTCGAGCTCGACCAAAACCGTGTTCTTTATTGAAATCGATCGCCAGACCGATGACGCGGAAATTAAAGCGTTTAAAGAAGAGCTTGATTCTGTGCTTAATGATGTGTCGGTGGCTGTTGAAGACTGGCAACCCATTCGTCAGCAGTTGCTGGATGTAATTAACGATCTCCCTAAGCGTCCACACAATGTCGATAAAACCGAATTAAACGAAACGGTTGAATTTCTAGAGTGGCTGGCCAGCGATAACTTTACCTTGATGGGCTATCGTCAATACGAACTTAAGCCGGTAAAAGGTGATCATCAGCTCAGCGGTGTGAAAGGCACAAGTCTAGGGTTAATGAAGAACTCTGACGAAGAGCAAGTGCGGTTACTTTCTAATATGCCAGAAATCGCACGCAAAGAAGCACGCAGCAATAATTTGTTGGTATTAACGAAAACCAATTCGGTATCGCGAGTGCATCGCCCGGCACACATCGATTACATCGGTGTGAAGCGCTTTGATAAAGACGGCAACGTCATTGGCGAGGACCGCTTTATTGGCTTGTTCTCATCCAGTTTCTACAACAACAGTGCGGCCGATGTGCCCGTGTTGAAGTCGAAAATTCGTCGTGTTCTAGAGATGAGCGACTTTGCCGAGGGCACCCACGCCTACAAAGCGGTCCTTAATATTCTCGAAACCTATCCTCGTGATGAGCTAGTACAAGCCCGCGAACAAGAGCTACTGGATGTAGCCATGGGGGTTTTACATATTCAAGAGCGCGACATGTGTCGCCTGTTTGTGCGCAAAGACACTTACGGACGCTTTTTCTCGTGCATGGTGTATGTACCACGTGAGCGTTATAACACTGCACTGCGCCGTGAAACGCAGCAAATTCTTGCTGATGCCTTTGGCTCCGATGAGAAAGTCAGCTTTACCACCTATTTCTCCGAGTCCAGCCTTGCTCGTACCCACTATATTGTGCGAGTTAACAACAGTGACGTAGATTACGACGTGAAAGAAATCGAAAATAATTTAGTAGAAGCAGCCCGTACTTGGGAAGACAAACTACAATCAGCGCTATTAGGCAGCAATGGCGAAGCGCGCGGTAATGAATTAAACCGTAAATATGCCAATGCCTTCGCCAGCTCATATAAAGACCAAGTGTTGCCAAGTGCCGCAGTGGTTGATATTGAAAAACTTGAGCTGCTCAATGACGACAACAAACTAGAGATGTTGTTCTACCGCCCACAAGAGGAAGTGAGCTCGAATATTGTTCGTTTGTCGTTGTTCCACAAAGACGAGCCTATTCATTTGTCTGACGTGATGCCGATGTTAGAAAACTTTGGCTTACGCGTTATCGGTGAAACGCCGTATGCAGTAAAAACCTCAGACGGCCAAGTGAATTGGATTATGGACTTCTCAATGTTGCTCGACAACAAAGAGATCGCTGACTTTGACAAAGTATCTGCGCGTTTCCAAAAAGCGCTCACCGATGTATGGAATAACCGCCTGGAAAACGACGGCTTTAACCGTTTAGTGCTCAATGGTGGCTTAACGGGCCGCGAAGCCTCGATTTTGCGTGCTTATGCCAAGTACATGCGCCAAATCGGAGTGACGTTCTCGCAGACTTACATTGAAAGCACCTTCGCTAACTACCCAGATATTGCGACACAAATCGTGAAGCTGTTTGCGAAAAAGTTCTCAGTGAAAGCACCAGGCAGCGAAAAAGCCTTGGAGAAGCTCGTCGCTCAGGTATATGAATCGCTTGAGAACGTTGCCAACCTTGATGATGACCGCATCATTCGCTTGTACGTTGATATGATCAACGCCACGCTGCGCACTAACTATTATCAGAAAGACGACACCGGCGTATTCAAGTCGTATATCTCTTTCAAGGTCAAGCCAAGCTTGATTCCAGAGATGCCATTGCCACTGCCGGCGTTTGAAATTTTCGTCTACTCACCACGCGTTGAAGGCGTTCACCTTCGCGGCGGTAAAGTAGCGCGGGGCGGATTGCGTTGGTCAGACCGTCGTGAAGACTTCCGTACCGAGGTTTTGGGCCTTGTAAAAGCGCAGCAGGTTAAGAACACCGTTATTGTGCCTGTTGGCTCAAAGGGTGGTTTTGTTTGTAAGCAACTGCCTAGTGAGCGTGAAGCCTTCTTTAAAGAAGGGCAAGAGTGCTACAAAATCTTTATCCGTGGTTTGCTTGATATCACCGATAACATCGTACATGGCGACATTGTTCCGCCAGAGAATGTCACACGTCATGACGAAGATGACCCGTACTTAGTGGTCGCCGCCGATAAAGGCACCGCCACCTTCTCTGATATTGCCAACGGGATCGCTGGCGAATATGACTTCTGGCTAGGTGATGCCTTTGCTTCCGGTGGCTCGATTGGTTATGACCACAAGAAGATGGGGATTACCGCAAAAGGCGCGTGGGAGTCTGTTAAACGTCATTTCCGCGAAATTGGTATTGATTGTCAGAACAACGATTTCACTGCGGTTGCCATCGGTGATATGGCCGGTGACGTATTCGGCAACGGCATGTTGCTCTCGAAGCATACCCGTCTGCAGGCGGCTTTTAACCACATGCATATTTTCATCGACCCGAACCCAGATGCTGCAACATCTTGGGACGAGCGTAAGCGCTTGTTTGAATTACCGCGCTCGAGCTGGGAAGACTATAACAGTGAGCTTATCTCCAAAGGCGGTGGTATCTTTGCCCGCAGTGCTAAGTCGATTACCTTAACGCCTGAAATCAAGAAGATGGTGGGTACTAAGAAAGCGGCGATGACGCCTAATGAGCTAATCAAAGCGCTCCTGAAGATGCCCGTCGACTTGTTGTGGAATGGCGGTATTGGCACCTATGTCAAGGCTAAGTCTGAGACAGACTCAGATGTTGGCGACCGTGCAAATGATGCATTGCGTATCAACGGCGGTGAACTGGGTGCGAAAATCTTCGGTGAGGGCGGTAACTTAGGCGCTACTCAACTTGGTCGTATTGAATTCGCGGCCAAAGGTGGGCGTATTAATACCGACTTTATCGATAACGTGGGCGGTGTGGCGTGTTCTGATAACGAAGTGAACATCAAGATCCTACTGAACTCCTTAGTGGGTGAAGGAGAGCTCACTAAAAAGCAACGTGACGAGCTGTTGTACGCGATGACCGATGAAGTGTCAGAGCTAGTACTACAAGATTGTTATCGTCAGACTCACACTATCTCCGTGACACAATCTAAGGGCGCATCGACATTAAAAGAGAAGATCCGCTTTATCCACGCGCTTGAAAAAGACGGTAAGCTCGATCGTGCTATTGAGTTCTTACCTACTGACGAAGAGCTTGCTGAGCGCGCTGCTGCGGGTAAAGATTTGACTCGTCCAGAGCTGTCAGTGTTGGTGTCTTATGCGAAAATGGTGCTCAAAGAGACCTTAGTCACCGATGAGATCACTGAGAACCCGTACTACCGTCAGCTGCTGGTCCAGTCGTTCCCTGTACCATTGCGTGAGCGGTTCAATTCAGCCATGGATAACCACCCGTTGCGTGGCGAAATTATTGCTACTAAGTTGGCCAATAACATCGTCAACGACATGGGCTTAAACTTCATGGTGCGTATGCACGAAGAAACGGGCGCATCAGACGCTGAAATCGCCTTATGTTACTCCATTGCTCGCGAGATTTTCGATATGCAGCAGACCTGGTCGGAAATCGAAGCGCTCGACAATAAGATAGATGCTGAAGTGCAAACAGAAATGCTGTATCAGCTACGTCGTACTGTACGTCGAGTAACACGTTGGTTCTTACGTCACCGTAATAAGGCATGGACTATTGAGCAAACCATCGCTCATTTTGCGCCTTGTTTTAAAGACTTGACGGATAACTTGCACAGCTACATGGTAAGTGATGAGAGCGAGCAAATCCGCGAAAACGCCAAGAGCCTGGCCGATCAAGGCGTTCCCGCTCAATTGGCGATGCGTATTGTGTCACTATCGAGCTTGTTCTCCACCATGGACTTGGCCGAAGTGGCCGCGCAAACCGAGCGCAACACAGCCTTGGTGTCAAACACCTACTTCAAGCTGGGTGCGCGTATGGGCTTGCACTGGTTCTTAACGCAAATCACTCATCAGCCAGTGCAAAACCATTGGCAAGCCTTGGCGCGTGCATCTTATCGTGAAGAGCTCGATTGGCAGCAACGCACATTAACTGATGTGGTACTGCGTAGCTTCGATGACAAAGAGCAAGATGTGGATGCGCAAATTGACGCGTGGATGGAAGCAAATAATGCTGTATTGCATCGCTGGCAACAAATGCTTAGCGAATTTAAAACTTCGCAAAGCCATGACTTTGCTAAGTTCTCAGTAGCACTACGGGAATTGATGTTGCTTGCACACAACTGTGATCAACGGGCGTAAGCGCCGCTGTTAAAAAGCAGTAAAACTCTGTAGAATACCCCAGCTTTTGTCTGGGGTATTTTTTTGGGGGTTCCATGTTTTATGATTTAGCGCGTCGGTTTATGTTCACTAAAGACGCTGAGTGGGCGCATGACTTCGCATTGTCTAATTTAAGTCGCTATGCCAACACGCCCTTATCCATGGCGTGGTCCCAGTCAGTTCCAGACAAACCAGTTAATTTCCTTGGCCTTGAATTTAAAAACCCCGTGGGGTTGGCGGCTGGATTAGATAAAAATGCCGAATGCATTGAAGCCTTCGCTCAGATGGGATTTGGTTTTATTGAGGTGGGTACGGTGACTCCGCGACCTCAGCAAGGAAATGACAAGCCGCGCATTTTCCGTTTGCCAGAGCAACATGCGGTGATCAACCGTATGGGGTTCAACAATAAAGGCGTTGATAACTTAGTGGCGAATGTCAAAGCCGCCAATTATGATGGCATCTTAGGGATCAACATAGGTAAAAACAAAGACACGCCTAATGAGCAGGGCAAGGACGACTATATCCATTGCATGCGCAAAGTCTTTGAACATGCCTCGTATATAACCGTTAACATTTCTTCGCCAAATACCCCAGGGCTGCGTGACTTGCAATACGGCGAAGCGCTCGATGACTTGTTGTCGAGTTTGAAAAATGAACAGCTCGACTTGGCAGCCAAACACCATAAACAAGTCCCGATGCTGGTCAAAGTTGCACCGGATTTAGACAGTGTTCAAGTCGAGCAGGTCACCCAATCGTTATTGAACAACCACATTGACGGGGTCATTGCGACTAATACCACCTTAGAGCGCAGCGCTGTCGCGGGTTTGCAATATGCCGATGAGGCTGGCGGACTATCAGGACGTCCGGTGCGGGCTAAGTCTCTAGAGGTTATTAAAGAGATCAAACGGTTATCGCAAGGGCGTTTACCTATTATCGGTGTCGGTGGCATTGACAGTGCCGAAGCCGCCAAGGAAAAGCTTGATGGCGGTGCTGATCTACTGCAAGTGTATACCGGCTTTATCTATGAAGGTCCGGCTTTAGTGAAAAGGATCGTTCGCGCCTTATAAGGATCAGTTATGTTAGTGTTTGATCCCTCATAAAATATTCTTAGAATCTATTTTACATGGGATCAACTAACGCTATAATCCAAAGTTATAAGGTAGGTGTACAAAGGCTTTTACGGATTTAGAGGGCAACATGTTACAGGCACAACGACATTGGCAATGGCAAATTTCGAGTGAGCAAAATCGCTTAGTGCTCGATATGGGAGAGATGCAGTTTTGCACGCCCTATAAGCTGCGCCAGCTGACAGATGAAGCCTTGAGTGAGCCCCAATTTAACCTCCTTGACGCCGACTTTTATAAGCAAGTGGGTGAGTATCTAAGTACCTTTAATCTGTGGAGTGATGCGCAGATTTGTCAAATAGCACTTAACGCCACAGCGGTAAAACACTACCTTAAGCCTGTGCTCGCTAAAAGTTGGTTTTTTGCGCCATACACCGGCCGAGATATCAATCAAGAAGCCATTGTTAGCCTTACTTCACAGTGCCAAAGCGGCCAGTTTCTCATTGTTGATTGTGCCGGTGGCGCCAGTGTTTGTTTGTGCTTGGAACCACACTTCGCACTTGATGAAAATCTTAGCTTAAAACAGTTTGAGGTTATCAAGGTACTCAACAACCGAATTCATCCTATTTTATCCGCTCAGAACCAACAAAAGCGCGCTTAACCTTCCTCGGCTATGATACAATCTCGGCGAATTTACGAGATAGGATAGTCACTTTGCAATTTGTTGCCCTTACTTCCATAGGCATTGAACAGTTACTCGAGCAAGAGCTCAGCGCGCTTGGCGCCGAAGTACAAAAACAGCGTGTTGGCGCGGTGGAGTTCAGTGCTGATAGCCTTACTGCTCAACGCATTTGTTTAACGACGCGCCTTGCTACTCGGGTCATGCTGCAATTGCAACAGGGCAGTGGTGTTGAAGACAAAACCGCGTTATATAATTTTGCCCGCTTTCAGCCTTGGCAAGAGTATTTTGGGCCGGATCAGTCTTTTGCCGTGGAGTTTAATGGCACTAACCGCCAGCTGAAAAACAGTCAGTTTGGTGGCCTTGTTATCAAAGACGCAATTTGTGATTACTTCCACGACTTATATGAGCGCCGCCCAAATGTTAGCAAAGAGCACCCTGACGTACGGGTGGTGGCAAAGCTGAATCGTGATAAGCTGACGCTGTACATTGATTATTCAGGTCCTCGTCTTTCACAGCGTGGATACCGTAGCGCTCAGGGTAAAGCTCCTTTAAAGGAAAACCTAGCGGCCGCGTTGATTATGCGCAGTGGCTGGCTAGATGACACCACGCAACCGCTGTTTGATCCCACCTGTGGCTCTGGCACCTTACTCATTGAAGCGGCGCTAATGGCAAAAAACATTGCTCCGGGTTTGCAACGTGAGCAGTTTGCCTTTGAACGTTTACCCAGTCACCGAGCGGTCAAATTTAAAGAATTAAAGCAGTCCCTGCGCAATGAGATTAACGACAGCGCTAAACCTTGGCTCATTGGTCATGATATTAACCCCAACGTCATTGCTAAGGCTAAAGACAATGCTACGCGCGCAGAAGTTGCTGAGTATATCGATTTTGACACCGGTGATTTGGCCAATATGAAGGCGCCGTGTAAACGCCCCGGTGTGGTCATTGCGAACTTACCTTACGGTGAGCGTTTGGGATCGATGGCCGAAATTTTGGCCCTGTATCGCCAGCTGGGGCATCAACTCAAACAGGGCTTTTGTCACTGGCGCAGCGCTTTGCTAGTGAGTGATGCAGAGCTATTGAAGCTGTTTAAATTAGTTAAGCACAAGCAATACAAGTTTAAAAATGGCCCCATCGATACGGTATTGGCACTGTACGACATTACCGAAGAGCAGACCCAAGGGCATAAAGGGGATAAAACCCCACTGCATTTTGAACAGTCGGTGGCCTTTGCCAATCGCCTGAAAAAGAACCGCCAAGGTTTGAAAAAGTGGCTCAAGCAAGAGCAAATCACCGCTTATCGTATTTATGATGCCGATATTCCTGAATACAATGTCGCCGTGGATGTCTATCCAGATAGTGCGGTGATCTACGAGTATGCTGCGCCGAAGAACATCGATGAGAGCGTCGCGCAGAAACGTCTGCAGGATGTATTAATGTTAACCTGTGAGACGCTGTCGCTGGCGCCAGCGAATGTTGCCTTGAAAGTGCGACAGCGGCAAAAAGGTGACAGTCAATACCAAGCGCAAGCGAATCAAGGTCGCACCCAAGTGATTAGCGAGTATGGCGCGCTGTTTGAGGTGAATTTATATGACTATCTTGATACCGGTATTTTCCTCGATCACCGTTTAGCACGTAAATACATTCGCGATATCGCCAAAGATCAACGGGTGCTGAACCTATTTGCCTATACAGGCACAGCCTCGGTGCAAGCGGCGCTGGGCGGAGCTAAATCAGTGACCACCGTGGATATGTCGAAAACCTATCTGCAATGGGCGCAGCGTAACTTCGCATTGAATAAATTAAAGAGCCCGCGCTATCGTTTTGAGCATGGCAATTGTTTAGAGTGGGTAAAACGTACGCGCGGTGAGTACGATGTTATTTTTCTCGACCCGCCAACCTTTTCAAACTCAAAACGCATGAAGGAAAGTTTTGATGTACAGCGTGACCATGTCAGCCTATTGGCAGACACAGCTAAGTTATTGGCAAAAAATGGCACCTTAGTGTTTTCGAACAATAAACGTGGTTTTAAGATGGACGAAGACGCATTGGCTTTACAAGGCTTGGTTGTTGAAAATATCACTGAGCAGACGCAGTCTGCAGATTTTGCCCGTAACAAACATATTCACAATGCCTGGGTCATTCGCCGTGGCTAAGGTGGTGTTATATCACACCGAAGGGTGTCACCTGTGCGAGCAAGCGCAAGCAATGTTGGCGCAGCATCCACAAGTGAGTGCTATTGAATTGCGTGACATCATCGATGATCCCGAGTGGCTTAGCGCTTACCAAGTGCGTATTCCCGTTATGGCGTTGGCACATCGACCCGAGGCCGAGCTGGGATGGCCTTTTGACCAGCAGGCAATCAATCAATTGATAGAGCAGTATGGACCTTATTAGAATAACAAACGGCCAGTTGGCCTATGGAACTCATCCGTTACTTGACGGTGCCAATGCCGTTATTGAGCAGGGCGAGCGTGTGTGTGTCGTTGGCCGTAACGGCGCCGGAAAATCGACTTTTTTAAAAGTCCTTAGCGGTGATGTAATCCTTGATGATGGTGACATTAATCAGGTAGGTGAGCTTAAAATCGCGCGCCTAGAGCAAGATCCACCCCGTGATAGTGAGGGCAGCGTATTCGACTATGTGGCCGATGGCCTGCCCACCGTTGCTAAATTACTTAAAGAGTTTCATGCCTTAAACGCACAGCTTGCTGAGCATGCCGATGATGAAAAAGCATTGTCGCGTCTGGCAAGTATTTCTGCCGATATCGAAGCCCAAGACGGCTGGCGATTTGATTCCAAAATTAAGCTCGTACTGGGGCAATTAGAATTAGATGCAGACGCGCAATTAGCCACTCTTTCAGGAGGGTGGTTGCGTAAAGTGGCATTGGCGAAGGCCCTGGTTGGTGAACCCGATTTACTGCTATTGGATGAGCCTACTAACCACCTAGATGTCGCATCGGTTAAGTGGTTAGAGCAATTTTTGAAAGAGTTTAAAGGTGCGATTATCTTTATTTCGCATGACCGTGCCTTTATCCGCGCCCTAGCAACCCGCATTCTCGATTTAGATCGTGGCCAGTTGGTCTCATACCCAGGGGATTATGCAACTTACCTAGAGCGCAAAGCCCACGATTTAAAAGTGCAAGAACAGCAAAACGCCGAGTTTGATAAAAAGCTGGCAGAAGAAGAAGCGTGGATCCGCCAAGGCATTAAGGCGCGACGCACCCGTAATGAAGGCCGCGTACGCGCACTGAAAGCACTGCGACAAGAGCGTAAACAACGGATAGAGCAAGTCGGCAAAGTCGATTTAAATATCGAAACTGCAGCACGTTCAGGCAAGTTAGTTGCCGAGGCCAAGCATTTATGCCATGCCTTTGGTGATAAAGTCATAGTCGATGACTTTTCCACGTTATTGATGCGTGGTGACCGTGTTGGCCTCGTCGGCCCTAATGGGGTCGGCAAAACGACCTTGTTGAAGCTACTATTTGGGCAGTTGCAAAGCACCAAAGGACAACTTAAACAGGGCGTTAATTTAGAAATAGCTTATTTTGACCAATACCGTGCCAAGCTTGATGAAGAGGCAAGTGTGCAAGACAACGTCGCGGACGGTAAGCAGGAAGTCAATGTAGGCGGGCGCTCACGCCATGTCCTGGGTTACTTGCAAGACTTTCTATTCCCCCCTAAGCGCGCTCGCACGCCAGTGAAGGCCCTCTCTGGGGGAGAAAAGAACCGCCTGTTACTAGCGAAAATTTTCTTGCAGCCATCGAATGTATTGGTACTCGATGAGCCGACTAACGACCTTGATATTGAAACACTCGAGCTATTAGAAGATATTGTTAACCAATATCAAGGCACGGTGTTGATTGTTAGTCACGACCGGGAGTTTATCGATAACACCTGTTCCAGCGTATGGGGATTTGACGGCAATGGTAAAATCACCGAAGTGGTGGGCGGTTACAGCGATTACGAAGCTTATCGCGCCCAGCAGTTGGCGGCACTAGAGGCGCAGCGTAAAGCCAGTGCCGAGGCCGAGCAGCAACAAGCGCAGAGCAAAACGAGCAAGCCTAAATCCAGTAATAAGCTGTCTTATAAGCATAAGCGCGAACTCGAAACCTTACCTGAGCAGGTGGAACAGTTTGAGCAAGCTATTGACACATTGCAACAAGAGGTCAATAGTAGTGACTTTTTTAAGCAAGATAACGAAACTACCAGCGCTAAATTGAACCAATTGGCCGAGCTTGAGTCGAAGCTTGAAGCTGCGTTCGCCCGTTGGGAAGAACTCGAAGAATTACAAAATCAGTAGTAGGGAAGAACATGAAAAAATCCTTAGTCGCATTGAGCATTCTTACCGGCTTGAGCGCCCATGTCCATGGTGCCGTTTATCAGGTGGAGGAGCTGAGTACCTTAGATATTGCGAAACACCATTACGTTACTGATGCTAATAATAATGGCGAGGTTATTGGCCAAGCTCGTGGCGTATACAATCTTCCAATCGATGTTAGTTACATAGACTTTAGCGATAGCCAGATCACCAACGCATACGATGATTGGGAGCGTAGTCAGTTCGAAGCCATTGATAAAGAAATTACCTTTACCTTGGACGATATCGAAGCAGGTAACCTCAATGCTGATGCGCATCGTTTTATGCTCAGCTTCCTATCAACGTCTAGTGTTAACAGCGATGCCAACTGGCAGAAAATTGCTGATAGCGTGGCTGTAAACTTTACACCGAGCCCAGCAACAGAGCAGGTGTTATTAGACGAGCAAAGCGATCATTACGACGGTTTGACACGCAGCGTCGCCAACTTATATAACGCTATCAGTGAAGATGGGGTGCGCGCAGGGTGGTCATCAGCACCTTATGAACAAATAGAATTCACGCCGAGTGGCGATGATGAGGCGCAAACCTATTTTGTGCGCGATTTTCGCTCTCGCGGGGTGGTTGTAGGTGTCGATGGCACGGTAGTCACCTTGCCAGTGATCAGCGATTTATACGGCGGTCAAGGGACAGCGAATGATATCGTTATGCGCCCTGATGGCGGTTACTATGTGGTTGGTGACAGCTCAACTGGCGTGCCTGAAGATCGCCAAGATAACTATGACGATCGCTGCGACGGTGAAGATGAGCCAGTTGCAGTGTGCGTTTGGGAAATCGAAAATCGCAGCGCCAGCAATACCCGCAATGGTTTGTATGACCGCCGAGCCACGTTGTGGACCTTGGATGCAGATTTAAATGTGGTTGATACAAAGAACCTTGGTTTAGGGTTGAGCATTGAAGAAGACGAAAACAGTGCATTCGTCTCTACGGCGTTGGCCGTTAATGCACAAGGAATTGCCGTTGGTTATTCACATATCCGTGATAATAACAACGATAATCGCATTAATACCCTGCCAGCCCTGTTTAAAGATGGTGAAGTACTAGAAATCATCGACCAAGAAGATGATTGGTACTCTGGTAAGGCAACGGCGATTACTGATAATGGTATCGTCACCGGTTACGCCACCAAAAACATCGAAGGGCGACGCACGACCAAGTTCTTCTACCATAACATTGAAACGGGCACCACAGTGTTCCCGACAGACTACTTTACCAGTTCAAGCTCAGTGGGCCGTGACATAAACGAGCAGGGCGTCATTGTCGGCGAAGGTGAAGTCGATGTTGTTAACTCAGGCAGTCGTCGTCGTGAAGGCTTCATCTACACCTTAGGTGATGAAAAAATCGCCAATATTAACGATTTATTGCCATGCTACGACGTTGATGGTGAAAGCAATTATCCATATACCTTCGCTGAAGCAACGGCCATTGATGATGACAACATCATTTATGGTGTTGCTACTAAAACCGAACCTAAGTTGAATTCTTTCGGTGAAGTGGAGGTCGATAGTGATGGTGAGACGCTATACGAGAGTGTAGCCAAACCAGTGAAACTCACTCCAATCGCCGGCGGTGAGGTTGAAGAGTGCCCACCTGAGGCTGCAGAAACCTACGAGCGTCAAAGCGGAAGTCTAGGTTGGCTCGCTTTATTGGCGTTGCCACTGCTAGGCTGGCGCCGTAAACACGGTTAAGGTTACAAACACAAAAAAGCCCGCAAATGCGGGCTTTTTTATGTCTAACCGAATTAGAAGTAAGCGCGAATACCGAGACGCAGATTACGCCCAGGTAACGGAGCTTGCTCTTTTATAAAGGAGCTATGAACAAAGCCAAGCTCATCAGTCAGGTTATTTAATTGCATGTAAGCCACGCCATCAAACGACCCCACGGCAAAGTTATAGTCAACGGTGAAATCAACTAAGGTATAAGCGTCGGTGACCGTTTCAGAGGCAGCAATATCATCTTGTTCAAGATAGTGCGTGGCCTTAAGTGCTAAGTCCCAATTTTGTAGCGTGTAATCAACCTGGGTGCCAAGCTTGGCGGCAGGAATACGAGGAATATACTCACCATTATCGAGTTTTGCGCTGACCGAGTCGGCAAAGCCCTTAATACGCCATTGCTGGCTAATTTGGTAGTGCATATCTAACTCGAAGCCATATAGTTCGGCGTCTTGAGACTGATATTGATACACTGTCATGGCGTCTTCATCGCCAAGCTGTGCAGCAATGAAGCCTTCATCATGCTCATATACCAAGCCAGTATCTTGTTGGTAATAGAAGTTTTCAACGTCGTTATAGAACACACTTAGGTTAACGCCAAAATCACCGATGTATTTACGCCAGCTGACATCGATGTTGTTTGCCACTTCTTGCTGCACATTTTGGCCGTTAAAGTGCGCTTCACCGTCTTCTATATCATAAGCAAGACCTAACTCGTACGTTGATGTTGCGATATGCTCACCATTAGATAGCAGCTCAGCCGTCAGTGGAGCACGCTCAGAATGAGATAAACTGACAGCTAAACTGTAACCTTCTTGGTACTGCCAAATCCCACCTAATGAAAAGCTCATGTTTGTTTCATCATACTCGTAAGCGATAAGCTCTGGGTCTTCGAGGTGCTCATCATGATGCTCTTGTTCATGGTCATGACTGTCATGTTCATCTTCATGATCTGATGTACCAGCTATATCGCTAGACAAACTGTAATCTTCGACGCGAGCACCAAGCTCTAATGTCCAGTCACCAAATTCACGCTCTTCTAGCAAGTACAGGGCGTGTACTTGCGTTTCTGTCGCAGGTGTAAAGGCTTCGGCACCCGAAGCTGCATAGTCAGAGTCAGTGTAGTGATAGCCCAATGTACCGTGCCATTGACCAACGCGATGCTTGGCATTGATGCGTGCTTCATGGGTGGTATTTTCGAATAAGGTACCGATTGTCTGCTCTTCCACTTCAGCGTGTCGGTAGTCTGTGTAACCTGCGCGAACGCTCAGTGTTTCTATGATACTGTCGTGGAATGAGTAACTTGCTAACGCTTGCCAGCGGTCTTGCTCAACGCGCGCAAATACATTGTGGGCTTGCTCTTCGCCGGCATGTTCATCGTGACCGTCATGCTCGTCTTCGTGTCCATGCTCTTCATGGCCATGTTCATCGTGTCCGTGCTCTTCATGGCCATGTTCATCGTGTCCGTGCTCTTCATGATCGTGATGGTCATGGGAGTGGGCTGGAATTCCGTAGTCGCTCTCAATACGGCCATAAGACAAACCAAGGGTCCAATGATCGGCAACGTAACTGGTGCCTAAATTAACCGTGGCACTATCGATAAAGGTATTATCCACTTTATCGTGAGCCGCTAATTCGCCCTCATGCTCTTGGGTATAGAAACGTGGAGTCTCATAATCATGACCAACACGGTCAGTGCCATCGACATGCACATTAAAGCCATCGTGACCCGCTGCAAACTTACCCGCATAGGTGTTGGTAGTCGATACGGTATCATGGCTGTATTCAGCCGCTCCTTCGTAACCCTCAATACGATCGGTGGGGATACGGTTATCAACGACGTTCACTACACCACCGATAGCACCAGAGCCATACAGCAACGTAGCTGGGCCACGAAGTACTTCTATTTGCTCAGCAGCAATAGACTCGGTGGTCACAGCATGATCCGGACCGACGCGAGAGGCATCACTGCTGTCTAAACCATTTTGAGTGATCTTTACACGTGGGCCATCTAAACCACGAATGATAGGGCTCGATGAAACAGGGCCGAAATAACTGGCGTTAATGCCTGGGATCCCTTTGAGGGTCTCACCCAATGTTGGTTGCGCGCTATCACGCAGTGCATCGCCGCTCAGTACAGATACTGGCGATACCATGTCGAGGTTATTTTTATCCAGTCCCGAAGCGTAAACAACAACGGTTTCAATTGCGGAGGGGGTAAGGTTGACTTGAACCGTTTGGTCTTGCTCATTGACCGCCACGCGCTTATCAATATAGTCGTCTTTACTGAAATGTAGCTCGCCCGCTGCATCTAGGGTGATTGAAAACTCACCATTGGCATTGGTACGAACGCTTTGCTGTTTACCATGGTAGTGGACAATAACGTTTTCGATGGGTTGCTGTTGAGGGTCGATAACGGTTCCGGTCACAGTGCCCGCGAGCGCATTGGGCGCACTCAGTAGCGCGGCAATAGTGAGAGAAAGAGGCGCAGGTTTGAACATAAGAATACTTCCAGTTACTGACATTGGCTATAATATAACATTAGCAAATCAATAAACTCAACAATGTTATACTATAACCTTGAGTTTATTCGTTGTTACTCAGCGCCTTGCTCTATACTTACTAAGTATCAAGGATCAGGAAGCGGGACTTATGAGCGATAAAGGAAGGGTGTTTAAAGCACACTTTACAATTAATGATAACGTTCATCACTGCCAATTGAATGAGCATTTTACAACCGCGCGGCGAGATAACGAATCCCTACACCACTTTATCCTACGACTGCTTGGATTTTGCTTATTTGCTTATCGCCATGACCTTACGTTATGTGACGCCCGTGAAAAACCACAGCGTGATGTTTATGCCAAAAATGATTTCGATGATTATGAGTTGGTTATCGAAGTGTTTACAGGTGATATTAAGGTCTTAAATAAGCTGTATCGCGAGGCTCAACAATTGTATGTGATCACCGTACTGCCTGTTGATAGTGAGCTACAGCACTGGTTACTAGCACATCAGCGGGTTGAGCTAATTGCTATCGAAAACGCTTTTATTGAGCGCCTAGAGGCCATGTTGGCGCGCTCTTTGGCATGGCATGTGAGTGTTGACAGTGATGAAATCAGTATTACTGCCAATGATGTATTTGTTCGTTCAGCACTGCAGGTGAGTTGGTTCTAGTCGTCAAAACTTATTGTAATGTCGCCTTCAGGGGTGGAGCAACACAGTAATATTTCACCATCACGAATAAAAGCAAGCGGCTCGTGGCGATACACCACGCTGCCTTGACATAGCTTGGCTCGACAAGCGCCGCAAAACCCTTCACGGCATTGATATGGCGCATCGACACCTTGGCTTTCTAGGCTATGTAACAAGCTGGGGCTCTGCTCTGGGTGAAGCAGGGCTTGGCCATTAAGTGTGATTGTAGCGGGTTTGTTAGACACGATTAGGAAGAGTAGGGGGCCAAAAGGGCCCCACTTATATTAAAGGTCAAAGTCACCAAAGTCGTTAGCATCCACTTGCGAATCGATTTGGCCAACTAAGTAAGAGCTGATTTCCGCTTCTTGCGGAGCAACTTGCACGTTATCAGATACCAACCAAGCATTGATCCATGGGATCGGATTGCTTTGAGTTTCAAATTGAGTTGGCAAGCCTACTGCGCTCATACGCACATTGGTAATGTACTCAACGTACTGACAGAGAATGTCTTTGTTGAGCCCTATCATAGAGCCATCTTTAAAGAGATATTCAGCCCACTCTTTTTCTTGTTGCGCTGCATCGACAAACATCGCAATGGCTTGCTCGCGGCACTCGGCTGCTACCTCTGCCATTTGCGGGTCGTCCTTACCTTCTTGCATAATATTGAGCATGTGCTGCGTACCAGAGAGGTGCAAGGCTTCATCACGAGCGATAAGCTTAATGATTTTCGCATTGCCTTCCATCAGTTCACGCTCTGCAAACGCAAACGAGCATGCAAACGACACATAGAAGCGAATGGCTTCGAGAATATTCACCGACATCATCGCTAAATACAAACGTTTCTTAAGCTCGTACAGGCTCACATCAATAACATCGCCGTTGACGGTGTGCTGACCTTCGCCGTACAGGTTATAAATTGATGTTAAGTGGATTAAGTCATCATAGTAACGAGTCACCGCGTCGGCACGTTCATTGATTTTGTCATTGGTGACAATGTCATCAAAAATAAGCTCAGGGGATTGCGTTACATTGCGAATGATATGAGTGTATGAGCGACTGTGGATGGTCTCACTGAACGCCCATGTTTCTATCCAGGTTTCCAACTCGGGCAGCGACACGATAGGTAGCAAGGCAACGTTGGGTGAGCGCCCTTGAACACTGTCTAGCAGGGTTTGGTATTTCAGGTTGCTCAAGAAAATGTGACGTTCATGATCGGGCAATGATTGAAAATCAACACGGTCTTTGCTGACATCCACTTCTTCCGGGCGCCAAAAGAAAGACAGTTGCTTTTCAATTAACTTCTCAAAAATAGGGTACTTCTGCTGGTCGTAACGTGACACATTCACCGTTTGCCCAAAAAACATCGGTTCTTTTAATTGGTCGTTATGATTACGGCTAAAAGTGGTGTATGACATAGTCGTGGGGTCTCAATCTACTTGGTAGAACAACAAAGGAATGCGGCTGTACACAGCCGCATGCTGTAATTATATTTTACACGCGCCGCCTTCACAGCCGTCATCGGCTTGTTCTGGCTTAAGCTCGTCTTGCGAGTCAGCTGCACCATCACGAGTGTTATGGTAGTACAACGTTTTGACACCAAGCTTGTACGCGGTTAATAAGTCTTTAAGCAGTAACTTCATAGGTACTTTACCGCCTTCGAACTTGTTTGGATCATAGTTGGTATTGGCTGAAATCGTTTGGTCAACGAATTTCTGCATAATGCCAACAAGTTGCAGGTAGCCATCGTTAGAAGGGATATCCCAAAGTAACTCGTACTGCTCTTTCAAACGCTCATATTCAGGCACTACCTGCTTCAAAATACCGTCTTTAGATGCTTTAACGCTGATGTGCCCACGCGGTGGCTCGATGCCATTAGTGGCATTAGAAATTTGCGATGATGTCTCTGAAGGCATTAACGCTGAAAGCGTCGAGTTACGCATACCATGGGTTTTAATGCTTTCGCGTAGTCCATCCCAATCAAGGTGCAACGGCTCGTCACATACACTATCGAGATCCTTCTTATAAGTATCGATAGGCATAACGCCTTGAGCATAGGTTGTTTCGTTAAACTTAGGACAAGCACCTTTTTCTTTCGCTAACTCATTTGACGCTTTCATTAAGTAATATTGAATCGCCTCAAAAGTTTTGTGTGTTAGCGCGTTGGCACTGCCATCGGAATAACGTTTGCCATTTTTAGCTAAGTAATAGGCAAAGTTAATGACGCCAATACCCAAAGTACGGCGGCCCATGGTGGCGTTATACGCAGCAGGAACAGGGTACTCTTGGTAATCCAACAGGCTATCAAGGGCGCGGACACCTAGTTCGGCCAGCTCTTCGAGCTCGTCGAGTGAATTAATAGCACCGAGGTTAAATGCCGATAGCGTACACAAGGCAATTTCGCCTTCTTCGTCCATAACATTATTCATCGGCTTAGTCGGCAGCGCGATTTCTAAACATAAATTAGATTGGCGAATAGGCGCGACTTTAGCATCGAACGGGCTGTGAGTATTACAGTGATCCACGTTTTGCAGATAGATGCGCCCAGTGCTGGCACGCTCTTGCAAAAACATCGAAAACAGCTCAATGGCCTTGATACGCTTTTTGCGAATACTGTCGTCTTGTTCGTACTGCACATATAGCTGTTCGAACTTTTCTTGGTCTTCGAAAAAGGCATCGTACAAGCCTGGCACATCCGATGGACTGAATAAGGTAATGTGGCCGTCTTTAATGAGTCGGGTATACATCAACTTATTAAACTGCACACCATAATCTAAGTGGCGTACCCGGTTGTCATCGACACCTCGGTTATTCTTCAAGACCAGCAGGTTTTCCACTTCCAAGTGCCACAGTGGGTAGAAGAGTGTTGCTGCGCCGCCGCGCACCCCACCTTGAGAGCAGCTTTTTACTGCCGTTTGGAAGTGCTTATAAAATGGGATACAACCTGTATGGTAGGCTTCACCGTTACGGATTGGGCTGCCTAGGGCACGAATGCGTCCAGCGTTAATACCAATACCGGCTCGCTGTGATACGTATTTTACGATTGCAGAAGAAGTCGCGTTAATGGAATCTAGGCTATCGTCACACTCAATCAGTACGCATGAGCTAAATTGACGAGTCGGTGTGCGCACACCCGACATAATCGGTGTTGGCAACGAAATTTTGAATGTAGAAACGGCATCGTAAAAGCGCTTAACATAGTCAAGACGCGTTTCTTTTGGGTATTCAGAGAATAAGCTGGCAGCCACTAATACATATAAAAATTGCGCGCTCTCGTAAATGTCGCCAGTAACACGGTTTTGGACTAGGTATTTACCTTCCAACTGCTTTACTGCGGCGTAGCTGAAGTTTAAGTCTCGGCTATGATCAATAAAGGCATCCATTTGCTCGAACTCAGACTGAGTGTAATCAGTGAGTAAATGTTGATCATAGCGTTTATCTTCAACGAGCTTAACTACGTGGTCATACAGCTTCGGTGGCTCAAATTGGCCATAAGCTTTCTTTCTTAGATGAAAGATGGCAAGGCGAGCTGCCAAAAACTGATAGTCAGGAGTGTCTTTTGAGATCAGATCTGCTGCTGACTTAATGATTGTCTCATGAATGTCTTCGGTGCGGATACCGTCATAGAACTGAATATGGGACTTAAGTTCAACTTGTGAGACAGATACATTATTCAGACCTTCTGCCGCCCAAGTAATAACGCGATGGATTTTATCTAAATCCAGCGCTTCCTTACGTCCGTCGCGTTTACTAACAGATAGCTGTTGGTTCATAGTTATTGCCCGTATTTATAATTAGTTGTCTTAGCGCACGGCTGAGAAATACGTGTTGCCGCCCGTATTTACACCAGCGAATGTTACTTTACTGCCAGGATAGTGCTTCGCTATCACCTATTTATGAGTACAGCAGATTAAAGCACGGCCTAATTGGCCAAGATTTAAACACTATATATGGTGTTTTCATCACAGCGACTCACAAGATAGTGGGGTAGCGATGCTTTTGCAAGAGGCGCATACCTTGACAATCTGTGGATAACTACAAGGGGTTAGTGATCGTTAACCTTATAGCATTTTTAAAGCTGTATTTAGATGAAAATCAACGCCAAAAAAAACAATTTAAACGAAATTTTTGTACCGATAGCGACTGATTTTTTTATCATCAATACGCTTAAATTGTATTCGTGACGATCATTTCAAATCACTATATCTGGTGTTCAAAAATTAACAAGCCACCAGATATAGTGTATTCGTCATCCGCGAATTTGCCAATACAATGCGCGGATCATTTTCGATCACAGTAATTTTTCGAAGTGCAATATATAGTTAACGCTAACGTCGTTGTTAAGGGTAAATTGTTTTGTCAGCGGGTTATAACTTAAGCCGGCGCTGTGACGCACTTTGAGCCCTTGTTGCTCAGCCCATGCTATAAGTTGCGAGGGGCGAATAAACTTACTGTGGTCGTGCGTGCCTTCAGGAACCATTTTTAGCACCTTCTCCGCTCCCAGTATTGCCAGCAAATAGGCTTTAGTGGTTTTATTGAGCGTAGAGAAATACACGTTTGCTCCTGGTTTAGCGAGGCGGGCGGCAGCGGCAATAACCGACTCGGGTTCAGGCACATGTTCAAGCATTTCCATACAGGTGACTACATCAAACTGTTCACTGTGGTGTTCGCTAAATGCTTCGGCAGTGCTTAACTGATAATCCACTTTTACGCCAGACTCCAGCGCGTGCAGCTTCGCTACATTGAGTGGCTCTTGGCCCATATCAATGCCCGTGACTTGGGCGCCAAGCTTGGCCATGCTTTCAGCTAAAATTCCACCTCCGCAGCCTATATCCACGGCCTGCTTTTGCGCCAGCCCTTGTGCGTGCTGGGCGATGAAATCCAGTCGCAGAGGGTTAATATCATGTAGTGGTTTGAATTCGCCGTCGAAATCCCACCAACGTTCGGCAATGGCCTCAAATTTAGCTATTTCACTGTGGTCTACATTTTGATGTTCGGTCATATAAAACTTCCTCGTGTTTATGAGGCCATTATACGGGGGGATTTTCGCAAATCGCAAAGATTTAGCGCCTGTAAAATCAAAAATAATGTGATAGCATGAACGCAGATAATAACGACAAATGACAGTCGCTGAGTCTCCTTCACTTTGTTGGGGACGGAGGCTGTCAATGAAGAAGGAAAGTGGAATCAATGACTGATCTCGCCAACGAAGTCCTTCCGGTTAATATTGAAGATGAGTTAAAAAATTCCTACCTCGATTACGCTATGAGTGTAATTGTAGGGCGTGCGCTTCCCGATGTGCGTGATGGGCTTAAGCCTGTTCACCGTCGTGTGTTGTTTGCCATGAATGAACTCCGCAATGACTGGAATAAACCCTATAAGAAATCGGCTCGTGTAGTCGGTGATGTAATCGGTAAATACCACCCCCATGGCGACAGTGCAGTGTACGACACCATCGTTCGTATGGCACAGCCATTCTCCTTGCGTTACATGCTTGTTGATGGTCAAGGTAACTTTGGCTCGGTAGATGGTGACTCAGCGGCGGCGATGCGTTACACCGAAGTGCGTATGGCGAAGCTATCACAAGAGCTACTGGCTGATTTAGAAAAAGAGACTGTAGACTTTGTGCCGAACTACGACGGCACCGAGCAAATCCCAGATGTGTTGCCGACCAAAGTGCCTAACTTACTCGTCAATGGTTCTTCGGGTATTGCCGTCGGTATGGCGACTAACATACCGCCGCATAACCTCACCGAAGTGATCAATGGTTGTTTGGCGCTTATTAAAGAGCCGGAAACCACGATTGAAGAATTGATGGACTACATTCCTGGTCCTGATTTCCCTACTGCAGCCATTATCAATGGCAAAAAGGGCATTGAGCAGGCCTATAAAACCGGCCGTGGTAAGATTTATATCCGCGCTCGTGCCGATGTCGAAGTGGATGAAAAAACCGGGCGCGAAACCATCGTTGTCCATGAAATCCCATACCAGGTTAACAAAGCGCGCTTGATTGAAAAAATCGCCGAACTGGTTAAAGACAAGAAGATTGAGGGGATCAGTGCGCTGCGTGATGAGTCTGATAAAGACGGTATGCGCATTGTTATCGAGGTAAAACGCGGCGAAGTCGGCGAAGTTATCCTCAATAACCTGTACGCACAAACGCAAATGCAAACAGTGTTTGGCATGAACATGGTTGCCCTAGATGGCAATCAGCCACGTTGTTTCAACCTCAAAGAGATGCTTGAAGCCTTTATTCTGCATCGTCGTGAAGTGGTCACTCGTCGGACCGTATACGATTTACGTAAAGCCCGTGACCGTGCACACACCCTTGAAGGTCTAGCTATTGCTTTGGCGAATATCGACCCGGTCATTGAGCTGATCCGCAAGTCGCCAACACCGGCCGAGGCGAAAGAAGCGTTAGTATCTCGCCCGTGGGAGCTCGGCAATGTAAAAGCCATGCTGGAAAAAGCCGGTGATGATGCTGCGCGCCCAGACTGGCTTGCTGATGGCTTAGGTATTCGCGATGGTCAATACTATCTATCAGAGCCCCAAGCTCAGGCTATTTTGGAGCTGCGCTTACATAAGCTGACAGGCCTAGAGCACGGTAAGATCCTTGATGAATACCAAGAGCTACTTGAGCTTATCGCTGAGTTGTTACATATCCTCGGTTCACCTGAGCGTTTGATGGAAGTGATCCGTGACGAATTAGTATTGATTAAAGACACCTATGGCGATGAACGTCGTACTGAAATCAGTGCCGCTGCGCACGACATCAGCTTGGAAGATTTAATCAACGAAGAAGATGTGGTGGTGACCTTGTCCCATGAAGGCTATGTTAAGTACCAGCCTTTGAGTGATTACGAGGCCCAGCGTCGAGGCGGTAAGGGTAAGTCGGCAACGAAGATGAAAGATGAAGATTTCATCGAACGCTTACTGGTCGCCAATACCCACGACACCATTTTATGCTTCTCCAGTGCAGGGCGTTTGTATTGGCTGAAAGTCTACCAGTTGCCACTTGCCAGCCGTGCAGCGCGTGGTAAGCCGATTGTTAACTTGCTACCGCTCGAAGCTGATGAACGTATCACCACGATATTACCTGTGCGTGAATACGAAGAAGACAAGTTTATTGTCATGGCGACCGCCAGCGGTGTTGTTAAGAAAACGCCACTGACCGCCTACAGCCGTCAACGCGCCAGCGGCATCATCGCGATTAACCTGAACGAAGGGGATAGCTTAATCGGTGCACGTATCACCACTGGTGAAGACGACATCATGCTATTTACCGAGCACGGCAAAGTAGTGCGTTTCAATGAGAAACAACGCGATGCTGAAACGGGTGAAGTTAAACGTGACCCTGAAACGGGCGAAGAACTGCTCGCTCTGCGTCCTATGGGCCGTACTGCAACAGGTGTTCGTGGCATCAAGATGCCAGACGACGTCAAAGTGGTATCGTTAATTGTACCGCAAGGGGATGGCGCTATCCTAACCGTGACCGAGAATGGCTATGGTAAACGCACACCATTAGAAGAGTACCCTGCTAAGAGTCGAGCGACACAAGGCGTGGTCTCAATTAAAGTGAGCGAGCGCAATGGCCCTGTAGTTGGTGCGGTGCAAGTCGATGACAATGATGAAATCATGATCATTTCTAATCGCGGCACCTTAGTACGTACTCGTGTTAATGAAGTGTCTCGCGTTGGCCGTAACACGCAGGGGGTCATTTTGATCCGTACCATTGACGGTGAGGCTGTGGTTGGGTTACAACGTATCGAAGAAATCGATGATGAAGACCTAGTCGACATAGAGCAAAATGAGGTGCCAGAAAATTCACAGGCACCCACTGCAGGCGATGACACGCCTGAGTAAATCTCTTAGTATATGAAAGCGGCTTCGGCCGCTTTTTTTATTTGTTGATAATACCTTTCGAGCACTTAATCGTGGTGCATAGCGTCCTAGGTGTTATCCATACGCATATGGAATGAGGAAATAGAAGTAATGAGCGTATACAACTTTTGTGCAGGCCCTGCCATGTTGCCACCCGAGGTTATGAAAAAGGCACAGAGTGAATTTTTGGATTGGCAAAACCTTGGAGTATCGGTGATGGAAGTGAGTCACCGAGCTGAACCGTTTTTAACCATGGCGCAACAGTGCGAGGCGCGTTTGCGCCGGTTAATGAACATTAGCGATGACTTTGCCGTGCTCTTTATGCATGGTGGCGGTCGTGGTCAATTTGCCGCTGTGCCAATGAATCTGCATTTGGACGATGCACCAGCGGTGTATGTTAATACCGGTATTTGGTCTGACGGCGCGGCGACAGAAGCGCGTAAGTACACCGATGTGGTTGAACTGAACGTCCGTGATGACCGTGATGGTCAGTTTGGCGTAACCCCGGTGGCGCAATGGCCATTGCCTGAAAAAGCCAGCTACATTCATTATTGCCCTAATGAAACCATTGATGGTGTTGAATTATTTGACGTGCCTCGCCACCCTAGTGCGCCCATCGTGGCCGATATGTCGTCGATGATTCTATCGCGGGAAATCAATGTTGATGATTTTGATGTCATTTACGCCGGTGCGCAAAAAAATATTGGTCCTTCAGGGCTTGCTATTGTGATTGTTCGTAAGACGCTGCTAGAGCGCCAAGGTCTGCCGCGCCCAGGAATACTGGATTACGCGGTGGAGGCCAAGCAGGGCAGTATGTATAACACGCCGCCGACCTTCGCTTGGTATCTGGCTGATGAAGTATTTAAATATCTCGAGGAGCACGGTGGTGTTCCTGCCATGCAGCGCCATAATAAAAATAAAGCGGCAATCTTGTATGATTACATCGATAGCTCCTCGTTTTACAATAATAAAGTGGACAAAGCCTGCCGCTCATTAATGAATGTACCATTTTGGTTGAACGACGAGCGCCATAACGAGCGCTTCTTAGCACTATCTAAACAGGCAGGCTTACTGGCGTTAGAAGGGCATCGTTTTGTTGGCGGCATGCGTGCGAGCATCTACAACGCCATGCCCGTTGCCGGTATTGAAGCGCTCGTGACCTTTATGGATGAGTTTGCCAAGGAGCATGGGTGATGGAGTCATTACGATTAGCGCCAATCAAAGGCGTCAATGGCGAGGTCACCCTCCCAGGTTCAAAAAGTCTTTCTAACCGCATCTTATTGCTGGCAGCGCTTGCACAGGGCAACACCACAGTGACCAACCTGCTCGATAGCGATGATATTCGTCATATGCTTGCAGCGCTCTCGGCCTTAGGGGTTAAGGTTGAATTGAGCGATGATAAAACGCAGGCTGTGGTGCACGGGCGGGGCGGTGAACTGGATACCCCAGATGATGCTTTGTTTCTCGGTAACGCGGGTACCGCATTTCGACCACTGACTGCGGTGCTAGCAGCAACTTCGGGCTCTTTCACACTGACAGGCGAGCCGCGCATGGAAGAGCGTCCAATTGGCCACTTAGTGGATGCGCTACAGTCCCTCGGAGCCGATATTCACTACAGCAAACAGCGCCACTATCCGCCGTTGGTGATTCACGGTCAAGGACTCAGCGGGGGGGAAGTAAGCATTGATGGCAGTATTTCCAGTCAGTTTCTGACCGCTTTATTGATGGCCGCTCCGCTGTTTCAGGGGGATACCAACATCAGCATTAAAGGCGAGTTGGTTTCTAAGCCCTATATAGATATCACCCTTGGGGTGATGGCGAAATTTGGTGTCCATGTTGAACATGACAATTATCAACGCTTCTATGTCAAAGGCGGACAAACATACCAAAGCCCTGGACGCATTATGGTTGAAGGCGACGCTTCCTCAGCATCTTACTTTGTTGCGGCGGCAGCCATTGCTGGCGGTGAAATCACCATTCATGGTGTTGGCTCGCAAAGTGTACAAGGAGATATCGGCTTTGCGAAGGTTATGCAGCAGGTGGGGGCTGACATTGATTGGTATGATACCAAGTTGGTTGTGCGCAAAGGTACACTCAAAGGCGTGGACATTGACGCCAATGCGATCCCTGATGCAGCAATGACTCTGGCAACAGTCGCACTGTTTGCAAAGGGCAAAACGGCAATTCGTAATATCTATAATTGGCGAGTCAAAGAAACCGACCGGTTACATGCAATGGCAACAGAGTTGAAGAAGTTGGGCGCTGAGGTCATTGAGGGCGAAGACTATATCGAAATCACCCCGGTAACAAAACTTAATGATGTTGCCATCGATACTTATAACGACCATCGTATCGCGATGTGCTTTTCATTGGTTGCTGTGGGCGGGTGGCCTGTCACTATTAACGACCCGAATTGCACCGCGAAAACCTTCCCTACCTATTTTGATACACTGTCACACGTCAGTCAGTACTAGCCTTTGCAGCCTGTTTACGCTTTTTCGCAAGCAGGCTGATACTTGATCTGTTACAAAACAATATTAAAAAACTACTGTAATGACGCGAATTTGCAGAAAAGTTCGCGTATAATACCGCCGATTTTAATGTTTGCTGTGCATGCAGGAGGTTTGAATGCAGGCATCAATGCCGGTGATCACCATTGATGGGCCAAGTGGCTCAGGCAAGGGTACGGTGTGTCGCTTACTTGCACAAAAATTAGGCTGGGACGTGCTTGATAGTGGTGCAATTTACCGGGTGTTAGCGCTCGCCGCGTTACACCACCAAATAGCCCTAGATAGCGAAGAGGCCCTTGTTCCTCTGGCGGCGAATTTAGATGTGCAATTCGAATTTGATAACGAGACCGACTCGAGCAAGATTATCCTTGAGGGTGAAGAAGTCACCCATGGCATTCGCAACGAAGAAGTCGGCGCTGCGGCGTCTAAAGTTGCCGCGCTGCCGCGTGTACGCGAAGCATTACTGCGCCGTCAACGCGCATTTCGCAGCGAAAACGGCTTAATCGCCGATGGCAGAGATATGGGCACGGTGGTATTCCCCGATGCCGAGGTGAAGATTTACCTCACTGCCAGTGCCGAAGAGCGCGCCGAGCGCCGTTTTAAAGAGTTGAAGGAGCGTGGCCTGGATGTTACACTAGGTGGTCTACTCGAGGACATTAAAGCACGTGACGAACGTGATATGAATCGCAGCGTGGCACCCCTTGTGCCAGCGGATGATGCTATCACTGTTGATACAACGCAGCTCAATGCCGAACAGGTGTTCGCTCAGGTTAATAAGATCCTAGAAGATGCGGTCTTAGCCGGCAAACTCCCGCATACGAGTATAAAAGACTAATTTATTTCACATTGGCAGGATGCTGATGTTTTACTAATAACCCCGCTGAGCAGTGACGCGATGTGGAGAATTTAACTTATAGAGACGTATTAAGTATGTCAGAAAATTTTGCGCAGTTATTTGAAGAAAGCCTACAGGATTTTGAAGCTCAACAGGGCTCAATCGTAAAAGGTACCGTAATCTCTATCGAGAACAACATCGTTCTTGTAGACGCTGGCCTAAAGTCAGAAAGTGCCATTCCTGCAGAGCAGTTCAAAAATACTGCTGGTGAACTAGAAGTTGCCGTTGGTGACGAAGTAGATGTAGCACTAGACGCTATCGAAGACGGCTTCGGTGAAACTATTCTTTCTCGTGAAAAAGCGAAGCGCCACGAAGCGTGGATTCGCCTTGAAAAAGCGTGTGAAGAAAACGAAACAGTTACTGGTGTTATCAATGGCAAGGTTAAAGGCGGCTTCACTGTTGAAGTAGATTCAATCCGTGCCTTCCTACCTGGTTCACTTGTTGATGTTCGTCCAGTACGTGACACCACTCACCTTGAAGGTAAAGAGCTAGAGTTCAAAGTAATCAAGCTTGACCAGAAGCGCAACAACGTTGTTGTTTCACGTCGTGCTGTTATTGAGTCTGAAAACTCAGCTGAACGTGAAGAGCTACTTGCTAACCTTGTTGAAGGTCAAGAAGTTAAAGGTATCGTTAAGAACCTTACCGATTACGGTGCGTTCGTAGATCTAGGTGGTGTAGACGGTCTACTACACATCACTGACATGGCGTGGAAGCGTGTTAAGCACCCTTCAGAAATCGTAAATGTTGGCGACGAAATCAACGTTAAAGTACTTAAGTTCGACAAAGAGAAAACACGTGTTTCTCTAGGTCTTAAGCAGCTTGGCGAAGATCCATGGCAAGAAATTGCTAACCGTTACCCAGAAGGCGCTAAGCTAACTGGTCGTGTAACTAACCTAACTGACTACGGTTGCTTCGTTGAAATCGAAGAAGGCGTAGAAGGTCTAGTACACGTTTCTGAGATGGATTGGACTAACAAGAACATCCACCCATCTAAAGTAGTATCACTAGGTGATACTGTTGAAGTAATGGTACTAGAGATCGACGAAGAGCGTCGTCGTATTTCTCTAGGTCTTAAGCAGTGTAAAGCGAACCCTTGGCAGGAATTTGCGCGTCTTAACAACAAAGGCGACCAAGTTACTGGTAAGATCAAGTCAATCACTGACTTCGGTATCTTCATCGGTCTTGAAGGCGGCATCGACGGTCTTGTACACCTATCTGATATTTCTTGGAACACGCCTGGCGAAGAAGCTGTACGTGAATACAAGAAAGGTGACGAGATCACAGCTATCGTTCTTCAAGTTGACCCAGAGCGTGAGCGTATCTCTCTAGGCGTTAAGCAAATCGAAGCGGATCCTTTCAATAACTACCTAGACGCAAACAAAAAAGGTGCTATTGTTAAAGGTAAAGTGACAGCTGTTGATGCTAAAGGTGCAACAGTTGAGCTTGCTGAAGGCGTTGAAGGTTACATCCGTGTAGCAGACATCGCTCAAGAGCGTGTAGAAGATGCAACTGCAGTTGCTTCTGAAGGCGACGAAATCGAAGCGAAGTTTGTTGGCGTAGATCGTAAGAACCGCGCTATCAGCCTTTCTGTAAAAGCGATTTACGAAGCTGAAGAGAAAGAAGCGCTTGAGAAACTGAAGGCAGATGAGCCTCAGTTCGAAAACGCTATGGCTGCTGCATTTAAAAATGCACAAAAAGACTAAGCTTTAGTCGAGTCTAGGAAGGGCGCAAGCCCTTCCTTTTGTAAGCACTTGAGGAAACATTATGACCAAGTCAGAGTTAATAGAACAGCTTGCAGAACAACACTCACACATCCAAGCACGTGATGTTGAAAATGCCGTAAAAGAAATTCTAGAACAGATGGCCGGCTCGCTCTCTAGCGCCGAGCGCATCGAAATTCGCGGCTTTGGTAGCTTTTCCCTTCATTACCGTGCACCACGTACAGGCCGAAATCCAAAAACCGGCGAAACCGTTGAACTAGACGGTAAATATGTCCCTCATTTTAAACCAGGCAAAGAATTGCGCGATCGCGTTAACGAGAGCATACAATAATAACAACGGAGTCGTTACCGAGTGAAGGTTGTAAAAATCGTTCTTTTTGTACTGTGTGTTTTTATTGCCTTCGTATTGGGTTCGCAAAATCCACAGTCTGTTCAAGTAAATTATCTTATTGCTAGCGCTCAATTACCACTTGCTGCCCTTATCAGCGTGTGTTTTGTTATTGGCCTATTAGTCGGTTGCTTTGTAAGTTTCCGTGTGTTTTCCAAGTTAAAGTGGCAAAACTACCGCTTGCAGCGACGCAATACCAAGCTAGCCCGTGATTCCAACAATGACATAGGCCCTGAGCCTGCCACTGAAAAAGACGGTTAGCCATGCTTGAACTGTTGTTTTTACTCTTGCCTGTAGCTGCGGGCTACGGCTGGATAATGGGTAAAAACAGTGCCAAAAACCAAGCCCATCAACATAATCGCAAAATCACCGCCGAATACAGTAAAGGCCTTAAGTACCTGCTTGATAGGGAAGAGGATCAAGGCCTTGAACACCTCATTCAGTTACTCGAGGTCTCTGCGGACTCGGTCGAGCACTACTTGACCTTAGCGGCACTATTTCGCAAGCGCGGCGAGCTTGACCGCGCCATCAAGATTCATGAGTTATTACTTGAGCACCCTAACTTAAATCAAGATCAGCTCACTGAAAGTCGCTTAGAGTTAGCACAGGACTATATCTTGGCTGGATTACTTGATAGCGCAGAAGAGCACCTACTTATCCTCGTTAAGGGGAAGCGTCAGCAGGCCATTGAACCGCTGATCACCTTATACTCACAAACGCGAGAGTGGCAAAAAGGCGTTGAGTTATACCAGCGTCATGCCCATTTATTCATTCACAGCCAACAACGTATTGCGATTGCGAATTTTTACTGTGAGGCAGCACTTAACAGTCAGCAAACAGAGTTGATGTCACAAGCCTTAGGGGTAGGCGAGCCGAGTATTCGCCCCTTATATGAACTGGGCTTACAGGCTTATCAACGGGAAGACTATGTGCAAGCAATTCACTATTGGCGTGACTTGGTCACTCAATTTACCCGCTGCTCACCGTTAGTGATTGATAAGCTAGCCAACGCCTATCGTCATTTGAACTTACAGCAACAGTTCGAGCAATTGTTGAGTGAGCTGGTAGAGCAAGGCGGTGTCCTTCTTAAAATTCATTATTGCCAGCATTTATTAACACGAGGCGAAAACCAAGCGGCTATGGAGTTTCTCACCAAAAGCTTGAAGAAACAGCCGAATATCCGTGGCTTTCGTTTTCTGTTACAATTATTGGCTGGTCAAAATGCCCAACTCGATGAGGCATTAAACCCCATAGATAAACTGATCCAATCATATATAGACACCAAGGCAGACTATCAATGTCAGCATTGTGGTTTTGAAAGCCATAGCCATTACTGGTTATGTCCTTCATGTCGACATTGGGAGTCTATACAGCCAAGCCGTGGGCTTGATGGTTTTTAAACAGGAAAAAAATGAGCTCTGTTGATTCTAAAAAAGTATTGATCGCCTTAGATTATGACGACCAAGACAAAGCCTTAGCTTTCGTAAAGCAATTATCACCTAGCACTTGCCGCTTAAAAGTAGGCAAAGAAATGTTTACGTTGTTTGGTCCCGATTTTGTCAAACAATTGGTGGATTTGGGCTTCGATGTATTTCTCGATTTGAAATTCCATGATATTCCTAACACTGTTGCTAAAGCGGTGACTGCGGCTGCAAAATTAGGGGTATGGATGGTTAATGTTCATGCCAGTGGTGGTGTGGCAATGATGGAAAAGGCGAAAGCAGCATTGACTCCTTTCGGTGACAAAGCGCCGTTACTGATTGCGGTGACCGTCCTTACCAGTATGGATGAAATACAATTAAAACAATTAGGTATTGATAAATCCCCACAAGAACAAGTATTGTATCTAGCCAAGCTTGCACAGCAGGCTGGTCTTGATGGTGTAGTTTGTTCAGCGCAAGAAGCGCAGTTATTAAAATCACAGTTGGGGTCAGAGTTTACACTCGTGACACCGGGGATCCGCCCAGCAGGAAGCGATGCCGGGGACCAAAAACGTATAATGACACCAGAGCGAGCCGTCGCGAGCGGCAGCGACTACCTGGTTATTGGTCGTCCAATCACGCAAGCTGCTGATCCAGTTGCGGTATTAACTGAGATTAATGAGAGTCTAGGAGACTAAGGTGAAATACATTCTGCTGATAGCCCTCATCGTGGCCGCAGGTTACTATTATCATCGCCAGAGCACCGCAGAAAGTAATGCGCGCGCACTGGCGCTGCTGATTGAGCAGGTAGAATACCAAGATGTGGATCTATTTGCTCTGAAAGAGGCACTGGCAAAACGTGTCTATGCGATTTGCGCCAACAATGAAGCAATGCTGTTGGAGTCTGGGCGTTCAGTGGGTAATTGTATGGAAGGCCATGATATTAAACGTGTAGAGTGTGAAGGGCGTATCTTTCGGCTTGCTCCATTGAGTATTAGTAACCGCTCAGAGTTGCTTGATTATTCTAAGCGTTATGTACGCTGCGCTCTGCCTTACGATGACCTTCGTTACCAATCCTACTAATCTACGTAAAAACGCGACTTAAGGTCGCGTTTTTAATGTGATTCGTGTGGCCTCTATATCAATAAGTTGATCTTTAAATAGACCACCAATAGCCTTTTTAAAGTTCGCTTTTGAGGTGCCAAACTGGCGCTTTATGGCTTCCGGCGCAGACTTATCTCCGAGCGGCAATACGCCACCACCGTCTTTTAACGCTTGCAGTATTTGCTCCTTAAGCGGGTCTAGCTTTGCTATCCCTTGCTTTTCTAAGGCAATATCAAGCTTGTCATCTTCGCGGCACTGTAAGACGAACGCGTTAAGCTGTTGACCAACGTACAGCGGGCGATGTACGCGATTATGAAAAATAAGTCCCCAATGGCTATCATCGACAATCACTTTGTAGCCTAAGTCGGTTTTAGCAGCCACCATGATGTCAACGGCATCGTTGAGCTGGTAACGAGGCTTTGCGTGACCGACAAATTTATTGAGGTTACTGGATGCACAAATACGTTTGGAGGCATTGTCCAGGTAGAGCTTTACTAAATAACTATTTCCCTCTCGCATTCGGGGTTTTTGTTCGTTAAAGGGTACCAACAAGTCTTTATCCAAGCCCCAATCTAAAAAGGCGCCGGTTTTGTTGACTTGTTTAACTTGTAAAAAAGCAAAATCGCCCACTTGCGCTAATGGTTTTTTTCGAGTTGCGGTGGCGTGGCCCATACTATCTAAATAGACAAATACGCCTAAGCTATCACCTTGCTGTAAATCATCGGGCAGCTCAGAGGCAGGTAAAAATACTTCACCGAGTTCGGTGCTTCGCAAATACGCGCCTTCGCCTGCGACTTCCTCAACAAACAGCGTTTGCCATTGACCTAATTCACTCATTATTCGCTCTCTGTGTCGTTATTTTTTTTAGGCTTGCGTTTTACGCCCATGCTGTTCGGGTCAAACGGTGCGGGTTGCGCCACTTTTACCTGCATGGGTTTACTTTTCTTGCGCTTAGCAAGAGGTTTTTTAGATGTTACTGGCTTAGTTTTATCCTGGGGCTTTTTCTTTGCATTCGCTGGCGGCTTTGGACGAGTAAAGCCTTTAAACTTGCCGACTAGCCCCTCAACTTCACTGAACGGCAAAGGACGGCGCATAAATTGGTTTATCGCCAAGTAACTTTGCCAATCTTTCGGCCCCACTAATGAAATGGCATGACCTTTAAAGCCCGCGCGGCCAGTACGACCAATACGGTGAATGTATTCTTCCGCATGTTTTGGCAAGTCAAAATTGATTACATGGGTAACGTTAAGTAAATCGAGGCCCCGTGACGCTACGTCGGTGGTAACCAACACTTGATATAGTCCACGGCTAAAGGCGTCCATAATATCCAGCCGTTTACTCTGCGCCAGCGTGCCTGCGAGAGCGACGGCCTTAAAACCTTGCGCCGTGAGCTTGTTACACAAGCGCTCGGTATCATCTCGTGTGGCGGTAAAAATAATACACTGACCAACATTCTCTTGGGCAATAAAGTGATCGAGCAGCGCCTCTTTATGGTCGAGGTGATCCGCTAAATACAGATGCTGTGAGATATCGCTATGCTCATCAGTGGCAGCACTAATGGTGACGCCCTTAGGGTTGCGTAATAGGTTACGCGAGAGCGCACCGACCTGAGCGTGCTCCAAAGTAGCTGAAAACAAAAGGCTTTGGCGCAGACGATGATCTGCGGCCGCATTGATACGCTCAACTTGCTCGGTAAAACCGAGGTCAAGGATGCGGTCAGCTTCATCAAAAATGAGCAATTCCAAGCCGCTTAATTGTAATGAGCGGCCATCAAGGTGGTCGGCAATTCGCCCTGGCGTGCCAATCACAAAATGTGGATTCTTGCGCAGCGCCTTAACTTGGTCGTTAAAGTTTTCACCGCCAATCACTTTTGTTCCCGACAGTGCCGTTCCGGCTATCAGTAAACGTAGCTGTGAGTATACTTGTGACGCTAACTCGCGAGTCGGGGTGACAATTACTACACGGGGGTCGCGCTTTGATAGGGCCCGTTGCTTCATAACCCGTTGTACAGCAGGCAATAAGAAGGCAAGCGTCTTACCTGACCCGGTTTTTGATTGCGCAAATAAGTCATGGCCAGCGAGTGCCAAGGGTATGGCCTGCGCTTGGATATCGGTGGGCGTGGTAATACCTTGATGCGTTAGTTGCCCACACAGTCGAGAATCGATACCCAAATCACTAAATTGCAAATTAACTCTCCAAAATTACAGTTTATCCACCGCTATTATAACGTAATGAGACAGTTCACTGGCAGTGAATTTTGCGTTTTTCACCACAATCAGTAAAATACGCCGACCATTGCGCCGGATTTACGATTCGGTTTCGTTTTAAAAGCACTGAAGGTAACAGTTACTATGTCTGATCAATACGTCGTGTGCGCGCTGTATAAGTTTGTTGCGCTGCCTGATTTCGAACAACTTCGCCAACCTCTTTTAGATGTCATGCTTGCTAATGACGTACGTGGTACGTTACTGCTTGCCAAAGAGGGTATCAACGGTACGGTCGCGGGTAAACGCGAAGGGATTGATGCTTTACTAGGGTGGCTTGATAAGCAACCTAACCTCGCTAATATCGTTACCAAAGAGTCTTTTGACGATGAATGTCCTTTCTACCGCACCAAAGTGAAGCTGAAAAAAGAAATAGTCACCATGGGTGTTGAAGGTATTGACCCACGAGAAGTGGTGGGCACCTATGTGAAACCCAAGGATTGGAACGCGTTGATAAGCGACCCTGAAGTGGTGTTGGTGGATACCCGTAACGATTACGAGATAGAAATTGGCACCTTTAAAAATGCCGTTGATCCGCAAACAAAAACGTTCCGCGAATTTCCAAATTGGGCGGAGCAAAACCTTGACCCTAAAAAGCACAAAAAAGTAGCCATGTTCTGTACTGGCGGTATTCGCTGCGAAAAATCCACAGCTTATATGAAAGAGCAGGGTTTTGAAGAGGTCTACCACCTTGAAGGCGGTATTCTTAAGTACTTAGAAGAAGTGCCTAAGGAAGAAACCATGTGGGAAGGTGAGTGCTTTGTATTCGACAACCGTGTTGCTGTGGATCATGACCTAAACAAGGGTCAATACGACCAATGTCATGCCTGTCGTATGCCTATTACCGAAGACGATAAGCAAAAGCCGCAGTACATGCAGGGTGTGTCTTGTCATCACTGTCATGACAGTTTGAGCGAGGAGCAGCGCCAACGTTTTGCAGAGCGCCAAAAGCAAATCGATTTGGCGAAGCAGCGTGGTGAGGGTCATATTGGCCATGAGGCCCAAGAAATGTTACAAAAGCGCAAAGAGCAAAAGCAAAAGCTCAAAGAGCAGCAACGCGCTGCTAGCAAATAATTAGCCACCGAAAAGGAAGTGTTGAACACTTCCTTTTTCGTTTTAAAGAGCAAGGATGATGAGAGCGACACTACGCAGCACAATGATAGCTAAATGCGAGCAACAAATAGCGCGCAAAGGGGAGCAGGTAGGGTTATCTTTCTACGCTTTTTTCAAAAATAAAAATGATGACCCAGAGCTGCTGATGGAGGCGGCTACTTGGTGGATTCACACCCATCGGCTCGATCATTTTGAAAAAGCACATAAAGTAAAGAGCCTATTAATTAATGAGCAGTCTTTATCGTCGTGACGACCACAACGACCTACCTATCACCATCAACTATATACAACACACTTTTTTTTCATAAGCTTATGTGCTTTTATAAAAAGCTGTGCAGGGCGCAAAGCCGAATTAAAACAATTAGAAGGAAAGGCCATGTTTGAGGCGCTTGGAGCAGTCACTTTGTTTCTCGTTTTAGCGACCTGTTTACCTCTATTACCTATCGGTCATTGGAGTGTTCGGGGTTTTGATTTCCCGCGTTTACAGTTTGCGGCCATCGCGACTCTTTTACTAATACTGCAAGCATACTTTCTTTCTTTTGCAAGCATTGCATCCTGGCTCATGGTCACTGCGACGCTCGGTTGCTTGCTATGGCAATTATGGTGGGTGTTACCGTATACGCCAGTGTGGCGTAAAGAAGTGCATAGTTGTCAGAGCCAAGATAGTGACAACAGCCTAAGTATTTTGGTTTCTAACGTGCTCATGACCAACCGCAATAGCAAAGCTCTGCTTGCGCTTATTCATGAACATAACCCCGACGTGGTGATCACTTTGGAGTCAGACCAATGGTGGCAGGACCAACTGGATGTGTTGTTAGCGCAAAGGCCGCACAGTATAAAGTGTCCGTTGGATAACCTCTATGGTATGCATGTTTATTCGCGCTTAGCCATTGAAAACAGTGAAATACGTTATTTAGTCGAGGATGATGTGCCATCTATTCATGGCGACTTGGTACTGCGCTCAGGGAACAAAGTGCGGGTGCATTTCCTTCATCCAGCGCCACCGAGTCCCACTGAAAATAGCCATTCTACTCCCCGTGATGCTGAATTATTGGTGGTGGCTCGACGTGTGGCTGAGCAATCGATACCGACGCTTATAACCGGCGATCTAAACGATGTCGCTTGGTCGCGTACTACACGGTTATTTAGAAAGGTCAGTGGCCTTTTAGACCCGCGTATAGGTCGAGGGTTATTTAATACCTTTCATGCTGATTACCCCTTGGTACGCTGGCCGTTGGATCACTTATTTCACTCTCGCCATTTCACCTTAAATGAGATTCGGCCACTGCCTAATATTGGCTCAGATCATTTCCCATTGTACGCTTCACTTACTTTCTCCCCGCAGCAGGGTCGCCAGCAACAGGGAATAAACGCAGATGCACAAGATAAGCAACAAGCGCAAGAGATAGCGGCGCAAAAGCCAGTGACAAAAGAGGACGTGCTTTGAGCTAAGTTATTGGCTCAAAGTAGCGCCTATTTCAGCATCCACTTGGCGTTTAGCCTAACAACCATCCCTTGATTATCCACAAAGTAAAGATATGCAAAGTCAGCATGAGTCCGCAGCTATGTGTGATTAAATAACGCTATGTATTGTATTTCCCAAAAAAGGGAAGCGATTAGTCGCATTACAGTGGTAACTGATCGAGCTTAGCGTCAAGGCTGATCACAGAGCTGTTACACTACGTACACAGAGTATTAATTTATAGCGGCCAATGGTTGTGGCCAACAACAATAATGAAGGTGGAGTTCCTTGAAGCAGGTATTTTGTGCATTAATTTGTAGTTTCATAGTATCTAGCAATGCGCTGGCCGCTGCGGGCAAGCGTGTGGTCGTCAATGCCGTGAGCCAAGAGCGAGCACAGCAGCAAGTTCAGGCGGTCGGCAGTACGGAGGCGATTCGCTCGGTCGTGCTTTACCCAGCAGTGGGGGATCGCGTCACCGGTGTGTATTTTCAGCCTGGGGATGAAGTGCAGGCTGGCGACTTGCTATTGGAGCTTGATTCACGCTTGCAAAGCGCGGCGCTTCAAGAAGCGCAAATACAATTAGCCGATGCAGAGCGAACATTAAAGCGCTTAGAAGACAGCTTCGCTAAAGGCGCTATCCCTAAAAGCGAACGTGACGATGCGCTGACGCAGCGAGACTTAGCCAAAGTGGCGCTGCAAGTGGCAAAAGCAGAGTTGCAAGACCGTCAAGTGCGCGCTCCTTTCAGTGGTGTAATGGGGCTGACCGACGTGGAAGTCGGCGATCGCATCACCGAGCAAACCGCGATTGCGAGCATTGATGATATCAGTGCGTTGTACATCAACTTTAAAGCCCCAGAAGCGGCTGTGCCTATGCTGCGCGGTGGTGCCAGTGTCACCGTGGTGCCTTGGCACACGCAAAAACAGCTCAGTGCCGATATCGCTTATATGGACTCGCGAATCGATGCGCAAAACCGCACTATTCGTGTCAAAGCAAAAATAGCCAATGATAATGAACAGTTTATCCCGGGCATGGGTTTTCGTGTCAATCTAAACATGCAAGGGCAGGCTTATTCGGTTGTCCCAGAAGCCGCTCTCTTATGGGGGGCAACGGGCCCGTATGTGTGGAAAAGCGTCGATAACAAAGCCACTCGCGTTGATGTAAAAATAGCACAACGGTTATCCGGGCGTTTGCTTGTAAGCGGTGATTTAAATGCCGGTGATTACCTCATAGTCGAAGGGGTACAAAGCTTACGACCTCAGCAAAGTGTGCGCTTTGAGCAACCCGCATTGGCACGCAAGGAGTAAGTGATGAGCGAGCAAACATCTGCCCATATCCAAGACTTGCCGTCGATGGCGATTCGCCGGCCGGTCCTCATCGTCGTACTCAACTTACTCATTATTATTGCCGGCATTGCCGCTATTGCAGGCGTTGAAGTGCGTGAGCTACCCGATGTCGACCGCCCTCGTATTACTGTGTCAGCGTCTTTCCCTGGTGGCTCTCCGGAAACGGTCGATACGGAAGTGACGAGCAAGCTTGAGGGCGCGGTAGCCCGCGTAAGCGGCGTAAAGTCGATTCGCGCGCAAAGTGAGGAAGGCAGTTCTCGTATCGTAGTCGAGTTTCGCCCAGGTGTGAACCTCGATGATGCCGCCAACGAAACGCGAGAATCAGTGGCAAGGGTTCAACGCGAACTCCCAGAAGAGGTCGAGCGTGTCTCAATAATCAAAGCCGATAATGACGCCGAGGCGGTGGTGTCATTGACGGTCAGCAGTGAGGCGTTATCACTGGAAGCACTAACAGAGCGAGTTGAGACTGACTTAGCACCGCAATTTCTGACCATTCCCGGCGTCGCTGATGTACGCCTCAATGGCGATCGAGAGCGGGTGCTGCGAGTGCGTATCGACCCACTTAAACTGAGCAGCTTTAACCTGACTGTCCCCGATGTTGCTGATGCCCTGCGCCAAGCGCCCTTTGATGTGCCGGCGGGGAGTTTAAAATCGAATGATCAGCAATTAATCGTGCGCGCCGATGCCACCTCGGTCACGGCCGAGCAAGTGGGGGATATTATCGTCGGCGATGATACCCGCATTGCCGATATCGCAGCGGTCTATTTTGGCCCCGCCGATCCACGCTCCATGGTGCGCTTGGATGGCCAGCCTGTAATAGGCATGGAAGTGATCCGCCAAGCCCAGTCTAATACCATCGAAATTTCTGATGAAGTGCTATCGCTATTAACTCAAATGCGTGAGCGTTTCCCTGAGATGACTTTCACACTGACCTCGGATGATGCTCAGTTTATCCGCAGCTCAGTGGATGAGGTGTTGAATTCTTTGGTGCTCACCGTCATTTTGGTGGTCATTACCTTATGGGTGTTTATTGGCTCATGGCGTGCCACCTTAGTTCCGGCCTTCGCCATTCCTGTGGCGCTGGTGGGGTCGTTAGCGCTGATTTGGGCACTGGGCTTTTCTATTAATATTTTGACCTTGCTGGCCTTGGTATTAGCAACCGGGTTGATAGTCGATGATGCCATTGTTGTTAGTGAAAATATTCAGCGCCAACGAAGCTTGGGCCTTGGGCGTCGTGCGGCTGCTGTAGTGGGAACGCGCGAGGTATTCTTTGCGGTGGTGGCAACCACTGCCGTGTTAGCCGCTGTTTTCGTACCCATCGCATTTTTACCCTCTACCGCAGGAAAATTATTTCGTGAATTTGGTGGTGTATTAGCTGGGGCAGTAATTATATCCAGCTTTGTGGCGTTGTCCTTAGTGCCTGCTTTGACATCGAAACTAAAACTAAAAAGCGGCGGCAAACATGTGTTTGGTAAAGTAGGGCATGCGCTGGCGAACGTTTACAAGTGGTGTATTCACAAAGTACTGAACCATGCTTGGCTTACGTTAATTGCCTGTGCTTTGGTGGCAGTGGCGTCGGGGGCACTTTATTCGCAATTAGAAAATGAGCTTTTACCGAGTGAAGACAGAGGTAAAATCCGTATTTTTGCTCGTGGACCAGATGGCGTCGGTCTCAACTTTATGGACCGCCAAGCCAAGGAGATGGAAGACATTCTGTTGCCCTATGTCGAAAGTGGCGAAATTGAATCTATCTATACCGTGGTTGGGCAGTGGGATCCGAATATTACTTTTATCACTGTGCCATTAAAGCATTGGGATAAGCGTCATTTTAGCCAACAGGAAATTATTAACAAAATTCGCGGGCCATTAGGCGATATACCCGGCGCACCTGCGCGCGCATTTGGTTCTAATAGTTTGAATTTGCGCGGTCAAGGGGGTGGGGTCGAGCTGGCATTATTGGGCCAAGATTATGAGCAAATTTTTATTGCTGCCCAACAATTCGCCGCTGAAATAGAAAAGGCTATCCCACAAGTGGCGCCAGTACGCATTTCTTATCAGCCGTCGCAGCCGCAGCTGCGAGTTAATATCGATCGCCGTCGGGCACAAGAGCTAGGTGTTGATCTAAGTGACATTGCTATCACCTTACGCGCAGCCATCAATGGCGACGACGTGGCGGATTTAAATGTCGGTGACCAATCTATCCCGATTATGCTGCAAGCACAAAATCGTACTATCAATTCTCCTAGCGACCTAGCAAACCTGTACGTTGGCGCCAGCAATGGTCAATTGGTGCCGTTAAGCTCTGTTGCTAATATCAGCGAAGAAGGGGTGGCTGCAGAGCTGGAGCGCCATGCGCAGCGCCGCGCCATAGAAATGGATATGGAGTTGCCAGCGGAAATGCCAATGGCGCAGCTCGTTGATCAGCTGCGAGATTTATCGCAGCAGCACTTGCCCAGTGGCATCACTTTGGCATTCAAAGGCGAGGCATTGACCTTTGAAGAAACGGCCAATGAAGTACTGATGACCTATGTATTGGCCTTTGTCATTGTGTTACTGGTACTGGCAGCGCAATTCGAAAGTGTTAACAGTGCTGTGGTGGTGATGATCACAGTGCCCTTCGGTATCACGTCGGCGATTTTAGCACTGTATCTAACCGGTACATCGCTGAATATCTATTCGCAGATTGGTTTAGTGATGCTGATTGGCTTGATTGCTAAAAACGCAATCTTATTGGTGGAGTTTGCTGACCAACTGCGTGACCGAGGACACCCTGTGCGAGAGGCGGTTGAGCGTGCTGCGCTAGTGCGTTTACGTCCCATTGCGATGACCTTAGTGTCCACCTTATTGGGGGCCTTACCGCTGATTTTATCCACCGGCGCAGGGGCGGAAGCGCGCAATGCCATCGGTTGGGTGGTTTTCGGTGGTTTGGCGTTAGCGGTGTTGTTTACTTTATTCCTCACTCCGGTGATTTACTTAGGACTGGCGCGTTTCACCTCGCCACGAGGTGATGAAAGCAAACAACTGGCGCAGGAATTAGAACAAGCGCATTAATAAATAAATGTCCGCACCTGGTGCGGACATTTTTTTTTCAGCAATTTTGTATTAAGCTCAGTATATTAGCACCTTTAAAGGCAGCACTATGCAAGCTGAGCAAATCGAAATTGCACAATTTTTGAGTGCCCATCCACCCTTTGACGATCTCCCCGAAGATGCCCTTAATAATCTTGCTCAACAGGTCGAGGTAGCGTATTTCCGCGCCGGCTCTGACATTCTCAATTATGGCGATGACATTTCCGATTTGTACGTGATCCGCAGTGGCTCAGTGGAGTCGTATCGGCGCAATGGGGACTTGTACAACCGCATGGATGAAGGCGGGATCTTTGGCCAAATGGGCTTACTGATGAACCGCAAAGTGCGCTTTCCCGTCAAAGCAATGGAAGACACGCTGGTGTATTGCATTAGTGTTGAGCTATTTAGTGACTATTGCGATAAATTTGAGCCATTTGCGGATTATTTTGAAGCAGATGGCAATGTTCGTTTGCACCAAGCCGTTGTTGAGCAAGCTGATAGTAATGATTTGACTACCGCCAAACTCAAGGTTTTATTACATCGTGATGTGGTTACTGTCAGCACCACTGCCAGTGTGCAGGAGGTTGCGGCTTTGATGACCCAAGAGAGCGTATCCAGTGTGTTGGTCACTGATGCCAACAAGCCTCTTAGCGATGACCCAGAAGAAGATGATGGACAAGTCGTGGGTATTATTACAGATCGCGATATACGCACTAAGGTTGTGGCGCAGGGGCATTCTTTAGCTATTGCTGCTGAGCAAGTTATGTCGACTAACCTTACGCTGTTAGATGCCAATGACTATGTCTTTGAAGCCGTTTTAGCGATGTTGCGTGATAACTTGCACCATTTGCCGGTATTGCATAAACGTCGGCCCATCGGTGTCATTTCACTTTCTGATATTTTGCGCTATGAGTCGCAAAGCAGCCTATTATTAGTGCGCGGTATCCTTGCGCAGCAAAGCGTTGAAGACCTCACTCATTATGCTCGGCAATTGCCCTCTGTATTCGTGCGTATGGTTAATGAAGATGCCAATTCACACATGATAGGCACAGCTATGGCGGTGATTGGTCGTACGTTTAAACAGCGGCTGTTAGCATTAGCAGAAGAAAAGCTAGGACCTCCTCCTATCCCTTATTGTTTTATCGCGTTAGGTTCAATGGCGCGAGATGAACAATTGATAGTGACGGACCAAGACAATGCCATTATTCTTGATGACAGCTTTGATGAAGCGCAGCATGACGAGTACTTTCAAGCGCTGGCGGACTTTGTCTGTGATGGGCTCGCTGCGTGCGGGTACAGCTATTGCGACGGTGAAATTATGGCATCGTTTAAAAAATGGCGCCTTACACGCTCGCAGTGGCGAGACACATTTGCCTCGTGGATAGCTGAGCCTAAACCTCAGGCGCTACTGCATTGCTCTATCTTTTTTGACCTCGATGGCGTGTGGGGTAAAACTAAATGGGCCGACGCACTAAAATCCTTTATTGCTAAAGAAGCCAAAGCAAACCGTCGCTTCCTTGCCAACATCGCCTCTAATGCGCGAAATAGAACTCCGCCACTGGGGTTCTTTAAAGGGTTCGTACTCGAACATGATGGTGAACACAAGCGCTCAATTAACCTTAAACGCCGTGGTACAGCGCCGTTGACTGACGTGGTGCGGGTCCATGCCTTAGCGGTCAGCTCGCGTAAGCAAAACTCCTTTGAACGCCTAGAAGATATTATTGAAGCCAAGTTATTGCCAGAGGGCAAGGCACAGGATCTGCGCGATGCACTAGAATACATTGCCATGACCCGTATTCGTCACCAAGCATGGCAAATAGAGCAAGGCGAAGCACCGGACAATCACCTAGACCCGCATTTGCTGTCGCCATTCGAGCAACGAAACCTCAAAGAGGCTTTTGCGATTTTAGAAAAAGCACAAAGCTTCTTAAAATTCCGTTATCAAAACGGCGCAGGGTTGAAGTAATGGCTAACAAAGCGTCTTTGCTTGATTGGCCATCACGCTATCAAGCACTAGCGAAGCAATGCCAGTCGCCGCAACTGAGGCAGTTTTATCAAGCTGGTATCCCCGCAGGAGATACCCCTTTAGAACATGTGCCCTTTGCGGCTTTAGATTTTGAAACCACAGGTTTAGATGCTCGCAACGATGATATTGTCAGTATTGGTGTGGTGCCGTTTAGTTGGCATCGCATTTATTGCCAACGATCGGGGCATTGGTTGGTCAAGCCAAGCCAGCAGCTAGCAGAATCGTCTATTGTTATTCATGGTATTACCCATTCTGAAATTGCCAATGCTCCGGATTTAACCGCCGTATTAGAGCCTGTACTTGAGGCTCTCGCTGGGCATGTAGCCGTGGTTCACTACCATGCGATTGAGCGGCCATTTTTCTTTAATGCATTAGAGCGGCGCATAGGTGAGGGGATCGAGTTTGCGTTAATTGATACCATGGATGTTGAGCACCAAGCGCTACTAGCACGTCGTGGCTTATTAGGTCGGCTATTTAAAGATAAAATTGGCTCTTTGCGCTTGGGGGACACTCGGCTGCGCTATAACCTGCCGGCCTATCAGGGCCATAATGCATTGACAGATGCTCTTGCGACCGCTGAATTACTGCAAGCGCAGTTGCGTTATCATTATCGCCCTGACACACCTTTGTCGCAGTTATGGAAGTGACACCCTAGATACAAAAAACGCCGCAATATTGCGGCGTTTTACTTAGGTTAAGGTTAACTATTTACCAGGGCGGGGCTCGGTGCGCAGGCCTAAAATTAAGCTTACACACATTAGCAGTAGCACAATGGTAAAGGGGAGGCCTGTGGATATAGCGCCGGCTTGCAGCGCCTCTATGGCCTCAGTACCACCAATCCATAGCAGTGCAGCGGCAATGGCGCCTTCCACGGTTGCCCAGAATATACGCTGAGGAACAGGTGCATCTACTTTACCGCCAGCGGTAATCGAGTCGATAACCAAAGAGCCAGAGTCAGATGAGGTGATGAAAAATACCAATACTAAAACAATAGCGATAAAAGAAAGGACACTTGCCATCGGCAGTTGTTCAAACATCTGGAACATCGCCAGAGGAACTTCCGTCAAGCCTTTTTCACCTAAGGTACCAACCCCATCAATAACTTGTTCAATAGCAATACCACCGTAAATAGACATCCACAATACGGTTACGAGCGTCGGGATCAGCAGTACCGCTGTTAAGAATTCACGAATCGTACGGCCTTCGGATACACGCGCGATGAACATGCCAACGAACGGTGACCAAGAAATCCACCATGCCCAGTAGAACACAGTCCAACCATGGAGCCAGGCTTCGTCTTCGCGACCGTGCGGATTACTAAGTGGAATAATGTTTTCAACATACCCCATAATGGTATTAGGCACATTCCCCATTGCTGCGGCAAAACCCACTAAACCAACGAACACCAATAATGCAAAGGCGATGGCCATATTGACGTTACTGAGCAGTTTTACGCCGCCATCGATACCGCGCACTACTGAGACAATGGCTAACAAGGTGACGCCCGCGATAACGGCCACTTGCATGCCAATATCGCCGTCGCTGCCAAACACATGGTTAATCCCTGCGGAGGCTTGTTGAGCGCCTAAACCCAGTGAGGTAGCAAGACCGAATAAAGTTGCAAGAACAGCTAAAATATCAATGATGTGACCAGGCCAGCCCCAAGCGCGATCGCCCAGTAACGGGTAGAAAATAGAGCGAATAGAGAGAGGTAAGCCCTTGTTGTAGGCGAAGAAAGCTAAAGATAACGCGACAACTGCATAGATAGCCCAAGGGTGTAAACCCCAATGGAACATGGTTGCTCCCATTGCGACCTTCGCTGCTTCAGGTGTGTTTGCTTCGACACCAAGGGGAGTTTCATACCAGCCTGTGAAATAGGCAACCGGCTCCGCAACGCCCCAAAACATCAAGCCAATCCCCATACCGGCTGCAAACAACATCGCTAACCAAGAAATACGTGAGTGAGTTGGTCTGGCGCTTTCACCACCTAAGCGGATATTTCCGTAAGGAGAGACGATTAATGCTAAACAGAAGATGACAAAAATGTTTGCCGCCCACATAAATAAGGCGTCAAAGTTGCCGATAATATCCCATTTGATACCATCTAGCGCCCCTTTGGCGGTGGCCGGGTCGGTCACTAAAATGGCGATTAAAAACACCAAAATAAGGCCAGCACTCACGCCAAAAACAGGGTTATGTACATCAAATCCCCATTTTTGCACGTTGTCCTGGCCGACGGTGTAGTCGGTATTTTCTATACTATACTTATCATGATGTTCACTCATGCATACCTCTAGTTATTGTCATAATGCCCTTAGAGCTTAGACCTATGTGAGTTACCCTGCGTGCCAGCGCACAGAGAGGTGGTTTGTAGACTAACTAAAATAGGCCCCATATCACTTACACTAGTTTAGAAGCAAAAATGTAAATGTAAATCACCAATTGTCTAACAGCTTGAATCTTATACATTACGGGGATGTTTCAAGGGGCGATCAAAAAAGCGCCCGAAGGCGCTTATGAGTAAAAATAATTTCACTGCAAATTATCGAACGATATCCATTTCAGCAAGTAGGTTATCGGCGTTATCCACATGCTCCATGACCCACAGCATATAGCGAGTGTCTACATGAATGGAGCGGTTGAGGTTAGGATCATAGTCCCAATCACCGATAATACTCTCACTTACACCGTCAAACAGCAGGCCGACTAATTCAGCTTTACCATTTAACGTCGGTGAGCCTGAGTTACCACCTGTGGTATCAACGGTGCTCAAAAAGTTGACCGGCACTGAGCCAAGCGACGACATTTGGTATTCACCATATTGTTTGTCGGCAATTAGCTGCATTTGCTTTTTCGGTGCATCAAAAGGCGCTTCGCCCGTGTACTTCTGCGCGATGCCCTCTAAGGTTGTAAACGGCGTATAGGTCAGTGCGTCTTTAGGCGAGTAGCCTTTCACTGTGCCATAAGTCACACGTAAGGTGCTATTAGCATCAGCATAGACGGGTAACCCTTGCTCTTGGTAAAAGGCAATAATGGCCGCCATATATTGCGGACGTACTTTAGCCAGTTCACCACTGAGCGCCTTTTTCGCCTTTTCTCGGCTGCGCATATCATCATAGGTGGCTACAGCGATTGCCAAGAACGGATCGTCGCTTTGTTTGAACTCTGATACTGATTTGTTCATCCAATCGATACGAGCTTGCTGTTCGTTAAGCTCGGTCTTGGCATACCAAGTGTCGATGCGCTGGCGCATGGCCTCGCTATCATAACCCTTATCAATCCCTAAGGCTTTATCTAAAGATGCAATACGCTGCGCTTGCGGCAGTTGTGCATAAAGGTCGATAAAGTGTGCGAGGATGGCGCTATCGACGGTGTCGTCGTAGCGACGAGATAGGCTGGTCATGCGCGCTTCAAAACGAGCTTGATCGCGCTGTTGGTAGCCAGGCTCACGCTCAGCATCAGGCAATTGCTTCTCATTGGCTAGGCGATATAAACGCTGCGCACTAGAGAGCATGGCACTGCGGCCCATGTAGCCTAAAATCAAGTCCAGCTCACTGGTTGCTTGCGATTGCTTTACCAGCTCATTGAGCTGGGTAAGGGTATCGCCGTAGCGCGACTGACGCGCGCTGTCCGCCTTGATCCAAGTCGCAAGTTTTTGCGCCAAAGCATCTTTGCGTGCTTGCATATCAGTGTTTTGATAGGAGTCAATCATGCCACCATAGTTTTTCGCATAATTAGCCAGTCCAGCCAAAGTACTCTCGTAGGCTATACGTGCTTGTGAGCCTTCCGGAGCCTGCGCCTTTATGATATCAATGCTTTGTTCACGATAGGCTTTAGCAGTAGGGTACACATGGGTAAATTGGTGTGCCACTTCGGAGGCAGTGCGGTAACGATTGGTGCGCCCCGGGTAGCCGGTAACCATCACAAAATCACCCTCTTTAACGCCTTTGGCACTGACTTTTAGGTAAGAATCTGGAGTGAACGGCACATTATCTTCACTGTACTCAGCAGGTTGACCATCTTTACTGACGTAGGCACGGTAAAATGAATAGTCGCCGGTGTGACGTGGCCACATCCAGTTATCAATATCACCGCCATATTTACCGATGCCCATGGCTGGGTTATAAACCAAACGCACATCTTTAATTTCCAGTGCTTTAATCAGGTAATATTCCAATCCACCATGGAAGGTATAGACGTTACAGCGGTAACCGACGTCTTTTTCACATTCAGCCACCAGCGATTTTTCTGCTTTTTCGATGGCTTTGTAGCGAGTATTACCATCCATATCATCGTTTAACTGGGCGTTCACCTTGTCAGTGACATTAGTGACTTGCTCGGTTACATACACTCGAGAGCCAGGGGCGGCAGGTAATTCCTGTTCAGGCTTTTTCGCTAAAAAGCCGTTTTCCAGAATATTATTATCGGCACTGGAATTATATTGAATGGAGCCGTACGCGCAGTGATGGTTGGTGACGACTAAACCTTTAGGCGACACAAATGAGGCTGTACAACCCCCTAAGCTGATAACTGCATTCATTGGGAATTCGGTGAGCTTAGAGATGTTCTTAGGGTCTATTTCTAACCCTTTTTGCTTTAACACAGATTCCAATTCCGGAAGCTGGTGAGGTTGCCACATACCTTCGTCTGCCAGTGCCGGAGAGGCAGCAACAGCGAGTGCAAGGGCGCTAAGAGAGCGAAAACGCATAATCAAGAGTTCCTAGTTATTATTTTAGTGCCACAAAAGTGTCTCTTAGCTGCCACCTCGGTGCAACTTTTTGCTGCTAAGTTCACAACTGATGTGTAAATAATCGATTACAAACAAGGGAATGGAAAATTACTGAGGCTCGTCTAGGCTTTAGGAACCAAGCTCAAACACAACAACAATAATTTAAGGTGTCCGTGTCGTGACCAAAACAACCCATGCGTTGATAGAGCAGTACCGCCAGTGTCGGGAGAACAGCGAAGCCTTGGTGGCAAACCTCAGTGCTGAAGATTGTCAAATTCAAGCAATGGCTGATGTGAGCCCAATGAAATGGCATTTGGCACACACCAGTTGGTTCTTTGAAACATTTTTACTTGCGCCAAAAAAGATTATTTCTGCGCCTTTGCATCCTGATTTCAAGGTGCTGTTCAATTCCTATTATCAAGGTATCGGTGAGCAGTTCTCACGCCCTCAACGGGGCGTATTATCTCGTCCTTCATTGCGCCAAGTGATGGATTATCGCCACTGGGTTGATAACCACGTTGTTGCCGCCCTTGAGCATGATAGCGATGAGTGCGCAGAGTGGGTCAATTTAGGGATTGCGCACGAGCAGCAGCACCAAGAGTTAATGCGTATGGATATGCTTTATAACTTCAGTGTTAATCCGCTGTTCCCGACTTTAGACGAGCACTTAGTGTGTCCCTCGAACGAGCAACCCAGGCAGTGGCTGGATTTTGCTAACACAGATGCGCAAATAGGGGCGCAAACGGGCTTTAGTTTTGACAATGAGCGGCCCCGTCACCGCGTCTATATTAATGAGTTTTCCATTGCATCACATCTTGTCACCAACGCAGAATATCTGTCCTTTATCGACGCAGATGGCTATCAGCGCAGCGAGTTTTGGCACAGTGATGGCTTTAGTTGGTTACAGCGCCAGCAGATAAAAGCGCCGCTGTATTGGCGCTACCAGAATAACAATTGGTATGAATTCACCCCCCAAGGGTTAATCCCGCTTGCGATGAATGCACCAGTGCGTCATCTCAGCTTTTATGAAGCCAGTGCCTTCGCCCAATTTAAAGGCGCGCGGTTGCCAAGTGAGTTTGAGTGGGAGTGGGCCATGGAGCAAGCTCAAGCAGGTCATTGTGATATCGCACAAATTGATGACTGCGCTTGGCAGTGGACTTTAAGTAGCTATCAGCCATACCCTGGGTTTCGGCCATTTGCGGGCGACGCCGGGGAATATAACGGAAAGTTTATGGTGAATCAGCAGGTGCTCAGAGGTGGGTCGTATTTCACCCCCAAGCAGCATACGCGATTAACGTATCGCAACTTTTTTTACCCCCATCAACGGTGGATGTGTAGTGGCATTCGCCTCGCCAAGGACAGAATCTATGAGTAACCATGCATTGCCATTCACCTGCCGTCAGAGCTTTTTGGATGACGTTATTGATGGTCTATCGCGAAGTCAAAAAACGCTGCCATGCAAATATCTGTACGACGACTTTGGTGCGCAATTGTTTGAGCAGATCACGGCGCTGCAAGAGTACTATCTTACGCGCACAGAATTGGCCTTGCTGGCACAGTATGCGCAGGACATCGTCGCGCACTTGCCGACACAGGCAACCGTGATCGAACCCGGCTGCGGCTCGGGCCAGAAAGTCGCGTATTTACTGGATAACATGCCTGACGTAAATGGCTTTATACCCCTGGAAATTTCCACAGAAATGTTGCTGTATACTCAGCAGCGTTTGCGCCAGCGCTTTGCCCACGTCAACATCCACCCACTGCATGGTGACTTTACCCATGGCCCGACCATCAAGGCGTTAGTGCAACAGCATGGCCTGAATGGCAGCAATAATGTGGTGTTTTTCCCAGGCTCAACCTTAGGCAACTTTTCCCCCATCCATGCAATTGAAGTGCTGCATAATTTACGTACTCTGTGTGGTCACAACGGCCGTGTGCTCATTGGTATTGATTTAATTAAAGCGACACCACGATTATTGGCCGCCTATGATGATAGAGAAGGGGTGACCGCTGCGTTTAATCGTAATCTACTGACGCGTATTGCGCGCGAGTTAGGCGCACATCTGTGCTTAGAGCACTTTCGCCATGAGGCCCGCTTCAACAGTGAACAACACCGCGTTGAAATGCACTTGGTGGCGAATCAAGACACCTGCATCAGTGTGCGGGATCAGCGTTTTACGCTTCGTGCAGGAGAGTCCATTCATACCGAAAATTCGCATAAGTACACGTTAGCGAGCTTTAGTTCCTTGATTGGCAATGCCGGATTGACATTGGTAGATAGTTGGTGCGATTCGCAAGGGGATTTTGCGCTGTGTTTAGTGAAGCCGCAGCGCTAACACCTTGGCAAAAATACGCACATATTGACCCGATAACTTATAGTTTAGGCGACTCGAACCCTGGTGGATGACTGCGCTATTAACACCATAATGACGGTGCAGCCAGGGCGCTATCACAGCGAGGGCAGATGCGGTTGCCAAGTCCTCCGGGTTACCGAATTGCGGCGCAAAGTAGCGACATTGCCAATGTCGTTGAAGGTGACTCGGCTTATTGATGACGATCAGCGCGTTGCGGCGCGTAGCAAGGTGGTCTAAATCCACTTCAAGAAAGCGAAGATCGTCGCTGTCACATTGTATGAAATCATAGCCAAAAGGTTCGCTGCCAGTGAAGGTCAAAGGCAGGTTTACGATTTTTGATAAGCTGTTGTCATTGCAAGGGCTTGCTTCAAGCGCGTCAAAGGTTAACATTGCTTGAGCGTTGACAGCCAGTCCGCCGCTAAGAGGCTCTGTTTTGGAGCACATTGATTTGCCATTGGCGCTGCACGCAATGTGAGCGAGAGTGCCGTGACCGCAGCGGCGCACAGCATGGCCGTTTTGCCACCATTGGATCACTTGTGAACGAGCGTGGTTAGTCACAAAGGTGCACATCACAGGCGCTAAGCGCATTGAAATATGACGGCAGTGATGGGCCTGCAGGTGTGGCCCATCAAACACCCAACTGGGGTTGGCTCCCCGGCCCGATAGTTGACTGAATACCTTGGCAAAGTAAAGCGCGCTGCAGCCAAAGCGTTTACTCAAGCGCAGCGCAAGCTTTGATTTTGCCGGATAGAGCCTATGCTTTGGGCGTTGCATAGGCCGCTTGGTGAGTGTTGGCTGCTCGACCTGACGGGTCAGCGTTATCGGCAAAAGATGCATCCCAGGCTAAAGCCTCAGGGGTTGAACAGGCCACGGATTTGCCATGAGGCACACACCGGGTTGGCGCTTCTCCTGGGAAGTGTTGACTGAAAATACTGCGATAGAAATACGCCTCTTTGGTTTGTGGCGTGTTTAGTGGGAAACGATAGTGGGCATTGGCCATATCAATATCACTGACCTGGGTATCGACATAGTCCTTCAGTGAGTCTATCCAACTATAGCCAACGCCGTCGGAGAACTGCTCTTTTTGTCGCCACAGCACATCGTCCGGTAAGTAGCCTTCAAAGGCTTGGCGAATAATGTGTTTTTCTATTTTCCCGTCTTTACACATTTTCGCCTCAGGGTTAATGCGCATGGCAGTATCGACAAATTCTTTATCCAAAAACGGCACTCTGGCTTCCACCCCCCATGCTGCCATTGATTTATTCGCTCGCAGGCAGTCGAACATATGCAATTTAGAGACTTTACGATTAAGCTCTTCATGGAACTCTTGCGCATTGGGGGCTTTATGAAAATACAAATAGCCACCAAATAGTTCATCGGCGCCTTCCCCGGAAAGCACCATTTTTATGCCCATGGCTTTAATTTGCCGAGCCATTAGGTACATGGGCGTGGACGCGCGCACTGTGGTGACATCATAGGTCTCTAAGTGATAGATCACTTCTTTTAAGGCATCAATGCCTTGTTGCACGGTAAAGTGAATGGGGTGATGAATGGTGCCTATTTGTTTGGCGACTTGCTCTGCGGCAGCTAAGTCCGGCGACCCTTCCAGACCAATGGAGAATGAATGTAGGCGAGGCCACCATGCATCACTGGCGTCATTGTCTTCTATGCGTTTACTGGCAAATTTTTGTGTGATTGCCGAGATCACCGACGAATCGAGCCCGCCAGATAGCAATACGCCATAGGGAACATCACACATTAACTGGCGCTTTACCGCTGCTTCCAAACCTTCACGCACGGCTTTGGCTTCTGCAGGGTTATCCTTGACGTTGTCAAAGTGCTGCCAATCGCGTTGATAGTAAGGGCGATACTCTCCGATATCACTGTCAAGGTAGTGGCCCGGAGGGAACTCTTCAATATGATTGCAAATAGGGGACAGTGCTTTAAGCTCACTGGCAACATAAAAATTGCCTTGCTCATCGCGACCTGTGTAAAGGGGCACGATACCGATATGATCGCGACCAATCAGGTATTTATTTTTGCGCTCATCGTACAAACAAAAGGCAAAGATACCGTTTAAGTCATCTAAAAAGTCACTGCCTTGTTGTTCGTACAAGGCTAAGATCACCTCGCAATCGCTTTGCGTTTGAAAGTCAAAATCGATTGTTAGCGTCTCAGCGAGCTGTTGGTGGTTATAAATTTCGCCGTTGACTGCCAAAACATGACTTCGATCGGCGTTATACAAAGGTTGAGCACCGCTTTGAACACCGACGATAGCCAGTCGTTCATGCACCAAAATGGCATTATCGCTACTGTAAACACCAGACCAATCGGGGCCCCGATGACGTAATAGCTTGGACATATCTATGGCTTGCTCGCGCAGCTTTTGTGCGCCAGATTTTATATCCAGCACGGCAAAGATTGAACACATGGTTTTTCCTCATTCCTGTTACTTCACCTTTGTTGTATCAGAAAAAAATTGCCAAGTCACACCGCAATTCACCTCTTTAATGCAAATTTAATGCACTGAAATAAGTCATAAAAAAGCTGTTATGCACCATAATAGGTCGGAGTAAGTTTGTTGCGGGGAAAAAGCAACAGCTTTAGCACATTTTCGGTCGATAGGTGTAATTGCGACGCACCAAGGTGGTGCGCCTTAGATAGAGTGAGGGGTGCACTTTGTCGAGAACCAAAGCGCGATACCTTAGTGAGCGTGTTGGCGCCCCCGCATGGCAATCTCAAGGCGGTTAAGTTCATGCTGGTGGGCTGCATTTATCGTCTCTGCTTGTGCTAGGCTCACGGCCTCGAACTGCAACTCAGCGCCGGCGCGAGCCTGCCCTAAGCGGGGCAAGTCTGCACTGATCACGTGACCGAGAATAGGGTAGCCGCCCGTTGTCTGACAATCATTGAGCAACACAATGGGCTCGCCATTGCCAGGTAATTGGATGGTACCGGGGCTCACCGCCGTGCTGGCGATCCCGAGGTAGTGGCTTAGGCGCTCATGCTGTGGCCAATGCAGCCGCAATCCCATGCGGTTACTTTGCGGTGCAACTTGCCAACGGCCTTCAATAAAAGCGCTTTTGATTGATGCGGTTAAACCATGATCGCGTTGTTCCGGGATAAAATGAATAGGCCCTTGGCGGGTCGGTAAGCGGGCCCCAAAACCCTGCGGGTGAAAGTTGCTAGGGTGGATAGCTATTCGCTCACCCGCACTGAGTGCACGACCGTGATTGGCGCCCAAACCGGCCATGATATCGGTGCTGTAGCTACCCAGTTCTGCCGTGGCGGCAATGCCTCCGGCAAAGGCAAGGTAACAGCGCAGGTTCAGTGCGCTGGAAGCGAAAGTCAGTATGTCACCAGGCTGCGCTTGATAACTCCAGCCAGGGTCAACTCGAGCCCCATTGAGATTAGCACTCATGTCGGCGCCACTGAGTGAAAAGCACTGGCTACTGCAAAATTTTAGCTGCGCCATGCCTAAGGTCACCTCAAGCGCTGGCGTATTATCCGGGTTCCCCACTAATCGGTTGGCAATACGCAGGGCATCACTGTCGGCAGCGCCGGCTTGCGATACACCCAAATGGCGATAATTGAATCGCCCCAAATCCTGAATACTTAACTGTGGGCCGCTTTTTATCACTTCAATCATGGTTTACCTCCACAAAGCGAATAGTATCACCGGGTGCAAATAAAGCAGGGGGGGTATTATGTTTGTCGAATAAACACAGATCAGTGTAGCCAATCAGGTTCCATCCCCCTGGGGATTGAGCAGGATAAATGGCGGTTTTATCGTGAGCGATGGCGACGGTGCCTTTTTTCACTTCGGTTCGGGGCGTGTCTAGGCGCGGTAAATGCAGCGCTTTGGGGAGCCCACTGATATAAGCGAAGCCAGGTTGAAAGCCAAGAAAATCGACCTCGTACAAGGCGCTACTGTGCAGCTCTATGACTTCCTTGACACTCATCTTGCTGGCCTCAGCTACGGCTTCTAAATCAATACCGTATTCGCCCCCATAGTGCACGGGAATGTCGTGGTGTGCGTGACTGAGCGTTGTTTCGTCAAGCTGATGCCACGCTGTTAGTAATTGCTGCTGCAACTGCACTACATCAGTGCCGTGAGCGCAATACAGAGTCAGACATTGATGGGCGCTGACCACATCAATACAACCACCTTGATTTATATACGTGTTGGCCAAGTGATTGACCATGCGCTGCTTGTGTTGATGCTCAATGCTGTCTATGGCACTGCAATCGAGTACCAAGGTATGGGTATCAATATGATAAAAGCGCGGATCAGGTCTCGCTGTGGCCATAAACTCCTCACTGAGTTGTTGTTATTGTGCTAGCAAATTAGCATAAATGCGGATAATTAAGTACCGCGTGCGATAAAGTTAAACCCGTGGCAACATCAAAGCACTGATAGCTCCTGCAATGCCGAGAATGCTGTAAATTAAAATGAGTTCAGCATTGTTGAGCCAGTGGCTTAACAAGCCCAAACTGCCAAACGCCAATAAACAGACCCCTATAACCGTATTGCTTACCGCCACATAATCTGTACGTTTATTGCCCTCTGCCATATCAACCACGTAGGTTTTGCGTCCTAAACGCACGCCTTGGTGGGCAATAGTTAATACCAGATACATTGCTGGCAAAAAGGCAATATGACTCAACAAACCAGGGTAATAGGTCGCGACCAGATAAACGGTAAAACCATTGATGCTAACTAAAGTGGCACCTAAGACGAGCACATGCTTACTGGATAAATCACTGAGACGCCCCCAAATCGGTGCTGAGATTAAGCTGGCGACGCCGGAAATTCCCATAAATAAAGCGAGTAATGAAAAGTCGAACTGTTGCTCACTGGCCAACACAATATAAAAAGGGGCGCTTAACGCCGAACACAATAGCAATGCTCGGGTTAGCACAAAGTGCGCAAATTGTTTATCAGTCTTAAGTAAAGTAAGCTTGCCCAGCGCATGGCGAAGGCCATTTCGACCTCCTTCTGTAGCGCCGCTGTATTCACGAATACGACCATAGGTGAGGGCGGCCATTAGCCATACAAGGGCACCACAGGTTAAGGCAATGAGTACCGCTGATTTATCCCCTTGTTGTTGATAAAACCATAAACCAAGGCCAAAGGTAATGGTCGCAAGCCCAGCTGCACTTGCCGCAAAACCCGATAAACTGCCCCGTTGCTGCTTGGGGATGACCTTGCCCAGTACATCTTTCGCAGCGACGGAATTAAACCCGCGCGCTAAGGAAAACACCACCAGCAAAGCGATGATAGCAAGCCCCGCTGTGGTGCCTTGCAAGGTTAACCCCACTGCGACCATGGCAAATATACAAAGACTTTGCACTATGGCACCTAGCACCCACACCCACTTGCGCACCGCTAAAGTACGAATAAAGTCGGCAATTGCTAATTGCGGTAATAATGAGCCTGACTCGCGAATAGGCACCAGCCACGCGATGAGTGCACTGGGAACCTGCAAACTTTGCATCAACCAGGGCAGGGTGACTTTAGGGTTGAGTAGCGCATCAGCAAACTTGCTGAGAATTTGTGCCAGTAGCAAGGTTAAGTAATTGCCGGGCACCACTTTGCAGGCATTTTCGTCGATGGCTTTACAAGCGCGTGCATCTTCGACGTTGGCGAGGCGTTCATATATGGCTTCTTTGGTCAGTTTGTCTTTCATGCGTGTACTCAATGAATAAATTTATTGGTGTGAACGGTCAACTAAAAGACACGCTACTGCGTAAAGCAATAGCATAGGTCTGGCGGTACCGTTGTATTCACTCTACGTACTAACAGGGCTTCTATGATCATTTAGTTTAATGAGGCTAGCATGTTTAACAAGTTGTTTTTTCTTCTTATTTTTCTCGTTACCAGCACAGCAGCCATGGGCGCAGACAACAATGACGCACAAATGAGTGTCGCGAAAGAACGCGTCGTGCTCGGAGCAGGGTGCTTCTGGGGGGTTGAAAAACGCTTTGAAGCTCTCCCTGGAGTGCTCGATGCTCAGTCAGGCTATGCCGATGGGCGTGGTTTCAAACCGACATACAAAAATATCATTGCTGCTAAGCGGCGCTATGATGAGAATAACTATGCTGAGGTGGTGAGGGTGACCTTCAATGCCAATGCCATCTCATTAGAGCGTATTTTACAGTTTTATTTTGAGCAACATGACCCCACCCAAGTCAATCGCCAAGGGAATGACCGAGGTACGCAATATCGCTCGACCATACTCACTTACAGCAACGAACAAACTGAACTTGCGCAGCGAGTAAAAGCACAATACCAAGCATTATTGAGCGAGGCGGGTTACGGTAAGATAGCTACGCTCATCAAACCGCTGGATAAATTCCATATGGCTGAGCGCTATCATCAAGACTACTTGCGTAAGAATCCCAATGGATACTGTCCCGATCACTCCACCGGCGTGGTGTTTAACGCCAAGGAGACCGAGCACCAAGACAACACTCCGCTGCTTGAGGGCAAACACATTGTCGTTTTAGACTCACCAAACTATTGCCCTTACTGTGAAAAGTTTAAACAAGAGGTGTTGGCAAGTTATCAGGGCACGATTGACGTACATTTACGTTACGCCTCGCAGCTTCAAGACCTTACAATTACTTCTGAGACTTACGCCACCCCCACCATTTTATTTATAGAAAATGGCCAAGAAGTAGCTGCGCACCAAGGTTATATGCCACCTGAGCTATTCTACAAAGCACTCGGCGCGTTTAAACTGGGTGATTCAGAAGCGTACCGGGTAGCATTCGCCAAAGGGACGGACAGCCGATTTTGTAAGCAATATGAGGTGTTCAAAAACACGCCGGACGGAGTGTTTGTTGATAAACTATCAGGGGCGCCACTGTTCGATACTCGCGACCGCTATAATTCCGGCACCGGTTGGTTGTCTTTCACTCAGCCGGTGGCAGGGCAAGTGACTCGTCATCAAGACAATAGCTTCGGTATGCAGCGCATTGAGATCCGCTCAAAGTCGTCGGGCATTCATCTGGGCCATGTGTTTCCCAATGAGGGGCCTGGTGGCAAGGCGCGCTATTGTATCAATGCGACGGTGTTAGAGTTTTTGCCTCGGGATGAATTTAACGGGCGTTCGTAACAATGTCTCAGCCACTGCTGTCGAACAGCTTTTTGCGCACCAAGGCTCGATACTCACTGGGGCTTTGCCCCAGCTCTTGACGAAATAGGCGATTAAGAAGGGCTTGATTACTAAAGCCTAACTCCATTGCGATGTCGTTAATCGTTAAGTTCGAGCTGGCGAGCAGCTCTTGAGCGCTTTGAATTTTCAGTTTACGCCAATATTGATTGGGGCTGAGTCCTGCGGCCTGTTTAAAACGCCGGGTGAGGCTGCGCTGAGAAATATCAAAGGAGCTTGCAAGTTCAGTAATACTCAGCTCAGCGCTTAAGTTGTTTTTCATCCAAAATTGGATTTGCGCTATCAGCTCATCTGGGTGGCGTTCATTCATCCCCTCTAGATAACGCTGCTGTTCATAGGGCTTACGGACCTCATGTGAGAAGTTACGCTGCACGTGTAAAGCACATGCGCGACCGTAGAGGCTTTCTAATAGATGAACTATCACATCTGCGAGCGCGTTAAGGCTGGCAACACTGTATAGCCCTTCGGCTTGGGTGATGAAGTATTCCGGTTTTAGATCAACCTTGGGGTAGTCACGTTTGAACTGCGCAGCATAATGCCAGTGCGTGGTAGCAGGGTGACCATCCAGCAACCCAGCCTCTGCTAAAAAGCAATTGCCAGTACCCACCCCTATCATGGCTGTGTGCTTGCAGTTCATCGCCCGTAATGCCGCTACCAATGCATTTTGTTGGCGCAATACTGGTCTGGGGTTACGCCACAGGCTCGGTAAAATCAATAAATCACAATGCGAAATATCATCATAGTTACGGCCTGGAAAAAACGGCAATCCGCTGTGTGCGGTAACTGGCTCTCGGTTATGGCTAAGCAGCTCAATACTCAGTGCCCGGCAATTTGGCACATGGCGCTTAGCATAGGCGTAGCCAGCCTGAAGCATCTCAAACGGCAAAGTTAAGCTGGTGGCCAGCATATGCGGATACAGGGCAATCATGACGTTGTAAGGGGACATATAAAGCTCCGACCACTTCAGTTTGGCTATTTTTAATAAATATATGGCCATTAAAGCACAAAGGCCTGGTGTAGTTCCACTTACACTAGAGGCATATAAAGTCTTAACGTCTTAGAGTTATTATGAAAGCATTACCTGTCATTGTCGCTATGGGTGGCATCAATGCCGCTGGCCGTACTTCGTTTAACCAAGGGTTTCGTCGTGTTGTCCTCGATGCTTTAGGGCAGCAACAGCGCCAAGAAACCTTACTTGGTCTTGCTGCGCTTATGAATTTGGTGAGTAAGCAAGAAGAGCAATTAGTTGATGGCGATGGAAATACCATTACTCTTGACAATGTTGAGAGCCAGCTTGGCGAACAAATTTTATCGGGTACGCTAATTCGCCGCATTGAGGCGACGCACTTTGATGTGGATGCGACTCACTGGCAGCAAAAGTTAACTGGCCACAGCGAACAAGCGATCACCTTTACCACGCGAGCACGACAATTACCTTCGCCAGTGCCTAGTAACTGGCAAATAACTGAGCTAGATAAAGGCCAAGTTGAAGTACGTATCAACGGCGAATTTACCTTTAAACATGATAGTTTCCGAGATAACCCGATTAAAGCGGCGGGGCAATTGCCAACGGGCTTTGACCCGTCGGTGTTATATAATAGCCGTTATCAGCCTCGGGGGCTGCAAGCGACAATTTTTGCAGCCAGTGATGCTATCCATTCCAGTGGCCTTGATTGGCAAAAAGTAATGAGTGCTGTAGCGCCCGATCAAATTGGTACTTACAGCGCCTCGGTAGCGGGGCAGGTCAATAGCGAAGGCTTAGGCGGTCTATTTCGTTCCCGTTTACAAGGTGACCGCGTCAGTACTAAGCAGTTAGCGCTTGGTTTAAACACCATGTCGACGGATTTTATCAATGCCTACGTAACCGGCAGTGTCGGCACGACGTTTACCACATCGGGTGCCTGTGCCACGTTTTTATACAATCTGCGCGCTGCGGTGAATGATATTACCGCTGGGCGTACGCGCGTGGCCATTGTTGCTTCAAGTGAGTGTGCCATCGAGCCGGAGATTATTGAAGGCTTCGGGAATATGGGTGCGTTGGCCAACGATGATAATTTGAAAAAGCTTGATAACACCGATGAAGTCGATTATCGCCGTACTTCCCGCCCGTTCGGTGACAACTGCGGTTTCACCATAGGTGAGGGGGCACAAGTCACCATTCTTATGGATGACGCCCTAGCCTTAGAGCTGGGTGCGCAAATACGTGGCAGTGTGCCAGAGGTATTTGTAAATGCCGATGGGTATAAAAAGTCAATAACTGCGCCAGGGCCGGGTAATTACATCACCATGGCCAAATCTGTGGCCTTAGCCCAAGCCATGGTCGGCGATGAATCTTTAACCCAGCGCAGCTTTGTATTGGCGCACGGCTCAAGTACGCCGCAAAATCGCGTCACTGAGTCTGCTATTTACGACCGTATTGCCAGCGCCTATGGTATTGAGCAATGGCCTATCGTAGCCCCGAAAGCCTATGTGGGCCATACCATCGCGCCAGCCAGTGGCGATCAGCTAGCCTTTGCATTGGGGGTGTTTGATACCAACATCATGCCGGGGATCACGACCATCGATAAAGTGGCTGATGATGTGCACGATGACCGCTTACATATCAGTTTGACCCATCGTCACTGTGAGGCGCAGGACGTTGCCTTTATTAACTCGAAGGGCTTTGGTGGTAACAACGCTACTGCGCCCGTGCTAAGCCCCGAATTGACCAAAAAGATGTTGGCTAAACGCCATGGAGAGCAGGCGATGAGCGAACACCACAAGCGCTTGCAAAGTACTCTCGCTCAGCAGCAAATTTACTGGCAACAAGCACAGCAAGGTGAATTCAACATCATCTATCGCTTTGGTGAAGGCCTAATCGATGAAGCTGATATTCACTTTGATCAGCAGCAAATGCGCATTCCCGGGTTTACAAACTCGGTGAAACTTAACATTGAGAACCCTTTTGCAGATATGAAATAGCGCAACCATTGTTCATTGATTATGGGCTGCTGCCATAATCCTTGGAGATTTGCGCAATATACCCGCAGGTCACTCAGGTGGCCTGCTTTATCACGGTAAAGCAATTGCCTCGGGCGCAGCCTGTAGCTAAAATACGCGTTTGTCTTTATTGCTCGGTGCGTAGTGAAAAACTCCCTAGAACGTAAAGCGCTGGTGGTGTGTGTCGCTATCGCGGCGATCACCGCGTTATGGCCCCAGGGCCTAAAAACGTTAATTCAACCTGCCATTCAAACAGCTATTGCCTACTTGGGCAGCGGCTTTTTCCTGTTTGTAAACGCGCTCCTGCTCGCTTTGTTGATGTTGTGCTTTAGTCCCTTGGCGGGAAGGAAAATGGGTGGGGCTGATGCCCAAAAAGAGTTTTCCACTTTCGGCTGGTTGGCCATGCTGTTTGCCGCAGGTATGGGCTCGGGGTTGGTGTTTTGGGGCGTCGCTGAGCCGGTATTGCACAGCCATCAAATGCCTCTTAAGCACAGCATGTATCCCGAGCCAGTCGCCGCCAGTATGGCCTTAACTATGCTCAATTGGGGCTTTCATGCATGGGCACTTTACGCAGTATTTGGTTTGATGCTCGGGGGTGTCACGCGGGCGATAAAAAACGCCGATGATCTCAGTGCTCCGGTATTACACGCGTTGCCGGGCTCCTTAGGAGTAAAGCATAAAGTTCGCATCAAACGAGTTATTTATTTTGTTGCCATTATCGCCATCTTTTTTGGCGTGGTGGGCACCATTGCCAATGCCAGTATGTTATTGAAAAATGGCGTCACCATTAAACTTGAGCATTACGGCTTGAGTTTAAACGCACATTGGGTCGGTGCCTTAATGCTGCTCGCGATCACCGCGTTGTATGTTACTTCAGCTCGCTTTGGGCTGCGCCGTGGTATTCAGGTGCTCAGTAAGTTCAATGTCTATCTAGCGTTTATTATGATGGCGTTGGTGATATTGACGGTGCCGCTAACGCCTATTTTGAGCACTTTGTGGAATGGTCTAAAAGAGTACCTGCTGCTGGTGGTTTCAGGTGCATGGCAGTTTGACTCGCAATTAAAAGATGCTGATTGGGCCTCAACCTGGACCTATAATTACTATTTTTGGTGGTTGGCGTGGGGGCCCTTTGTAGGGCTGTTTTTAGCGCGTATATCCCGTGGTCGACCGCTATGGCAATACATTCTCGGTGTGACTATTATCCCAACTATGGTCAGCTTAGTGTGGTTCAGCGTATTAGGGGGCTCGGCACTGGCATTGGATAGCCAGACCCAAGCGGATTTAGCTGCCGTGATCAGCGCCGATTATACTCAAGGTGTGTTTATTTTCTTCTCGCAACTTGGTGGCGTTGGTGAACTATTGGCGTGGCTAAGTTTGCTATTACTCATGGTGTTTGTGGCCACCAGTGCCGATTCTGCGCTGCTGGTGATCCGCCAGCTCTGTGAAAGCGTGCACTCGCGCGCCTCACTCATTTTATGGTCATCAGCGATGGCGGTGATAAGCCTCGCATTGCTGCTTATTGCCGATGAACCGCTTAACCGCAATATTGCGGTGATTGGTGGTATTCCTTTTTTACTGATCTTTATTGTGCAACTTGTGGGGTTTATTCGCGCCTTTACGCAAGAGTTGCTTGACGACTCGCAGCAACCCCCTCCCGAGTAATGACACTCAGGAGGGGGTTGGAATTAAGCTAAGTACTTGGCGTGAAAACGCAAATGTTGATCAATAAAGCTGCTAATAAAGAAGTAGCTATGATCGTAACCGGGGTGTTGCTCGAGAATAAGCGCAATGCCCGCTTCATCAGCGCTTGCTTGCAGCAGCTCAGGTTTAAGCTGCTGTTGCAGGAAATCGTCCGCCAACCCCTGACTGATCAGGAGCGGGGGACACTGCTCGGCGTTAGTCTCTGCCAGTAGTAAGCTACTGTCATATTCGCGCCACGTCTGCTTATCATTGCCCAAATAGCCGGCTAAGGCTTTTTCACCCCAAGGGCACCGAGTGGGGCTCGCTATCGGTGCAAAGGCACTGATACTGGCAAACTTATCGCTATTACGCAGCCCTAATACCAACGCGCCGTGACCGCCCATGGAGTGGCCGCTGATGCTTTGCTTACCACTGACCGGGAAATGCTCGTTAATAAGCGCCGGTAGTTCCTCATTGATATAATCATACATCTGGTAGTGCTGATCATAAGGTGCTTGCGTGGCATTAACGTAAAACCCAGCACCCAGGCCGAAATCATAGGCACCTTCTTTATCGTCCGCAACTTGCTCGCCACGAGGGCTGGTATCAGCGGCAACGATAATAAGACCAAGCTCAGCAGCACTTTTGAATGCTGCTGCTTTTTGCATAAAGTTCTCATCGCTGCAGGTTAAACCTGAAAGCCAATACAGCACCGGCGCGCGCTGACTTTCATCCACCCCGGGTGGTAAATAGATAGCGAATGTCATCGTGCAGTTGTTGACGGCAGATTCATGGCGGTAGCGTTTATGCCAACCGCCGTGAACCTTGTTCTTTGAGATCAGTTCAAGGCTCATAGTACCCTCTACTTATCAAAATGGATGACGCTGCGAATGCTCTTGCCTTGATGCATCAGATCAAACGCCTCGTTGATATCCTCAAGGCCCATGGTGTGGGTTATGAAATCATTGAGAGCAAATTCGTTGTTTAGGTAACGCTCTACAATTTCTGGTAACTCTGAGCGTCCCTTAACGCCACCAAAGGCACTACCGCGCCACACACGACCGGTAACCAATTGGAAAGGACGGGTAGAAATCTCTTGTCCAGCACCGGCAACACCAATGACTACGGACTCACCCCAGCCTTTATGACAGCACTCTAGAGCACTGCGCATAACATTGACGTTACCAATACACTCAAACGAGAAATCGACGCCGCCGTCGGTCATCTCGACAATGACCTCTTGGATAGGCTTGTCGTAATCATTGGAATTAACCAAGTCAGTGGCCCCCAGTTTTTCTGCCAGGGCGAACTTGCTCTCGTTGATATCAATGCCGATAATACGGCTTGCACCGGCCATTTTCGCGCCAATGATGGCTGACAAGCCAATGCCACCGAGACCAAAAATAGCGACGGTATCACCCGGCTGTACTTTTGCAGTATTGAGCACCGCACCCATCCCGGTGGTGACGCCGCAACCAAGTAAACACACTTCTTCCAAAGGCGCTTCTTTATTCACTTTTGCTAATGAGATTTCCGGTAGGACCGTGTACTCCGAAAAGGTAGAGGTGCCCATGTAGTGATAAATTGGCTCACCGTCTTTATAAAAGCGTGTGGTGCCATCTGGCATCAGGCCTTTACCTTGAGTTTCGCGAATTTTCTGACATAGGTTGGTTTTGCCAGAAGTACAGAATTTACACTCACCACACTCTGGCGTATAAAGTGGAATGACATGATCGCCTATCGCCACACTGGTGACTCCTTCACCGACGGCTTCAACAACACCGCCTCCTTCATGGCCCAAAATGGCAGGGAATATGCCTTCTGGATCTTCACCAGAAAGAGTGAATGCGTCAGTGTGGCATACGCCAGATGCATGGACTTTAACCAGCACCTCACCGGCCTTAGGCATCATGACATCCACTTCTTCAATTTTAAGTGGTTGCTTTGGACCCCAGGCTACAGCAGCTTTTGATTTAATAAATTCGGCCATTTTTGTGTTCCCGTTTATGTAAAAGTGGTGAAATTATTACACAATATGATACTTTTTGGCCCAGATTAATATACTTTTACACAGAGGTAACAATGCGCTGGCAAGGTATGGTCGAGTTTGTCGCTGCTGCGCAAGCGGCTTCTTTCACTCAAGCAGCCAAACAACTAGGCACATCCGTGGCGCATATAAGCCGCTCGGTAAGGGCTTTGGAGGAGTACTACAATACTCAGCTGTTTATCCGCAGCACACGTAAAGTGGTGCTAACGCAGCAAGGTGAGCTGTTGTTGCATCATGCTAAAAAGGCGCAAGCAGTACTGGAGCAAGGGGAGTGGGCTCTCAAAGAGCAGCAAGCGCAGCCCAGTGGGCAACTTAAAATTACCGCACCGGTGATGTTTGGTGAGCAATTTATTATGCCCTTGGTGCATCGCTTTATGGCTAAATACCCTAAAGTGAGCGTCAATATGATGCTCAGTAACCAATCTCTAGATTTGATATCAGAACATATCGACTTGGCCATTCGTATCGGTGAACTGGCTGACTCCAACCTCACCGCACGGCGCATTGGTGCCCGCGCTGTGGTGGTTTGTGGCGCACCTTCATACCTTGAGCAGCAGGGAGAGCCTTATGCTTTAAGCGAACTTAATTATCATCATTGCCTAGTTGGTCATTCGGATTATTGGCGTTTTGCTGAGCAACAACGGGTGCGCCATGTGAAAATCAGTAAAACCCGGCTGCGTTGTAATAGCGGTTGGGCACTAGCGGATGCCGCCAAGCAAGGACTAGGATTGGTGCAACTGCCTGATTACTACGTGCGCAGCGATTTACAACAGGGGCGTTTGCATGAGGTACTGCAACCATTTGCGATACGCAAAGAGCCCATTTGGGCCGTCACCCCGGCTAACCTTTATTTGGCGAATGCCACCAAAACCTTGCTAGATTACTTTGCCGATCACCTCAGTGAAACGCTCAAGCCTAATTTTTAAGCCCAGCTCTGTGTAAACACAGGTGATGGGCGCGTTGGGATACCTATTCGCTGGCCCCTGTGTTAGCATCATCGCTTTGCAATTGGACTGTTAACCTGTTGATGTATAAGCCTGTCAGTTTATTTATTGGCCTGCGATATTCGCGACTCTCCAAAGGCAGTGCCTTTGTGTCTTTTGTGTCGTTTTTCTCCATCGCTGGCATCGCCTTAGGGATCACCGCCTTGTTTACGGTTATGTCGGTGATGGATGGCTTTGAAAACAACCTCAAACGCTCAATGTTATCGATGATCCCTCATCTGCAAATCGATATGCAGCAACGCAATGAAGCGCAGCAACAAGCACTGCTGACAAGGTTGCAGCAAATGCCTGAAGTTAAGGCTATCAACCGTTACCATCAAGCGCAGGCGATTGTGCAAAGTGGCGCCGATATCCAAGGTGTATTGCTGCAAGCTCCCTATGAAGCGCTTCCCGAGCATGTCACTGAACATGTTGAAGTAGGCGATAGTAGGCAGGTTTTTGCCCAGCGCTACACCATCGCCATTAGCCGTTACCTTGCTCGTTCTTTACAAGTGGGGCTAGGAGACACGTTGCGCGTGACCATTCCCAGTGTCTCGACCTATACCCCTATGGGGCGTATTCCCGCACAGCGATTGTTTACCATTAACGCCATCTATCGCACCGGATCTGAGCTTGATATGCATACCTTATTTACCTCCGGCGAATCATTACAACGCGTGATGCGCATCCGAGAGCAAGCGCACGCGCCATTAGAAGTGATGCTCAAGGACCCTTTCTTAGTGGATGAGGTGCTACGTAAACTCCCCATCGACCAGCGTGAAGGCATAACCGACTGGCGGCAAAGTCAGGGAAGCCTGTTTTCAGCAGTGGCAATGGAAAAGCGTATTATGAGCCTACTGCTAGGACTGATTATATTGGTGGCAGTGTTTAACATTGTTTCGTCGTTGACCATGATGGTGCGAGAAAAACAAGGTGAAGTCGCTATTTTGCAAACATTAGGGCTTAACTATCGTCAAGTGGCTCGCGTGTTTATGGTTCAGGGTATGTACAACGGTGTAGTGGGTAGCATTATCGGCGCCGTATTGGCACTGTTGGTGGTGAGTAATTTGAATACCCTTTTAACGAGTATAGGAATCCAGCTTCTAGGGCAGCAGGAGCTGCCCGTGGTGGTATCCTCTATTAATTTATTAGCGATTGTTGCCGGAGCAATTTTTATGAGCTTTTTAGCAACGCTATACCCAGCAAAAAAAGCGGCGCAGGTCCGCCCGGCAGAGGTTCTACGATATGAGTAATGCAGTATTACGCTGTGAAAGCCTAATCAAAACATATGCCGATGCAGCAGAAGAGATTACTGTTTTAAAAGGCATCGATTTATCTTTAGAGCGCGGCGAAAGTGTTGCCATTGTTGGCGCCTCTGGGTCTGGAAAAAGCACTTTGCTGCATATTCTTGGCACCTTAGATGTACCAAGTAGCGGCCAATTACGTATTTGTGATACCGATGTTGCGGCGCTTAGCCGTAAGCAACAGGCCCAATTTCGTAACAAGCACCTCGGTTTTATTTATCAGTTTCATCACCTATTAATGGAGTTTACCGCACTTGAAAATGTCGCTATGCCACTGCTTATCGCTGGGGTCAACGCTAAACAAGCCCAGCAAAAGGCAGCAGCTATGCTTGAGCGCGTTGGCCTCTCACACCGCTTGAGCCACAAGCCCGCCAAGCTATCCGGCGGAGAGCGCCAACGAGTTGCTATTGCTCGGGCCATCGTTAACGAGCCTGCCTTAGTCTTGGCCGATGAGCCCACAGGTAATTTAGACAAACATAATGCCCAGCGTATTTATGAACTTATTGCTCAGTTACAACAAGATTTAGGAACCAGCTTTGTGGTGGTAACCCATGATTTGGAGTTAGCAGGGAAGTTGAGTCGCCAGGTGGAACTTGATGAAGGGGTGCTTCATGAATCTGTGGTGGGCAAAGCACAATGAATGCCCTACAGCTAAGCTACCAACTTGCGCGGCGGTTTCGTAAATCTCAGCATCACTCTGGATTTATGGGCTTTATGGCGAAAAGCTCCAGTCTTGGCATTATCCTCGGTGTGGCGGTACTGATATTAGCGCTCTCGGTGGTTAATGGGTTTCAGCAGCAGTTAGTAGAGCGGCTGCTAGCCTTGGTGCCTCATGTAGAGTATGTCGCCGCTGATACCCCTATTGATAACTGGCAAGCGAAACGCCAGCAATTGGCAGAGCAGGATGTGGTAGCCAGCGCCGCGCCTTTTGTTGCTGCCAATGCTATGGCGCAATATCGAGGTGAACTTGCCGCCGCTCAGCTTCGGGGGATTGTGCCTGAGTTTGAGAGCCAAGTATCAATCGCCGATGAGTTTATTGATGGTAAACCTTTAGCACAACTCGCAGGCAATGACCTTATTATCGGCCAGCAGCTAGCAAAACAACTGGCGGTTAATATTGGTGATGATATCACTTTGCTAATGAGTGATGTGACGAATAAAAGCAAAGGACTGTCTGCGCCGATCCGCATACAAGGTCGGGTGGTGGCCATGCTAAACAGCCATGGACCGCTTGATAAGCAGTTGATTTACCTGCCTATGTCTAGGTTGCAATCGGCTTTTTCAATGGCCGACCATCAGGTCACAGGGCTAAGAGTAACACTGCATGATGTCTTTGCCGCGCAAACTCAGGCAATGGCCATAGGCCGTACACTCAGTGATTATGTGTACGTTAATAGCTGGATAAGAACCCAAGGCAGCCTCTATGCGGATATTCAAATGGTTCGCACTATTGTGTATTTAAGCGTCTTTTTGATCATCGCGGTGGCGAGCTTTAACATCGTTTCGTCGCTGTTTATGGAAGTAAAAGAAAAACAAAGCGCCATCGCTATATTGCGCACCATGGGGGCCAGTGACTTTGTGATTATGCATGCATTTTTACTGCAAGGTGTGGTGTCAGCGCTGTTCGCGATTATAGTAGGTATTGTTATCGGCGTACTGTTAGCCATGAACATCACCGAACTTTTTGCTTGGTGGAGTGCCTTTATCGGTGAGAACAAGCTGGCTGGGGTCTACTTTATCGACTTTTTACCTTCGCAAATCCATTGGCAGGATATTGTTGCTATTGCTGTGATTGCCCTTGTGATCACTGTTTTAGCCTCTATATACCCAGCTTGGCAGGCCAGCAAAGTGGACCCAGCTAAAGTACTTGGCAATTAACGGCAAAATCCGTCGTAGCTCTTGCAACACGCAGTGGTAATTCGTAAAGTGAAGCCAGCGTTAACAGATAAAAAAGTAGTAACATGTCAGAACAACAAGAACAGCAAAAAGAACAAGAAATTCGCGAATTCCAACGCCACTGTTTCCAAAGTGCGCAAAAGCACTTAGCAGAGAAGGGCATTATGCCTAAATCGGTTGTCGACAAAGACAGTCGATTCCTCGCCCCTTTGTGTGCAGTGTGGAAATTTGGAGCGCAAAACGGCAAAACCTATTGGGTGATCACAGGGCGCTTGCCTGCTGATCATGTTGAGGTTACAGCAGCCACCAACGCACGTGAAGCAATGCGCTATTTCTCGTTGCAGTGGCAAATGCAAGCTGAGCAGCTACTCAATAGCCAAAACTTAGATAAAACCCAACACGACTTTGCACAACTGCTAATCAAGCGCGCTCACGGCTTGTATGAGCTGTGTGACAAAGACGCGTTATGGGTTAATGAACCATCGTAAAAGGGCTTGAATCACATTGTGCAATAGGGCATTGCAGGCGTTGCCTTGGAATGCCCGCCTCCATAAACACGCACCCACACGGCGAGAAACCCTTGTTCTTAAAGCGCTCGACTTCATCGAGTAAGCAGTTAATGCATATCGACTCTAAACCATTACTGGCCGCGTTGCTCAGTATGAAAGTGAGCATTTGCGAGTAAATGCCTCGGTTCCGATGGGGCGGTAGCACGGCTATTCGGCCAAGTAAGCCATCTTTACATAGCCGCGCAGTGGCAACGGGTTCGCCGTTATCTGCATAGGCAATAAAGTGCAGGGCGGTTGTATCGCGGCCATCAAACTCGATGGCCTTTGGTATATTCAGCTCACACACAAAAACCCTTTCGCGAATTTGCCTTATTGGGTTGTCTTGTGATCCCCAGTCGACTTGGTGGATCTGATAGGACATACACCCTCCTATTCACTGTACCAGTATCCCTCATTGATCAGTGTAGACAAGGTTTGTCGAAAAAGTAAACAATTTAACGCAGGCTCAAGTACAGATGTGCAGATGCTTTGCTGATCACACAAGGCTCGTATAACGCCTAGATGCTCAATTGGAAGGGAAAAGCTGTGCCCCTCGACAAATAATATCACCGCGTTATCGCGAGTAATGTATAGGGCTCGTAAGCCTCCTGCCTTGTATAAATGCGGATAATCGCTCACATAGTCGCAAATAGTATCTGCGCACATGGCGGGTTCAACAGGGAGTAAGTCTTTGTCATGTTTAGGTTGGCTCAACGTTTCGCCAATAAAGCGCAAAAACACCTTATCGTCATCGATTACCTGATGCATTAGCGCACGTAGGGTGTCGAGCTCGTGTGTTTGAAGTTGGCCTAGGCTGCTACGAATTGCCAGTTCTGGGTCGCCATAGCGATGTTGACCTAGGTCGTGATCGATAAGGTGATCGGCAAAGGCACTCATTAAATCAACTTGGTTGGGAGCGCGAAAACCCACCGAGTAGTTCAGTGAGGGGGCCACGGCATAGCCTTCGTGCGGTGCATTCGGGGGAATATAGAGAATATCGCCAGGCTCTAGTTGCACATCAATAACGGCCTCAAAGGGGTCGACTTGTAATAATCCCTTATTAGCACTGAATTGACGTAGGTTCTTATTGACCTCGCCAACGCGCCAATGGCGTTGCCCTTGCCCTTGAATAATGAACACATCATACTGATCTAAATGCGGACCAACACCGCCGCCTGGGGTAGAGTAACTAACCATTAAGTCATCAATACGCCAGTTCGGGATAAATCGAAATGGTTCCAGCAATTGACTTGCTTCAGGATGCCAATGGTCCACCGCCTGCACCAGCAAGGTTGAGTCAGACTCGCCAAGGGCGCTAAAGTCTTCAAAAGGACCATTTAGACATTGCCAACTGCCATCATTGATGACAATCCGTGATTCAATCCCTTCTTCCATAGCAAGCCCGGCAAGCTCTTCGGGTGAAAGTGGATCATTGAAATCAGTAAAGCCCGCTTTTATCAGCAGCGGTTTCTTTTGCCAATAGTGCTGCAAAAACTGTTCTTTAGTCAGCTCATTGATTGTTAAGCTATACATAGTTTCTCCCAATAAAAAAGCGAAAGGGCAGCCCTTTCGCTTTTATGTTATCACTGTCGATGGATTTATAGGTTATCTACAAATTCAACGGCACGGCCAATATAATTTGCCGGTGTTAATTCTTTTAATTGCGCTTTGATTTGCTCAGGTAACGCTAGGGTATCGATAAACTCGGCCATAGCGGCTTGGTCTACACGTTTACCTCGAGTCAGCTCTTTAAGCTTTTCATACGGTTTTTCAATGCCGTATTTACGCATTACGGTTTGAATCGGCTCAGCAAGTAGCTCCCAGTTTTGGTCAAGCTCAGCCAATAGGCGCTCTTCGTTCACTTCTAGCTTGCTTACACCTTTTAACGTCGCTTGGTAGGCAATCAAGGTATAACCCATGCCCACACCTAAGTTACGTAACACCGTTGAGTCGGTGAGGTCACGCTGCCAACGAGAAATTGGTAGTTTTTGCGCTAGGTGGGCGAAAATAGCGTTGGCGATGCCAAGGTTACCTTCGGAGTTTTCAAAATCAATCGGGTTCACTTTATGTGGCATGGTTGATGAGCCAATCTCGCCGGCAACGGTCTTTTGCTTAAAGTGGTTTAGAGCAATATAACCCCACACATCACGGTCAAAGTCGATGATAATGGTGTTGAAGCGGGCAACGGCATCAAACAGCTCGGCAATATAGTCATGCGGTTCGATTTGTGTTGTAAAGGCATTCCAGCTTAGGCCTAGGCTTGTAACAAAACGCTCGGCGTGGCTGTGCCAATCGTAATCAGGGTAAGCACTTAAGTGAGCGTTGTAGTTACCGACTGCGCCATTGATCTTGCCAAGCAATTCAATGCTCGCAACCTGATCACGTTGGCGTTTTAAGCGCATATAAACATTGGCAAACTCTTTACCCATGGTCGAAGGCGAGGCAGGCTGACCGTGAGTACGGGTCATCATCGCCACCGATTTGTACTCAACCGCTTTGGCTTTAATGGCCTCAAGCAGTTGATCCATGTAAGGGAGTAATACGCTATCACGGGCTTCGCGCAGCATTAAACCATGAGATAGGTTGTTAATGTCTTCCGAGGTGCAGGCGAAGTGGATGAACTCGTTGATGGCGTTAAGCTCAGCGTTATCAGCCACTTTTTCTTTTAGTAAATATTCAACGGCTTTAACATCATGGTTGGTGGTGCGCTCGATATCTTTGACACGCTGTGCGTCTTGCTCGTTGAAATTGGCTACAATGCCATCGAGGAGTGCATTGGCTTCGCTAGTTAAAGCCGGAACTTCAGTGATCTGCTCGGCAGCAGCAAGAGCTTGTAACCAACGTACTTCTACCTGTACGCGGTATTTGATCAGGCCGTATTCACTAAAAATGCTACGTAATTCGCTGGTCTTGCTACCGTAGCGCCCATCTACCGGAGAGATCGCGGTTAACGCTGAAAGCTCCATATTAACTCCTAAGTTTTACGTTTGAACGATAATGTCTATGTGTACGCCACCGGAAGCGGCGCTGGGGTTTAAAGTTGTTCTTTGGCCAATGCCAACATCTTGCGCTTGGCAAAAATAAAATGCCGCCGTTTACCGCCTAACTGGCGCCACAACACCGCCGCGCGAATACCGGCTAATAGCAGGGCGCGAATACGGTTTTGGATGCTGCTTTGTTTGAGTAGTTGAGGCTGACCAAATACTTGAATACGTTGCCCTAGGGGGCTTATTACCGTCGCATATGTCTCGGCAAAAGCGGCAATAATGGACTCATCCATTAGCTCTAAATGAGTCAGCTTATTTTTAGTGGTTTGAATTTCACTACCCAACTTATTCAATGCCTCGGGCTTGGAAGCTAAGATGCGCTCGAGCTGAATTAAGCCACCGACATATTTTACAAGTTCGACATTTTTCTCGGTGCCAGCACTTAGCTGCGCCACCAAGGCGCGATAGCCGCTGTATAGCTCGCGACGAGAGCCGTATACATCTTCGACGTTATCCGGGTCGGTAACTACCAGCGAATTGAGCAGGGGTTCGATATCACTTTGCTGGGCTTGGCCATACTTCGCGAGCTTTTGTACTTGAATGGCCACTTGGCACATAGCGGCTAGGGCCATGATCTGATTGGCATTCATATTATTTAATCACCGAGTCGATAATGCCGCCACCTAGGCACACATCTCCGTCATAAAAGACCGCCGATTGACCGGGTGTTACCGCTTTTTGCGGCTCATCAAAAAGCACGCGTGCGACGCCGTCTTCACCAGCGACCACGGTGCAGGGGATATCTTGTTGGCGATAGCGGGTTTTTACCGTAAGTCGGCACGTGCCCTTAGGCCCGATGCGATCAACCCAATGCAGTTGATTGGCGTTTAAGCCATTACTAAATAGCCGTGGATGATTTTTGCCTTGACCAACGATAAGCACGTTGCGCTCAATGTCTTTATCAACCACATACCAAGGCTCACCTGAACCTTCTTTTAAACCGCCTATATGCAAACCCTTACGCTGTCCTAGGGTGTGATACATCAAGCCTTCATGCTCGCCGACAACTTCACCTTCGGTGTCTTCAATGTTACCGGGTTGGGCGGGCAAGTAACGCTGTAAAAAGTCTTTAAATTTGCGCTCGCCGATGAAGCAAATACCGGTGCTGTCTTTTTTATCGTGGGTGACTAGGCCTTGTTGCTCAGCGATAGCACGCACTTGTGGCTTGGGAATATCACCGACCGGGAAGAGGGTTTGCGCGATATGTTCATGACTCAAAGTATACAAAAAGTAGCTTTGGTCTTTATTGTCGTCTTCGCCGCGCAGCATAACAAACTTATCACCGCGTTGCTCACGGCGCACATAGTGACCTGTGGCTATGTAATCGGCGCCTAAAGCTTCTGCAGCAAATTCTAAAAAGGCTTTAAATTTGATTTCTTTATTGCACATGATATCTGGGTTCGGGGTACGTCCTGCCTTGTATTCGGCTAAGAAGTACTCAAACACGTTATCCCAGTATTCGGCAGCGAAGTTGACCGTATGCAGCTCAATTCCCAGCTTTTCACATACCATTTCCGCATCTTTTAAATCTTCGGCGGCGGCACAATATTCGTCATTGTCGTCTTCTTCCCAGTTTTTCATAAACAAGCCTTCCACTTGGTAGCCTTGCTCTTTTAACAGGTATGCTGAGACGGAGGAATCTACACCGCCGGACATGCCGACGATGACTTTTATTTGGCTGTTATCGGTCATAAAAACTGAAAATAACTATCACGTTGCTACTAAGGCGCGGATTATACCACGCTTACATAAGGGCTTGAAGTACTGCTGCGCGCTTAGTCTTGACAATGACGCAGATATTCTAAGGGTAAAATAGGGCGGTTTTGGGCGTCATCAATGCATGTTAACACGATGCTCGAACGCAATGGCTGCTCCTTGATTTGCGCTATGTTCAGCCAGTGGCAGGCAATAATATCGCTATCTTGGGGAGCGGTTTCACTTGCTTCATCGAGCTCAGTAAAAAAGCAAAATCGCAAATAATGGGTGCCATTGCGCGCTTGTAAACTGTAAATACCCACTAGGCCTTGCGGCGCGAGGTTGAGTCCTGTTTCTTCCAATAACTCGCGCTGCGCTGCTGCTATTAAGCTTTCGTTCGCTTCCAAATGGCCGGCTGGCTGATTCAATACACGCTGGCCGGTGCTTTTATCGCGCTCTTCTACCAGTAAATAGCGCTCTGCGCTCTTTACGACTATGGCGACCGTGACATTTGGCTTATGCATAAGGGTGCAGTTCCTGATACTGGCCGGGTTGTAACTCACCCAATTGATACTCACCTATGCTGGCTCTTACCAACCTAAGGGTGGGGTGGCCCACATGGGCGGTCATGCGCCTTACTTGGCGGTTACGCCCTTCACTGATAGCAATTTGCAGCCAGGTAGTGGGCACACTTTTGCGCTCACGAATAGGCGGGTTACGAGGCCAAAGGTGAGGTGGCTCGGCAATCACACTTACCTTGGCAGGGCGGGTCAGACCATCTTTTAATTCGACCCCGGTTCGTAGTGCCTCGAGCGCTTCTTTACTGACTGCGCCTTCGACTTGAACCCAATAGGTTTTAAAGGTGTTTTTTTTCGGATTGGCCAGTTGATGTTGTAACTTACCGCAGTTAGTAAGTAGTAGCAGGCCTTCGGAGTCTCTATCTAGGCGACCAGCGGCATACACATGTTTAATTGGAATAAAATCCGCCAGGGTCTGCCGTTTTTCAGCGTCGGTGAATTGGCTAAGCACATCGAAAGGCTTATTAAACAGCACGACTTTTACTTGCTTTTTCGGCAACGGGGGCTTGCTGGCTTTTTTTGGGCGCGTGCGCGCATGCCCGCTTGCGCTTTTAAATCCACGTGGTTGTTTCATCAATGTTAGTTTTTCCAATAAAAAAGGCACCCATTATGGGTGCCTTCCAATGCATTAATGGCGATTACTTAAGTTTAGCTAGAATCGCGTTAAATGTCTCGCTTGGACGCATCGCGCCGAAGGCAAGTTGTTCATTTGGCTGGTAATAACCACCAATGTCCATGGCTTTACCTTGGGCACCGTTAAGCTCATCCATAATCTTCTGCTCGTTGCTACGCAACTCACCTGCAATTTCTGTGAAACGTGCTTTTAGATCAGCATCGTCATCTTGAGCTGCAAGCGCTTCGGCCCAGAACAGCGTTAGGTAGAAGTGGCTACCACGGTTATCGATTTCACCCACTTTACGAGACGGTGATTTGTTTTCATCTAAGAACTTCGCTGTTGCTGCATCTAACGTATCGGCGAGCACTTGCGCCTTGGCATTGTCAAAGCGACCGCTTAGGTGCTCGTATGATGCTGCCAGCGCAAGGAATTCACCTAAAGAATCCCAACGTAAGTGGTTTTCTTTTTGGAATTGCTGCACGTGCTTAGGTGCACTACCGCCGGCGCCAGTTTCAAACAGACCGCCGCCATTCATTAATGGAACGATAGACAGCATTTTAGCACTGGTTCCCAACTCTAGAATCGGGAATAGGTCAGTTAGGTAGTCACGCAATACGTTACCAGTAACGGAAATGGTGTCTTTACCGTCTTTGATACGTTCTAATGAGAACTGCGTTGCCGCGACTGGGTCCATGATACGAATATCTAGGCCGTCAGTATCGTGCTGAGGTAAATAGTTGTTCACCTTTTTGATTAGCTCGGCGTCATGGGCGCGGTTTTCATTCAACCAGAATACCGCAGGGGTGTTCGACGCGCGTGAACGGTTCACTGCTAATTTGACCCAGTCTTGGATAGGCGCGTCTTTAACCTGACACATACGCCAAATGTCACCGGCTTCAACATCGTGCTCGATTAAGGTGTGACCGTTCGCATCGACAACGCGTACTTTACCGGCTGATTTGATCTCAAACGTTTTGTCGTGTGAGCCATACTCTTCCGCTTTTTGCGCCATCAAGCCGACGTTAGGCACGCTGCCCATGGTGCTTGGGTCAAATGCGCCGTGCTTTTTACAAAACTCAACGGTTGCATCGTATACGCCAGAGTAGCTGCGATCTGGGATAACAAACGCGGCATCTTGCAACTGGCCATCGGCGTTCCACATTTGCCCTGATGAACGAATAGCGGCTGGCATTGACGCGTCAATGATCACATCGCTAGGTACATGTAAGTTGGTGATACCTCGGTCTGAGTCAACCATGGCTACGCGTGGGCGCTTGTCATACACGGCCATAATGTCCGCTTCAATTTCTTTGCGCTTGGCTTCATCAAGGTTTTCGATACGTGCATACACATCGCCAATACCGTTTTTGACGTCTACGCCTAACTCATTGAAGAGCTCACCGTGCTTGTCGAAAACGTCTTTGTAGAACACCTTGACCGCGTGGCCGAAGATAATTGGGTCAGACACTTTCATCATAGTGGCTTTCATGTGCAGCGAGAACAACACGCCTTGCTCTTTCGCAGCATCAATTTGCTCGCCAATAAAGGCCTGTAACTTTGCTGCGCTCATGCGTGAGCCATCAATAATTTCGCCATCAAGTAATTTTACTTCTGGCTTCAATACGGTGGTGTTACCTGCATCGTCGACATGCTCAATACGCACGCTAGTGGCTTTATCAACGGTTACTGACTGCTCAGAGCCGAAGAAATCGCCGTCTTGCATTGACGCGACACGTGACTGTGAATCTTTGCTCCATGCGCCCATTGAATGTGGGTTTTTGCGAGCGTACGCTTTTACTGAAGAAGGCGCACGACGATCTGAGTTACCTTCACGTAATACAGGGTTTACCGCACTGCCTTTTACTTTGTCATAACGTGCTTTAACGTCTTGTTCTTGCTCGTTCTTTGGCTCATCTGGGTAATCTGGAAGGGCATAACCCTGCGCTTGTAACTCTTTAATAGCCGCTTTCAGCTGTGGAATTGAGGCACTGATGTTAGGCAGTTTGATAATGTTTGCTTCAGGTGTTTTTGCCAACTCACCTAATTCGGCAAGTGCATCGCCAATGCGCTGATCTTCGTTTAGGAAATCGGGGAATAGCGCAATGATGCGCCCGGCTAGCGAGATATCACGGGTTTCTACCTCAACGCCCGCAGCTTTGGAATAGGCTTCAATAACAGGTAGGAGTGAGTAGGTAGCCAGGGCTGGCGCCTCATCAGTTTTTGTATAAATGATTTTCGAGGTCATTTTGTGTCCTAATTTATCGTTGTATCGTATCGACCGCTTTTAAAGTCTAGTTTAGCGCGGCCAACTCGTGCTGTTACTGTATGGCAGTGTAACAAGCTAAACAGAAAAGCTCCATTCACCTAGACGTTAGGGCGATTAGAAAAAATTCAAGTAATGTTTACACAAATGAACGGATTTTACGGTAAATAAAGATGAGGGAGGGGTCAGGGGGAAAATCAAAGCGAGCCGAAATACTGCAAAGCCCGCTCTTCGATGTACTGTTTGATGTCTGCGTACGCTTCAAAAGCACTTAGGTCTTTCCGCATTAAAGCGGTTCAGAGCCATCAGTTGGTGCAATATTGGTTGCGTGCAGGCCTTTAGGCCCTTGTTGCAGTTCAAACGTAACATCTTGGCCAGCTTTCAGTGTTTTATATCCGTCCATCTGAATAGTGGAATAGTGGGCAAAGATATCTTCTTCGCTACCATCTTCCTGGATAAAACCGAACCCTTTGGCGTTGTTGAACCATTTGACTTTTCCACAAGCCATACTTCTACATCCTTCTATAAGTTGACTAATTTAGTTAATCTAAACCTGATAGTTTGTTAGACTGGCGAATGAATAGCCAGTCCACGTTTGACTGTAGTTTATTTGGTCATTCAGTCAAGTTTTTTGTGCATTTTTTTAACAGTTTATTTATTTTTGATTTCAGGTTTGCTTGAGATCTAGAGACAAGACTATATTTAGATATGAGTGGAATGAAAGATTCAGGTGTTGTAGAGCGTAGTCGTGACGAGCAAAAGCAAAAGCTGCAGCCACCGCGTAAGTTTAAGGTAATCTTAAATAACGACGACTACACGCCCATGGACTTCGTTATTGAAGTATTAGTAACGTTTTTCAATATGGATAGCGAAAGAGCAACAGACGTGATGCTCAAGGTCCATCACGAGGGTAAAGCGGTTTGCGGTATCTACCCTGCAGATATTGCCCATACCAAAACAGAGCAGGTTAACCGCTACGCCCGTGACCATGAGCATCCACTGCTTTGCAGTTGTGAGCAGGAATAAAAGTTTGAAAGTTTTGGGGGTTGCCAATGCTAAATAAAGATCTAGAGATTACCTTGAACAATGCGTTCAAAGAAGCCCGCACACGCCGCCATGAGTTTATGACTGTGGAGCATTTGCTGCTGGCATTACTAGATAATCCATCCGCGAATGAAGCCCTCATTGCCTGCGGTGTTGACTTGAGTTTGTTGCGTAACGAATTATCTGAGTTTATTGATGAAACAACGCCGGTCATCTCAGATCTTGAACAAGAACGGGAAACCCAGCCAACACTTGGTTTTCAGCGCGTTTTACAGCGTGCCGTGTTTCATGTGCAGTCGTCCGGGAAAAGTGAAGTCACAGGCGTAAACGTGCTGGTTGCTATTTTCTCTGAGCAAGAGAGCCAGGCCGTTTACCTATTGAAGAAAAACGACGTTAATCGCCTCGATGTAGTGAACTTTATCTCCCACGGCATTTCGCGCATGGACGATGAGGGGGAAGAACTCGGTGATCATGAAGAAATTCACGAAGAGATGGGTGGTGAAGCGTCGGAAGAGCAAAATATTCTCGACAAATACACCACTAACCTCAACGTGCAGGCAGAAAAAGGGCAGGTAGACCCGCTGATCGGTCGCGATCAAGAAGTGGAGCGTACCGTTCAAGTGTTGTGTCGGCGCAAAAAGAATAACCCGTTGTTGGTCGGCGAAGCTGGCGTGGGTAAAACAGCCATAGCCGAGGGGTTGGCATATCGTATTATTCACAATGAAGTCCCTGAAGTTATCGCCGATGGCGTGGTTTATTCCCTTGATATGGGTGCCTTGCTTGCTGGTACTAAGTACCGGGGGGATTTTGAAAAACGTTTAAAGAGTTTGCTTAAACAGCTTCAAAAAGAACCTGGGGCCATTCTCTTTATTGATGAAATACACACCATTATTGGTGCCGGCGCAGCATCGGGCGGCGTCATGGACGCTTCGAATTTAATTAAGCCATTGCTTTCAAGTGGCGAGCTTCGCTGCATGGGGTCGACGACCTATAACGAGTTTAAGAACATTTTTGAAAAAGACCGCGCTTTAGTGCGTCGTTTCCAGAAAATAGATGTGAGCGAGCCAAGCGTTGAAGACACTGCAAAGATTCTTAATGGTTTGAAAGAACGTTATGAAGAGCACCACGGCATACGCTACACGCAAAAGGCACTGCGTGCGGCAGCTGAGCTAAGTGCAAAATATATTAATGAGCGTCATTTGCCTGATAAAGCCATTGATGTCATTGATGAAGCGGGTGCAAATCAACGCTTGCAGCCTGTATCTAAGCGCAAGAAAACCATTAATGTTGCCGATATCGAGCAAATTATCGCTAAGATAGCGCGCATTCCGCAGCAAAGTGTGTCTTCAAGCGACAAAGAAGTGCTTAAAAATCTCGACCGCAACCTCAAAATGTTGGTGTTCGGTCAGGATCAGTCAATTGAGGCTTTATCTTCGGCGATACGCTTGTCGCGCTCGGGCCTTGCCAATGAAGATAAGCCGGTGGGCTCATTCTTATTTGCCGGTCCAACGGGCGTGGGTAAAACAGAAGTGACTAAACAGTTGGCCACGTGTTTAGGTATTGAATTTATCCGCTTTGATATGTCTGAGTACATGGAGCGCCATGCCGTAAGTCGCTTGATAGGCGCACCGCCTGGGTATGTTGGTTACGAGCAAGGAGGGCTATTGACTGATGCAGTGATCAAGCAGCCGCATGCCGTTGTGCTACTCGATGAAATCGAAAAAGCACATAGCGATATTTACAATATCCTGTTGCAGGTTATGGATCACGGCACACTAACCGATAACAACGGCCGTAAGGCGGACTTCCGTAATGTTATTTTAGTGATGACCACCAATGCGGGTGTGCAAGAAACGGTGAAAAATTCCATTGGTTTTGCCACGCAAGACTCATCGCATGATGCGTTAGCGGAAATCAACAAGGTGTTTACGCCAGAGTTTAGAAACCGTTTGGATAATATCATTTGGTTCAACCACCTTGATACCGAGGTGATCTTGCAAGTGGTTGATAAATTCTTGGTAGAGCTGCAAGCACAGCTTGATAAGAAATCAGTCAACCTTGAACTGACCGACGAAGCACGCACTTGGTTGGCACATAAAGGCTATGACAAAGCTATGGGTGCACGGCCAATGGCGCGAGTGATACAGGAGCAAGTTAAGAAACCATTGGCTAACGAAATTTTATTTGGTCAGCTCGTTGATGGCGGTGATGTGAAAGTGGATGTCAAAAACGATAAGCTGGAATTTAACTATTCTGAAGAGCTTAGCCCCGCCTAATGTGCTTAGCACTTAGCAAAAAGCCCAGCACTTGCTGGGCTTTTTGCTAAACTGGCTTCGCTGGCAAATTAGCGCGCGCGGAAAACGATGCGGCCTTTGCTTAAGTCGTAAGGCGTAAGTTCCACAGTTACTTTATCACCAGTCAAAATACGAATGTAGTTTTTACGCATTTTACCGGAAATATGCGCCACAACTACGTGGCCGTTTTCTAGTTCTACACGGAACATAGTATTAGGTAGGGTATCAAGTACCGTCCCTTGCATTTCAATTACGTCTTCTTTCGCCATATCTAGCGTAACACCTCTGTGATAGTTAAACGCATGCGATTGTGCCGAAAAGCAACGAATAAGTAAAGCCAAGGCACTGAATTTGTCGAATTTGTGCTCATTCGACGGCAATCCACGCATCTGCACGCAATCTTTGCGCTGGTCGGTACTGCAATTTATAGCGCATCTTGCGACAATCATCGATTTGATATCCCAAATAGACAAAGTCTTTTGCCAGCTTCTGGGCATGCTCTATCTGTTTGAGGATCATTACGCTTCCCAAGCTAAGCGCCTCATAGTCGGGGTCAAAAAAAGTATAAATAGCAGACAAGGAGTTAGGCATAACATCGGTAACGGCAACGCCAATCAGGCGCTCTTGATGCCAAAGCTCAATAAAAGCGATGTTCATCCACTTGCACAGTAAGAAACTTTCAAACTGACTGCGCTCAGCGGGATACATACTGCCATCACTGTGGCGCTCATTAATATAGCGTTCGTACAGCGGGTAGTATTCAGGGCGCTCAAAGTGACTCACATGCACGGCAAACTCTTTGACTTTATTAAGCTTACGCTTTTGCGAACGTGAAGGTGCGAACTCACTGGCTAATATGCGCACCGATTCACAGGCTGTGCAACTGGGGCAATGGGGTCGATATATTTGTTCACCACTACGGCGAAAGCCATGTTGCAAGAGCGCTTCAAACCCTTGCGGGGTATAACATAAGGGATCAAGAATAACCAACAGCTGTTCTTCTTGTTCATCAAGATAACTACAAGGAAAACGTTGGCTAAGGCCTATTTTTATGGGAAGGTGTTGCGCCATAAGGAGACTCTAGTTGTCGTGCTCGCCAAAAAGACAAATCAATGGGATATTGATTACTCTCTTTAAGTCTAGCTAAAAAATCCTCTCTGGGTAGGGGAGTTGCCCCCAACTGCGCCAAATAGGGGTTCATCATTTGGCAGTCAATAAAATCTCCACCATGTTGCTTGAGCAATTCCACCAGCGCCCACATCGCTAATTTGGAGCAGTCCCGCTGGCGAAAAAACATCGACTCACCGCAAAATACGCGTGACTGCATAATGCCATAAAGTCCGCCAACCAAACGGGGGCCTTGCCATACTTCAACGCTATGGGCTAGGTTTTGTTGATGAGCTTGGATATATGCGTGCTCCATCGCATCTGTGATCCAAGTACCTTCTTGCGCTATGCGTTGTACTTTGCACTGATGGATAACCTCAGCAAAACACTGATTCACGCTTACGCTGATAGCAAGTTTGCGTGCGCTTTTACGCAGGCTACGACTAACGTGGAAATCATCAAGTTCGATGATGGCGCGCTCGCTAGGAGACCACCACATAAGAGGTTCACCCTCACTATACCAAGGAAAAATACCTTGGCGATACGCATCGCTTAAGCGTGAAGGGCTAAGGCAACCACCAATAGCAAGGAGGCCATCAGGGTTCTCTAGCGCAGTATTCGGGTGTGGGAAGCCTTCGTCAATGCTACCCAAGTGGTGTAAATATTGAGTCATAGAATAATGGGGCCGTAGCCCCATCAATACTTATTTTAAGTTATCTAGGTAACGCTCGGCATCGAGCGCCGCCATACAACCTGTGCCAGCAGAGGTAATTGCTTGGCGGTAAATGTGGTCAGACACGTCACCGGCAGCAAAAACACCTTCCACACTGGTTTGTGTAGCATTGCCATTTAGGCCTGATTCAACAACTAAATAACCGTCTTTCATTTCTAACTGGCCCTGGAACATATCGGTGTTCGGCTTATGGCCAATCGCAATAAACACGCCCATTACATCAAGCTCTTCGGTGGCGTCAGAATTGGCATCTTTAATACGCACACCTGTTACTCCCATGTCGTCACCTAACACTTCATCAAGTGTACGATTCCAATGGATAGTTACATTGCCGTTTTCAGCCTTTTCTAATAATCGATCAGAAAGGATTTTCTCACTTCTAAAGCTATCACGGCGGTGAATTACGTGAACTTCAGAGGCGATGTTAGACAAATACAGCGCTTCCTCAACAGCGGTGTTACCGCCACCAACAACAGCCACTTTTTGGTTCTTGTAAAAGAATCCGTCACAGGTCGCACACGCAGACACGCCTCGGCCTTGGAAGGCAGTTTCTGAATCAAGGCCAAGGTATTTTGCTGATGCACCGGTGGCGATGATCAGCGCATCGGCTGTGTACGTGCCGCTGTCACCTTTGAGTTCGAACGGACGAACCTGGGTATTCACCTCGTTGATGTGATCGAACACAATTTCAGTTTCAAAGCGCTCAGCATGCTCCTTCATACGCTCCATTAAAGCCGGGCCTGTTAAACCGTGGGCATCGCCAGGCCAGTTTTCAACTTCAGTGGTCGTGGTTAACTGACCGCCTTGTTGAATACCAGTAACCAGCACAGGGTTAAGGTTAGCACGGGCGGCATAGACGGCTGCGGTGTATCCCGCTGGGCCGGAGCCAAGAATAAGTAATTTACAGTGTTTGGCGCTCATACAACTTTCCAATTAATTCATGTGAACATAGTTATGCGGGTGATTCTAAGAAAAACAATCCATAAGTAAACAATTTTGCAAACATAACTCAGCGCTAAAACCGCAGGATGTCAAAAAATCTGTACTTGTGCGTTATTACAGCAAATAACGAATAACAAACCGTTATTTCATGACCTGTGATATTTTTTTTGCTATGTTCTAGGGCAATTATAAACTCGCCCCGAGGGTGCGCCCCCGGCGACGCAGAAAAATAAGGGCCTCATGTATTTTTGGCAACATCAAGCGGGCTATGCGCTCGAACAACAAGACATTGATATTTTACTTGATGCAAAAAGCTACCGGCAGCGACTGCTTGAGCTGATTGCCTCGGCTAAACACCGTATTTATATCACCGCTTTGTACCTTCAAGATGATGAAGCGGGTCGGGAAGTTCTTGATGCATTGCATGACGCATCGCGCCAAAATCCAGAGTTGGAAATAAAAGTACTGGTCGATTTTCATCGTGCTCAGCGTGGGCTCATTGGTGCCGACAAAAGCGAGGGCAATGCGGCTTTGTATTACCAGCGCTTACAGCAAAGCGGCTCCAACGTGCAAGTATATGGCGTGCCAGTAAAAGCAAAGGAATTGTTTGGGGTGCTGCATCTCAAAGGCTTCGTCATCGACGACACCTTGCTGTACAGCGGCGCGAGCCTAAATAACGTTTATCTACACTATTTCGAGCGCTACCGCTTAGACCGGTATTTTGTTATCAAGCAAGCACAACTAAGTGATGCCTTTGTTGAGTTTATAGAGCAGACCTTAATCGCTTCTGACGCCGTGCCGCGCTTAGACAAACGGCCAATTCCAGCCTTTGTCGATATTAAAGCCGAGCACAAGCAATTAGTAAGGGCACTGAAAAAAGCAAGTTATCGCCAGAGCAGCCAAGACAGTCATGCCCCCTTAACCGTACGCCCTTTCATTGGGCTCGGGCGGCGCAACAACAAACTTAATCGTTTAATCAAGCAACTGTTTGATATCACCGATAATGAGCTTGTGCTATATACTCCTTACTTTAATTTCCCAACGCCGCTGTTAAGAGCGCTACGCAGGCTGTTACGTCAAGGTAAGCAAGTCACCATTGTTGTCGGTGATAAAACCGCCAATGATTTTTACATCCCTCCGACTGAGCGCTTTTCGAAAGTAGGGGCTCTGCCTTATTTATACGAAACCATTTTGGCCAAGTTCCTAAAAAACCAAAAGCGCTTCATCGAAGCGGGTAATCTTAATGTGTACCTGTGGAAACATGACAGCAACTCGTTTCACCTCAAGGGTATATGCAGCGACAAGCGTTACCACTTATTAAGTGGTCATAACCTTAATCCTCGAGCTTGGGGTCTGGATATCGAAAACGGTATTTTTATTGATGACAAAGACGGACAAATGGTTGCAGCGATTGAGCAAGAGAAGCAGGCGATTATGCAACATTGTACCCGCTTGAACAGCTATAAAGAGCTGGAGCAAATGGCTGACTACCCAGAGCCAGTGCAGAAGATTCTTGGCCAGGCTAAGCGCGTCAAAGTGGACTTTGTCGTTAAACGCTTCATTTAACGCCATATTGTAGCATTCACTTATATAAAGCGACTCATAACGGGTCGCTTTTTTGTTTGCGTAATCGTTGTCGTCACCCGTTTATTGTGACCCAAGTGTGAGGGAAGAATAGGGGTGTTATAGCGATATAACAATTTGTGCGGCAGTCGATTCAATGCCAAAATCAGATTTTCAGGCGTAACTTGTTTTTGCCCAAAAAGAGTTAACGTAAATGCTCTAAGGGAGGCTTAGAGCAAAACGGACTGTCACTCTCTAGCTAATCTAGGGAGGGCTTTTCTAATTCCTGCCAAGATGTTGCTCCAACCAATACGCTTTTTCCAAAGCTTTCCGTCGACTAAAACTTTATAACAATCGATCCGATCAGTTTTGTACAGTTCAAGTTTATGAGTAATGGGTTCACCACTATCGTAATCGGTGATTTCGATTATTCTTCTTAGTTCAGGAATGTTTTGTGGCTCTACAAAGCTTTCTTGTTCTATATCAAATTTTCGATTAGTGTATGATTTACGATAATTTTTTGAAGCTTTATTAGTTTGTCTATACATAGGTAATCTCCTACCTTACAAGTTAGCATACCTTGCAAGGTCTCACTAATAAGCTGTTAGCTGCCCAAAGGAGAAACAATGACAGGTTCCGATTGGTTAGGAGTTGCTGGCTTGATTGTTGGTATCGCCGGTTTAGCATATGCGGTTTATGAGAATCGCTCTAAAGCTAGGCTTTCTGATTATATTCGAGCCCAGAACTGGCATATTTATTCCAAAGCAAATAATGCAAACGGCTCCGTTCAGTTGGCACTACAAAAATATAAACAGGCAGCAAATAATACAGTTGATCTTGAAGCTTTTGAGTGGCTATCAAAGGCCGATGCATTCGGGCAGGATGTATTTAAAGATGTAATTCGGCAAATCCAAGTTTCAGAGCCTAGTTTTACTGCGCAGGATGTAGAGCGTTGGGTAAGGGAAAAACGCGTATCTGAAAAGCATGCGCCCCTTTTCTATGCACTAACACCAGCTAACAAGTCACTCCAGCCGACAGCTAAAGCTGCGGCTGAGTGAAGCGTTATGCGTTTACGAGGAAATTATGACATCAGAAGTACAAGATTGGTTATCAGGTAAATTAGAAAACACGCGACTTGATGACGGTGTTACATATACAGCTATCGCAGACTTTTGCGTAATGTGGGCTGTGTTTGAGGGGACTGAGTTGGCAGATGCTGACTCTGCTGTTGATGAACTCGCTTATGTAGCTTGTCGGTTAGTGAAAGACCACATTGATTTTTCTGAGGAATTGGCGTTTTGGTCGAATCGATATATTGAAGAAGGTGCAACGAATAAGTCATTCGATAAACTAGGCTTTACTCATAAACCGCATATTAAACTAGTGTCGGATGTATTATTGGGTAATCAAACAGATGCACTAAAAGTAGCTCACGCCATATTGTTGATAGTTTATCGACTCAGAAATAACTTGTTCCACGGAAACAAGGATATTACTCAGATCCATAATCAAGTAACCAACTTAGGTATGGCATCTAAGGTATTGATAAATGTTGCTACTGTCAGTGGAAGGTATGTCTTTTTGAACAACGCATAACAAACAATTTAAGAGTGATTCAGCACGCTTGGCATTTTTGGTTTGGGTCTAGTTTAGTGATTCCGGCGTCCACTTTGACTGTCGTGGTAGCGTGCTTCACACCTTAATTGGGCGTTAGGTACACATGGGTAGTTCAGGCATATTCTTAAATATTGGAAAAAGTATTCTAGCTCTCGCTTTAGCTATTTTCGTTATTTTTTGGTTTCCTAGTCCTGCTTTTGATGCCTGTTTCCCTGATAATAATTCTTACGTGTGTAGCCAATGGCCAGAGATATTCGCTGGATGTATGTTTGTCTTAGTTTCATACTTTGCAGGCCCTAAAAGTAAATATCACTATATCCCTGCTTTCTCGCTTTTTGCGTACATAGGTAGTGCGGAGCACATCAGGTTTGGTGGGCAACTTTTAGATGTCCTATATCAGATACCTTCCCAGTCATTTTACTACGGCGGCATCATAGCTTTAGTAGTAATAACTGGGGTAAAGTTTATAAAACGTAACTGGGTGCAACGTGTACCTAACAAGCTAATAAATAAGGACTAAAAACAGTTTGCTGTTTTCGTTCCTCAAATTTTAGCAAACTATTTTTAGCCCATTATTAGGGCGTTAGGTAAATAAATGAGATTCTCGCAACTGATTACACTCGTATTTGCATTAATTATTTCTGAGCAATTAAACGCAACAGAAAACAATACTGTATTCGGTAGCGTCGAGTGCTCTCAATATAATAAAAAGAAAAATGAACCCAATTGGCAATATGGTTATAAAAATTGGTGGGCTGGATACTTAACAGGAACGGGTGTTGTTTTTAAACAAGGTAAGTCACCTGACAAAATGCCAGAAGGTCAAAATTTTATTTTGAGCATCGGTTCATATTGTAACACTAACCCAAGCAGCAATTTAAAAAATGCTATAGATAAGTACATAGCAGACCAAGTTAAAGCTGGGCATGCAACGTTACCTAACAATCAAATGCAGCCGATGCCAAACAACGGCTCGGCTGAGTAGGGCGTTACTGAATAAATACTCTAACGTGTTTTTGTCCAAAATCGAGTGTGTCCGACCGTCTCCGACCGGTCTCATACTTGCTCTTAATTAAGTTTCGCGTTATTCGGGGTAGGGTCATAGATAATCTGGAATAGTTGTTAATCGGCAATAAAAAAGGGCAGATAGTGTATCTGCCCTTTATATTTAGTCACTTATAACTTGTCGTTATAGGCTCTCAACCGCAGTGCGTGGGTCAAGGTATTCCATATCAAATGCTTCAGCAACTTCTTTATAAGTTACTTTACCTTTGATGACATTAAGGCCTTCTAGGAAGTGCTCGTCTTCAAGAAGTGCTTGCTTGTAGCCTTTGTTAGCCAGCTTGATGATGTACGGCAATGTCGCGTTATTAAGCGCGAAAGTTGATGTACGTGGTACTGCACCTGGCATATTCGCAACGCAGTAGTGAACTACGTCATCAACAATGTATGTAGGCTCGTCATGAGTGGTTGGCTTCGAAGTCGCAATACAACCACCTTGGTCGATAGCTACGTCAACAATCGCTGCACCAGGCTTCATTGCTTTGATGTGCTCAGCAGTCACAAGTTTTGGCGCAGCAGCACCTGGGATAAGTACGCCACCAATCACTAAGTCGGCATCCAGTACGTGCTTCTCTAGCGCGTCGGCAGTTGAATACACTACTTTAGCAAGAGAACCAAACTGAGCGTTAAGGCTACGTAGTACGTCAACGTTACGGTCTAAAATGGTCACATCAGCGCCTAGGCCGACAGCCATTTGGGCTGCGTTACGGCCAACCATACCACCGCCGATAACCACAACTTTAGCAGGCTCAACACCCGGTACGCCACCAAGCAACATGCCAAGGCCTTGCTTTGACTTTTCAAGTGCCTGAGCACCGGCTTGGATAGACATACGACCCGCCACTTCTGACATTGGCGCAAGTAGCGGTAAACCGCCTTTAGCATCGGTTACGGTCTCGTATGCGATACAGATAGCGCCGCTTTTCACTAGGTCTTCAGTTTGTGGTAAATCTGGCGCTAGGTGAAGGTAAGTAAACAAGATTTGATCTTGGCGTAGCATCGCACGCTCAACAGCTTGCGGCTCTTTTACTTTGATGATCATCTCTGCTTGGGCGAACACATCTGCCGCGTTTGGTAAGATTTTTGCGCCTACTTCGATGTAATCTTCGTCAGTAAAACCAATGCCTAAACCAGCATTCGTTTCAACAATGACTTCGTGACCATGGTTGATAAGTTCGCGCGCGCTGGCTGGGATCATACCAACACGGTACTCATGGTTTTTTATCTCTTTTGGTACACCAATAATCATAGTTACTATACCTTTTGTGAACAGGAAAATTTTTCACTATTGTACTTATGCCTAAATAGTGTGTCTCACTGTTTTACATTTTCAAGCCAGTTGAATACACTTAAATCAAAGTAAAATTAGATAAATCCACTTTCATTAACTATGTATACACAACTAGACCGCATCGACCGTAAAATTTTAGTCGAATTGCAACGGGATGGCCGTATTTCCAACGTTGAATTGGCAAAACGAATTGGCCTCAGTGCGACCCCTTGTTTGGAACGCGTGAAAAAACTTGAGCGTGAAGGGTATATTCGTGGTTACAAAGCGGTGGTCGACCCCGCCAAGCTCGGTCAGGCGCTGCTGGTGTATGTGGAAGTGACCATTACCAAAACATCTCCCGATGTGTTTGACGAATTTAACCAAGCGGTAAAAAAGCACGATGAGATTGTGGAATGCCACTTAGTATCAGGGAATTTCGACTTTTTGCTGAAAACACGAGTGACCGATATGTCTGAGTATCGTCAGGTGCTTGGCGATATTTTGCTGAAGCTACCCAATATCAGCGAAAGCCGTACTTATGTGGTCATGGAAGAAGTAAAGGGTGAAGAGGCATTAATTATCCGTCCACAAGTTCCTTAAGGGCCCGTTAATGCTCGTGCCGATTACAATTACTGATTATAAACCCAGTGCATATTCAGCTGAGAATTGATAAGGTAAGAGTAATGCGCTGTAGTATCGAAAGAAAGAATAAGGATAATGGAATATGCGCCTAAATGGTGTCCAAAGACTGCTTGAAACTGGCTTAATAGTCAGCACCGCGCTAGCCATTTTTATTTTGTGTGCGCTGGTGAGTTTTGACCCAGCCGATCCGTCCTGGTCGCAAACAGGTGAGTTTGTCGATGTTAAAAATATCACCGGCACAGCGGGTGCGTGGGTTGCGGATATTTTATTATTTAGTTTTGGTTGGTTGGCGTTTTTAGTTCCCGCAGCCATTCAACTGTTTGGGTATCTCGTTTTTAAACGCCCCCACAGAGTGCTTAGCTTAGATTATGTTACCTTGGCGCTGCGCCTCATCGGCTTAGTGCTGTTTACATTGAGCGCTTGCGCTATTAGCTCCATTAATTTTGACGATATTTTTTATTTTTCTTCCGGTGGGGTAGTGGGGGATGTTATTGCCGGTGCGATGATGCCAGCATTTAATTTCACGGGTACCTCTATCCTATTATTGTGCTTTTTCTTTGCCGGCATGACCTTACTTACAGGTGTTTCTTGGGTTCAGTTTGTTGATACCTTGGGCGCGTATGTTATGAAAGCGGCCTTGTTTGTCTGGCAATGGTTGCAAAGCAAACGCGGCCAATACCAAAGTGAGTTTGCCGAAGCAGAGCAGCGCAGCTTGGCCAATGAGCCAAATCCACAAGTGGAAGCGATGCAGAGCGCTCAAGAACCAAAGCTTGAAATCCAAAGCGATAACGCCGACACAGAAGTTGAAGCCGATAAAGACAAATCATTGTTAGATAAAGCTGCGGCTATGTTTGCGCCTGAACCAAAGAAAGAGCCTTGGCAAGAACAAAGCAGTGAAAATGATACGCAGAGCGCTACTAAAGAGGCGCCTAAACAACATCCGGCATTTGATGATATTGATGCCATGCTCGGCGATGAAATGAATTTTAGCGCCATTGATGATGAGGGTTTTGATACCGTCAGCGCGCTCAACGAGCTAGACCAAGCGCCCACCGAGGCAATACCCAATACACAGCCCCAAAATAAAGGGGCGAACACGGCTGTTGCATCAGCGCAAAAAGAAACCTCCAATTCAGTGGCAACAAACACTGTAGCACACAAAAAAGCGCCAACAGCCAAAGAGAAATTCGAACAGCTATTAGAAGAAAAGCCGCCCATGGAGCCGCTTCCTTCGTTGGATTTACTTGATAGGCCGGATAAACAGAAAAACCCCATTTCTGAAGAAGAGCTCGAGGCTGTTTCTCGGTTAGTTGAAAGCAAGCTGCAAGATTTTGGCGTACAAGCGTCGGTTGTAGGGGTTTATCCCGGTCCGGTAGTTACACGCTTTGAACTCGATTTAGCACCGGGTGTAAAGGTCGCGAAAATCTCCGGTTTGTCGAAAGATTTGGCGCGCTCGTTATCTGCGGTCAGTGTGCGTGTGGTTGAGGTGATCCCGGGGAAAACCTATGTTGGCCTTGAGCTGCCTAATAAACACCGCGAAATCGTGCGCTTATCAGAAGTGATCAATGCCCCTAAGTTTGAGCAAAATAAATCGCCACTGACCATGGTATTAGGTAAAGACATTGCCGGGCAACCTGTGGTTGCAGACTTAGCCAAAATGCCGCACTTGTTGGTAGCAGGTACCACCGGCTCGGGTAAGTCAGTGGGCGTTAATGTGATGATTTTAAGCTTGCTATATAAATCGCCGCCAGAAGATGTGCGCATGATCATGATCGACCCGAAAATGCTGGAGTTATCGGTGTACGAGGGGATCCCACACCTACTGTGTGAAGTGGTTACCGATATGAAAGAAGCGGCCAATGCACTGCGTTGGTGTGTTGGTGAAATGGAGCGCCGCTATAAACTGATGTCGGCTTTAGGGGTGCGTAACCTGAAGGGCTACAACCAAAAAGTGCTTGATGCTAAAGCCGCAGGGGAACCTATTTTAGATCCTTTGTTCAAAGACACAGACGGTATGGCTGATGGGCCGCAAGAGCTAGACAAGTTACCCAGCATTGTCGTGGTGATTGATGAATTCGCCGATATGATGATGATTGTTGGTAAAAAAGTGGAAGAGCTCATTGCCCGAATCGCACAAAAAGCACGGGCTGCAGGCATCCATTTGGTATTGGCTACACAGCGTCCATCGGTGGATGTGATCACCGGCCTGATTAAAGCCAATATACCTACACGTATGGCGTTTCAGGTGTCCTCGAAAATAGACTCGCGCACTATTCTTGACCAACAAGGGGCCGAGCATCTTTTAGGTATGGGTGACATGCTATATTTGCCACCTGGGACCAGTGTGCCAATCCGTGTTCATGGCGCCTTTGTTGACGACCATGAGGTTCACGCAGTTGTGAGTGATTGGAAGGCCCGAGGTAAACCTGATTATGTGGATGAAATACTCAATGGTGACGCCGTCGAAGACGTATTGCTGCCAGGGGAAACATCCGAAGACGGCGACGATGAATCAGACCCATTGTATGACGAGGCCTGCGCTTTTGTTATTGAAAGTGGTCGTGTGTCGGTATCAAGTGTACAGCGTAAACTGCGTGTTGGTTACAACCGCGCTGCGCGATTGGTTGAACAAATGGAGCACTCCGGTTTAGTCAGTTCGCCCGGCCATAATGGCGCCCGTGAAGTGCTAGTTAAGAATAACGCTGGCTAAGGAAGTAATATGAAACAATTCTTATACAGTGCAGTGGCAAGTACAGCACTGTTTTCATCAACGGTTTTTGCCGACGACGCACAGATGCTGCAACAACAGCTGCAGGGTTTGGACTCACTCAGTTCGGCTTTTTCACAGCAAGTGTTTGACCCGCAGGGGCAGCTGGTGAGTGAAAGTAAAGGCAAATTGCAACTAGAACAACCACGGAAAATTCGTTGGGAGCAACAACAACCAGACGAAACCTTGTTTGTCTCCAACGGGGTTGATAGCTATTACTTTGACCCTTTCGCCGAGCAAGTGACGGTACTGGATACCTCTAAACTAATTGATAATACGCCGTTTATTCTGCTCACCACAGAAGATGAAGAGTTGTGGCAGCAGTTTAGTATCAAGCAAATCGAAGCCGGCTTTGAGATTACCCCTAAAAATACTGAAGATGCGCAAGTAGAAAAGCTAACGTTGCATTTTGATGAGCAGCAACAAGTTGCGGCGCTTGAGGTGCTTGACCAATCAGGTCAGCGTTCACACTTTCATTTTGATGCGCCCAAGCGCAATGTTGATATTGATGACAGCGTGTTTGAATTTACCCTTCCTGAGCACGTGTTTGTTGATGATCAGCGTGCGCCACAAGCCGAGATAGACCGTGGCGAATAATTTCTCCCTAGATTTTGCCCCCGATGTGCGCCCGTTGGCGGCGCGCATGCGCCCACACACATTGGATCAGTACATCGGCCAAAGCCATATATTAGGCACAGAGCAACCCTTGTACCAAGCCATTAAAAGTGGCCATTGCCACAGCTTAATTTTGTGGGGGCCACCTGGGGTCGGTAAGACCACGCTGGCGCATATTATTGCGCACCACAGCGATGCCCAGTTTTTGGAGTTATCGGCGGTCAGCGCAGGGGTAAAAGATATCCGTGAGGCTGTCGCCAGTGCCAGCGACCTGCTACAACAACAAGGCAAACGCAGCTTATTGTTTGTGGACGAAGTACACCGTTTTAATAAGTCGCAGCAAGATGCTCTGTTGCCGCATGTTGAAAACGGCACCTTCATCTTTATTGGCGCTACCACAGAGAACCCCTCTTTTGCACTGAATAACGCCGTGCTGTCGCGTGCTAGGGTGTACACGCTGAAAAAGCTTTCAGTGGAAGATTTGCAGGCAGTGGTGAATCAGGCGCTAGAACAGGATGACTTGCTTCGCCAGCAAGGTGTAACCATCGAGCCCGATAGCCTTGAGCAGTTGTGCCACAGCGCCAATGGCGATGCTCGCAGTGTACTTAACCTGTTGGAAGTGGCGGCAAATTTGGCACAACAACACCAAGGCTGTATTAATCAGGCGGTGCTCAAGCAAGTCGCGCCGCAAATGGTTGCCCAATACGATAAGGGGGGCGATCATTACTACGATTTGATTTCCGCTTTTCATAAATCGGTGCGCGGCTCTGCGCCGGACGCAGCATTGTATTGGTATTGCCGTATTCTCACCGCCGGAGGCGATCCCTTGTATGTTGCGCGGCGGCTATTAGCGATTGCTACCGAAGACATTGGCAATGCAGACCCCAAAGCGATGGAAGTGGCGCTGAATGCCTGGGATATTTTTCACCGCGTTGGCCCCAGCGAAGGTGAACGTGCCATAGCTCAAGCCACCTTATACCTAGCCAGTGCGCCGAAAAGTAATGCCGTATATATGGCCTTTAATGAGGCCAAACGTCATGCGAAAGAGACCGCTCACCTCGATGTGCCTTATCACATTCGCAATGCGCCCACGCAATTAATGAAAGAGCAGGGCTTCGGCGAGGATTATCGCTATGCCCACAACGAGCCGGGAGCCTATGCAGCAGGCGAAAAATTCTTCCCCGAGGAGATTGCTGACAGCCGTTATTATCACCCGAGCGATCGTGGTTTAGAAAAACGCATTAGTGATAAGCTTGCTTATTTGCAAGAGCGTGATGCGCAAAGCGACAGGAAGCGCTATGAGCGCTCTTAGTACCTACTTTTTTATTGCCATTGGCGGGGCCTTGGGTGCCTGCGCCCGCTTTGGTATAAGTGAATTAGCACTAAAACTGCTGCCTAAGGGATTCCCTTTTGGCACGCTGGCGGTTAATATTCTCGGTTCATTGTTAATGGGCATATTATATGGCCTGTTGGATCGCGAAATGCTATCGCATCCGCACCGCGTCACACTCGGAGTCGGGTTTTTGGGCGCGCTGACAACATTTTCTACATTTTCCATGGATACGCTGTTGTTGCTTCAGCAAGGGCAGTGGTTGAAAGTGGCGTTAAACGTCCTCCTTAATGTGGGGATGTGTATATTTATGGCTTGGATAGGCCTCATGCTAACAACGCAAAAAGGTTAAAAACTCACATGTTAGACTCAAAGTATCTTCGTCAGGACGTAGAGCAAACAGCAGCCCGTTTAAAGGCACGTGGCTTTGAATTAGACGTAGCGAAACTGGCACAACTCGAAGAACAACGTAAAGCGCTACAGACTAAAACGCAAGAATTACAAAGCGAGCGTAACTCCCGTTCCAAAGCCATTGGTCAAGCGAAGGCGAAGGGTGAAGATATTCAACCTTTATTGGATGCCGTTGCCAACTTAGGTGATGAGCTCGAAAATGCTAAAAAAGAGCAAGATGCCGTCCTCAATGAATTAAAAGACATTGCCTTAGGCCTGCCTAATTTGCCAGCAGAGGATGTTCCAGCAGGCAATGATGAAGACGATAACGTCGAGGTTAGCCGCTGGGGTGAGCCAAAAAGCTATGATTTTGAGGTCAAAGATCACGTTGATTTAGGCGAAGCGCTGGATAAAGGGCTGGATTTTGAAGCTGGGGTGAAGCTCTCGGGTGCCCGCTTTACAGTAATGCGTGGGCAAATCGCGCGCATGCATCGCGCGTTGGTGCAATTGATGCTTGATACGCACACCGATAAAAACGGCTATACCGAAATGTATGTGCCTTATTTAGTGAATAAAGACAGTTTGTTAGGCACGGGTCAGCTACCTAAGTTTGCAGAAGACTTATTCCACACAGAGAAATTGGGTGAGCACGATGATGGCTTTAGCCTGATCCCTACCGCTGAAGTGCCGCTGACGAACTGTGCGCGTGACGAAATCTTTGAAGAAAAAGAGCTGCCAGTACGAATGACTGCCCATACTCCGTGTTTTCGCAGTGAAGCGGGCAGCTATGGCCGCGATACGCGGGGCTTAATTCGTCAGCACCAGTTCGATAAAGTTGAGTTAGTACAATTGGTTAAACCTGAAGATTCAATGCAGGCGCTGGAAGAGCTTACTTCTCATGCCGAGCAAATCTTGCAGGCGCTTGAGTTGCCGTATCGTAAAGTAGTGTTGTGTACCGGCGATATGGGCTTTGGTGCAATGAAAACCTATGACTTAGAAGTGTGGTTGCCAGCACAAGACACCTATCGCGAAATTTCGTCTTGTTCAAATATGGGCGACTTCCAAGCGCGCCGTATGCAAGCGCGTTTCCGCCGCGCGGGCGAGAAAAAACCGGAATTACTGCATACACTCAATGGTTCAGGGTTAGCAGTGGGCCGTACGTTAGTGGCTATTTTGGAGAATTACCAACAGGCGGATGGCAGTATTGAAGTGCCACAGGCGCTGCGCCCTTACATGGGTGGGTTAGAGCGTATCAGTGCTGCTTAATTATTAGTAGCTTATTGAAAAGGCCGCATTTTAGCGGCCTTTTTTGATCGCACCGCACGCCTTGACCGTAGTTAATACAAAGCTAACTACAAGGAGAAAGTATGGATTATTCTGCGGTTATTTTGGTGTCATTGGTGTTGTTTGCCTGGATGTTGGTAGCGCAGTGGTTTGTGGCATCAACCGTAAAGGCGAGGGCCGATAACGCTATTCCTGGAAAAATTGATGATAACCTGTCTCATGACTCATTTATCTTTCGTGCCCACCGAACGTTTCAAAATACATTAGAAAACGCGCCGCTGTATATTGTTTGTTCCCTAGTCGGTCTGCACTTGGGCGTGTCAGGGCCCATTTTCGCTATAGCCAGCGCGGTATTTGTCGCCGCGAGAGTCATTCATATGCTGCTTTACTATGTGATTGCCACCGAATCCAACCCCAGCCCCCGAAGTTATTTCTTCATGATCGGCTGGCTCGCGAATATCGTGATGCTCGTGCTCCTCACACTGGAAATCTTATTCTTTTAATCTTGCCGGTGTGAGGTGTATTTAATTGTTAATGCCGTGAGCAGTAGAATCTACGAGCTTGTAACAGATGAATTGCATATATAGAAAGATAGGATTACTGAAAGCGGGTGGGGTGAACTCACTCACTTTCTTTATTAGAGCGGTTTGGGGTCTGTGGTAAATACTAGTATATATTTGTAAGCTTCTTTTGACTTCAATATCTCTACGAACTTTAGAATACGTAGGGCCGATATTGGAGCGAACTCACATTATGCTGTGGCAGTATTCATAACAATTTATTAGCCTTATCAGTACAGTGATACATACTTGATTTCAAGGCCATTACTAATGGGCTGTAAGCCTAATAGATACTGTAGTTGATGCTGGCAAATGGAGCTCCCAGTATTCAGTTGTTAATGCTCTTAGTCATATCAAGGACTTACCTTATGTTTAAAATATTCATATCAATCACTTTAATCTTTTTCCTGACAGGTTGTGAAACTCTTGGTGGAGCATGGACGAAAAAGTCATCAATAGCGTTTACAAAAGATTCAGGAGGTAGCCTATCTATATGGAATGCTGAAATGTCTGCTGCTGTAGCTTACAACTCAGGACAGATCTGTATGCAACGAGCACTCGCAGTAAAAACTATAGATGCAGATACTTCGTTTAAGGTCTCTCAAGCAATGCTGGCTTTATCCAAAACGGCTGAGGTTGCAGCCAATAGCGGTCAAAGCGAAGATTTAGTTTCTGTAACTAATTCGCTGAAAGAAACAGCAAAGCTCTTAACCACGAGTACCGAAAGGACTACCTTTCTTGACTTAGGTATGTTTTACACGTGTCAGATTTCTGCAAACGGAAGTCTCACGGATACACAGACCGCAGAACTAATTCGTGTTATTTCTATTGCCGGAGCGTCAATAGGTAACAAGGAAGCAGATGAAATTTTAAAAGATGCTAATAGTAAAACTATCACTGTGGGTGATAACCCTTTAACACCGAAGTAAGCTACAATATCAACTGATTAGAGTAGCACATATAGACCTTCCTTCGTTAAACAATTAGCTGCTGATAGGCAGCTAATTGTTTTCAACCAGCAAAATAATTTAATTCGTTTTATCATTCGCCGTTGAAAAGTTGCTTAAGGAAAACACATGTTGAGGCTCTCATATTGTGCTCTTATCACTGAATAAGCCTGTTATTCCTGATGCAGGTTCAGGAAACCAGATATTCATAGGTAACTTAGGAGGCACAATTAAAGTCAGTCGGCTCTTAGCTCCGGTTAGTCTCAGGTTCAACGAAGGTGCAAACAATTTTGCTCATTGTTGAAGCCCATTATTTGGGTGTCTAACAAAGCGCAAGTAGTCTATAGTGTTCGCTGCTCTGTGAATATGGTTGCTTAAAATCATGCAAAATCACGCCATCAAAGCAAGAAACGGTAAAGCGTTCTGTTACAGTCACAGTAATTATTCAAACTTGAATGTAGATTGAAACGTACTTGGCTAGCGGTTCAAAAACAAACAGCCAAAAATGGACCTATACCCGTGCCTACGGCCTTGTAGCTTTACCTAGCTATGTGATGGAGTCGTTTTTCAACCGCCTCAAAATTGAGCTGGTTTATGCCGAGAAATTCAGTTTGAATAAATAAGAATATTTTCTAATCGCAAACGACGTCCTTCAGCAATGGGTTACCTCAACCCGCTGGAATATGACAAACTGTTTGCCTAATGACCTTTCTACTTTTGATGGGTAAAGCCAGTGTAAAGAGGCTACTATGCAAAGAATCATGGCTCTTTTAGGTTTGATTTGTGTGCCTTATGTGCATGCAGAATCAATCGACGGTTGTTATTTGGCCACTGATAAGATAACCAGTTTTTCATCTGAAGAGTCAGAAACTAAATCTACTTACGTAAAAATTTCAAGGGCTGCTGATGACTATTCAGTAGAAGGTGTTATTTGGGGGCCTAATTTTCACATTTGCCGTATTGGTTCTCCTATTGAAGGCACTGATGGGCCACTGCAAATGGACTATGCCGACAACAAGCTCGTTTATCGTCATAGTGAGCCTGAATACGATATTAGTTGTGAGTTGGACGTTTCCTTCAAAGATAACACCTTAACAATAACGGACTCTAATCATCATTGCTCTAAGTACGTCTTTTATTGTGGCGCTTACATTGGGTTAGATAAAGTTGAATTACCAAAGGTAGAGCAAGGTTGCCTTTAAATTTCACATAACAAAGCTTTAAAGTTGGGTTCGTAACAGTCGGATCGACTCCGTATCGCATTTTAGCCAACAATTACTTACCACTTAAGGCGGCGTGAATATTATTCACTGGCGATATTCAAACCGACAAAAAAAGGGGCCTTGTATGGCCCCTTGTTTATTAGTCTGTGCCTATAAAGCCACCAGTTTGATGGGCCCACAGTTGGGCGTAGATCCCTCCTTGGGCGATAAGCTCTTGGTGTGTGCCTTGCTCTACAATATGGCCTTTGTCCATCACTACCAAGCGGTCCATTTGCGCTATGGTTGATAAGCGGTGGGCAATGGCAATAACGGTTTTATTTTCCATTAAGGTATCGAGGCTCGCTTGAATCGCTGCTTCTACCTCAGAGTCTAAAGCTGATGTGGCTTCATCCAGTACTAAAATAGGAGCGTCTTTTAACAGTACGCGAGCAATCGCGATACGCTGGCGCTGGCCACCTGATAGCTTAACGCCGCGCTCACCCACTTGCGCATCCAGCCCTTTGTTGCCATGACTGTCCTCCAGTTCACTGACAAAGTCCCATGCCTCAGCCTTTTTCGCTGCGGCGATGATTTGCTCATCCGTGGCATCGGCTAAGCCATAACCGATATTTTCGCGCACGCTACGATGCAGCAGCGCGGTATCTTGTGACACCATAGCGATATGTTGGCGTAGGCTTTCCTGAGTCACCTGGTTTATCGGCGCATCATCAATACGAATGTGTCCTTGCTCAACATCATAAAAGCGCAATAACAGGTTAACTAAGGTTGATTTACCGGCGCCAGAGCGACCAACAACCCCAACTTTTTCGCCAGCACCAATGTTCAGAGATAGCCCATCGAGCACCGGCGGGTGTGACGGGGTAATTGGCTTGGCATAATTAAAGGTGATGTTATTGAAGTCAATGCGCCCTTGGGTCACCTTCAGCGTGTTGGCATCCTCTGCGTCGGTTATGGTTATGGGTTTCGTTAAGGTGTTCATGCCATCGGCAACGGTGCCGATATTTTCAAACAGGGCGCTGACTTCCCACATAATCCACTGCGCCATGCCGTTAAGGCGAAGTGCTAAACTAACGGCAATGGCAATGGCGCCGACGCTGATTAAACTAATAGACCAAAGGTAAATCGATAACGCCGCAATCACCGCCACCAAACCATAGTTAAGCAGCTGCACACTCACTTGTAATTTAGTGACCAGACGCATTTGCCGATATACCGGGTCTAAAAACAGCTCCATCGATTCACGGGCATATTGCTCCTCCCGCGATGAATGAGAGAAAAGTTTGATAGTGGCGATATTGGTGTAGCTATCAACAATACGGCCTGTCATTTGCGAGCGGGCTTCGGCTTGTTGCTCGGCGACCGCTTTCAGGCGCGGAATAAAATAACGCTGCACTGCAATATAACCTACAAGCCAGCCTAAAATTGGCATCATTAAGCGCCAATCTGCCTGGCCAACAAAGAACAGCATGGCGGAAAAATACACCACAATATACACCGCGACATCCAGTAGCTTGATGACGGTTTCCCTTACCGCCAACGACGTTTGCATCACCTTAGTGGCAATGCGCCCGGCAAAGTCATCGGCATAAAAGCTCACACTTTGGCGCAGTAGGTAACGGTGCGCCAACCAGCGGATGGCCATGGGGTAATTACCGAGCAAGCTTTGGTGGAGAACGGCTGAGTGAACAAACACTAAAATAGGCAACAGCACGATAGTGACCAAGCCCATAAACCAAAGCGTATCGGTTTCGGTGCTTAACAGCTGTTCCGGGGTTGTCTGTCCAAGCCAGTCAACGAGTTGACCCATAAAGCTAAATAGCGAAACTTCAACAATGGCTAACAAGGCAGCGCTGATTGACATCACCGCCAGCGGCCCGCCCATACCTTGGGTGTAATAACGGCAAAAAGCCCATAATCCCTTGGGTGGCGCGGTCGTTGTGCGCTCGGGAAAAGGGGCGGTTAACTTCTCGAAAAAGGAAAGCATAGCACCACACATAACTAACTGATTTAAGGCGTCAGTGTAGCGATTTTGCGGCGTAAAACCTAGCGCAACAAGTGTGCTAATTTTGCACCACTGTGGTGACTATGCCGACACCTAGTTACGCGCTTTGTGCTTGCTCATTGAGCTCTGCAAGCATCATTTCGCGCATTTTAAACTTTTGTAATTTCCCGGTGACCGTCATCGGGTATTCCTCGACGATACGAATATACTTAGGCACTTTAAAGTAGGCGAGTTGATCTTTTAGGTAGGCCCGAATTTGCGGCTCATCGATATCGCGGTTGTCCTTTGCTTTGAGCCACAAGCATACTTGCTCGCCAAATTTATCATCGGGGATACCAAAGACCGCCGCATCACTGACAGCGTCATGCAAATACAGTACTTCTTCTATTTCGCGCGGATAAATGTTCTCGCCACCGCGAATGATCATATCTTTAATTCGGCCAACGATGGTCACGTAACCTTGCTCATCCATGACCCCTAAATCGCCAGAGTGTAGCCAGCCCTCAGCGTCGATAGTGGCGTTAGTTTTCGCTTCATCGCCCCAATAGCCTTGCATCACACAGTAGCCGCGAGCACAAATTTCACCCGGGCTACCAATGGCAGCGATTTGACCGCGTTCATCAATAATTTTAATTTCTGTGTGCGCCATTGCTCGGCCCACGGTTTGCACTTGTTTGTCAATTGGTGCGTCGGTTTGGGTAATATGGTTGATGGGGCTGCACTCGGTTTGGCCGTAACCAATCACCACTTCGCGCATATGAAAATCACTGTGTACTTTGCGCATCAATTCTTGCGGGCAGGTGCTGCCAGCCATGACTCCGGTGCGCAAAGTGCTAAGGTCGTACTGCTGAAAGTCGGGGTGTTCTAATTGCGCAATAAACATCGTTGGTACGCCGTGGAGCGCCGTACAGCGTTCTTGCTCAACGCAGCTTAGGGTGCTGATTGCATCGAATGAGGGAGCTGGAAATATCGCACAGGCGCCGCTGGCCAAACACACTAGATTGCCCAGCACCATGCCGAAGCAATGGTATAAGGGCACCGGAATACACAGTCTGTCTTTGTCATTAAAGTGCATTGCTTGGGCAACCAGCAAACCGTTGTTTAAAATATTGCGGTGCGAGAGCGTGGCGCCTTTGGGGTTTCCGGTTGTGCCCGAGGTAAATTGAATATTAATGGCGTCATCGGGTCGAAGTTGCGCTTCAATAACCCGCATTTGCTGGTAGTGCGCATCCTCGCCCAGTTGTTGAACCGACGTAAATGATGTCATGCCGGCAAAAGGTTGCTCGGAGAGAATAATTACCTGCTCTAAAGTGGGCAGCGCTTGCAGGGTGGTTTTGCTACCGTCTTTTAATTCCGGTGCAAGCTGGTAGATCATGTCAACGTAGTTTGATGCTTTAAATTGCTCGGCCATCACCAAATACTTTACACCCACGTTGTTAATGGCAAAGGCCAACTCATGAGGGCGATAGGCGGGGTTAATGCACACCATAATGGCGCCAATTTTGGCGCTTGCGAATTGCACTAAGGACCATTCAATATTGTTGGGTGACCAAATGCCAACCCGATCCCCTGGCTGCACACCTAGAGCGAGTAAGCCCGCAGCGAGGCGCTCTATTTCCCGTAAATACTGGCGGTAAGTCCAACGGATCCCTTGGTGGCGAACGACAATCGCCTCATTGTCTGGGTGTTTGTCGACAATATAATCAAGATGCTCGGCGATGGTTCGCTCGCTAAGCGGCGTTGAAAATGAGCCGTGGTACTGGCTCAACGTTAACGGTAGTGAAGGGGAGTGATTGTCTTGTTGTTGCGGCATTGACTGCCTCCTTGCCCGGATAGATGTTGTCATTTTAGGTTATTCAACACCTAATCAAGCACAGAGTGTCGACACTTTCCATTATTTTGAGGTGGTTTCTGTTGGAATTAGACTAAAGGTTTAGTTTTTGTCGACATAAAAAAGCGGGCCATGGGCCCGCTAAATCGTCTTGGGGAGAGAAATAATTTAGCTCGTTGCTTCTTGCAGTGCCTTCATTTTATCGTGGCAAATTTGCATGCGTTCACGAAGCTGAGAAAGAACTTGTGCGCACTGAGGTGGCTGCGACTCTTCTAGTGCATCGTCGAACTCTTCAAGCACTTTATCTTCAACCTCTTCAAGGTGTTTGATGTACGTATGTTCTTCGTTGCTCTTAATCGCGCTCATAACCTTAGTGTAGGTTTTACGTACGTCTACCAGGGTGTCTGAGCCGGTTTCAATTTCGCCTTGCTCTTCAATGGCAAAGGGTTGCAAGTCGGTCACCGCTTTGTGCTTTTCATCGATCATGTTTTGGAACACGGTACGTACATCATTACTATCAATGTTGTCTTTGGCATCGGAGTAAAAATCAATGCCACCCTTTAGTACTTTGATAATGTCTGTGATTTTCTCTGAACGTTGCATTGTCATAATTGTGCTCCTTCAATTTTGAATTCGATTTAATAGGAGCAATGCTTGTGCCAAATAGAGGAAATATATAAAAACCATTATTAAACAGTGTTTTATCTTTATCTTCGAACGCTTGGAATGTATAAACCAACACCTTTTTCATGGGCAACTGTGAAAGCTTTTCAATTGCAGGCGGTAAAAACGTCATAGTCGTACAGCCAACAAAGCGTATTATTTTTTACCTTTCACAGTGCGCCAAGTGAAAATGTGCTGCGTAGTAGCTATTATCGGAAAAAGAAGGAAGAAGAATGGATTGTAACGTTGCCCCAAGCACAACCTACCACGAGTGTAATACCCTTACGACAACGCGTCGTAAACGGGGAAAAGGATTTGAATACTTCCATCTTGATAAGGAAAAGATAACCAGTCGTGCTTACTTAAAACGAATGCGAGAGTTGGCTGTGCCTCCTATGTGGCGTGATGTACGTATTAGCGCTTGCCAGTACAATAAGGTGCAGGCCGTTGGCGTTGATGGCAAAGGAAAGCGACAATACATTTACCACGCCCATTGGCAATTGGCGCAACAGCAAAAAAAATTTGCCAAGTTAGGTGAATTCGCTGCTCAGCTTCCAGATGCGCGAGGGCAATGCTTATCCTTATTGGCAGAACCTGATTGGACGAAAGACAAAGTGTGCGCGCTTGGGTGCGCAATCTTAGACCTTACCGCGATTCGTGTAGGCAATAATAATTATTACAAAGCCAATGAAACTTGCGGGTTAACCACGCTCCGACGCAAGCATGTGGATATTAAAGACGACCATGTACAATTTAGCTTTAAAGGTAAACACGCAAAACATCGAGAGGTGCGCATCGACGATACTGAGCTTGCTGAATTAGTGGCTTCAAGTGCAGAGCAACAAGGGTATAGCTTGCTACGTTATTATCAACAAGGCCAATGGCATGACCTGCAAAGTGATGATATTAACGAATTTATCCACCGTGTTTTTGGCGGCCACTTTAGCGCCAAGGATTATCGCACTTGGGCGGGGACGCGAATGGCGGTACGCTTTGCCCACGTAGCCGCAGAGCAAGTACAGGCGCACCCGAGGCGCAAATTTAAGTCTCAACTGGTTAAACTCGTCGCCAAGCAATTAGGCAATACCGCGAACATTTGCGAACAGTATTATATTCACCCGAAGGTGTTAGAACACCTCAGCGAACACTATGAAAATGAACACCCGTTTGCGCATTTTGACGCGACACCGCGCTCTTTAACCGGGGAGTTAGACATGGATGAGAGGCATGCGTTAGCGATTATTACCGGGCGATGACGTAACAAGCCATTTCTGCGGCCTGTTACTGTCGGGGGGATTACTGCTTAGCGTAAGTGCGCAGCATAATATCGACATACGCCGTCATAAAGGCTTGCTCTTGAAACTTCTTCAGCCCCGTATCTGCAAACTCAATAGGTAATGGGTTGCGCTTAAGCTGTTCTTTCATCTCTGTGGCACTAATAATGTGCACATCTAAGTTAGTTATTAGCTGCAGTGCCGCTTCCATTTTAAAGCCAACCGCGCCGCCAGCGAACTTACCTTTGTGAGGTCGCGCTTTGATGGCGATAGCATCCACTTGGTAATCTTCCATCAGCTTTTTAAAGTCACGATGAAACTTTTGGATTTCTTCAGTATCGTTGGCATCGCTTAAAACAAAACGTGTTTGGCGCACATCACGGATGTCAAACACATCATTTTCTTTACTTAGAAGGCATAGTAAAACTTCACTGCCTTTTATTTCTACGCCGCAAGTATGCATAGTCAAATATCACCTTTTTTATCAATGGCATTAGTATATCAGAAGCGCATACAAAATTTGTTAAGAAAATTAGCAGACGAGCCTTGTATTTACCTCTATAGCGCGCCAAAATAACGCCTTGCTCACGCTGTGTGGGCGGCAGTATCATCGCAATGCTTGTTGGTATAAGCGTTGATTAGACTTATTAAATAGACAAATAAATACACGTGGCGCGGCGTAGGTGTCACCACTGTACAAGGATTAAACATGCCAGTAATTACTCTTCCTGACGGCAGTCAGCGTTCATTCGAAAACCCTGTATCCACGTTAGACGTAGCACAAGACATCGGCCCAGGCCTTGCCAAAGCGACCATCGCTGGGCGTGTTAACGGTGAGCGTGTTGACGCCTGTGATTTAATCAGCGAAGACGCACGGTTAGAGATCATCACCGCAAAAGATGAAGACGGTTTAGAAATTATCCGTCACTCCTGTGCGCACCTTATCGGCCACGCCATTAAGCAATTGTATCCTGATGCAAAAATGGCCATTGGTCCAACTATCGACAACGGCTTTTATTATGATGTCGATATGGAGCACTCGCTGACGCAAGAGGATTTAGAAGCGCTTGAAAAGCGTATGAAAGAACTTGCGAAAACCAAATATGACGTGGTTAAGAAGACCGTGAGCTGGCAGCAGGCCCGCGACACGTTTGAACAACGTGGCGAACCTTATAAAGTTGAAATCTTGGACGAGAATATCGCTAAAGATGACCGTCCTGGTTTATACCACCACGAAGAGTACGTGGATATGTGTCGTGGCCCACACGTACCGAATATGAGCTTTTGTCAGCACTTTAAATTGATGAAAGTAGCAGGTGCATACTGGCGTGGCGACTCTGACAATAAAATGTTGCAGCGTATTTATGGCACCGCATGGGGTGATAAAAAGCAACTTAAAGGCTACTTGCAGCGCTTAGAAGAAGCGGAAAAACGCGATCACCGTAAAATTGGTAAAGCCCTAGATTTATGGCACTGGCAAGAAGAAGCGCCAGGTATGGTGTTTTGGCACAATGATGGTTGGAGCATTTACCGCGAGCTCGAAGAGTTTGTTCGCGAAAAACTGCGCGAATATGACTATGAAGAGGTAAAGGGGCCGCTAATGATGGACCGTGGACTGTGGGAAAAATCAGGCCACTGGGACAAATATGGCGATGCCATGTTCACCACGGAGTCAGAGAAACGTGAGTATGCTATTAAACCAATGAACTGTCCTGGTCACGTGCAGATTTTCAACCAAGGTTTGAAATCTTACCGTGATTTACCTTTGCGTATGGCCGAATTTGGTTGTTGTCACCGTAACGAACCATCGGGTGCGTTGCACGGTTTGATGCGCGTACGTGGCTTTACTCAAGACGATGCTCATGTTTTCTGTACAGAAGAGCAAATCTTGCAAGAGGTGACAGCGTGTATCGATATGGTTTACGACACTTATTCGACCTTTGGTTTTGAAAAGATTGTTGTAAAGCTTTCTACACGCCCAGAAAAGCGCATCGGTGAAGATGAACTGTGGGATAAAGCCGAGAAAGCCTTGGCGCAAGCATTGAGCGATAAAGACATTGAATTCGAATACCTACCAGGTGAAGGTGCCTTCTATGGTCCGAAAATTGAATTTACTTTGTATGATTGCTTAGAGCGAGCATGGCAGTGTGGTACAGTACAGCTAGACTTTATGTTACCAGGACGTCTTGGCGCAACTTATGTGGCTGAGAACAATGAGCGTCGCACTCCGGTGATGATTCACCGTGCTATTCTGGGTTCAATTGAACGCTTTATCGGTATTTTGACCGAAGAATACGCAGGGCTGTTCCCAACCTGGCTTGCTCCTAAGCAGGTGGTGATTATGAATATCACTGACAAACAGTCTGATTATGTGCACGAAGTTGTACAAAAATTGAATAAACTGGGTATTCGCGCCGCAGCCGACTTGAGAAATGAGAAAATTGGCTTTAAAATTCGCGAACATACTTTAAAACGTATTCCTTACTTGCTAGTTGTTGGTGACAAAGAAGTAGAGCAGCAAGAAGTGGCAGTAAGAACACGTACAGGTGAAGACCTAGGTAAATTTAAAGTCGATGACTTTATCACTAAAATCACAAATGAAATTAAAACAAGACAGTAATTTGTGATCGAAAGGGTGTATCAAACAGTATCGAATACACCCTTTTAGTTTTTAATATTCTTGGAGGAACGTACCATTAGAGGCGGAAAAAAGGGCCAACAACAGGTCCAAAAAAATCGTATTAACGAAGATATTACGGCAAAAGAAGTTCGACTAATTGACTTTGAAGGTGAACAAGCAGGCATCGTGTCCCTGAGTGAAGCTCAGTCAATGGCGGATGAGGCGGGTGTCGATCTAGTAGAGATCAGCCCAAATGCTGAACCCCCCGTTTGTAAGGTAATGGACTACGGTAAGTTCCTTTTTGAAAAAAGCAAAGCGCAAAAAGAACAGAAGAAGAAGCAAAAGCAAATTCAGGTTAAGGAAGTTAAGTTCCGCCCTGGTACAGACATTGGTGACTACCAAGTTAAGCTTCGCAATCTAACCAAGTTCTTAGAAGCTGGCGATAAGGCAAAAGTAACGATTCGTTTCCGTGGTCGTGAAATGGCCCACCAAGAAATTGGTATCGAGCTTTTGAATCGCATTAAAGATGATCTGCAAGAGTTGGCACAGGTCGAGTCATTCCCGAAAAAAGTGGAAGGCCGCCAAATGATCATGATGCTAGCGCCGGTGGCTAAAAAATAGTATACTCCGCGCGTTTAACGAATTAGTGCAGGTTTACAAGCCACGTGACTTATTTTCTAAGGCAGTGGCACCTGTATCTATCCGGTTGAAGTAGGGCGCTTTTTTAAGCGCTCTCACCGGTTTTGGGAGTAAGTTGGGCCAAAAAAGTGTTTGTGAACTCAAACCGCCTGCTTGCTAAATTTAAGCAATATCAATTGGAGTTATTGCAATGGCTTATAAGCTAAAAACACACCGTGGCGCCGCTAAGCGCTTCAAGAAAACTGCTTCTGGTGGTTTCAAGCGTAAACAAGCGCACCTTCGTCACATTCTGACCAAGAAAACCTCTAAGCGTAAGCTTCACCTACGTCCTAAGCTAATGGTTCATAAGAACGATCACGGCTTAGTTTCTCGTATGTTACCATTCGCTTAATAGGGGTATAGAATAATGGCAAGAGTAAAACGCGGTACTATCGCGCGCGCACGTCACAAGAAAGTTTTAAAGCAAGCTAAAGGTTACTACGGTGCACGTTCACGTGTTTACCGCGTAGCTTTCCAAGCGGTTACTAAAGCGGGTCAATACGCTTACCGTGACCGTCGTGCGAAGAAACGTACTTTCCGTCAACTATGGATTGCACGTATCAACGCAGCAGCTCGTCAAAATGGTTTGTCTTACAGCCGTTTCATCAACGGTCTTAAGAAGACTTCTGTAGAAATCGATCGTAAGATCCTTGCAGATATCGCTGTTTATGACCAAACTGCATTCGCAGCATTAGTAGCTAAAGCGAAAGAAGGTCTTTCAGCTTAATCTACCTGTGTTAGCAGAAGAAAGGAGCCTTTTGGCTCCTTTTTTAATGCCTGAAAATCACGTCTATAGCCATTAGCGCGACTTGGTAAGCACCCAGTCAAGCCAGCTGCTTGGTAAAATACGTTTAAGGAAACCGAATAGATAGGTGGGCGTGGTAACATAGTAACGAGCCTGCGGGCGCTGCGACTCTAACGCATGCACCAAGCGTTTATAAACCGCTTCGGGTCCAAGGGTAAAAGGCTGAGGGCCACTGGTGGATTCCAACCGCCGCTGCTGCGCTAAATAATTATCTCGGTGCGCACTTTTTTCGATATCAATGCCTGAGGTTAAAAATGCGTGCAGTGCGTTATCACGAAAACGCGAACTGATCGGCCCAGGCTCAATCAAAGAAATATATACGCCGGAACCTTGTAGCTCTAAGCGCAAGGTATCTGTTAATCCCTCCAATGCAAATTTACTGGCATTATAAGCGCCGCGATAGGGCAAGGTGACTAACCCCAACACCGATGAATTTTGAATGATACGGCCATGACCTTGTTGGCGCATCTTTTTACATACTAATTGGGTAAGGTGATGCCAGCCGAAAACATTGGTTTCAAATTGCCGGCGCAGCGCTGCCACGGGTAAATCTTCCACAGCGCCAGGTTGACCATAAGCGCCATTATTGAACAAGGCGTCTAATTTACCGCCGCTAAAAGCCAGGGCATCGGCTAGCCCTTGTTCAATGGAGTCAGTATCGGTGTAATCAAGCTGCACGCAGGTGATGCCTTGCTCGTTGAGAGCGCGTACGTCGTCTACATTGCGGCAACTAGCGATCACTTGGTAACCGCGCTTTTGCAGTTGTTTAGCGCAGTAATAACCTATGCCGCTAGAGCAGCCGGTGATAAGAATGGTTTTCATAATTTGCACTCAGTGCCAACGTCATAGCGAAAAACTACCATTTCGTCGCAATCCTGGCCACCTTTAAAGCCCCCTTGTTATACTCAAATACAGCAAAACAACAACAAAAAGAGCGTATTATGTTTACCAGCTTGTTATTAGCCACGGCCCTAGCCGCTGATGCCCACTTGCCCAAACTGATCCCTTGGCAAGGCCAAAGTGAAGCGTTGATGCAGCAACAAGGCGTGTTAACTACGGCGTTTGAACACTCTGGGGGAATGATCTCTCCCGACTATCAAGCGACGATGGCCTATTTAAAGCGTTTACAACAGGCTAACCCGACGCAGTTCAGCCTAGTTAAAATAGGCCAAAGTGACGCTGGCCGTGATATCAATATGCTGGTTGCCAGCGAGCAAGGAAATAATAGCGCGGCGCACATTGCTAATAGCGACAAACCCACGTTATTGATTCAAGCGGGTATTCACAGTGGTGAAATTGACGGTAAAGACGCAGGCTTTATGTTGTTGCGAGACATTGCCACCGGTAAACGATTGGATATCTTGAAAAGCGTTAACCTACTGTTTATACCGATTTTAAACGTCGACGGTCACGAGCGTGCCAGTGCCTATAATCGCATCAACCAGCGCGGTCCTGCTGTTATGGGTTTTCGAACCAATGGTCAAAACCTCAATTTAAACCGTGACTTCACTAAGCTTGATACCCCTGGTGTGCGCGCATTAGCTAAGGTTGTTAATCAGTATCAACCCAGTTTGTACCTCGATATTCATGTTACCGATGGCGCAGATTACCAATACGATATTACCTATGGTTATGCGCCAACGTTCGCCAGCGCCACACCAAAAGTGACAGCTGCGATGGATCAATGGATAGCGCCTGTCATTGACCAGAAACTTGAAGAAATGGGGCATATTCCAGGGCCTTTAGTGTTCGTCATGGATAAAATGGATTTTGCGAAAGGTCTCGCTGGGTGGGTCGCTGGACCTCGCTATTCAAATGGTTGGGGCGAGTTACGCCATTTACCCACCATTTTGGTAGAAAACCATTCGCTTAAGCCTTATAAACAACGGGTATTGGGTACTTATGTGCTCATTGACGGCGCTATCACGGCCTTGACCCGCCATGGCGATGATATCAGCGCCGCCGTGGCACAGTCTAAAGCGCAGCAGCAAGAACGCCTCGTTGTTGAACGCAGCTATGCCAAAGAGCCTGATACCATTGCCTTTAAGGGGATTGCCTATGATTACTATGAAAGCACAGCAACCGGTGCTAAAGAAGTACGTTATTTAGGCAAACCTAAGCATTATGGTGCGTTACCCATATTCTGGCAAAAGGAGGTAAAAACCGAGGTTGATGTGCCCAAGGCTTTCTATATTCCACGCCAGTATACTGATGTGATCGCGACCTTAAAAATGCAGGGGGTTGAAATAGAGGCTGTTACAGCAGACACCGAGTTGCCATTGGCACAAGCACGTATTGTTAATCATCAATTTGCTCAAGCACCATTTGAGGGGCGCTTTCGCGTTAGTGCAGAGTTTGATTACAGCACTGCGAAAACAACAGTAAATCAACAGTGGCTGAAGGTTAGCACGACACAACCCTTAGGGCTTTTGGCTACACATATGCTGCACCCAGAGGCGCCAGACTCATTGTTCCAGTGGGGCTTCTTCCACAGTATTTTTCAGCGCACTGAGTATGTTGAGAACTATGCACTCGCTCCATATGCGCAGCAAATGCTTGAGTCAAACCCGGATATCGCCGAGCGTTACAACGCCAAACTTGAAGATGAAGACTTTGCAAACGACAGTGATGCTCGCAGAGCTTGGCTTTATGCGCAAACACCGTATTATGATCAGCATTATTTGCACTACCCAATATTAATGCAGTTTTAAACTTATGAAAATTACCACCATTCCTGTTACTCCCTTTATGCAAAATTGCCGCACATTGCAATGCGCACAAAGTGGTCAGGCCGCTATTATCGACCCCGGTGGCGATAGTGATAAAATCATCCGTGCGTTAACACAGCGCGGCATTGAGCCCAGTGTAGTTTGGCTAACTCATGGGCATTTAGATCATGTTGGTGCAGCGGATACATTGCGCAAACATTACCAAATCGACATTGTTGGCCCGCAACGAGATGAGCAATTTTGGTTTGATGCCTTGGCGCAGCAGGCTCAGATGTTTGGCTTTGCGCCGCAAGTGCCTTTTTTGCCCGACACCTGGCTCGAGCACGGGCAAACCATAAGTTTAGGTGAGCAGCAATTTGAAGTACGCCATTGCCCAGGACATACGCCAGGGCACGTGATTTTTGTTTGTCATAGTCATAAGCTTGCTATAGTTGGCGATGTGATTTTTAAAGGCTCAATAGGGCGGACGGACTTTCCTAAAGGCGACGGCCCGACATTAATCGCTTCTATCAAACGAGAGGTGCTTAGCCTAGATGACGACTATCGATTGCTTAGCGGTCATGGTGAAGATACCTCGGTGGGACAAGAGCGCCATAAAAACCCGTTTATTAGCGGAAAATTCGGTTAAAAAGTACAGACGAAAACCCTTGCGTTATGTATAATTTTACCTAATTCACAATTAAAAAAGAAAAATCAATGTCATTAAACCAAGTTGACCGTCAGATCTTGGCATTGCTGCAACAGGATGCCAGTTTATCGACCGCCGAAATAGCCGATCAAGTCGGCCTTTCCCAATCACCATGTTGGCGCCGTATTGCACGTCTTGAGCAGGAGGGCTATATCAAAGGCAAGGTAGCCTTGCTAGATGAGAAGCAGCTTGGCTTCGATATGCTTGTATACGCCCATGTACGTTTGTCTAACCACGGCCGAGATCAGCTCGCAGATTTTGAAAAGCTGATTATGAGCTATGATGAAGTCACTGAATGCTACACTATGGCGGGTACCATGGACTTTATGTTGCGTATTATCTCCAAAGGCATTGAAGGCTATGAACAGTTCGTTCGAGACCACTTATTAAGCCTTCCCTATGTGCAAGAAGTACATTCGAATGTGACTATGACCTGTGTTAAGCGCTCCACCGCACTGCCACTGTAAAAGTGGCAGTAAGCCTGCCTTCAGCTTTTTACTCAATTGTTAATTTCTCGGTATTTTGCTAGACTCTGCGACCTTTTCGAAGAGCTCTGCCTAACGTACACGAGGAATGAATGTTTAACTTATTAAGCAAAGCCCCAAGCTCTGCTAAAAACGATATATTGTCTGGATTGACGGTGGCCCTAGCGCTGGTACCCGAAGCCGTTGCCTTTGCTTTTGTAGCCCAAGTAGACCCTCTGGTTGGTTTATACGCTGCCTTTATTGTTGGCCTAATAACTTCTTTATTAGGCGGTCGCCCGGGCATGATATCTGGCGCCACCGGTGCCCTTGCTGTTGTCATGACCTCCCTCGTCGTGACCCATGGGGTAGAGTACCTGTTTGCCACGGTGGTGTTGATGGGCATACTGCAAATTCTCGCTGGGGTCTTTAAACTTGGTAAGTTTATTCGTATGGTGCCGCACCCTGTGATGTTGGGGTTTGTAAACGGCTTGGCCATTGTTATCTTTCTCGCTCAACTTGGCCAATTTAAAGTACTTGGCGACGATGGCCAAATGCAGTGGATGCAAGGCGAAATGATGGCTACCATGCTGGGCCTGGTTGCTTTGACCATGGCTATCATTCACTTTTTACCTAAACTAACCACTGCGATTCCTTCAAGTTTGGCAGCGATTGTCGTGGTGACGGGTTTAGTTTTAGGGTTAGATTTAGAAGCCCGCACGGTTATCGACTTTGTTAAAGATATGACCGGTGATGCCAGCGCCACAATCGCCGGTGGTTTACCTGAATTCCATATTCCTCAAGTGCCGCTCAACTGGGAAACATTCCAGATTATTCTGCCTTATGCGGTTATTCTTGCCGCCATTGGTCTGATCGAATCGTTACTAACGCTTACGCTAATTGACGAAATCACAGACACCCGTGGTCAAAGTAATAAAGAATGCATGGGCCAGGGCGCAGCTAACTTAACTTGTGGTTTCTTTGGCGCGATGGGTGGCTGTGCCATGATTGGCCAATCAATGATTAATATCAACTCAGGTGGCCGCAGTCGTTTATCGGGTGTGACAGCTGCTCTGATGCTTCTGGCCTTCATTTTGTTTGCCGCAAGCTATATTGAGATGGTGCCTCTGGCGGCACTGGTTGGCGTTATGTTTATGGTGGTTATAGGCACTTTTGAATGGTCAAGTTTCCGCATTATGCGCAAAGTACCTAAATCTGACGCCTTCGTTATCTTTTTGGTCAGTGCCGTAACTGTGGCCACAGACTTAGCCATTGCGGTCTGCGTGGGTATTATTGTCTCTGCGCTAGTGTTTGCTTGGCAGCATGCTAAACATATTTACACCGAAAGCTACATTGATGAAGAAGGGTCAAAAGTATATGAGTTACATGGACCTTTGTTCTTTGGCTCAGTGAAAAACTTTATTGAGTTATTTGATGTTAAGAATGACCCTAAAGATGTCATTGTAGAGTTCAAGCATAGCCGAGTTGCCGATCACAGTGCCATTGAAGCTATAGATAACCTTGCTGAAAAATACACCAAGCAAGGTAAAACCTTACACCTACGTCATGTTAGCCCTGACTGTAAGCAACTACTGCATAAAGCGCGCGATTTAGTCGAGATCAATGTTATTGAAGACCCCAAATACCGCGTTGCTTCCGATAAACTCGGATAACATTTAATAACAGGCCAGCGTCATGCTGGCCTTTTTTATTCAGGCACAATTAACGTTTTCACCCTAAACTGGATAGCATTATTTGCTAATGGGTAAAAACATGAAAAAGCTTATTTCTCTAATACTTACATCAGGCATCGCATTCGGCGCTCATGCCGCCAGTGTCCCTGATGAGCCTCACGTTCAAGTTACTGGTGTAGGGGAGGTGTGGGCCACTCCCGACAAGGTCACGTTGAATGTCAGTGTCAATGAACACAGCAAGGATGTTGTTGCGGCAAAGAAAGCGGCTGATGACAAACTTGCGGCCATGATTCTGGCGTTAAAAGAGCAGGGAGTTGCCAGCAGAGATATTCACGCTAGCCAACTGAATGTGCGCAGCAAAACGCGTTACAACCGCGATACTCAAACCAACGAATTTGATGGTTATGAAGTCAGTCGTAACCTCAGCATCATTTTGCGCAATATTGATAGCTATGCGCAAACTCTGCAAGGTCTTATTCAGCAAGGAGCAAATCAAGTAGGGCAGTCGCAATTTGGTTTAACCAATCATGATGAGCTTTTTAGCCAAGCGCAGCAAAAAGCATTCAAAGATGCAAATGCCAAAGCCAACACCTACGCAGAAGGTTTCAACGCCCGCATTGAAAAAGTCTATAGTATCAGTGCCCAACAAGATTACGCGCGTCCAATGCCCCAGGTCGAGGCCATGATGGTACGAGCTGATAGCGCCGGTAGCGCGAAAGTGGAAGATGCTTATAACATCGGTGAAATCAAAGTCACTGCGAAAGTGAACGCAGTGTTTTTGCTCGAGGACTAAGGGTATAGAAATTATCATGATGCAATCATGATATCGAAACGACCTCTCCAACTGCCGGCGGCTAAACGCATTTTGTTTACCGTCGGCACTTTTCTTTTTACTCCAAGCCCTGTAAGTTCTTACTCAAATTTTGATTTGTTAAGGGGTTAGGGTGATAGTCTCAATTTACGCTGCAATTTTAGCGCTGGTTTACGTGCAGTTGAGTATGTATGTTATTAAAGCACGGCGCAAAGCTCAAAAATCCATAGGTACAGGCGAAGATGAAGGCTTAATACGCGCTATTCGCGCACACGGAAACTTCATTGAGTATGTGCCATTTGCACTGATTTTACTTTTTCTCAATGAGTATCAAGGCTTAGCGAGTCATTATTGCCACCTATTTGGTGCCGCCTTAGTATTAGGGAGGTTGCTGCACGCAAGCAATATCGCCCAAAGCAATGAGCAGCTGAAGATTCGCGTGGTGAGCATGGTGCTGACATTCTCTGTCATCGTTTTATTGGCGATTAGCTTACTGCTCGATGCTACGTTAGGGCTCTATTTATAAAGCCCTGATTATTTTGTTATTTTAACCCAACGAAAATGGCTATTTCTTTTTCTCAAAATCACCATGGGTAGGGATCGGGTTGCATTTTTTTTGCAGCTCGGTTTTACCCACATTCTCTGGCTCGTCTGAGCTATAAAAAGTCATACGATAACTTTGCTCAACCTCACCAGAGCAGTTTGCTTGCTCTAGCATAGCTTGTTCAAATGATTGCTGTTGTTCAGGGGATGCGCAGCCAGCCAGTGCTGCTGTTAAGATGATGATTGCGTACTTCATTGACTTCTCCTTAATGCCCACACTGTTAAAATTTTGAGTATACGTGCGGTAACTCAGGTAATTTTTATATTCCAAGCGCTCGTTTGCAACGCAAAAAGTGTAACTATTTAAAACAAGCGCCGACAAAGACTGAGGAACTGTAGCCAAACCTTTTCTGCAATGGCTGTTAGCGGATTGATTCAACGAGTAATTTATAGATTTTCTTGGTAATTATTTGTAATATCGCAGCTTTATTTGCTAACAAGGATGAGCACATGTATCGCGGTAAGCTAGTCAATTGGAATGACGATAAAGGGTTCGGTTTCATCAGCGCAGCAGAGCTTTCATCAAATACCTTTATTCACATTTCAACGCTTAAGCACATGAGTCGATCGCCAAAACAAGGCGACTATATTTACTTTGAAGTTGAAAGGCATGAAGGGAAAACGCGCGCTACAAATGCTCGTATAGAGGGAGTTGCCGCGAAGAAATTCAAAACCTCAAAAAGCACCAACAAGCCCGGTGCGAATAAGCTAGTGCCTGTATTAGTGGTTGGGATTATGTCGGTTTTATTATTTAACTATTTAGATTTTACCGAACAAGTCAGCAACCCAAGGGCTATTCAACAAATCCCAGACACCGCATTCGACACCACGCCACGACAAACATTTAAGTGTGATGGGCGCCAGTACTGTAGCCAAATGAGATCACGAGAAGAAGCTGTATTTTTCATTCGAAATTGTCCGAATACAAAAATGGACGGTGATAACGATGGCAATCCTTGTGAGAGTGACTCAAGATTTTAAAAGGTAAATGCCTAGCTATAAGCCTCTAACGATGAACCGTAATGAACGCTTTGCTCTGTACGAGAGTGAGATTGATGGGTTCAAAGCGAAAGAGGCTTGTTTGTGTCATACATTAACTAGACGATTGATGTTGGTTAAATAGGTTTAAATGCTATTTAACATAATCTAATTTATAGGAGGTTGCTATAATAACCAGATAACTATCATAGAAACCGATACTAAAAGTCCAATACTAGACGGTATCGGACATTTAGTGTCATTACGGCTTTTAGTATGTTGTGACAAGTGTTGTTCATTTACCAATTTATACAATTTCCTAGTTAGTTACTGCGCTTTAGTCTATGGTTGTATTGAGCAATATGCGCTTATCGCATAGTATTAGTAACCAAACCACGAATAAAAAGACGTATTATGGAGTTTGTTCGCCCTTTGGAGCCGATTCTGATCATTGATGATGATCAGTCCATGCGAAGTTCTTTGACCACCATCCTCACCGAGCTGGGTTACGACCAAGTCGCGGTTGCTACAGATGTCGCAGAGGCCAAACCGCTGTTATCTCAACTGGAGCCAGAGGTGATATTTGTGGATATAGCGCTCCCAGACACTGATGGTTGCGACGTCGTCAGTTACCTAAAAGATTTACACCCCCACAGTCGAATTATCCTTTGCGCTGATCATAACTCCCAGGAAAACGTAGAACATAGCTGGGAATTCGGTGCGCAAGAATACATTAGCAAACCATTCAACGCGAATAAGGTTGATATGGTTATGAAGCGTTTAGAACTAAATTAATAAGCCCCCTTATGCAAGAACAATTAAAACAGCTGACCTTAGGCCTAGCTGATGTTATTTATGGCAAAGAACAGCAAATAAAGTTAGCTCTGTGTGCAATGTTAGCGCGCGGCCATTTATTATTAGAAGATCTTCCAGGCATGGGTAAAACAACCCTGTCGCATGGCTTGGCACAAGCCCTGGGGATGAGTTATCAACGTATTCAATTTACCAGTGACTTGTTGCCAGCAGATATTCTGGGGGCGAGCATTTTTAACACTCAAGAGCAGCGCTTCTCGTTTCATAAAGGCCCGGTATTTAGCCAAGTGGTACTCGCCGACGAAATAAACCGTGCGGGTCCTAAAACACAGAGTGCGTTGCTTGAGGCCATGGAAGAAGGCTGTGTCAGTATCGACTCTGAACGATATACGCTCCCTACTCCATTTTTTGTGGTTGCAACGCAAAACCCACAGCATCAATCCGGCACCTTTCCATTGCCAGAGTCACAGCTAGACCGGTTCTTTATGCGCTTAAGCTTAGGATTCCCCCCAGCCGATGCGGAAAAACAACTCATTCGTGGCCATATTCCTCAGCGTGATAAAGCGATTGATGCCATTATCAGTGCCGAGCAGTTACAAGCCATGCAGGCCAATGTTGATAAGGTTACTATAGCCAATACCGTTGTTGATTATATCTTGTCACTCGTAACTCACACCCGTCATGATAAAGATATCAGTCATCCTTTATCTCCTCGTGCCAGCATCGCGCTCGCCCAAGGCGCACGGGCTTGGGCATTTATGGAAGGCCGTGACTTTGTTATGCCAGAAGATGTGCAAGCTGTGTTCGCCAGTATTTGTGAGCACCGCATTAATCCGCATGACGTTTACAGTCAAGGCTCTGTATGCAGCGATATTCTCGCTCGCGTCAAGGTTCCGCTTTAGTATGCTTGCAACAATGCAACAGGGATGGTCGTCCATACGAACGCGAATAGAATCCCTACTGCTGCGTGATAAACACAAAAAAAAGCACCTGACACTGGGTCACAGTACGTTATATGTGCTGCCATCTAAGCTGGGCTTGGGCTTTTTACTTATTGCCGTGTTGAACTTTATCTTGGCCGCCAATTATCAGAATAACCTAGTGCAAGTTGTCTCTTATTTGATGTTGGTGTTGGTATTGATGTCGTTAATTCAGGCCTATACCAACTTAAAGGGCCTCGAGGTCAAATTTAATAATATTAGTGATGTTTTTGCGAACCAAACACCTGTATTGAATATTACTGTATGCAATAACTCGCGTACCAGCTATGGCGTTAAACTAACGTGGCAAGGTCAATGTAAGGAAGTTGAACGCGTTAGCCAAGATGCCCAGGTCGTGCTTGTAAGTGGCCGTAAATGTTCCCGTGGCAAGTATCCAGCAACACGACTCCAGATTTCAACGGGATTCCCATTTGGCCTCGCTAAAGTATGGAGCTATCTAGAGCCACATGCCCATTACTTTGTTTATCCATCTGCACACGCGCACAATACTGCACTGACCTATGAGGCCAGTGAAAACCAAGGTGAAGTGAACGCGCTTAAGCCACAGTCAGGAAATGAAGAGTTTTATGCCTTGAATGAATATAAACAAGGTGCTGACTACCGCCGCATTTCTTGGAAACACTTTGCCAAGCGTGAGCAGTTGTTAGTGAAAGAGTTTGTATCTTATCAGGATGCGCAATATATGCTCGACTACGCATCACTACAAGGCAGTGTTGAGCAACGCCTGAGTGCGATGGCCTATTCCATTGAGCAGGCGAAAAGCACCCAAACAAAGCTTGCGCTGCGTATTGGCAGTACTCAGTTTGATGCTGATAACAGCCCCTCCCATTATACTAATGCATTGCGTGCACTGGCTTTATTTAAAAATGGAGAGAAATGATGCTGTCTTTTGTTAGCACGGTGCTCAGTGTCATTTACATCGGTATTTTCACGTTAATAGGCGCAGAACTCCCCTCCTTAATGCTGAGCCTGTTGTTGTTACTGTGTCTTTGGAATTTGTTACTGGCAAACAAGTCATTGACTCGCCCAGGTGCACTGGCTACTAACTTATTGGCAGCGGCTTGCTTAGGTGTGCTGTTTGTGTCGGTCAGCTATGATGAAAGTGTCCTACTGTTCGTGTCAATGCTGTTACAGGCAGCAATATTAAAGCTCTTACAAGCGAAAACGTCCAAGCAGCTATCGACTGTCATTGTGCTTACCTTCTTTTCATTATCGACTGTGTTCCTTTATCAACAGTCTTTATATAGCTCAATATTAGTGGCCATATTTTACGTTTGTTTGTTGGCATCTTTAGCCGCCTTACATGGTGCTCGCACGCCCAAACGAGCCTACTTTCAAGCACTTGGCTCGTTCGCTATGGCAATCCCCATCGCTGCGTTATTGTTGTTATTTATTCCCAAAGTGCCTGCATTTTGGAAACTTCCTGGCGCTGGCGGTGCTAAAACAGGCCTTAATGAGCGTATAGACCCGTTCAATATTGCCAATCTGGCGAAGTCCGATGACTTGGTGTTTCGTGCTGAGTTTTCAGGGCAACTTCCTGCGCCCCCTTATTATTGGCGAGCGCTTAATCATGAAGAATTCGACGGCAAAGCATGGATAAAAGCGCAGCGCCCTCCTCGCCCTCGTACAGATATAGACTGGCAGAGTTATAGCGCTCAGGCCACTCTGTACTTAGAAAGCTCCGCAAACCGCTGGCTATATGCATTGCAAGACAGTGTTAGCCCGAGTCAAAAAGTAGATAATTTACGAGGCGGTTTACTTAAGCGCAAAGAGTCAGCAGCATCGAGCTTTCAATACCCATTGCTTTACCGACCGGTGCAAGCAAGTGTCCTGACTAATTACCAATCACGCCTTAACCGCCTACTGCCAACGGATGGGAATCCGCAGGCAAGAGCGTTAGCCCGGCAGTTGAGTCAAAGTACAAACACGGCAAACCAGTTTGCTAGCCGGCTGATGGGCTTTTATGAACAACAAGGCTTTAGCTATACGTTGACTCCAACGCCGATCACCGATGACAATTCCCTTGACGTATTTCTCACCCAAACTAAGCGTGGCTTTTGTGGCCATTATGCTAGTACAAGTGCATTTATAATGCGTGCTGCCGGGATCCCTGCACGTGTGGTATCAGGGTATTTGGGAGGAGAGCAAAGTGAACAGGGTAATTACCTGCGTGTATATCAGTATGATGCCCACGCCTGGGTTGAGTATTATGATGGCAATCAATGGCAGCGTTTTGATGCAACCAGTGTGGTCGCGCCAGAGCGATTAAATGGCTCGCTCTCTCAGGTTCAAGAATTGCAACAAGAGTTTATGGATAACCTTGATGTCGGCTTATTGCAGTTGAGCCATATAGAGGCATTGAACTGGTTACGATTAACATTGGAAGAGCTCGATTACAGCTGGACAAAGTGGGTGCTTGGTTTTGATCAACAAAAACAAAAAAGCGTGCTTAAAGATTTACTCGGTAACCAAATAGCACAGTACAGCATGGTGTTGGCCCTTTGCGTGGTTGCACTTGTTCTGCTTGGGTTATTGTTATTGGGTAGTCGCAAACAACAGCAGTCAATGAGCTTCAGCGCTAAATGGCTGAATAGGCTGTTTTTATATGCAGATAAACAGGCACTGCTTAGCACGCAAAATAGCACACCCAAGCAAAAGCTGGCACAATTAGCAACACACTGCCCCGGCGCGGCAACGCCACTTGCGCGTATAGAGCAGCTTTATACGTTGGCCGCTTATAAGCAACGCCCGCTTACCAAAGCACAGAAAAAAGACCTTGTAAAACAGGTAAAAAAAGCAATAAAAATAATAGGCTAGAATATGAATTCGGTATTAATTGGCGTCATTTTGATGCTTGCACTCACCCTGTTACGAGTGAACGTAATCGTGGCGATGACTGTCGCAGCTGTGACCAGCGGATTAATCGCTGGACTACCTTTAAAAACAACAGTAGAAGCGTTCAATAATGGCCTCTCAGGCGGCGCTGAAATTGCCCTCAGTTATGCTATGCTCGGCGCCTTTGCTGTGGCTATCTCGAAATCTGGCCTCACCACTTTACTCGCTCGTCGACTATTGAAAATGATGGGGCAAGAGCATATTTCTTCGCGGTTTTTATCTTTTGCGGTGCTTTCAGTGATTCTCTTTTGCTCTTTGGCATCACAAAATCTCATTCCTGTTCATATCGCTTTTATTCCTATACTCATTCCACCGCTGTTAGGTATTACGAATGGCTTAAAGTTAGACCGCCGCGCCCTCGCCTGCACACTCACCTTCGGCTTAGCTACGGCTTATATGGTGTTACCTTATGGCTTTGGGGGCATTTATTTATACAACATTTTACATTTAAATTTGGTCGAGAATGGCTTATCAATCGACAAAACCAGCGTTCCTCTAGCTATGGTGATCCCGGCACTGGGCATGGTTTTCGGCTTATGTGTTGCGCTTTTTATCAGTTATCGCAAAAGCCGCAGCTATAACAATATATCGCTCGCTACAGAAGAGACTGAGAATGCAATAGCCCACCCATCAAAGGTCTTAGCCATAGGCTCTGTGGCAATCGTGCTGTCACTCGCAGCTCAATTTCTGAGTCAATCGATGATTCTCGGTGGCCTTGTTGGGGTGATTGTGTTTACTGTGTTTGGCATTGTTAAATGGCATGAAAATCAAGATGTGTTCTCCAAAGGAGTGGCGATGATGGCGATGATCGGCTTCATTATGATTTCAGCGCAAGGGTTTGCCGAAGTTATGAAAGCCACCGGTCATGTTGACTCACTCGTTGCCAGTGCCGCAGATATGATTCAAGGCAACAAACCATTAGCGGCGGCGCTTATTCTGCTAGTAGGACTACTCATTACTATGGGGATCGGCAGCTCATTTTCTACAGTTCCAATTATTGCAGCACTTTTCGTTCCTTTGTGTTTGCAACTGGGGTTCTCCCCAATGGCCACGGCTGCATTAGTAGGCACGGCGGGCGCCCTGGGTGATGCAGGTTCACCGGCGTCAGATTCAACACTCGGGCCCACTTCAGGATTGAATGTCGACGGCCAACATGACCACATATGGGATACCGTGGTACCAACCTTCTTACATTTTAATATTCCACTGGTTTTGTTTGGGTGGCTAGCGGCCCTTGTGCTATAAAGGGGACAGATTTTAGCCAATTAGTACCCACACAAGGAGGTGAGATGTTCAAGCAACTAACATTACTCAGTGTTATTTGTGCCACGTTAACTGGCTGCGGCGGCAGCGATAATGCAACTTCAACACCGATAGAGCCAGCCCCTGAACCTGAGCCCACACCTTCAGGTATTACCTTTACAGATGCGGGGCTGTCGGGCGAGCGCATTAATCACCTGGTTCATTTCAACGATGCGATTTATGCCGGGACTGATACCGGCTTATTTAAATCCAACAATGACACGTTTACTCAGTGGCAGAAGGTAGCCACGACCTCAGCCCCTATCAGTGCCATGTGTGCAAACAGCACCGAGCTTTTCTATGCCACTCGTCCAGCCCAACGCTCGACACTGACGAAAGTGTCGATGAACGAAGAGCTAAGTCATATTGAGCATCGTTTTGCCCCAAGCGAAAGTGAGCACATCTACGCACTCTATTGCACTGAATCAACCTTATACGGGACCGGAAATCTAGTGCTTTCGGCCTCCTATGATGATGGAGTAAGTTGGCAAGCGCTGGCAGGAGAATATGGGTATGCGGCTACCGGCATGACGGCCTCTATGCACAAAAGTGACAATATGCTGTGGTACGGTGGCCAAGGTGCAATCGAAAACCCAATATTGCGCCGCGTAGATTTAGAGAACCTTGCACAGCAGGAATACCACGACTTGTTTCCTGCCCCGAGCACAATCAAAGCGATTAAGACCACTTCCCAGGGGGAGATTATTATCAGTGGTGAAGGTGGCTTAATGAAAAGTGCCGACCAAGGCGAAACGTGGACACAAATCTATCGAGACGAACAAGTACCCTATCGTTTCTATTTTGATTTTATCTATACAGAAAATACTCACACGCTAATTAGTGCTGGATGGAACAAGAGTCAAAAACGTGCCCCCCAGCCTCTTTATGTCGACGTAAGTGATAATGGTGGCGAGCAATGGCAGCGCTTTCACTATGATAAAAGTGCTGACTATCATGGCGGCGTATTAAGCCTATTGCCACTGAGCAGCGATGAGCAGTCCGTTTCATTGCTATTGGGGTTAGACATGGGCGGCGTTGTGAAAGCCCAATATTACTACCCCATACACTGACGCTGCGGTATGTAAAAACCATATATTGTATGATGTGTTCACTTGTTGGTGAAATAAAGGCCGCGATGCTGCGGCCTAACAAATAAGAATTTATTTAAACCCGTTGAGCATGCGTTCGCACACTACAGGCGTTGGCCTGTGATTGTCATCCACAGCAACAAAGGTAAAGCTGCCACGAATCGCTAAATGTTTGTCATCGCGGTGCATGGTTTCAAGAAATATCTCCACATCCACTTTTAAGCTGGTATTGCCCACATGGACTACGCGAGAAACTAACTCAGCAAATGTGCCCGCCGGTATTGCTTCTTTAAAATCAACACGGTCGGACGAAATAGTCACTAATGGTTTGCGACAAAAACGGGTTGCTGCAATAAATGCCGCTTCATCCATCCATGCCAGTGCATCGCCACCAAATAAGGTATTATGGTGGTTGGTACGCCCAGGAAACACGGTTTTAGTCACCGATGTTTCCGAATCTTCTATGCGCTGTGCAACAACGGCTTCTCTATCTAACTTACTGCTCATTCGTATTAACTTCACTCGCTAATGTATCAATCATAAGTAATTGTGGATCCAATCGTTCATTAAACCAATTGAAACGCCAATCTAAATGGGGGCCAGTTACCCGGCCAGTAGCCCCTATTTGCCCTATCACATCGCCGGTTTTCACGGTATCCCCCACATCAACCAACACCTTGTGCATGTGAATATAAGTGGAGGTAATGCCATAACCATGGTCTAAAATAACGGTGCCACCGGAATAATAAAGCTCAGGATGCGCCATCACGACTTCACCACTAATTGGTGCATAGATAGGTGTACCTGTCTTGTTAGCGATGTCGAGACCAAAGTGTGGCCGTTTAGGGGTGCCGTTAAAGTAACGCTGGCTGCCATACACACCGGAGATTCGACCCACTGCAGGACGATATACCGGCTCAAGGAACGCCGTGCGTTCACTGTTGTTAGCACGCGCTTGGCGAACCAGTTTTGCATCGTTACGGATGCGCTCTAAAACCTTTTCAGGCGGGGCCACATATTTACTTGCCACACCTTCTATTTTATCTATTTGATACTCACGCTCAGCAATGCTGAAATCAAGATGATGCCATTGCTCACCTTGGCTTTGCCACTTTAATTGCTGATCAGTTTGTGCATCACGGCCGAAGCCAAAAACAAAATAGCCTTCTTTGCTAAGCTTAAGCTCGCGTTCAGCAAAAACGACCTTTTTAGCATCTTGTAGCTGCCCTATAACCATACCGCCTTGGGTCAACTGACCTTTAATCAATGGGGTCGGCAGCTCTTGGGCTTCGCCATTAATGGGCGCACACAATGATGCCCCTAGGAGCAAGGCGGTGATTGCCATACGTTTAAGCATAACCAATCGCCCCTTTGCCTACACCTTCATAGGCGCGAACCTCTACTTGCTTATCCGGGTAAGCTTGCTTAATTTGCTTGGCCATATAATCGGCGATACACTCGACTGTGGTATCACAAGGCAGTACCTCAGTACGCTTTGCACTGATTGCCAATTCAAACTCACCTTGATTAGCATGGTAACGGCTACAGATGTCTCCCGGTGCTGCGCTTATATCTTGTAAGTGTACAGCCTCCACCACATCTTCTTCGCTGACCAAGTAAATATCAGCCCAACGCTGCGCCCACTGCTTTTGCACACTGGGCATGGCCATACCATCTAGCCAAACGCCTAACGTTGAGCGGTGGCCATGAACAATTCGCTGGCAGTTGCCGTCGTGTTTTTTTAGGCCATGAGAATAATGATAATAAAAGCTCTGATGCTGCTCAGCACGCAACGTCAAAGTAATACCTTTGACGTTCTCTGGCAGCTGAGGAGTGATTTCTGCGACTAGATACTCGGTCACTACTTGCTCATTAATACTCGGTGCGTCAATCAAGCAAACCGCTTGCTTTGGGCCGCTCATAGCGAAATGGTGTTCGTTGTTATCGCCAAAGTTACTTTCCAGCGTCACTTTGTCATCGCCCTGAAGGATATCGATATTGGCTTTAGTGGGTACCGCTAGGGTGTGGTCAACACTGCTATCAATAATGCCCTTGATTTGTTTTTTCACTAAACCAAAATCAAGCAACATGGATTCATCGTTTAAATCGCCGTCTAAAGTCAAGTCAACAATCCAACTCTCACCAACCGGGCCGCGCTGGGGGCAAAAAAAGGAGAAATCAATCACGGTTAAGTCGTTGACGAAGAGCGTCATACACTGTCCTTGCATGCAGTTGAGAAGATGTCGCAATTATACAAGGGATGAAGTAAAAATGCTGCCTGAATTTGAATCCTTGGTGATAAATCCAACATTGCTACGTGGCAATAACGAAGCAGTCACACTACAGACACAAAAATGGCGTAAAAATAACATCCTAAAGCACTGTTCAGAGTTGTTTAGCGTACAAGTGTACGCTAAAGTAGCTGGCAAATTTTCGACAATAAAGTGTGTTATGGAACAAAAAAATAGCTACTCCAAAGAAGACTTGGTTTCATGTGGCCAAGGTGAAATGTTCGGCGAAGGTAACTGCCGCTTGCCTATCGATAACATGTTGATGATGGACCGTATCACCTCAATCACTGATGATGGTGGCCAATACGGTAAAGGCGAAATTGTCGCTGAACTCGATATTAACCCCGACCTATGGTTTTTTGATTGTCACTTTAAAGGCGATCCGGTGATGCCCGGCTGCCTTGGCCTCGATGCAATGTGGCAGATCGTCGGCTTTTTCCTTGGTTGGTCTGGCGGCCCTGGCTTAGGGCGCGCCCTAGGTGTAGGTGAAGTAAAATTCACCGGACAAATTTTGCCTACTGCTAAAAAAGTAACTTACCGTGTCCAGATGAAACGCGTGATTAAGCGTAAATTATTCATGGGTATGGCCGATGGCACAGTGGAAGTAGACGGTCGCGTTATTTATGAAGCTAAAGATCTAAAAGTGGGTTTATTCCAAGATACCAGCGCTTTTTAAATGTAGACGCTAGAGACGAAAAACGCCGCGTAATTGCGGCGTTCTTTTATTCGTTTGCTCTTTATACTTTATACATAGAGCGGTCTTCGACGGCTTCACGCCACCCTCCGAGCCATTGTGATCGTGGATCTATTTGTTGGTAGGGGCAATGTTCTTTTGAACGGCCTGCCATGCCTGCTTTATAACCTTGAGAATGTGCACGTTCTAGACGATCACGCTTTTGTCTCTTCATAGGTAAGTCCTCACCATTATAGTTTTGATACGTTGTAGTGAATCGGTCATCTACATTTAATGGATAGTTAATAAAACTGTCACTTGCAATCAACAAATTTAACCTTTGCCTATTGACAAACCCTAACTGGCTGAGCGCGGATTAAATTTAGTTTTGAAAAATTTCAGTGGTCGTACCTCGCGTTCGCCGACCTTTTTATTGGACTATTTTTACGTGGATTTTCGCGCGCGCTAAAATGACCAAACACGCGCTTAACGCTTGTAAATAAAGACAGTGGTTTCTCTAAAAAAGTTCCTGCCCTTAGTTCTAATCTGCCGTCTATTGACCTTAAATTCAACCCTTAATGTGACACAAATTTGCCATAATTTATGTCCATGAATAACATTAACTCTAAGTTCAACACCACGCTGGCTTTGTTATGTGCTTAGTCATGCACTGTGCACGTGATTACTGGCTCAATTATGTTTTTTAGGATTTTTTGCCAAGAAGTCTTCGCTCTGCATGGCGCACAATTCGAATTCTCGCGTGTTTTTGTAAGGGAGTTTCATAAAGCCCGCAACACCTATGCCGTCAATGGCCATCGCGTATTGCATAATCTCATCAAGTAGTTGGCCAAACCGCACTTCTTGGCTGGCATCCAATAACCGATAATAATGGTGTATCTTCAAACGTTGGGGCAAAGATTCAAAAATGATGCATCCGGTGTGATGTATTTTATTAAGCTCAAATACGCATTGAATAATTTTCTTTGGAAGCTGTAGCTGCTCATCCGGGTCTTTACCATCTTCAAAATAAGAATGCGGCCTCAGCATCTCAGTACCGGGTATATTAATAACGTCATAATGCAATTGTGGCAGTTGCTCGAACTTAAAGGCGCCGGTGGCATCACGCTCAAGTTGAATTGTTTGTCGGGCATCGAATAGACAACATTTAAACAACCCTTTTTGGGTGATCCCTTGCGCCAACTTCACGGTGTTATCTACCGCATCTTGGAATGAAGGCTCTAATGACTCGTCATACAAGATCAAGCTTGATTCAACAAACAGTGATGACTGCTTCCAGTGAAAGCTCAAACCGCCCACAACGGGGTACTTGGCCAAGCGGCTGATCGCTGCCAAAAACGCTTTTTCAGTATCACCGGTATCAAATAAAAATTCTCGGTAATAGCGCTCCAATTGCGCATCATTAACATCAACCAACCGCTGTTGACTGTCTGCCTGACGCAAAAACTGCTTACGCGAGCTGTACACTACCGTATCGGGCAAAGTCGCTACCTGCGCTTTCCAAACGGGGATCAATGCTTTATCTCGAACCACCGGATTATCAGGAACATAGGCGCGGGCCATGGTCGGCATATTACGCATAAAATAGTCGCCGCCGGCGTCGCGCGTTGCCTTGTCTTTACTGAGCATGGCATCAATCACGCGGGCAAATTCTTTAGGCAACCCCAGTGATGCAGCAGGTATCACTTGCGCACCAAAACGACACGACTGCGCTGACGCCAGCGCGTACAACGTTGACGCCACCCCCTGCTCGTCAAAACGCGGAGACGATTGCGCCCCAGACATTTGCTCATCACCAATAAAGTAGACATCCCCCATGCGCGCGTTGGTATTGGTTACATCCGCAGACATTAAGTCCATCACATTTGCGGCAATGGGCTGCCCACTGGCATCCAGCTGCGCATAAACAGAGCTCCCCCAATCAACCAGTGACAAGGTTTTGCTGCGCTCATCCCAGACCAAATTGGAAGGCTTAATATCCCCATGAACAACGGGCATAGGAGTGATCCCACCTCGGTAGTTTCGTAATACGTGTAATAACTGGTGGAGCTGCAGCGCTAAATCGAGAAGTTGCTTGGCAGTAAACTTGCCTTGGCGAATAGACAATTGTTCTAAGTCTTCACCCTCGGCTCGCGCCATCATCAATATGCCTTGCTTTTTTACCCGCTCAAAGGCATAAAATTGCGGGATCATCGGGTGATCAAAACGTGAAAGCATATAGGCTTCGTCTTCGAGCCTATCGCGCACTGATTGCGCTAAGGTAATACGAGAGAATTTAAACACCCAGTGTTGTTGCCTATCATCAATACCTGCGAACACAAAACCAAATGCGCCGGAGCCAATTAACTCAACATTTTTATAGCCCAGCATGGTGAGCTGTTTAATGCATATATTCAGCCATTGCTTATGCTTTTTAGCATTGCGATGGGAGAGCAAATAAATAGATTGCTCTTCATTAATATAAAAATTGGTGATTGCCCGCTGCGCCAAGCTTGCCTCTGGGTGTTATCTGCTAACTAATTGCTAAGTTTACGCTTTTTGTTACATATTCGACAACATAAAGCACCACTTTGCGCGCCTAAAATGCTTGTCCTAAAAACGGCAATAACGTATTCTTTAACGCTTTGAACGACAACGAAAGGGAATTCCCATGAAAAAAGTACTAATCGGCGGTGCTGTTGCCGCTGCTGTGGCGGCAGGCCTTTATTATTCAAACCAAGGTGCTGGCGGCGGCGCGAGTATGGCTGAGCTAGATTATGTGCCTGCTGATACTGTCTTTTTTGCTTCACAGTTAAAACCGTTTCCATATAAGCAATATGCACAGTTGTTGCCCTCTGACATGATGTCCAGCGGCACAGACGAAGAGCTCACCCAAGCTATCGAACATGCAAAGGCTCAAGGAAACGTTAACGCCGTATTCTTCTTCGAACTACTAAACCAGTACGAGAGTAGCGTACGCGATGGCAGTTATACGCAAACGTGGGGCATTGGTAATGACCTACGCTACCTAGGGTACGCTATTGGTTTAATGCCGGTAATGCGCGCTGAGCTCGAACAGCCGCAAAACTTTATCAATACGCTGAAAAAAGCAGCCGACAACGCAGGCGTGAGCTACGCTGATGAATCATTGAATTCGCAGTCTTACACCCGTTTTACCCTTGCACTTGATGACAGCAGCTCTGTGGCGATTATCGCTGCGATTAAGGATAACTGGCTTACAGTGACCCTAGACAGTGAATTCAATAATCAAGATGACCTTGCCTTAGCCCTTGCCACTGAAAAAGCGCAAACAAGTTTAAACAGCTCCAATCGTGTTAATGACTACATCAATAAGTATCAGTGGGACGGCAGCTCGATTAGCTACGTTAACTTTGAAGCATTAGCTTCAGCAGCAGTCGCTGACAAACCTTCACGTTTAAGCAGTATGCTTGATGCCATCCTTACGAAAATGGGCCAAGCACAAGCAATGCAAGCTTTGCGCACCCCAGGTTGTAAAGCCGATATTCCAGCTATTGCAGCGAAATGGCCCGCTATCGTCTCTGGCACATCAAATGTCAAAGTCAGTGACAGCAGCGCCGACTTTGATGCGGATATTGTGATTGAAAGCACGGACAAAGATATTTTGGGCGCGTTACAAACTGTTCGCGGCTTTATTCCAAGTCACGTGACCAATAAAGACGATGGCTTATTTAGCGTCGGTTACGGTATCGATGTAGGTAAACTTGCACCACTTGCTAATACCGTTTGGAGCGCGTTTACGCAGGCTGAGTTTACCTGTGAGCCACTAATGATGGCACAACAGCAAGCGAAACAATCAAACCCAATGGCTATGGCGATGGCCACCGGCATGGCTGCTGGAGTAAAAGGGATCAGCATTAGCGTACAAAATGTGGTGATGGATTTCAGTGGCTATACCCCACAAGTAAGTGATATTGATGCGTTAGTCACGCTTAGCGCCGATGATCCAACAACACTCATAAACACCGCAAAAGGGTTAGTGCCGCAGCTAGCACAAATTGAAATCCCTAGTGATGGCACGCCTATTTCGATGAATGAAATTATGCCAGTGCCTGCCAGCGGTAACGTCGATGCTCAACTGGCTATAAACGGTCAACACATCACCGTATACAATGGTGAAAAATCAACAGCGCTCGCCGCTGACATGAGTTCACAAGCAGTGGATGCCAACGGTGTATTAGGTATGAGCCTGCAATTTGCACCGATGATGGACATTGTCCTTGAAGCGGCCGCCAGTACAGGCGAAGAATTGCCACCTGAAATCCACTCGTTGGCTAAGCAAAACATGAAGCTATCATTGACAACAGATATCACCGACAACGGCATTGAGATGAAATCTGAAACCAATATCAGCAAAAGTAAATAACCACTAAAAAGGGCGCTAACAGCGCCCTTTGTTATATTTAGCTTGCCAATACTACAGGCGAATACCGCCGTCTATCTCGACCACACGACCGGTAAAGAAATCATTTTCGAAGATGTACTTCGCCGTGTGCGCGATTTCTTCTGCTTCACCTAAACGGCCCACCGGCTTCATTTTAACAAGACGCTCTTTCGCTTCAGGCTTCATTGCATCGGTCATTTTGGTGCGGATCACGCCAGGTGCAATGGCACCCACGCGAATACCATAACGACCAAGCTCTTTAGCCCAGCTTGTGGTCATGGCCACTACACCCGCTTTAGCTGCTGAATAGTTAGTTTGCCCCATGTTTCCGGAACGAGCCACACTGGACATATTAATAATCACCCCGCCCTCGGCGTGCTCCACCATGTGCACGGCGGCTTCGCGCCCGCACAAGAACACCCCGGTCAGGTTAACATCAATGACCGATTGAAATTGGCTTAGTGACATTTTATCGACCACCTTGCCCTCTTTCGCCTTGATAAATAAACCATCACGCAAGATGCCGGCATTGTTTATCAAGCCGTGGATAGCACCAAAGTCTTTCGCTATAGCAGCGAATGTCTGCTCAACTTCTTGTTCAACGCTGACATTGCAGATATAGCCTTGGATTTTGGCATCGGCGAGCGTGCTGTGAGTTTTTAGCTGTGCTATCGCCTCGTCTAATAAAGCGCTGTCCATATCAATCAGCGCCAAATGTGCACCGGCTTTCGCCGCCATAGCGGCCATCGATAATCCCAAACCTTGGGCACCACCGGTGACGACGACTACTTTGTTGTTTAATTCCATAGTTACTTCTTCTCGAATAAATTGAATATAGCACTGAAGTCTTGCGCCCCTGCCCCTTGGTTTTGTAGCAGGGTGTACAAGTTTTTGCTAAGCGCCCCTAAAGGGGTAGCCGAGCCAGAATTCTGAGCGGCTTCCAGTGCTAAGCCCAAATCTTTGGCCATTAAATCGACCATAAAACCGGGCTGATAGTTATTGCTTGATGGCGCGTTTTCCAGTACCCCAGGGCAAGGATTGTACAATTCTAACGTCCAGTTCCGCCCCGAGCTATTGACCATGATGTCCGACAGCACTTTGGGGTCTAAGCCGTGATTAATGCCCATTTGCAGAGCTTCACTGGTCCCGGCCATTAAAATACTCAGCAGCATGTTATTGCAGATTTTTGCCACCTGACCGGCGCCAATATCGCCAGCATGGAAGATATTTTTCCCCATATCTTCCAGGACCGGTTGCACGGCATTAAAGTGAGTCTTAGCGCCACCAACAATAAAGGTCAAGGTACCAGCACTGGCTCCAGCGACCCCGCCCGAGACGGGCGCATCGACAAAGGCAATGCCCTTATCGGCTAAGGCTTGTCCGACTTCAGTGGCACTGGCCGCATCAATGGTTGAACAGTCAATCACTACGGTGTCACTGGCTAAATGATGGATTAAACCATCGTCTGCCAAGTACAGCGACTTAACATGCTTTGCTGCTGGCAACATGGAGATCACAAACTGTGCGCCGTGAGTGACCTCATCAGCGGTTGTACCTGCATGCGCGCCTTCATCGGCAAGCTCGTTGACCACCTGTTTATTGAGATCAAACACGCTCACCGAGTGGCCGGCCTTAATTAGGTTACGCGCCATAGGCGCACCCATATTACCTAAACCAATAAATCCTATTTTTGCCATGCTGCCTCCTAGACTAGGGTTTCAAGTGGGTGTTCACGCCACTGGCGATTAAAAAAGCGCTCAATTACCGACTCAGGTACCTCTTGCAAACTGGGGTATTGCCACTGCGGACTCATGTCTTTGTCTATCAGCAATGCGCGCACCCCTTCTTGAAACTCACCCACTTCACAGCACGTCACCGACATACCCAGCTCCATTTTGAAGCAGGCTTTGAGTGACAGCCCTTGAGCACGCTTAAGTTGTTCAAATACCAGGTGAGCACTTAGCGGACATCCATGCTTCAGCGTTTTTACGGCTTTAGCTAACCATTTATCATCACTTTCTATACCCGTAAGGTAGTTTACCTTACCTGCTAAATCGCTGTATTCGCTCATACGATTTATGGTGTTCAAATGAGTGCGCAGGCCACCTTTTTCCATGGTTTTTGACTCACCATCAAACTTCTTCAAAAGTTGAGTGAGCTTATCATGATTAAGTGCAGCCACTTTGCCCCAACTCTGCTCGCACAAGGTTGCCAGTAAGGCGGTAAACTTGTTGCTATCGATACTGTGATCGGCAAGGGCAGCGAAGCGCGCATCATCGGCATTCATCAATGCCCCGGTCAGGCCTAAGAACAAGCCAATGTTGTCCGGTGCTTTTTGCAAAAAGTAGCTCGCGCCTACGTCTGGATACAAGCCAATGGTGATCTCCGGCATTGCAAGCTTTGAGCGCTCAGTGACCACCCGATGACTGGCGCCAGCCATTAGGCCCATACCGCCGCCCATGATAATGCCATCGCCCCACACAACAATCGGTTTGTTGTAACAGTGGATGGCATAATCAAGACGATATTCCTCACTGAAAAAGGTCTGCCCATAGTCTGCAGGCTCCCCTGTAGCCATAGCGCTGTGTAAGCTGACGACATCACCACCAGCACAAAACGCTTTATCACCCATCCCCTTAAGAACTACAAAGGCTAATTCATCGTCATCGGCCCAATGCTTCAATTGCTTATCAAGCAAACGAATCATATTCAAGTTCAGCGCGTTGAGAGCCTTAGGGACATTGAGCGTTGCCAATCCAATTTTAGAGCCGTTGCTACACTGAGCCAGTTCAAAGACAACTTCGGCGTCTTGATTATTTAACGGGATAAGTTCGTCCATTAGCCATTCACCCACTTCGCTTTACGCTTTTCTAGGAACGCGTTAACGCCTTCAGTCTGGTCCTGGGTGTCGAATAGCTTCACGAATAACTCGCGTTCAAGTGGCAAAGCGCTGCGAATATCGCCATGACGGCCCTGCTGAATGAGAGTTTTACAATAGCTGACCGCGACTGGGCTTTGCTCACCTACCTGCTCAGCGAGGGCAAGGGCTTTATCTAAGCTTTCACCACTGCCAACGACCTCTTCGATTAAGCCTATGCTATGCGCTTTGTCCGCTTTAATACGCTCACCACACAAAATCATGCGCTTAGCCCAACCTTCACCAACTAAGAGCGCCAAATTTTGAGTGCCACCAGCACACGGAAGCAGACCCACTTTTGCCTCAGGTAAAGCCATCTGCGCTTGCTCTTCGGCAATGCGAATATCACAGGCCAACGCCACTTCCAAGCCTCCGCCCATAGCAAAACCATTGATGGCGGCAATAGACACACCACGAAAATCGCTTAAGGTTTCAAAGGCGGCGCCAAATACTTGTGACATTTGTGCAGCAACGCCTTTATCGCCGCTGGCAAACACATTTAAATCGGCCCCAGCAGAGAAAAACTTCTCTCCTTCCCCGGTAAGCACCAAGGCAAAAATGTCTTTGTCGGCGTTTAGGGCTTCAACCTGCTCTTTAAGTGCTGTCAGTGTCTCTTTCGTCCACGTATTAGCCGGTGGGTTGCTCATTGTTAAAATGGCAGTGTGGCCACGTTTTTCCAACTTTATTTGTGCTGACGACATAATGACTCCTTATAGAATTTCGCTGACGTGATCGGCCAAAATACGACGCGCAATGATCACTCGCATGATTTCGTTAGTGCCTTCTAAAATTTGATGTACGCGCACATCACGAAGGTGGCGCTCCAATGGGTATTCTTTGATATAGCCATAACCGCCATGAATTTGCAGTGCATCATCGCAGACCTTTACGCCCACATCGGTGGCAAAGCGTTTAGCCATGGCGCAGTAAGTGGTTTTTTCACTGTCATTGCTGTCGAGCTTAAACGCCGCTAAGCGGATCATTTGTCGGGCCGCCACCAGTTCGGTATTCATATCTGCGAGTTTAAATTGCAGTGCCTGAAACGCCGCTAATGGCTTACCAAATTGTTCACGCTCTTTTAGGTACTCTTTGGCGGTGTTCAATGCCTGCTGCGCCGTACCTAATGAGCAGGTCGCAATATTAATGCGGCCACCATCAAGCCCTTGCATAGCAAACTTAAAGCCCTCGCCCTCTTGACCTAACAAATGGTCTTGAGGAATGCGTACATTTTCAAACGTGACCAAACGGGTTGGTTGCGCGTTCCAGCCCATTTTTTCTTCGGCTTTACCATAGCTGATCCCTTCGGCATCGGCAGGCACAACAAAAGCGCTAATACCCTTTGGCCCTGCTTCGCCAGTGCGAGCCATCACTACTAACACCTGAGTACTGCCAGCGCCGGAAATAAACATTTTTGAGCCGCTGATCAGATAATCATCCCCGTCACGAACCGCTTTGGTCTTCAGCGACGCCGCATCGGAGCCACTGCCTGGCTCGGTTAGACAATACGAAGCCAGTTTTTCACCGGTGACAAGCTCAGGGCAATAACGCTCCTTGGCGCTATCAGTACCAAAGCTTGCGACCATCCACGTCGCCATATTGTGGATAGTAAGCATGGCGGTTGTGGCGGTACAGCCCTTAGCTAGCTGCTCGAAAATGATGCTTGAGTCAAGACGTGACAGCCCTAGACCACCGACTTCTTCCGGAGTATAGAGGCCACAAAAGCCCAGCTCACCGGCTTTTTGTAGGGTCTCTATTGGAAAAATATGTTCTTGGTCCCATTTAGCTGCAAACGGGGCCAACTCTTGGGCAGCAAAACGCTCAGCCATATCGGCAAAGGCTTGTTGGTCTTCTGTAAGGTTAAAATCCATAATGCACTCTCTTTACTACTTACATAGCGGCCGGATTTAACCGGCCGAACCAGTTATTTTAGGTTGATGCTCATATTGGGACCGCTGACTGCGTCGTCTTCAAACCAACGTGCGGTGATGGTTTTGGTCTCGGTGTAAAAACGCACACCTTGTTTGCCATAGGTATGCTGGTCGCCATAAAACGAGCCCTTCCAGCCAGTAAAGGAGAAAAACGGTAACGGCACAGGAATTGGCACATTGATACCCACCTGACCCACTTCAATATGATGCTGGAATTTACGTGCCACTGCGCCGCTGGCGGTAAATAGCGACGTACCATTGCCATAAGGGTTGTCGTTGATTAAGGCGATGGCCTCTTCCAAGGTATCCACAAACACACAGCACAGTACCGGGCCAAAAATCTCCTCGCGGTAGATAGCCATGTCTGGAGTCACATCGGCAAATAAAGTTGGCCCCACCCAGTTGCCCTTCTCATAGCCTTCTACAGTGCAATCTGAACCATCAAGCAAACACTCGGCACCTTCTTCTTTACCTTTGGCAATCAAAGAGAGAATACGCTCTTTGGCCGCAGCGGTGGTTTGCGGGCCATACGCAGCATCTTGATTATCCCAAGTACCTGGGTGTACTTTGCTCAACGCAGTTTTCAAATCATCAACCCATTGCTTTGACTGACCCACGAACACCGCCACTGAAATACCCATACAGCGTTGTCCTGCGGCGCCAACGGAAGAGCCCACTAGGTTATTAATAACATTCTCTTTATGCGCATCTGGCATCACCACGAGGTGGTTTTTAGCGCCCACACAGCACTGCACGCGTTTGAGGTTAGCGGTGCCTTTATCGTAAATATATTGACCTACTGCACAGGAGCCGACAAACGAGATAGCGCGCACATCATCATGCTCTAGGATCTGATTAACCTGGTCTTTTGCGCCATGTACCACCTGCAACACCCCTTTAGGTGCACCGGCTTCTTCAAATAACTCCACTAGACGCATCGGTGTAAGCGGATCTTGCTCAGAGGGCTTAAGGACAAAGGTATTGCCACAAACGATAGCCAGTGGGAACATCCACAGTGGGATCATCGCCGGGAAGTTAAACGGGGTGATCCCCGCACATACCCCTAAAGGTTGGATTAATGAATAGGTATCAATATTGCGGGCGACGTTAGAAACCGTCTCCCCCATCATATTTGATGGGGCGTTCGCCGCTTGCTCAACAACCTCAATACCACGCCAAACGTCGCCTTTGGCATCTTCAAAAGTTTTACCTAACTCATGGCAGATAATCGTAGCTATTTCATCATGATGCTCTTTTAGTAACTGCGCATAACGCATCATAATGCGTGCTCGCTCAGTGACCGGCACATCTTTCCACGTTTTAAACGCTTCTTTAGCTGAGGCAATCGCCTCATTCACTTCGTCTTCGGTAGCCAGTGGCACTTGCGCCAAAACTTCTTGGTTTGCTGGGTTAAGAACATCCAGCCATTGTGATGATGTGGATTGGCGCATTTCGCCGCCGATATAAAGTGGTACCTGATGCATGATGCATACTCCCCAAAATAGCAGCGCCCAGTGTTGTAGTAATTATGGGCGCGAAAAAATTAAAGTGTTTCGATAGCTAAAGCAACGGCTTCACCGCCGCCGATACACAGTGACGCGACACCGCGCTGTTTGCCTTGATTACGCAACGCATGAATTAGCGTGGTCAAAATTCGTGCACCACTGGCTCCAATTGGATGGCCAAGAGCACACGCGCCGCCGTGGACATTGACTTTGTCAGCATCAAGTTTCATTTCATTAATAGCCAGCATCGTGACCATGGCAAAGGCTTCATTGATTTCCCATAAATCAACGTCGTCTACTTGCCAATCAAGCTTTTTCAATAGCTTCTCCATAGCGCCAACAGGGGCGATGGTAAATTCAGCCGGTAAACGTGAGTGGGTGCTATGACCGCTGATCCGGGCAATGGGCGTCATGCCTTGCTTTTGCGCTTCGCCATAGCTCATTACCACAAGTGCCGCAGCGCCATCGGAGATTGACGAAGAGTTTGCTGCGGTGATGGTGCCGTCTTTTTTAAACGCTGGGCGCAATGACGGAATTTTATCTGGACGGGCGTTCCCCGGTTGCTCATCCACCTCCACTGTCACGTCTCCTTTACGACTGCTGATAGTGTGCGCGGTGATTTCCGCCTTAAAGGCCCCGCTTTCAATCGCTTTATTGGCTTTAGCCAGTGAGTTAAGCGCAAATTCGTCCATTTGCTCACGAGTCATGTCGTATTGATCGGCAGTGCTTTGTGCAAAACACCCCATCGCGAGATTATCGTAAGCGTCCTCTAAGCCATCCATCATCATATGGTCTTTTACTTCGCCGTGGCCCATGCGCATGCCTGAGCGCGCCTTCGGTAACATATAAGGAGCATTTGACATGCTTTCCATGCCACCAGCGATAACACTATTAACACTGCCTGCTTTGATTAGGTCATGAGCCAGCATTACCGCTTTTAGACCTGAGCCACACACCTTATTAATGGTTGTTGCACCAGTGTGCTTTTCCATACCTGCTTTCAACATCGCTTGACGCGCAGGCGCTTGACCCAAAGCAGCGGGCAAAACACACCCCATAATGACTTCGTCGATTTCGCCGGCATCTAGATTAACGCTCGCTAAGGCGCCTTTGATTGCGCTAGCACCCAACTCAGTGGCGCTGGCACCGCTTAGTGCACCCATAAAACCACCCATGGCGGTACGCTGGGCACTAACAATAACAATATCGTTATCCTGCAATGGTGTACTCATACTGTGTTCTCCATATCAATTTCACTTGAGCATACATAAAATTTACGTTTACGCCAACGTCAATTAGATAAGTGAAATGATGAAATTTCAATCGCTGTAAACTTTAGCAGCCACCGCCTAGTTACGCCTATAAAAACATTGCGAGTTTAAGCTAAGCCTTATAAACAGTTAGCTTCAGGGCTTATGGAAAAGAAAATAGAAGAATAAAAGTGAGCACCAAATGCAGCTTTACCTTTACGTAAACTTCACTTATATTGGTGTTAAAAATTTGTAGTAGATAAGACTAAAAGACAATGACAGAGCAAAGCCCAACGGCCAGCGAGCAAACGTTCTCTATCAGTGAGCTTGCCAAGGAGTTTGATATAACCACCCGCAGTATTCGTTTTTACGAAGACCAAGGGCTTATTACTCCGAGACGAAATGGCCAAACCAGAATCTATTCTAAACGCGATAAAGTGCGCTTGAAGCTGATCCTTCGCGGTAAACGCTTAGGTTTCACCCTAGCAGAAACGGGTCGATTGTTCGAACTTTATGACGCGGACAAATCCAGTGCCAAGCAGCTTGTCACTATGCTCGATCTTATCGAAGAAAAAAAAGCACACCTCAATCAGCAAATGGACGACATTAAAGTCGTGCTAATGGAACTCGTTACGGCTGAGAAACGCTGCCGTGAAACCCTCTCACATTTACAACAGGATTAATCACCATGAGTACAATTTCGCTTTATAAAGAACTCAACTTCGGCCTCGGGGAAACAGCCGATATGATCCGCTCGCACGTTAATTCTTTCGCCAGCGCCGAGATTGCGCCGCTTGCTGAACAAACTGATGAGAAAAACATGTTCCCCAATGAGCTGTGGCCTAAATTTGGTGAGATGGGGCTACTAGGCATGACTGTAGATGAGAAATATGGTGGTGCCGGCTTAGGTTATCTCGAACATGTTATTGCCATGGAAGAAGTAAGCCGTGCCAGCGCCTCAATTGGTTTAAGCTATGGCGCACACTCTAACCTTTGCGTTAACCAAATCTTCCGTAACGGTAACGAGCAGCAAAAAGAAAAATATCTGCCCAAGCTTGTCAGTGGCGAGCACATTGGTGCATTGGCGATGAGTGAACCTGGTGCCGGTTCAGATGTGGTGTCTATGCGCTTAAAAGCGGAGAAAAAAGGCGACCACTACATCCTAAACGGCAACAAGATGTGGATCACCAATGGTCCTGACGCTCACACCTTTGTAATTTATGCCAAAACCGATGCCAGCGCCGGCCCGAAAGGGATCACCGCGTTTATCGTCGAGCGTGACACTCCTGGATTTAGCCAAGCGCAAAAGCTCGATAAATTGGGGATGCGTGGCTCAAACACTTGTGAACTAGTGTTTGAGGATTGCGCCGTGCCCGAAGAGAACATTCTCGGCAACCTTAATGAGGGCGTCAAAGTACTTATGAGTGGCCTCGATTATGAGCGCGTAGTACTCGCTGGCGGACCACTGGGTATTATGCAAGCGTGTATGGATGTGGTCGTTCCTTATATTCATGAGCGTAAACAGTTCGACAGCCCGATTGGTAACTTCCAACTTATTCAGGGCAAAATAGCTGATATGTATACGCAAATGAATGCCGCACGCTCCTATGTTTACACCGTTGCCCAAGCGTGCGACAGAGGCGAAACCACCCGTAAAGATGCGGCCGGCGTTATCTTATACGCAGCTGAACTAGCAACAAAAATGGCCTTAGATGCAATTCAGATTCTGGGCGGCAATGGCTACATAAACGAATACCCCACTGGGCGCCTGCTGCGTGATGCCAAGCTGTATGAAATTGGTGCTGGCACCTCAGAAATTCGCCGTATGCTAATTGGCCGCGAGCTATTCACTGAAAGCCGCTAAGGTGCGTTATGACGATTTTATCTTCTGCTATTAATCCTAAAGACCCGCAGTTTCTCACTAACGACGAGTCGATGCGCTCATTGGTTCAAGATCTTCATGAGCGCGCTGCTACTATTCGTGGTGGCGGTGGTCCAAAATACGTGGAGCGCCACCAAAGTCGAGGCAAGTTATTTGTTCGTGACCGTATTGAACATTTGCTCGATGAGGGCTCGCCGTTTTTGGAAATCGGCCAGTTCGCTGCCCACGGCGTGTATGAGCAAGACATTCCCTGCGCCGGTGTGGTTGCCGGGATTGGTCGAGTGCAAGGCGTGGAGTGCATGATTGTCGGTAACGATGCCACCGTTAAAGGCGGCACCTACTTTCCGCTGACGGTGAAAAAACACCTGCGCGCTCAAGAAATTGCCGAGCGTTGCCACCTACCTTGTATTTATCTGGTCGACTCCGGCGGCGCTAACCTACCAGAGCAAGACGAAGTGTTTCCCGATAAACTGCACTTTGGCCGTATCTTCTACAATCAGGCGCGCATGTCGGCAAAAGGGATCCCGCAAATCGCCGTGGTCATGGGGCTGTGTACCGCCGGTGGTGCCTATGTTCCCGCCATGGCTGATGAAAGTATTATTGTCAAAGAGCAAGGCACTATTTTCCTTGCCGGCCCACCTTTGGTTAAAGCGGCTACTGGGGAAGAAGTGAGCGCCGAAGACTTAGGCGGTGCCGATGTGCATTGTAAAACCTCCGGTGTAGCTGACCATTATGCTGACAATGACGAGCACGCCCTGTCGATTGCGCGCCAATGTATTGCCCGCACCAATCATGTACGCCCAGTCGCGCCGGTATTAAAAGAGATTAAGGCACCACGCTACGATATCCACGAGCTCTACGGCATTGTCGGCACCGACTTGAAAAAGAGCTTTGATGTGCGCGAGGTGATTGCGCGCGTCGTCGATGATTCTTCTTTTGATGAATTTAAGCGCTACTTTGGCGAAACCCTAGTGACCGGCTTTGCCGAAATTTACGGCCACCCGGTGGGCATTGTTGCTAACAACGGCGTGTTGTTTAGCGAGTCGGCGCAAAAAGGCGCGCATTTTATTCAGCTGTGTGCCAAACGTAATATCCCACTGGTGTTTTTGCAGAATATCACCGGCTTTATGGTCGGGCAGAAATATGAGGCCGAGGGCATCGCCAAGCACGGCGCGAAAATGGTGACCGCCGTAAGCTGTGCCGAGGTGCCTAAGTTTACCATTCTTATTGGTGGCTCGTATGGCGCCGGTAACTATGGCATGTGTGGCCGCGCCTATGAGCCGACCATGATGTGGATGTGGCCCAACGCCCGTATTTCGGTGATGGGCGGTGAGCAGGCCGCAGGGGTATTAGCACAAGTGAAGCAAGATGGCCTAGCGCGCAAAGGCGAGTCCATGAGCGATGAACAGCTAGATGAATTTAAAAAGCCCATCATTGAGCAGTATGAGCGCCAAGGGCACCCCTACTACGCCAGTGCAAGGCTTTGGGACGACGGCATCATAGACCCCGCCGACACCCGCTCGGTACTCGGTTTGGCACTTGAGGCCACCACCAACGCGCCAGCGAAAGAATCCGAGTTTGGCATATTTAGGATGTAAGGAGGCGCTATGTCTGTCACATTAACAATAACTAAAAGTCGCATCGCCATCTTAACCTTGGCCCGTGTTGAAAAACACAACGCCTTTGACGATGTGCTTATCAACGAAATGATCCGCTGTATCGAGCATGCCAGTACCTTAGATGTACGCGCTTTGGTACTCAAAAGTAAAGGCAAGCACTTCTCCGCTGGGGCCGATTTAAACTGGATGAAATCCATGAAGGACAATAGCTTCGAGGATAACGTAGCTGACTCCATGGAGCTCGCACGCTTGATGCAGGTGCTGTATGAGTGTCCCCTGCCCACGGTGTGTTTAGTGCAAGGAGCCGCTTTTGGCGGCGCGCTGGGGCTCATTGCCTGTTGCGACATTGCCCTCGCCGATAAAAGTGCCAAGTTCTGCCTGTCAGAGGTCAAACTGGGGCTTATTCCTGCCGTGATCAGTCCTTATGTGATCAACGCCATGGGCGAGCGCAATGCGCGACGTTATTTTCTCACCGCAGAGGTATTTAACGCCGAGCAAGCACAAACGCTCGGGCTGATCCACGAGCTCAGTGACGATCTGGACGCCAGCGCCGAGCAACTGCTCAGTAAATTAGCCGATAATGGCCCGCAAGCAGTCAAAGCAGCGAAGCGCCTAATTGCCGAGGTGGCTCATCAGCCCATCGATGATTCTTTACGCCAACTGACCGCCGAGCGTATCGCCGCTATCCGCGTCAGCGACGAGGGCCAAACTGGGCTTACGGCGTTTTTTGAAAAGCAAGCTCCAGCCTGGCAACAACAAGGATAAGCTATGTTAAAACGAATTTTAATCGCCAATCGCGGTGAAATCGCCTGCCGCATTATCCGCAGTGCTAAGGCCATGGGGCTGCACACCATCGCCGTTTATTCCGACGCTGATGCCAATGCACAACACGTTAAATTAGCCGATAGTGCCTTTCATATTGGTCCGGCGCCAAGCAAATCATCCTATTTAGATATTGAGACCTTGTTTCGCGTTGCCAAGCAGGCGGCGGCCGACTGCATTCATCCCGGTTACGGCTTCCTATCTGAAAACGAAGCCTTTGCCGAGCGCTGCGAGCGCGAAGGCCTGACGTTTATTGGCCCCAGTGCCAAAAGCATCGAAGCCATGGGCTCTAAAACCCGCGCCAAAGAAATTATGGCAGCGGCTAATGTGCCACTGGTTCCCGGTTATTATGGCGACCAACAAGACACCGAGTTTTTACGCCAAGAGGCGGATAAAATCGGTTACCCCGTACTTATTAAGGCGGCCTATGGCGGCGGCGGTAAAGGCATGCGCGTAGTGCGCGACAAGGCCGACTTCGTCGAGCACCTTGAGGGCGCAAAACGCGAGGCAGCCAGTAGTTTTGGCAATGATCTGGTGCTCATTGAACGCTATGTGGACACCCCACGTCACGTTGAAGTGCAAGTGTTTGCCGATAAGTCGGGAAATTGCATCTACCTTGGCGATCGCGACTGCTCTTTGCAGCGCCGTCACCAAAAAGTGATTGAAGAGGCCCCCGCCCCCGGACTCAGTGATGCCTTACGCACCGCTATGGGCGAAGCCGCTGTGCGCTGTGCGCAGGCCATTGATTATGTCGGCGCCGGTACGGTGGAGTTTTTACTCTGTGGTGAAGAGTTCTTCTTCATGGAGATGAACACCCGACTACAGGTTGAGCACCCGGTAACGGAGATGGTCACCGGGGTTGATTTAGTGAAATGGCAAATTGCCATTGCTTCAGGACAGCCTTTGCCATTAACGCAAGAGCAGGTACGCATTAGCGGGCACAGCTTTGAAGCACGCATTTACGCCGAAGACCCGGCGCAGCAATTTATGCCCAGTAGCGGCACCCTTACCCATGTGCAATTTCCACCAGCCAGCGCACAGATACGTATTGATACCGGGGTGACCAGTGGCGATGAAATAAGTCCGTTTTACGACCCCATGGTAGCCAAACTTATTGTTACCGGCGATAACCGCGAGCAGGCCTTAGCGCTTTTGGCTGATGCCCTAAAACAAACTCATATTGCCGGGGTAAAAGCGAATATTGGCTTTTTATTGGCGCTGACTCAAGCCGAGCCGTTGCAACAAGGCACCATGGATACCCACTTTATCGACAGTCACAGCGACGCATTGACCGTTGAGCCCCAAGCCGATGCTCATACATTGGCGATGGCCGCTTGGGTGTATTTCTGCCAATTAAATACTCAGCAATCGAGCGCCTCACCGTGGCAACGTTTAGCGGGCTTTAAGCTCAACTCAGTCAATGAAGTTGCCGTGCCGCTTATAGGTCACGATGTGGTCATGCATGTGGCCACCACCGGGATGTCGGTGGATATTGATGGTCAGCGCTATAACATTAATGGCGAACGCCATGGCAACCACTATGTGGTGGTGGTCGATGGCCAGCGCTTTAGCGCCGATGCCACCGTTGATAGCGAGCATTTGTGTGTCATGCGTGACGCCCAACAATTCCAGTTTGAGCTGGCATCGAAGCACTACATCGGCGCTGAGCAAAGTGCCAACGACGCCCTTGCCGCGCCAATGAATGGCACAGTGGTCAAACACCTGCAAGCGCTTGGCGCTGAGGTCTCTCAAGGCGATGCCATCGTAGTCATGGAAGCCATGAAAATGGAATATACGCTTAATGCCCCTCATGATGGCGTGTTAAGCAGTTATTGCTATGGCGAGGGGGAGCTCGTTAGTCATGGCGCGTTACTTGCCGTGGTCGAGGAGCACAGCTAATGGCCATGCCTAATCAAGTGCGCATCGTCGAAGTTGGGGCCCGCGATGGCCTGCAAAACGAAACCAGTGTGCCCTTGGCTGCCAAGGTCGCGCTGATAAATGGTTTGTGCGACGCTGGGCTTAAACATATTGAGGGCGGCGCCTTTGTTTCACCGAAGTGGGTGCCACAAATGGCCGACTCCAGCGCGGTATTTGCCGCTATTGAGCGCCCCGATGAAGTATTATTCAGCGCCCTGACTCCCAACCTAAAAGGAGCTGAGCTTGCACTGCAAGCCGGGGTGGGCGAATTTGCGATTTTTACTGCGGCCAGTGAAGCCTTTACCAACAAAAACATTAATTGCAGCATTGATGAGAGCATAGAGCGCTTTCGCCCAGTGGTGGCATTGGCTCAGGCTAACGGCATCAAGGTGCGCGGCTATGTAAGCTGTGTGCTGGGGTGCCCATATCAAGGCGAAGTCAGCGCCCAAAAGGTGCTCGAGGTCAGCCAGCAGCTGCTCGATTTAGGCTGTTACGAAGTCAGCCTTGGCGACACCATTGGTGTGGGCACAGCCAACCAAGTAGAAAGCCTGCTGAGCGTGCTATTGCAAGATATTAGCGCTGACAAGCTGGCGGTACACTTTCATGATACTTACGGCCAAGCCATCAGTAACATCTACACGGCGCTCAAAATGGGGATTGCCACCATTGACAGTGCCGTGGCGGGACTCGGTGGTTGCCCCTACGCCAAAGGCGCGTCAGGAAATGTTGCCACCGAAGATGTGGTTTATCTATTACAAAAGCTTGGCATCAACCCAGGTATTGATTTACAAAGATTGGCACAGACAGGCGCAGCAATATGCCGCGCCCTTGATAAACAACCACAAAGCAAGGTCGCAAACGCCGTTCTTGCCCACTGTGACCAATAACAACAACGAAGGAGTGCGTAGACATGTCCGGTTTTGACAAAGTAGTCACCAGTTACGCCGATGCAATGGCGGGAATTAAAGACGGTGACACCGTGATCGCAGGCGGCTTTGGCCTGTGCGGGATCCCAGAAGGCCTCATTAGTGAAATTAAACGCCTAGGGGTGAAAGACCTCACCGTGGTTTCTAATAACTGTGGCGTGGATGACTTCGGCCTTGGTGTACTGCTCGAAGATAAACAAATTAAAAAAATCATGGCGTCTTACGTCGGTGAAAACGCCTTGTTTGAAAAGCAAATGCTGGACGGCGAATTAGAAGTCGAGCTCACCCCACAAGGCACCTTGGCTGAGAAAATGCGCGCCGGCGGTGCCGGTATTCCAGCCTTTTACACCGCCACTGGCTACGGCACACCGGTCGCCGAAGGCAAAGAAGTGAAAGAATTTAATGGTCGCCCCTATATTCTCGAAGAATCAGTCACCGGTGAGTTTGCCATTGTTAAAGCATGGAAAGCCGACCGCTACGGCAACTTGGTATTTCGCCATACGGCCATGAACTTCAACCCCATGGCCGCAACGGCGGGTAAAATTACCGTTGCTGAGGTGGAAGAGATTGTCGAGCCGGGCGAGTTGGAGCCCAGCCAAATCCATACCCCAGGGATTTACGTTAATCGCGTTATCAAAGGCGATTTTGAAAAACGTATTGAACGTGTTACCACACGCACTGCCTAAGGAGTACTGAGCATGTCATTAAACCGCGAACAAATCGCCCAACGTGTGGCGCAAGAGCTCGAAGACGGATATTACGTTAACCTAGGTATTGGTATTCCCACGCTGGTGGCCAACTATGTACCGCACGGCATTGAGGTCATGTTGCAATCAGAAAACGGGTTATTGGGTATGGGTCCCTACCCCAGCGAAGATGAGCTCGATGCTGATATGATCAATGCGGGTAAAGAAACCGTTACAGCAGCCACAGGTGCAGCCATATTTAATAGCGCCGATAGCTTTGCCATGATCCGTGGTGGTCATGTAGACTTGACGGTACTCGGTGCATTTGAAGTGGATCAGCAAGGCAACATCGCCTCGTGGATGATCCCCAAGAAATTAATCAAAGGCATGGGCGGCGCCATGGATCTCGTGGCGGGGGCGAAAAACATTATCGTCACCATGACCCATGCAAGTAAGCACGGTGATTCGAAGTTGCTAGAGCAATGTACACTGCCGCTAACCGGCGTGAATTGCGTTAAAAAGATAGTGACTGACCTCGCAGTGCTAGAAGTCAAAGACGGCGCGTTCCATTTGCTAGAGCGTGCACCCGGTGTTAGTGTTGATGAAATAATCAGCAAAACCGCAGGGAAACTCATCGTTGAAGGCGATGTTCCCGAGATGCGCTTTGACTAACGGGACACCCCGTTAATGTACCATCCTCATTCCCAGTGCTAGTTGGCACTGTGTTACCCAAAACCCCTCATTTGAGGGGTTTTTTTTATACTTTAAATAACTAAACATATTTTCTTACATTTGTAACTCTCCAGTGCTCGCATCGATGATGCCGCTGGTTACAAAATCATGCTAAGTTACTACTGGACTCATAAATAGAATAACAAGGACTACCATGAATAAGATGTCTTTAAGCGCGATTAGTGTCGCCGTGATGTTATCCCTCAGCGGCTGCGCAAGCACTGCGTCGCAAACGAATACCTCCGCAACCCAACAGGCGGAACAAACTGCAGCGCCAGCGCTGCCATTCGTTAATATCGATTATCAAACGTTCACCCTGGACAATGGTCTAACCGTGGTGGTGCACACCGACCGTAAAGCGCCAATTGTGGCGGTGAACGTGTGGTATGACGTAGGCGCTAAGAACGAACAGGTGGGTAAAACCGGTTTTGCGCACTTATTTGAGCATTTAATGTTTAATGGCACCGAAAACTACGACGACGAGTATTTCGGACCATTCGAGCGCGCGGGTGCCACCGAGCAAAATGGTACCACTAACTCAGATAGAACCAATTATTTCCAAAACGTGCCGACCCCTGCCCTCGATATGGCATTATGGATGGAGTCTGACCGTATGGGCCACTTGCTTGGCGCCATCACTCAAGACAAGCTCGATGAGCAACGCGGCGTAGTACAAAATGAAAAACGCCAAGGTGAAGCTCAGCCTTATGGCACCATGTGGAATAACGTGTGGAAATACACTTTCCCACAAGGCCACCCTTATTCATGGTCAGTCATCGGCTCGATGGAAGACTTAAATGCGGCATCGTTAGACGATGTGCATCAGTGGTTTAAAGACTATTACGGCCCCAATAACGCAGTGTTAGTGCTAGCCGGTGATATTGATGTTGAGACTGCGAAGAAAAAGGCCAACAAATACTTTGGCGATATTAAACCGGGTAAACCGGTAGCCAAACTGGAAAAGTGGATAGCCAAGCGTGATGAGCAATCGCGCATGGTGATCAAAGACCGGGTACCTGCTTCGCGTATAGTGAAGGTGTGGAACACCGCAGAAAAAGGCACCACCGATGGCGAGTATTTAAACCTGCTAAGTGACGTGTTAGCCGGTGGTAAGAATTCGCGTTTGTATCAACGCTTGGTGTACGATGAGCAATTAGCATCTAACGTATTTAGCTTTAACTACCTGCGCACCTTAGCGGGTCAGCTGATCATTGGTGTTGATGCCCTTGATAAATCGAATATTGAAAAAATCGAAGCCATCATCGATGAAGAAATTGCTAACATCATTGATCAAGGCCCCACTACTGATGAACTTAACCGTATTAAATTCTCTAACGCCGCTGAGTGGGTAAAACAAGTAGAAGGCGTGGGCGGCTTTGGCGGTAAATCTGATGTACTTGCCTCCGGTGCCGTGTATCACAACGACCCAGGCTACTATAAACGCGCGTTTGAAATTACCAGCAATGCCACAACCAGCGATGTACAAGGCGCCGCCGAGCGCTGGCTAAGCAGTGGCGACTTTGTGTTGACCGTGCACCCATTTGCCGAGCTTAGCGCCAACGAACAAGGCGTTGATCGTTCCACTGGAGTACCGGGTGCAGGTGACGTCCCGAGTCTTGACTTGCCCGAGGTGAATACCTTTACCCTAAGTAATGGCCTTGAAGTGGTGTTATCTCAGCGCAGCGACACACCGGTGATTAATATGCGCTTAGATATATCTGCCGGTACCGCCAGTGACGATAATAACAAGCCAGGCGTGGCCAATTTCACCGCCAATATGCTTGATGAAGGCGCCGGTGAGTTATCGGCCTTGGCCCTTGCTGAAGAGCTCGAAAAACTTGGCGCATCGATCGACACCAGTGCAAGCCTTGATAAGACCTCGCTGTCGATGTCGGCCATGGCTATTAACTGGCAACAAAGCTTAGCGCTGTTTTCTGAGGTACTGCAAAACCCCAGCTTTAATGACAGCGACATTGAGCGCGTGCGCACACTCATCTTGCAGCAAATCAAGCAAGAAAAGGCACGGCCTATGAGCAATGCCCTACGTGTATTACCGCCCCTGCTCTACGGTGCCAGCCACCCTTACGGTAAACCGCTCACCGGTACTGGTAACGAGGAATCAGTAGCGGCAATTAGCCGTGATGATATGCTCGCCTACACCGAGAAATGGATGCGCCCTGATCTTGCGCGCTTAGTGGTTGTTGGCGATATTGACCAAGCGCAATTGAAGCAGAGCCTTGAACAAGCCTTAGCAAGCTGGCAGGCACCACAGCAAGCGGCGCCTAGTTTAGATATTCCGACGGTGGACAACGCCGAGCAAGCGCGGGTCTTTGTACTTGATAAGCCAGACTCGCCGCAATCATTGATTATTTCTGGATTGCTAGGGCCCGATGCCAACGACACTGACGCCCAGCAAGAAGTGACCTTGGATATGATGAACACCATCATCGGCGGCAGTTTCACCTCACGTATGAATATGAATTTACGTGAAGATAAGGGGTGGTCTTACGGTGCTCGGACTATTTTAATGGATACCGACGCGCAAAGTACGTTCTTTGTGTTTGCCCCAGTGCAAACCGATAAGACCAAAGAGTCAATGCAGGAAATTCTTAAAGAGCTTAACGGCTATATTGGCGAGCAACCAGCTACCCAAGAAGAGCTGGACAAAGTGGTTGCCAATAAAATCGCGAAACTGCCAGGTCGCTATGAGAAGAAACGTTCTCTGCTTAATGCCTTGGCTGATGCCTACGACAATGGCCGCGACGTAAGCTATTTAGAAAAGTACCCGCAGCTAGTGCAACAGCCAGATACGCAGGCTATCGCTAAGCAGGCACAGTCACTTATTAAGCCCAAACAGCTTACATGGGTGATTGTTGGCGATGTTGCTAAAATCAAAGAGCAAATCGAAAGCTTGAACCTAGGTGAAGTCACTTACTTAGACTAAAGCTAAGGTAATATACTAAGCCCCAACTTGTTTGGGGCTTTTTAGTGTGCGAATGCACTCGCAAAATCCCGTCTCAGCCTTTATCATTGGCGCTATTGTCAATCTCAGTAGTTAAATAGTATGTCTCTTCCTCCTTGCCCAAAATGTGATTCACAATACGTGTATCAAGACCAAAACCAATTGATTTGCCCTGAATGCGCCTATGAATGGGACCCCAATCAAATCGAAGAAGAAGAAGCGATCACAGCCAAAGACGCCAACGGCACGGAATTAAATGAAGGCGACAAGGTGACCCTTGCCAAAGACTTGAAAGTAAAAGGCAGCTCAATGGTAATGAAAATCGGCACCAAAGCCGTGATCCGCCGCATTCAAGACAGTAAAGACCATGAGCTCGACTGTAAGGTCGATGGCGTAGGTGAAATGATGGTCACCGCTAAGTTTGTGAAAAAAGCCTAACCGCGCTTTATACCCGCCTTGCTGCCTGCTGTGCTAAGCCACTAGCAGGTGGTAAGCTCACTCCCCCGCTTCGCCTTTAATACTGTGGCAGGAAATATCACAGTAGCCATATTTTAAATCAGGTTTCCATGGACAGAGAATATAAAAAGCGCATTGAGAGAGTAATCCAATACATTGAAACTCATTTAACGGAAAAAATTTCCCTTGCTGATGTGGCAAAGGTTAGCCATTTCTCGGCGTATCACTTTCATCGTATTTTTACCGGGGTTATCGGTGAAACCGTCAACGATTACATCGCTCGGCGAAGACTTGAGCGAGCTGCGAATTTATTAATCTTTAAAGACCAGTTAACAGTCACCGAAATAGCCTTAGCCTGTGGTTTTTCATCAAGTGCCAACTTCGCAAAAGCCGTTAAGCTTCACTTTGGCTTCACGCCATCACAAATACGAAACCCAGAGAAAATTAAAAATAGCAAGATTGGAAAAATCTTTAGCAAATATGGAAAAGATTTCCATCCTCGCGATTTATATCCTGCACACATCACAAATGAAGTGATGATTAAAACTAAATCAAAGGATATAAATATGAATGTTGAGATCAAAGACCTTGATACCCAGCGCGTATGTACTTTAGTCTCACAGCGAGGCTATGAGCCTGAGTCTATATATAACGCATGGGATAAAATAATTGAATGGGCAACGAATAATGGCATAAAAGCGGACGAACAACAGCGCTTTGCCTTCGCGTTTGATAACCCAACAGTCACTCCCGAGGATAAGTGCCGCTACAGCGCCTCTATAGTGGTTGGCGAAAACGTGAGCATAAAGCCGCCATTTTCGCCATCTGAAATTCCAAAAGGTAAGTATGCCGTCGTCTATTTTAAGGGCAGTCCAGAGGAAACGATTCAGGCCCAGCTAGGTATTTATTCTGACTGGCTGCCTAATAGCGGATTTGAACCCGACAACTTTCCAATGTTGGAGCGTTATCTGAATGATGTAAGAGTTGATGGCTACGTAGAAATGGAAATCTACGTTAAATTGAAAGACCTGTAGGAAAACAAAGTAGCTGCCGGCAGGAAGTTGCAAAGCTCAACAAGCTAAGCAATGTCTCTGCTGGCAGCTCCGCTAATTAAAAATGATGAAATATTATTTGAAGTCTAGCTCTCTATCGATAAGGACAGATTCCCGGGAAGCTTCAATTTAATTAAAAAAATTATCGCTGAAAAACAAGGTGGTGATTACCAATGCCCCAAGTGTAAGAAGCTGGTCAACCCTATGCTGCTGACCGCTTAGAAAGTATTCTGGATTATGAAACCGGTAAATATGTAACCATTAGCTGCCTGGATTGTGGTTTCACTGAGTTATATAAACGCAATAGTTCGGTAAGTGCTCCGCTAGTGGACTTTTTCACCACCTAGCCTTAAAGGCTTTAAGAGCGAAAAATAGTCGGTCAGGCAAACTCGTTTCTGGACAAAAATGAGTTTGGACGAATATGTGCTTCGTGCTGAAAACCAAATGATACTTGCTCTTTGAGTGCCTTGTTATAAGACATTTACTTATGATTATTCGAATCGAATTTAATAGTTACATCAAAGCAGCGTTTTTCATGCTTTGATGAATTAAATTTCCATTTTTTTAACGCTCGAAGTGATTGCCTATCAAAAATTCGCCTTGGCTGAGAACGAGTAATTTGCTGTTCTATGATCTTGCCTTCACTATTCACTGTTACCCTAAAGTCAACGTAACCAATACCTAAGAATCTTTCGGAGTGTATCGGCCACCGAGGACTTACAGTTTCAATTAACGCGAATTTTTCGCCTATGCACGAATCTATCTCATACATTTCGGTATTCACAAATGACACTAAGGTTGATGCTAAAACTAGTTCGATCATCATGGCTTATAATACCCGCCACAGCCGGGAGCGCAGCGAGTAGGTTGCTTGCATTTGTTATGCATTTTTCCCTAGCAACTGTGAGACCGTAACAAATTTGTAGCCCTTTGCTCTCAGCCCCTTAATTATTGGCCCTATAGCGTCTCGCGACTCTTTGTTTTTAGACCCCAAAACGTGTAAAAGAATAATTGAACCTGGAGTAGAAGAGTTAACAACATACTCTGCGATAGACGCAGAACTTCCTGCAATTTTAGGATAGGTTTCAGGCTCAACGTTCCATGTGATTGTTTTTATTCCTTCCGAATTCAAATAATAGGGCAAAACAAAAAGCTTTTTACCATACGGAGGCCTAAAGTATATTTCACCCTCGAATCCAATCTGGCGAATTAAGGCTGTAGTGGAGTCGACTTCATCCCTCACCTCGTCAAGCCCCATTAACGTCATATTTTTATGGTTGTACGAATGATTGCCTATCTGATGACCTGCGTTAACCAGATCTATAGCCGATTGCTTGTTTTGTTGAATTCCCGACCCATTGAGGAAGAACGTCCCCTTCACGTCATGGTCTTCGAGGATATTCAACACTTGAGTGGTATATTTCGCCCCCCAAGGACCATCATCAAAGGTTAAGGCGATAACCTTTTCATTCGTTTCGGCCTTTGCGACTACCTCTCCAAAAACCTGAAAAGTCCTTGATTTACTTATATTCCAAGCTCCCAGGATCATTACTACAGAGATAATCAATATCGTCAGGTATACTCTTTTCAAAGGGTTCCATCCTTATTTTAATAATGCTTGATAAAAAGAAAAAATAGCAGGCTAAAATAAGCGACCAAGGGGCCCAAGCCTGTTGTTTTACACCCACAGTTTAACTAACTTGTTATGCGGAAAATACACCAATCATAACCAAAGCGACTAGTAAAAAAGCCATAATAAAGTATTTACCGAGCCCCTGAACCAATTTCATTTCTTGTTGGTAAGCTACCCTTGCTTTGTTTACTTCACTTTCGTTCTTGCCAAAACAATATGGGCAATCTTCAAAGTCCTCTGAAACAGGTAAATTACATTTAATACATTGTCTGGGTGCTCTAGTGCGAAGACTCGGCACTCCGAGCAGAAAGCTAACTTCGTTCGCTTCAGTCACCCCCGAATAGCCAACATCTTTACTTAACCTTCGCCTAGATGTATTTAATTGAGCTTCCTTATATTCTTTATTCAGCTTAATTTTTTCGGCATCACTCAGCAATAGCTCTTGTGGTAACTCAAAACTACAAAATTCACAATGCGATAATCTTCGATTGAAAATAGTCTTATCGCAATTTGGGCATTTATACTTCATATTTAATATATTATTGCAATGTAACGCCCACCTAACACGCAATGTGTTGGCATGGCTTTTTGAAACCATGACAACTAATCATTGTCGGAGTTAAGGCGCTTGTTATATTGCATTGCAAACGTTTCATAATCATTTGATTTTAAGTTGGTAATATTATTTAGTATCAAGCGTTGAGAGCCATATGTAACTGTGAAATTTACAGCAACACCAGAGGTGGTATCTACAACGATATCAGAGCGCTTGAAACTTGTCCGTTCAAAATTACTGATTTTAGAAAGTACCAACGCTACTTCTTTACCATTAATAATAAATGTAATTGATGCCTCTGCGACAGGCTCATTATTAGCGTTTGTGGAAGGGTAAACTAATACATTCCAGCTCGGATCATTGCCAGAGGTTAACCTGTGAATACCAAATTCACTCGCTTGCTCAGGGGTAATTGTTTTTTCGGCAATATATACCATATCCGTATTGGCAAATGAGCACCAATGTAGAAAACAAAATAATAGAGCCAGATGTTTAATCATACTTCCCTGCAATTGGTCTTCCCCATCAAAAGTAGACAGGTTATTACGCAAACCGTTGCTCATACTCCAGCGGGCTGAGATAGCCTAACGCTGAGTGACGCCGTTTACGGTTATAAAATATTTCTATGTATTCAAACATACAGGATTTAACGTGTTGTATCGAATGAAATTTCTCGGCATAAACCAGCTCAACTTTGAGGCGACTGAAAAACGATTCCATCACCGCATTATCCCAGCAATTACTCTTTCGGCTCTTGCTGATCATCGCACCCGATGAACGCACTAAATCCTGATAGGCCACCGCACGGTACTGCACGCCTCTATCTGAGTGAAGCATCAAACCTGGTTTAACCTCCCTGCGGGCCAGTGCCATGTTGAAGGTATCTGAAATCAGTTTGACCGTCATCGACGTGTCTAATGCCCAACCGACAATCGCCCTTGAGAACAGGTCCATCACAGCGGCCAGGTAAAGCCACTGGCCGCGAACACGGATATAGGTGATATCTGATACCCATTTCCTGTTGGCACGCTCTGTGACGAACTGCTGGGCAAGCACAAATGCCAAGTGCGTTAGCAAAAAAATATCCCTCTGCAAACAAGTCGTTGGCTTGGCAGTATCTATTTCCATTCTATAAATTAAGCGGTGACCCAAAAACGGGAGAAATTCGTCCACATCATTTTCATCCAACTTGTGTCAGGAAGGCGGTGAAGGCTGCTTTAAAACAGTCGGGGATCACAAAGTTATTTACACCACATACGTTCAGCATTCGTTCGCGACTCATCTTTTGCAATCAGGAGCCGACAGTCGCACAATCCAAAGTCAATTGGGTCATTCAGACGTTAAAACCACTCAGATTTATACTGATGTTTTACAGCAAGGCGCAAACGGTGTTGTTAGTCCTTTTGAGCAAAATCTTCTAGCTTGTTTTGGGGCTAAAACGGGTTACGAAGGTTCGTTTTAGGCACGATCGAGAAAAAGCAACTGAACTTAGATTGGATAGGTTTCAAACGTATCAAGGTCGTCCGTTTAGTTTTTAAAATCCTCAATTTTTAATGTTTGGACTATTAACTTCCAGTCTATTCAGAAAATGGGCAGGCCGCGCATCGAATAACTTAAACGGTCAAATTAATCACGTTAAATTAAGCTAGTCGCTGGTTCATCAGCGACTAGCTATCTTGTTAGATTAGAATCGGTAAGTAACTGATGCACCGACTGTTTGCGGGTTCACAACGGCCGCATAACCTTGTGGGTAACGGCCACTTGCCGGCTCTTGTGAAGTATATGCCTCTTCATCTAGGGCGTTATTGATGAAGGCACTGATCAACCAATGCTCGGTGTCGTAGGTCATCGATAAACGAGTAATAGTGTAATCACCTGCAATGCGCTCTTCTGTGTTTGTTAAGTCACCATAATACTCACCCACATAGTTGGCGCTTAAATTTACTTTTAGGCTATCGGTAAACCAGTGTGAAAGACCTAAACTCGCCGTTAGTTCGGGTGCAGAGTTTAAATCACTGCCAACGGCATCTGGAAAGGCTGATGATTCATCAATATTAGTTTTTAATAAACCAAAACCACCATGTAGCTGCCACTGCTCTCCAAGCATACTGTAAGCATCGACCTCTAAACCGTAGCTATGAGCATCTTCTACATTCGTGATTCTGCGCGCTGAACTTAATGCTTGATACCCGTTAAAATTGTTGTAAAACACATTAGCGCTAATATTGATGTCGCCATTATCTATTACGCTGCGTGAACCTATTTCATAGGTATTAACCGTTTCTTCGTCGTAGTAGTAGTAATCTTCAGCGGTAAAATCGAGCGCACCGCCCCCTGCGTTATAGCCACGGCGAGCACTGGCAAATAAAGTCGTTTCTTCGCTAACATCATATTGAATCGCTAACTTTGGTAAACGCACTGTGTGTGAATTATCAAGCTGTTCAACGAGCTGATCGCCACGAAACGCCATATTGAAATTACGTAATTGTTCTTCACGCTCAATACGAAGGCCCGCTGTTAGCGTTAATTCGCGGCTTAAGTTAAAGCTTGTTTCGCCATAGACTGCGGTCGATTTACTGCTATCGTCACCGTAGTAGTTTGTTGCCCCCACACTTTCAAATTCTTGGTCGCGATCAAAGTAAGCAAGGCCGATAAAACCCGAGTAAAAGCGGTTGCTTAGCCCAAAGTTGAGCTTGGTATCGACGGTGATATTGCTCTCGTCCATTGATACGTCAGATTCGGCGCTTTCAACTGGCTCGTATGCGTCAAAGCTCCATTGATAATCCATGTAAGCAACTAATACGTCTAACGAAAAATCATCATTAATACTGTAATCGACATTTACTTGCGTAGTATCAGAGTCTGTATCCACAATACGTTGATATAGGGGCTTATAATCAAATGGTTCGTCCGCAACAAAGTATTTACGACCGGAGTTCCCCTCTTCACTGTAAGTTGAGTAAGTCAGCTGTACGGCAAGGTCTTTGCTTGGCGTGTAAAGTAATTTAGCGCGCGTACTGCTGGTATTTAACTTGTTTAATTCACGATCAGTTGGGTTTGTTTCGTATACCGGCGGGTTTGAAAATGTTTCGCCATCGACATACTGAGTTGATAAGCGAAATGCCAACACATCCTCTACTAATGCTCCCGATACCACTGCGGCAGTATCAAGGTAGCTATCTTGATTGCGATAACCTACGCGCACTGCCCCTTCAAAATCCTGAGTTGGCGCTTTCGTTGTCATGTACACCGCACCTGCGATGCTATTGCGACCATTGCTAGTTGATTGCGGCCCCCGGTAAACCTCAATTTGCTCTACATCCCAAAGGCCGGTATCACCCGTTAAGTCAGCAACAAAGGGTTGGCTTACACCATCTATTAACGTTGAAACACGGGCTTTTGAACCTCCGCTAAATGAGTTAAAACCGGTTGCCCCACCATTACCAGACACCCCTCGCATATCAGGCACCGAACCCGTTAACACCACCACGTTTGCCATTTCTGAGAGCGCTTCGGATATAGACGCAAGCTGGCCGTTTTCTAGTAGCGCCTTATCAACAACCGCCACCGACGACATGGTTTCTTTAAGTGACTTTTCCGTTTTTTCACCGGTAACAACAATAGTGTCCATTGATTCTCGACTGCTTTGCTCGTCGTCAGCCCAAGCCGAGCCTTGAGCAACAAGTAACGATGCAAAAATAACCTTGGTTATTGTGTTGAGTTTTAATGCAGTAGCCAATGTCCTTTCCCCATAAGAGATTATTAGAGTTAAACAAATCGAGCTTGATAAAAAGCGCGAGGAAATTAACACAGGCTTAATGATATTGCAATTGAGTTTAGTTATCATTTACAATGAGATGTAACATAAATTCTAACTCTCATTTTATGCTCATTTTCACCGTTACTTTACTCATCGTTTTCGCTGTCAGCACTTTTTACTGCACCAGAAAACAACAGCGATTTTTAAAACAACCGATAAAAAAACATTGGCGATTACTATCGTTTGCATTAATAGCGTGTGCACTAACACTTGCCTTTGTGCAGCTATCAGCCACAGCAGCTGTGTTCTACATAATCTTTAGCGTGATGCTTATGCTAATGCTGATCCCTTTTATTAGCCTGCTGCAAACAAAGGGTAATTCATGAAAAACTCATCAAAGCGCCAACCAACGTGGTTAGGTAAAACGCTAGCCGGTGCCTTTTTAGGGTTGGCACTGTCATTTATATTCATTGCTTTTTTTGCTTGGTATGGCCCTGGAGGCATTGAAGCTCGAGATAAAGTGCAATTTAACATGTGGATGATCACCCCTATTTGGCTAACCATTTTTAGTTTTAGCTATTTGTTCAACTCTGCAAAGCAAGCTTGGCTTGTCCTTGGCAGCTTAACTGTGCTGCTTTATGGCGTATTTTTCATGCTAAGGAACGCACTATGAAAGTAAGATCGGATATTTTACGCACCTATCAAGGTGTACATACATGGACGGGCATTATTGCTGGCTTAGTGCTGTTTATTGGTTTTTATGCTGGCAGCCTGACCATGTTTAAACACGAAATACAACGGTGGGCTGCACCGGTTACCGCGCCTAAAGTAACCAGTTCTGATTATGACTACCAAAAACTGGTAGATACGGTATTAAGTGTGCGTGGTGAACAACTTGCTAAAGGCTTTAACCTAGACTTACATACCCAAGACGCGCCTCTTTCTTGGTATATCAAAGGCAGTGCCCGTGGCATGGAGCTTGATAAACAGCTCAACTACGCCCACCTCAATGCTGATGGCACATTAAACGTTAGCGCGCAAACTGAAAACGAACTTGGCGATTTAATTGATTACTTACATCGCACAGCAGGCTTTATTGGTGAAATTGGCCATGACCAATCAGGGGTTTATATTCTAGGTATTGCCAGTGTGTTGTATTTTTTAGCTTTGGTCTCTGGGGTCATTATTTTACTGCCGACACTAGTTAAAACCTTTTTTGCACTGCGTAAAGAAAAAGGGCCAAGCCGGTTTTGGCTCGACAGCCATAACCTTGTGGGGATTGCCAGTTTACCGTTTCATTTAGTCATAGCCTTCACTGTGGTGGTGTTTGCATTTCATGACTTTATTTATGGTGGCTTAGCGCAATTTTATGATGATAAACCGCTGTTTCAGCGCCCTACTCCCGCTGCGCAAAGTTTTCACATTGACAACTTACCTAGTATTGATGAGCAAGTGCTTGCAGCTAAAAGCTATGCGCCTGGCTATGAGCCTATCCACATTCGCTACAGTAATTTAAATTCAGCCTCGCCCTCTGCGGTGTTTATGATGAGTAACAACAATGCGGTTGTGCGCGGCCCAGATACTGACTATTTGTTTATGAACCCGTATACCTTAGAGGTCGTTAACTCAAGCTACCCACAAGGCGAAGATGCAGTGTGGGGTAACATGGTGGCCAGTATATTTTCACTCCACTTTGGCACCTATGGTGGAGAATGGGGGCGCTGGGGTTACTTTATAATGGGCTTACTTGGGGCATTTTTGTTCTATTCAGGCAATTTATTATGGATAGATAAGCGCTTCAAAAAAGCTCCCAACAAACGCAGTACGTTGTTTATGGCAAAACTCACTATTGGTGTTTGTTTAGGGTCGATGATTGCCGTTGCTTTCACGTTAGTTGCAGCTAAATGGCTACCTACATTTGTTGCTAACGCAAACTACGCCAGTCTATACAGTTACTACGCCGCCTTTTTTGCTTTTGTGATATATAGCTTCATAAAACCTGTACAAAAGGCAACGACGGTTGGCCTTTATTTACTCGCGAGTTTGTGTGCATTAATGGTGTTATCAACGCTGGTGAAACTTGCACTAAGTGACGGGAATGCGCTCTTCTACTCAAGCTATATGGTTGATATCGTCGCCGCTATGTTTGCTGTTATTTTCTTTAAAATGTCGAAACATCAGCAGCAAAAGCAGGCCACACAAAGCATCATGCCAGCCTTTGAACAGGTTAGCCAAACTTAAGCACTCCTAGTATGGGTATCAGAGCGATTTGATACCCATCCTTTTACCTTATCCACGATTCACTCCCGTTTAATGAAAGCATTTCTTGCCCTATAAAAAAGAAGCAATGGTGTCAGGTCGTGCAACGTGCTTGTTCTCAACGTTCGCTTGTAGCACGTCAACGAAGTTCAAAATAAAACCGTGGAGTAAATATAAACCAACTAAAACGCCATGTATCAAAAGCGCGAAGATAATTAACTATTCGCGGTACTACACTCGCGTGTAATGCTTAAGCGATGAGCCTTTTGAGCATTCTGGCAGTGCGCACTTCCCCAACCAGAGTTGGTGCGCATCATAGTTTTGCCAGTAGGAGGCATCTTGACCCAGCCGGAAAGGATACTGTAACCTTGATTTATCACTTCTAAGGAGATTGCGCCAACATGAACAACTAAACCTGTCATCCATTTCTTATTTTCTTTTTGGATTTACAGGGTTAGTAGGCGTAGCTCACATTCCGATATGTCTGTACAAGCGCATTGTGTATTTTTCCCATTGGCAGAAGCGTATAGTGGTGTTGTTCACCTCTCAAAGGTAGCTAGCTGCGACTGTTGCCCCTTTCATACAGGAGGCACTTTATGCCATTACTACAGGCTTACAATATAAGTTATCAATTGGGTAACGGCGATTTTCTCTTTCAGCAACTGTCATGTTCAATGTCTAACAAGCGTGTTGGCTTAGTCGGGCGTAACGGTGTTGGTAAATCAATACTCGCGTCAATTTTAAGTGGTGAACAACAACCATCAAGTGGGGCTGTTGCTTTGCCTCAATCAGTGGCGATGTATCATCAGCAGCCACCCCAGTCATTATCTTGCGAACTGACGATTGCTCAGTTCTTGGGTAAAGATCAGGTGCTTGAAGCGATAAAGCAGGTTGAGGCGGGTGCTTGTTCACAGCATTGGTTTGATATAATAAAGGAACAATGGGACTTGCCCTTAAAGCTCACTCAGCAATTAAAAGAGCAAGGCTTACCAGCAGATGCAGATTTTCCATGCGCTCAACTCAGTGGTGGGCAATTAGCCCGTTTAAAGCTTTGGCAGTTGTTTGCAAGCAATGTTGAATTACTTATACTTGATGAGCCATCCAATCACCTTGATGTGCAGGCTAAACACTGGTTAATTCAGTCTATGCGCGCCTTCAAAGGGGCAATTTTACTTGTCAGTCATGAGCGAAAGTTATTGCATGAAATGGACGAAATTTGGCAGCTTTCAGAGCTTGGGTTACAGGTATTTGGCGGCAATTATACTCTGTATGCCGAACAAAAAAGGGCCGAGTTACAAGCGCTTGAACGAAAACTGGCAAGCATTGATAAACAAAAAAAGCAGTTACAAGTACAAACGCAGAAAAACCGTGAAAAAGCAGAGCAAAGAGCGGCTCAAGGTACGCAGTTACGAAAGAATGGCAGTCAGCCGAAAGTATTGCTTGATGCTAAGAAAGACAAAGCAACGGCACAGGCAGCTAATCAAATTAAAAATGAGCAACTTCGTCGAGCGCATTTGCACAATACAGAGCGCTCACTCAAGGCACACAAAGAGTCACAGAAAAACCAAAAACTCTATTTAGCGCACACCCCAACTCGCTCACGTAAAGTCATCTCGATGCGTCAAGGCGTATTGCCGTTTGGTCGCACCGAGCCTATCTCATTTCAAGCATACGCTCATGATAAGATTTATCTGGCAGGTAAAAACGGCAGTGGTAAATCAACGCTCCTGAAAACGCTATTGGGTGACCTTTCTCTCCAGCAAGGCGAGCTGCAAATTAATACCCCTTTGCATTGCCTTGACCAACATTTTGGGGTTATTCGAGGGGATTTATCACTACTCGATAACCTTTTTACGCTTTGCCGTGGCCTTGAGGAGAGTGATGCCAGAACATTACTAGCAGGCGTTGGTTTTAGTCGTGATAATGTATTTCGTCTTGGTCATATGCTTAGTGGTGGAGAGAAGATGAAGTTAGCCATGCTTATTGTTAGTCACCAGCAAGCTAAACCTTTTTTACTGCTCGATGAGCCTGATAACCACCTCGACCTTGGGTCAAAACTTATGCTGGCTCAAGCGCTCAATCAATACCCTGGAGGCTTTATTCTCGTTAGCCATGATGAAGACTTTGTTCATGAATCAGGGGTTCAGATACAAATCGATATTTAACTTGTATAACTGCCATCTAGAAACGAACTATATCGTCCATGGTATTAAAACGAGCTATCTGCCATGGGCGGTATGCCCTCTTTCACCCCACGGAATTAACTATTTATACACCATATTCCTTGGATTTCTCCTATAGTCAGGAAAACGACCCGTTGGGTCGTTTTTGTCGTATCCACGGTTAGAGCAATATCGCCTAACTTCAATGCTGGTAAGTACTTCTTAAATTTGCTATTACTGGTCTAAGGACAAAAAACGAGAATGATTGCGGCAGAAAAACGACCCAATCGCTCGATATTAAATTGTTAAGTGTTTGCGTCGTGCTGGCTAGGTATTTTCAATGAACATACTGATAACTCCCCCTGAAAACCATTTCGATAGAGGGCTTGGAATTTCAGCTTGGCGATTTAGGGATGCAGCAAAATTGTTGTTAGAGTCGGAGGGTAACCGTGATCTTGTGTCGCCTATTGGCTACTTGCAGAGGCATGCCATTGAATTGTACTTAAAGTCGCTAATCTATATTTTACACAGAAAGTACAATATAGAATTTGGACAAGATTTTGATTTGGAGAACCCAGCCATTTCCATAAATGGAAAATGGAGGCCGTTCTCTAACACGCATAACCTATCCGATCTATACAAATATTTCCGGAAAGTATTTGATTCGCACGTTGGTTTACTGCCGAAATCAACTGACTGGAGTATTTCTGATGATCTTGGAAAGCAAATTGATTTAGTCAGTGGGTACGACCCAAAAAGTACTTACTTCCGTTATCCAAAGGCAAGTAGCGACAGTCAAGATAAAAAGAAATCAACAGTTCAGCCAATGGATCTCGCATCTGCACTAGCTGAAGCAAGCCGGCCAGGTTCAAGTCCCGTAAAATGTGCGGTCATGCTGGATTCGGAAGATAATGTTGTCGGTACATATAATTTAGTTCCAGAGCCTATTGAAGACGTCCGAAAAGCACTGTCTGAAATAATGGAATATGTAAACAATATGCACTGTGCCTTTCTTGGAGAACTTACCAAGTGGTCATAATCACACTTAACAAATCAATCAACTTCGCGCCTTCGGCGCCGGACAGCCTACATTACGCTTCGCTTCATTACGGCTGCCGGTTATTGAGGCGTTATGGCTTTAAAGTACACTTTAGATAGTATTAAGGATAGTAATTAGAATGTCTTCTGATGAAACGGAAAATGAAGATAGCTCAGAAGAGGGGGCTTTCGAATACCTGATAGATGAGTCAGAAGAACTCTTTTCAGAACTGGTGTCAGTAGAAATTAAAGATGACCAACTTAATGTATCAAAAGATAGATTTAAGAATATTTTGATTATAGAGGATGACGAATACGTAGCGAAAGAATATGGCTTCATGCTTGAAGCATATGGATATAGTGTTTCGTATGCTCTCGACTCAGAACAAGCCTTAAAAATTTTATATATGAACGGAAAAGATTTCTGGCTTATTACTATTGATATTAGAATGAATTATGGAAGATTTTTTAGTTTTGAAAGAACTGTGGGGGGATCAAGGACTGGTGTTCTTCTTTCAAAAGAAGCCTCTGATCTATGCGAAGGATCTATTTTAATTGCGCTTACAAATTCTAATGACGCTATGGATGAGGCATGGTTTTCAGCTAGGGAAGGATTTGTTTTTTGTCGAAAGAATATCTATCCCTCATCTGAATTTGCTAAATTTGTTCACAATATTAGTATATCAACTATAGATGAAGCCTTGGAGTCACAAGTTATAACGGAAATTCCTGAAAACCTACGAATCGACGAAGGTCCGAGTGTAACTTATATCGAACGAATAAATATCATAGCGGAGAATACTATGGGTGATAAATATGAAGCAGGACAAGCTGGAGCGCAAGGGCCGAACGCACATGTTCATGATGTTGTATTCAATCAGATTTGGGAACAAAACAAAAACAATATAAAACTGGCAGACTTGTCCTCAGAATTAGAGCGATTAAGGGAGGCATTATCTGCAAATGCATCTTCCAGTGAAGATTATATTGAAATAGGAAATGTAGCCAGCGCCCAACAAGAAGCAGAAGCTGGGAATGGCCCTAAAGCATTGGAGTTTCTCAAACTTACTGGAAAGAAGACTCTTGAAATTGCAGAAAAAATTGGTATCGGTGTTGCGGTGGCCGCTATTAAAGCATCTACAGGAATATGATGTCCGCCATAACAATCGCAGTCACTAGGACAACTTATACGCTGCGCTTAATAAATTGCCTGTGCTGCGGGCGTTATGTGTCCTACTAGGATGTCTGAAAATAAGGAAGATGGATGCGCCAAAAGATTTTTTGTTTATTGTTTTTTATAGTATCAAGTAACCTCTGCGCTGCAGACCTTGTTGTTGAAGTTCCTGCCAACCCAGAAAAAGGTTTTTTCTATCCTTTCTTTTTGAAAGTGCCCGAAGCGACCGAAACGAATTACTTGATTGTTGAGACGAACAATACTGGAAAAGTTTCGGACGACTTAAACATCCACCGCAAAAGTGCCCGTAAAGCAGTTCTCGGGAACGCTTTAGGTCCGTGGGTTTCTAAAAAACTAAAAGCACCTATTCTTGTTCCTTCTTTCCCTAGGCCCGAGAAAGGTTGGGAAATGTACACGCATTCGTTGGATAGAGATACAATGTTAGTGGAATCTGGAAAATTAAAAAGGATCGACCTCCAGTTACTAGCTATGATCAACGAAGCAAAATCTGTATTGGAAACCCACTCTATTACTGTAAATGAAAAGGTTATAATGACGGGGTTTTCTGCATCAGGTACGTTTGCGAATAGATTTTCACTTCTGCACCCCGAATCTCTTCAAGTTGTAGTCGCTGGCGGCTTAAACGGTATTCTTATGGTACCTTCAAGCTCGTTGAGCGGAGAAGAACTTAACTACCCATTAGGAATAAATGACTTTGAGGAAATAACTGGTAGAGCTTTTAAAAAAGAGCAATGGGCAGCCCTACCTCAACTTCTTTTTATGGGCGAAAATGACACAAACGATTCAGCGAAATTCGACGATGCTTACTCGGACTCAGAAAAGGCGACTATTTACTCAGTGCTAGGTAAAATTATGCAGCCAAATCGCTGGAAAAGTTGTCAAAACGAATATTTAAGGCAAAACGCAAACGTCACATTTAGAACCTATGAAAATATAGGTCACGGTACAGACTTAAGAATACATAATGATGTTTTAGCGTTTATAAGTGAGAACATATAACAATCACATTAAGTCGATCGCAAGCTCCCTGGGACAGTAACATGTGGGCTCTGTCGCTTCGTTCGGATATTAGCCCACGTATTACTGCCCCTTATGTGGGCGTTAGTTGTTATTCGTTTGCGAAAATATTTCACCATATTGTCGAATTTAGGTCGGTCTAATCGACTATCCATTGAGACCATATTATGGTCCAGGCTATTTAGTTTTTAACCAATCAATGGAGTCGATATGAAAATTGTTATTGAAACAGAAGTACAAGCACCACTAGCCACTGTTTGGGATGTTTGGGTCACTCCCAATGATAAAACAAACTGGAACTTTGCTATAGACGAGTGGTGTTGTCCTGGAGCAGAGGTAAACCTGGTAGTTGGTGGTAATTTCAATTACAGGATGGAAGCAAAAGACGGCTAGAAGGGGTTCGATTTTGAAGGTACATTTACCAAAATTGAGTCAAACGAATCGATTCATTTTAAGCTTGGTGATAACCGTGTTGTGATAGTTGAGTTCATAGAAACAATCAATGGCGTTAAGGTCGTAGAAACCTTTGAGGCGGAAGATGAGAACTCCGCTGAGCAGCAAAAACAAGGTTGGCAAAGTATCCTCAACAACTTCAAAAAGCACGTTGAAAAAAAAGCAACTAACAAGGTGCTGCTGACAAACAAATTTACCGCAGAGCACGGCGGTAGCGACCGCATCAGCTAGCCACTGCGTGCCGAAAGTTCACACTAGCCTTGGCAATATAACTAAAAAAGCGAGCCACTCAAGAGCTCGCTTTTTTTAGATAAGCGCTAGAACTTAACTGCTGCCGGTTTTGGCGCGCCGTGTTTTCCAGCGGTTATTCCTTCTTGCCGGGCCTTTGGCTTGGGGTGAGTCGCTATCGCGCCCTTTGGGTTTATTAGCACCGCCTTGCTCTTTACCTTGCTGCAGCGCTTTACCCTGCTGCGGCGCACTCGCCGCTTTTTTCACGTGCGAAGGCTTCTTTTTCACTGCTCGCTTAGCGGTGTTGCCTGGCTGCTCAGCTTTAGCTGCTTTCGGCTTTTTAGGTTTTTTAGGCTTTTTCGGCGCCCGCAATGTGCTTGGTGCCACCTCATTCGTGGGCTCAAAACCCGCGATAGTTTGCCGTGGCAATAATTCTTGAATAAGGTTTTCAATGCCGTTTAAGTCTTTTGCCTCGTCCGCTGTGACAAATGAGATAGCCAACCCTGAGGCCCCCGCCCGACCAGTTCGTCCGATACGGTGAACATAGTCTTCGGCAACATTGGGCAAGTCAAAGTTGATCACACAAGGAAGCTGGTCAATATCAATGCCGCGCGCGGCGATATCGGTGGCCACCAGAACTTTAATACTGCCGTTTTTAAATCCGGCCAACGCTTTGGTTCTGGCGCCTTGGCTCTTGTTGCCATGAATCGCGGCAGAGTGAATACCACGCTTTTCCAAATTAGTAGCAATACGATTCGCGCCATGCTTGGTGCGGCTAAACACCAACACCTGCTGCCAATCATTTTCTTTAATTAAATGACTTAGCAGCGCTGTTTTTCGCGATTTATCCACAGGGTAAACCCACTGCTCTATGGTTTTTGCCGTGGTATTGGCAGGCACCACAGAAATCTCTAGCGGCTGGTGGACTATGGTTTTCGCCAAATCACGGATCTCATCAGAGAAAGTCGCCGAGTACAGGAGATTTTGTCGTTTCGGCGGCAATAACTTAATAATGCGGCGAATATCGTGAATAAAGCCCATATCTAGCATACGGTCGGCTTCATCAAGCACCAGCATTTCTAGTTGCTCAAATTTAATGGCATTTTGCTGATACAAATCCATTAACCGTCCGGGCGTGGCCACGAGAATATCGGCCCCGCGACGCAGTTGCATCATTTGCGGGTTAATTTTAACGCCGCCAAAGGCCACGCAATAGCTCAGCGCTAACTCTTTACCATACGTGGCGACACTGGCACCCACCTGAGCGGCCAGCTCACGGGTAGGAGCAAGCACTAAAGCTCGCACGTTATTACCGCGAGCACGCTGCCCTTTACTTAATATTTCTAGCATCGGCAAGGTAAAACCCGCCGTTTTACCGGTGCCGGTTTGCGCTGCCGCCATGACATCGTGGCCGGATAACACCGCAGGAATGCCTTGCGCCTGTATTGGTGAAGGATGCTGGTAGCCTTGGCGTTCAATCGCTTGAAGTAGTTTAGGTTGTAGTTTTAAGTCACTGAATTGGATGGTGTCTTCGGTTTTGATGGTGTTGTTTGCTGATGGTACTTGCTGTTCGGTCATATAAACTCGGTATACATGGCGAAACAAGCTTAAACCCGATTGCATCACCAAAAAATTAAAAAGGCGTAGCGACTTGCTACACAGGCGTAAAGAGCATCGGCGCAGTGGCGCCTCAAGGTATGCTCTTTACTGATCACGCTGCCATCATAACACACTCTGGGTTAATACTGTGCATGGCAAAAAAAGAAAGCGCAGAACCGGTGCTCGCTCCCGTTGGCATGTGCCCTACTCGCTTTTAACTGAGCATCAGTGCAACCATAAAAAAACCCGCTCAAGGCGGGTTTTTATGTCACTCACTAGCAGAGCTTACCAACCGGTTTTCTCTTTTAGCGCGTTGCCAATTTCAGCAAGTGAACGTACAGTTTGTACGCCCGCTGCTTCTAAGGCTGCAAATTTCTCGTCAGCAGTACCTTTACCGCCTGCGATAATCGCACCGGCGTGACCCATACGTTTGCCTGGAGGTGCAGTTACACCGGCAATGTATGAAACAACAGGCTTAGTGACGTTGTCTTTGATGTACGCAGCCGCTTCTTCTTCAGCTGTACCGCCGATCTCACCGATCATTACGATAGCTTCGGTTTGCGGATCTTTTTCGAACATCTCTAATACGTCGATGAAGTTAGTACCAGGAATTGGGTCACCACCGATACCAACACATGAAGATTGACCAAAGCCAGCGTCAGTTGTTTGCTTAACGGCTTCATAAGTCAAAGTACCAGAACGTGATACGATGCCTACTTTACCAGGCTTGTGGATGTGACCAGGCATGATACCAATCTTAGACTCACCCGGAGTGATAACACCTGGGCAGTTAGGACCAATCATACGCACGCCAGTTTCATCAAGCTTAACTTTAACGTCAACCATGTCTAGCGTTGGGATACCTTCAGTGATACAAACGATTAGCTCGATGCCCGCATCGATCGCTTCTAGGATTGCATCTTTACAGAAAGGCGCTGGTACGTAGATAACAGAAGCCGTTGCGCCTGTTTCTTCAACAGCGTCACGTACAGTGTTAAATACCGGCAGACCTAGGTGCGTTTGACCACCTTTACCTGGTGATACACCACCAACCATCTGCGTACCGTATTCGATTGCTTGCTCAGAGTGGAACGTACCCTGACCACCAGTGAAACCTTGGCAGATTACCTTAGTGTCTTTATTAATTAGTACAGACATTATTTGCCCTCCGCAGCAGCAACAACTTTTTCAGCTGCGTCTGTTAGAGATTCTGCAGCAATGATGTCTAGACCTGAGTTAGCAAGAACGTCACGGCCTAGTTCAGCGTTAGTACCTTCAAGACGTACAACTACAGGTACGTTTACGCCAACTTCTTTAACCGCACCGATAATACCTTCTGCGATCATGTCACAACGTACGATACCGCCGAAGATGTTAACAAGTACTGCTTTAACATTGTCATCAGAAAGGATGATCTTAAATGCTTCAGCAACGCGCTCTTTAGTTGCACCGCCGCCCACATCTAGGAAGTTAGCTGGCTTGCCGCCGTGTAGGTTAACGATGTCCATAGTACCCATCGCAAGACCCGCACCATTTACCATGCAGCCTACAGTACCGTCTAGCGCTACGTAGTTTAGTTCCCACTGTGCTGCGTGTGCTTCACGCTCGTCTTCTTGCGAAGGATCGTGCATCGCGCGGATTTTAGGCTGACGATATAGTGCGTTGCCATCAACACCGATTTTACCGTCTAGGCAGTGTAGGTTGCCTTCGTCAGTGATAACCAGTGGGTTGATTTCAAGTAGCGCGAAATCGTGATCGATAAACATGTTGCCAAGACCCATGAAGATCTTAACGAACTGCTTAAGTTGAGTTGGGTTCAAGCCAAGTTTGAAAGCAAGCTCACGGCCTTGGTAAGCCTGAGGACCTACAAGTGGGTCGATCTCAGCTTTGTGGATAAGCTCTGGCGTTTCTTCAGCAACAGTTTCGATTTCAACACCGCCTTCGGTAGACGCCATGAAAACAACTTTACGTGAAGCGCGGTCGACAACAGCACCAAGGTAGAGTTCGTTTGCAATGTCAGTGCAGCTTTCAACAAGGATCTTTGCAACAGGCTGACCATTTTCGTCAGTTTGGAAAGTTACTAGGTTTTTACCTAGCCAGTTCTGTGCAAACTCTTTGATTTCTTGTTTGCTGTCAGCAAGTTTTACACCGCCCGCTTTACCACGGCCACCGGCGTGAACCTGACATTTAACAACCCATTTATCACCGCCGATTTTATCAGCAGCTTCAGCAGCTTCTTGAGGTGTGTCACATGCGTAACCTTCAGAAACTGGTAAACCATATTCGGCAAAAAGTTGTTTTGCCTGATACTCATGCAAATTCATGATGCTTTATCCAATTTTTTGTACTAAAAGAGCTGAATAAATATGCAATTTACCCAACCATCCCAAATTGCGCACCTAGTATAGATCCCATGGCTATGCTTGAAAACCCTAGTGGGACTAAAGGCGGCAAAAAAAAGCTGCGGCGCGGGCCACAGCTTAATTTTTATTCATTCTCGATGTTTATACATCAAGTAGAAGACGTGTTGGATCTTCTAACATCTCTTTAATGGTCACTAAGAAGCCAACAGACTCTTTACCATCGATTTGGCGGTGGTCATAAGACAGGGCCAAATACATCATAGGTAGAATCTCAACTTTGCCATTCACCGCCATAGGACGCTCTTGGATTTTGTGCATACCCAAGATTGAAGACTGTGGCAAGTTTATGATTGGCGTTGATAATAGTGAGCCAAATACACCACCGTTGGTGATAGTGAAGTTACCACCGGTCATGTCTTCAACCGTTAGCTTACCATCACGGCCTTTAAGCGCTAGCTCACGAATACCGGCTTCGATTTCTGCAACCGACAGCTTGTCACAATCGCGTAGTACTGGCGTTACCAAGCCACGCGGTGTTGATACCGCAATGCTGATATCGAAGTAGTTGTGATAAACGATGTCGTCGCCATCGATTGATGCGTTCACATCTGGGAAGCGTTTAAGCGCTTCTACTACCGCTTTAACATAGAACGACATGAAGCCTAAACGGATGCCATGGCGCTCTTCAAAGGCGTCTTTGTATTGCTTACGAAGGTCCATGATTGGCTTCATGTTCACTTCGTTAAAGGTGGTCAACATCGCCGTTGAGTTTTTCGCTTCAAGTAGGCGGTTAGCGATGGTCTTACGAAGACGTGTCATAGGAACACGTTTTTGCGTGCGGTTACCCACAGGCGCTGACTGAGCATCATCGGCTTTGCTTTCTTGCTTAGCCGGCGCCTGCTTAAGGAACTTGTCTACGTCTTCTTTAGTAACACGACCGTTTTTGCCTGAACCTTTGATTTTTGACGCATCTAGGCCTTTTTCAGCAATGAGGCGGCGTACTGAAGGAGTCAATGCATCACTGGCACTGTCATCACCACTTTGCTCGGCAGCCGGAGCAGACTCTTCTTTACTACCGCCAGCAGCTTTAGCGCCTACTTTCACTTTACCAATAACTTGCTCGGCTGTGACCGTATCGCCTTCACCGTGAACGTGCTCGCCCATGACACCGTCATCCGGGGCTACCACTTCAAGTACAACTTTGTCAGTTTCAATATCAACCAAGTTCTGGTCGCGGCTGACCGCTTCACCTGGTTGAACATGCCATGTTGCGATGGTGGCATCGGCAACAGATTCAGGAAGTACAGGTACTTTAATATCCACTTCTTTACCTTCTGAAGCACCGCTATCTTTGGCTGGTGCTGAATCAGCTTTTTCTTCACTTTTAGCGTTATCGTCGCTGCTGTTCTCATCAGCAGCAGGCGCATCGTCGGCTTCGCCAACAATGGCTAGCACTTGCTCAGCAAGTACCGTTGCGCCTTCTTGCTCTTTAATCTCGCTGATCACACCGTCTGCCGGCGCCGCTACTTCAAGTACGACTTTATCGGTTTCGATGTCTACGAGGTTCTGGTCACGACTTACTTTGTCGCCAACACTGACATGCCAAGTTGCAACGGTGGCGTCTGCAACTGACTCAGGAAGAACAGGAACCTTGATTTCTGTGGTCATCTCTTATCCCTTATTTTTTAATGGTAAGCGCGTCAGCGACTAACGCTTGTTGTTCTTTAGTATGTACTGACATGTAACCACATGCCGGTGACGCGGACGCGTTACGTCCTGCATAAGTTAGGTTTGCACCTTGTGGAATTGCCTGCCAGAAGTGGTGCTGCGAGCAGTACCATGCACCCTGGTTTTGTGGCTCTTCCTGACACCATACGAAATCTTTCACATGGCTGTAGCGTTCGATAATGTCAGCCATTTCCTGATGCGGGAATGGGTAAAGCTGCTCAACACGCACAATGGCGATGTTATCCAGCTCTTGCTTACGACGCTCTTGCAGCAGCTCGTAGTAAACTTTACCGCTACAGAACACCACGCGCTCAACGTTTTTAGCATCAATATCATCGATTTCGTCGATCATATTGTGGAATACGCCTTCAGATAACTCTTCTAGCGTAGAAACGGCTAACGGGTGACGCAACAATGATTTCGGGGTCATAACAATCAGTGGACGACGCAGTGGGCGCACTGATTGACGACGCAACATAGCGTAAACCTGCGCTGGCGTTGACGGCACACACACTTGCATGTTGTGGTCTGCACATAGCTGCAAGAAACGCTCTAGGCGGGCTGAGCTGTGCTCTGGGCCTTGACCTTCGTAGCCATGAGGTAGCAAACAGGTTAAGCCGCATAAACGACCCCATTTTTGTTCGCCTGAGCTTAGGAATTGGTCAAATACTACCTGCGCACCATTGGCGAAATCACCAAACTGCGCTTCCCACATCACCAGTGATGTTGGCTCGGCTGTGGCGTAACCATATTCAAATGCAAGCACGGCTTCTTCTGAAAGCACCGAGTCGTACACTTCAAATTTACCCTGGTCTTCTTTGATGTGTTGCAGCGGTAAATAGGTGGATGCATCTTCTTGATTATGCACCACAGCATGACGGTGGAAGAAGGTACCACGGCCTGAATCTTGGCCGGTTAGACGAATGTCTGTGCCCTGCTCAACCATAGTGGCATATGCAAGGGTCTCAGCCATACCCCAGTCGAGTTTTTTCTCGCCGGCGGCCATTGCTTTGCGGTCATCGTAAATCTTCTTAACCCGAGATTGCGCTTTGTGCTCTTCTGGATAAGAAGCCACCTTCTCACCAAGCTCTTTAAGCTTTTCAACAGGAATATGAGTTTCATACTCGGTATCCCAATCGTGACCGACGAATTTCGACCAATCAGAAGAGTGCTTAGTTTCTGGCTCGATTTCTTCAACCACGCAGTTGCCTTCGTCTAGGCCGTTGCGGTAATCATCAGCAAGTTTCTTAATCTCTTTTTCACTCAAGACACCTTCGCTAACCAGCTGATCAGCATAGATTTGGCGCGGCACTGGGTGCTTTTTGATCTTTTTGTACATCAACGGTTGCGTGGCGCTTGGCTCATCCGCTTCGTTGTGTCCATGACGGCGGTAACACACTAAATCAATAACCACGTCGCGTTTGAACTGATTACGGAAATCAAGTGCAATTTGCGTCACTAAGGCAACCGCTTCAGGGTCGTCGGAGTTAACGTGGAAAATCGGTGACTGCACCATTTTAGCAATGTCGGTACAGTAATCGGTAGAACGTGTGTCGTCTTGCTTAGAGGTGGTGAAACCAACTTGGTTATTGACCACGATGCGCACACTGCCGCCTACTTTAAAGGCGTTAGTTTGCGACATGTTGAAGGTTTCTTGCACACACCCCTGACCGGCGATGGCCGAGTCACCGTGGATGGTGATAGGCAGTGCTTTTGAACCACTTTCACATTCTAAACGGTCAAGACGAGCGCGTACCGAGCCCATCACCACTGGATTAACAATCTCTAGGTGCGAGGGGTTAAATGCCAAGGCCATGTGTACGCTGCCGCCTTCAGTGGCGAAGTCTGATGAGTAACCCATATGGTATTTCACATCACCAGAGCCCAGCGTGTCATCGTGTTTACCAGCAAACTCATCGAACAGCGCCGATGGGTTTTTACCTAGTACGTTCACTAACACATTTAGACGACCACGGTGGGCCATACCAATAACCGCTTCTTGTTGACCACTTTCACCGGCGCGGTGAATCAGCTCTTTAAGCATTGGCACTAAGGCGTCGCCACCTTCCAATGAGAAGCGTTTGGCACCTGGGAATTTCGAGCCTAGGTACTTTTCAAGACCATCGGCCGCAATCAAGCCTTTAAGAATGCGCTGCTTGGTTTTGCTATCGAATTGAGGGCGTGCTTGAACCGATTCTAAGCGTTGTTGTAGCCAACGTTTTTCTTCGGTAGATGTGATGTGCATGTACTCGGCACCGATGGAACCACAATAAGTTGCCTTCAATGCTTTGTATAAGTCACCCAGTTTCATCATTTCGCCGCCGGCGGCAAACGAACCTACATAAAACTCAGTGTCAAAATCGTCTTCAGAAAGACCGTGGAAGTCTAACTCCAAATCGCGAACGCGTTCACGTTTCCAAATCCCGAGTGGGTCAAGATTCGCGTTTTGGTGACCACGGAATCGAAAAGCATTTATCAGTTGCAATACTTTGATCTGTTTGGGGTCACCCTGACCACCTTCTGCAACAACTACTTCGCGATGTTTATTTTTTGCCAGCTTGGCGAATTCAGCTCTTACTTGTGAATGCTTAGTTTCTACATCCACCCCTTCCACTTTGGGAAGTTGCTCGAACACTTCACGCCATTCTTCTGGCACTGAAGTCACATCATCAAGATATGCTTCATAAAGCTCCTCAACATAGGCAACGTTACCGCCGTACAGATGAGAAGACTCTAGCCATGCCTTCATCACACCATCGTGCATTTATAAGCCCTTTTATCTAGCGCAGAATTTACATTGTCTGACTTACTTAAAACTCAAGTAAGTGATCGAAGAATGGCCAGACAGACGTCCAGCCATTCTTAGTTCTATTATGCCCTTAAACGGAACGATTAAGAAGCATTGATTTGATTTGCCCAATCGCTTTGGTCGGATTCAAACCTTTCGGACATACATTGACACAGTTCATGATATTGTGACAACGGAATACGCTGAATGCATCGTCTAAATCTGCCAAGCGCTCATCGGTGGCGGTATCTCGGCTATCCGCTAAGAAGCGGTAAGCGTGTAATAGGCCGGCCGGGCCGATAAACTTGTCTGGATTCCACCAGAAACTTGGGCATGATGTTGAACAGCATGCACAAAGAATACATTCGTATAGTCCATCTAGCTTTTCACGATCTTCAATCGACTGCAAACGCTCACCCGCTGGAGGCGTATCATTAATGAGATACGGCTTCACTTTCTCGTACTGAGTGTAGAATTGCGACATGTCGATTACAAGGTCACGAATAACCGGTAGACCCGGTAGTGGACGAATCACTACCTTGCCCTTGCCGTTTGTCTGCAATGCAGAAATTGGCGTAATACAGGCAAGGCCATTTTTACCATTCATGTTCACACCATCGGAGCCACATACCCCTTCACGGCAGGAACGACGAAATGCCAGGCTTGGATCTTGCTCTTTTAACATCAGCAGTGCGTCAAGCACCATCATGTCACGACCTTCTTCCACCTCAAGGGTGTAGTCTTTCATGAATGGCGCATCATCCACGTCTGGATTGTAACGATAAACAGATAATTCTAAAGTTGCCATCGTCATCTCTCCTAGTAAGTACGAGCTTTAGGTGGGAACGCTTCACGAAGCTTAGGTGCATAGTTTACATCACGCTTAGACATTTCTTCTGTCTCAGGGTTGTAAACACTGTGGCACAGCCAATTTTCGTCATCACGGTCCGGGTAGTCGAAGCGCGAGTGCGCACCACGGCTCTCAGTACGGAAATTCGCAGCAACCGCTGTTGAGTAAGCTGTTTCCATCAAGTTATCAAGCTCTAAACACTCGATACGTTGAGTGTTGAACTCGCTTGATTTGTCGTCCAAGCGGGCATGCTGTAGACGCTCGCGAATTTCTTTAAGCTCTTTAAGACCCGTCGCCATTGAATCCCCTTCACGGAATACCGAGAAGTTAAGCTGCATACATTGCTGTAGGTCTTTTTTGATTTGCACTGGGTCTTCGCCCTGGCCTTCTTTTGATGTTTCCCAACGGTTGAAACGTGCCAATGCACCTTCAATGTTGTCGCTTGAAGCATCACGTTGCGCTTGGTAATCGTTCAAGTAAACACCTAGGTAGTTACCTGCTGCACGACCAAATACAACCAAATCAAGTAGAGAGTTACCACCTAGGCGGTTAGCACCGTGTACAGATACACAAGCGATTTCACCGACTGCGAATAGACCTTCTACTAGCGTATCGTTGCCTTGGGCATCAACGCTTAGTACTTGGCCGTTCACATTAGTTGGAACACCACCCATCATGTAGTGACAGGTTGGAATAACTGGAATTGGTTCTTTCGCTGGGTCAACGTGAGCAAAGGTTTTAGCTAGGTCACATACGCCAGGTAGACGTAGATTCAGCGTTTCCTCACCAAGGTGATCCAGTTTCAATTTAATGTGCGGGCCCCATGGACCTTCACAACCACGACCTTCGCGGATTTCGGTCATCATTGAACGGGCAACTACGTCACGTGACGCCAAGTCTTTGGCATTAGGCGCATAACGCTCCATGAAGCGCTCGCCATCTTTGTTCAGAAGATAACCCCCTTCACCACGGCAACCTTCGGTTACCAGGGTTCCGGCACCGGCAATACCGGTTGGGTGGAACTGCCACATTTCCATGTCTTGCATGGCTACGCCAGCACGCGTGGCCATACCCACGCCGTCACCCGTGTTGATGTGCGCGTTAGTGGTCGAGGCATAAATACGCCCTGCACCACCGGTGGCAAGCACAACCACTTTCGATTTGAAGTAAACCACTTCACCAGACTCGATGTCGATAGCTGTACAACCCACTACCGCGCCGTCGTCGTTTTTAACAAGGTCCAGTGCATACCACTCAGAATATACATTGGTTTTGTTCTTCACGTTTTGCTGATATAAGCAGTGCAGCAAGGCGTGACCAGTACGGTCCGCAGCAGCCGCTGTACGCGCTGCTTGCTCGCCGCCGAAGTTTTTCGACTGACCACCGAATGGGCGCTGGTATACGCGGCCGTTCTCAAAGCGTGAGAATGGCAAGCCCATGTTTTCAAGCTCGGTGATTGCCTCTGGACCAGTTTTACACATGTACTCGATGGCGTCTTGGTCACCGATATAGTCGGAGCCCTTAACGGTATCGTACATGTGCCATTCCCAGTTATCCTCGTGCGAGTTACCTAGTGCTACAGTAATACCACCCTGTGCCGACACGGTGTGTGAACGGGTTGGGAAAACCTTGGAAATAAGCGCACAAGACTTGCCTGATTCAGTGATTGCTAACGCTGCGCGCATACCTGCACCGCCAGCGCCAACCACTACTGCGTCAAATTCGCGAACTGAATATTTCACTTAAACACCCCATAGAACAAACAGGCCAACTACTACGTAAGATAGGGCCATAAGGTTTAATACGAAGCCAAGAAACGCGCGTAGTTTGGCGTTCTTTACATAGTCGGTTAGCACCTGCCATAGGCCGATGCGTGCGTGCACCATAATGCACGCAAGGGCGATTAGGGTGTATACCTTCATCGCGAAGTTACCGAATAACCCCGACCATGCTTCATAGGTTAATGCTGGAGTGCATAGCAGATAACCAATAATAAATAGTGCATAAGAGCTGATGATAAGTGCCGTCGCTCGTAGTGATACGAAATCCTGAACACCATCACGCTTTAAAGATGCTTGATTTAAGACCATAGCCAAACTCCCGCCAATACGGCAACAATCACCCACAATACAAAGCCGATTTTAGCGGTTGCATTGCCTGAATCTAATTCTTTCCACGGACCCAAGTCTTGGATTAAGTGGCGTACACCTGCGATGAAGTGATACGAGAGAACGGTGAGGGTACCCCAGGCGATAAATTTGGCAACAAACCCGGTTAACAGGCTTTTGACAAATTCAAATCCTTCCGGAGAAGACAGTGACACAGCCCATGCCCAGATAACAAAGGTCAAGGCAAAGAACATTGCGACACCGGTGACGCGGTGCAGAATTGATGCTTTGGCCGTTGCTGGCATAGAGATGGTCGTTAGATCGAGATTTACAGGTCTTTGCTTTTTCACAGTTACTTGCCCATCTTGCTCACATTGATAAATAGAGCCATCTACATTGTTGTTATAACCATTTATGCAATCACTGCATAAATGCGCTCACATAAATAAACCCACAGACGCGAAAAAAGATCACTTTATTTGTTCAATTTTAAAGCGAAATTTCACGTGTTTGTCATAAACGGTTTACTCAAAGACGTTACGGTATTGAACCCCTGACAGTATATAAGTCTGCAGCGGATATTACAATTCTTGTTTAGTCACGGAGGTTTGCGAATTAGCCATTGGTATAATATTTAATCTTTGCAGAATATTTATTATACACAAATGCATTAAAATTGACTTTCTACCCCTCTTGTACGTTAGAATGATCGGAATTTGCTTAACATTAGTATCACGCATAACAGCTTTAGCTTGTTATTCTTATAGGAGATAATTAGATGGCAGATAAGAAAGCCACTGTCCATATTGATGGACAAGACCCGATTGAACTTCCCATTTACGAAGGTACTGCGGGTCAAGACGTTATCGACGTCCGTACCTTAGGCGCACACGGCTACTTCACCTACGACCCAGGGTTCATGTCGACTGGCTCTTGTGACTCATCTATCACCTACATCGATGGTGGTAAAGGCGTATTGCTACACCGTGGTTACCCCATTGATCAGCTTGCTGAACAATCTAACTACGTCGAACTTTGCTACTTACTGCTTAACGGTGAATTACCGTCAGAAGCAGAGCTTGAAGAATTCTCTAAGTCAATCACCTTAAGCACTATGGTGCACGAGAAAGTGGCGGCCTTCTTCCAAGGTTTCCGCGTTGATGCTCACCCAATGGCGATGCTATGTGGTGTGGTTGGTGCCATGTCTTCTTTCTATCACCAAGACTTAGACATCTCAGACCCGGCGCAGCGTAAGCGCAGTGCCACTCGCCTAGTTGCGAAACTGCCGACTATCGCAGCGATGGCGTACAAGTACACCATTGGTCAACCATTCGTTTACCCACGTAACGACCTGAGCTACGCAGAGAACTTCTTACACATGATGTTCTCAGTGCCTTCTGAAGATTACCAAGTAAATCCTGTGCTTGCTAAAGCCATGGACCGTATCTTCATGTTGCACGCTGACCACGAGCAAAACGCATCAACTTCAACAGTCCGTATTGCTGGTTCATCTGGTGCTAACCCTTATGCATGTATCGCAGCGGGTATCGCATCACTTTGGGGCCCTGCGCACGGTGGTGCTAACGAAGCATGTTTGAACATGCTGCAAGAGATTGGCTCAGTTGATCGCATCGACGAATACATCGCTAAAGCGAAAGACAAGAATGACCCGTTCCGCCTAATGGGCTTCGGTCACCGTGTTTACAAAAACTTCGACCCACGTGCCACGGTAATGCGTGACACCTGCCACGAAGTATTGAAAGAGCTAAACATCGAAGATCCTCTTCTAGATGTTGCTATGCGCTTAGAGCAAATTGCTCTTGAAGACCCTTACTTCGTTGAGAAGAAACTATACCCGAACGTAGACTTCTACTCAGGTATCATTCTTAAGGCGATCGGTATCCCAACTAGCATGTTCACAGTTATTTTCGCTATGTCGCGTACCGTCGGTTGGATCTCGCACTGGGATGAAATGCTGTCTCAGCCTGGTCACAAGATCAGCCGTCCACGTCAGCTATACAAAGGCGCAACGAAGCGCGATTACGTCGCTCAAGACAAGCGCTAAGCAACGCGTTTTAGAGTTGAAAAAGGTCGCTCCCAAGCGGCCTTTTTTATTGCCATTTCAGCCTAGTTCTCTACAATGGCGGCATTTGTACAGCCAGCTTTACTAACCATGTTTGATATAGACGCAATACGCCAAGATTTCCCTGCCCTGACTCAACATGGTGACACCGAACGTGTTTATTTTGATTCGGCCGCAACGGCGCACAAACCACGCTGTGTGATTGACACCTTGACGCGCTTTTACAGCCAAGAAAACGCCAACGTGCATCGCGGCGCACACCAATTAAGCCAGCAAGCAACCAGCCGTTATGAGCACGCACGCCAGCAAGTGGCCGAATTTATCGGCTGTCAGCATAACGAACTGGTATGGACCAAAGGGGCCACCGAGGCTATTAACTTGGTTGCCTATGGGCTGACGGCGCAGCTACAACCCAAAGACGTGATTTTAATTACCGAGCTTGAGCACCACGCCAACATCGTGCCCTGGCAGCAGCTAGCGAAGCGCACCGGTGCCACGTTGATGGCCGTACCAGTTAACCCCGCTGGTCTACTCGATATCGCTCAAGCCGAGCAAATGATTGCCCAGTATCGACCCAAGGTATTTGCCCTGGCCCATGTTTCTAATGCCCTTGGCAACATTAACCCCGTTAAAGCGCTACTCAGTAAGGCCAAGCAACAAGGTGCTTGGACCTTGGTTGATGGTGCCCAGTCGCTGCTGCATTTGCGCCCACAAATGGCCGACTTGGGCTGCGACTTTTTCGTGTTTTCGGCACATAAATGTCTTGGCCCTACCGGCCTTGGCGGACTGTTCGGGCGCTTTAGTTGTCTTCAGCAGCTCGATGTTTTTCAAACCGGCGGCGAAATGGTCGCTAAAGTACGTATCGAGCATACCGAATTTAACCCGCCCCCGAGTAAGTTTGAAACCGGCACGCCGAATATCAGTGCGGTGCTTGGCTTTGCTGCCGCCATTGAGTATTTAAATAACCTTGATAGCGCCGCCCTAGCAGCACACGAGCGTAGCTTAATGCAGTATTTAGTGGCGCAACTGAGCGACATTGAGTCGGTGTCCTTGCTTGGCGACATGAAGCATAATGTCGGTACCGTCAGCTTTTATGTACAATCAGAGCACCCCTATGACATTGCTACCTTACTCGATATGGAAGGCATTGCCCTGCGTCATGGCCACCACTGCGCGCAGCCGTTAATGCACGCGTTAGGGGTGAATGGTACGGTGAGAGTCAGCTTGGCGTTTTATAATACCTTTGCAGAAATCGACCACTTTATCAGTGCACTACGTAATACCTTGGAGATGATGGCACCATGAGTTATAGCAATTACCCAGAGCTAAAACAGGCTTTTCAAGCCCTTCACGGCTGGCAGCAACGTTATCGTGAGCTGATGCTGTTGGGAAAAAGCTTGCCAGTCCTTGCCAATGAGCTCAAAGTCGATGAAGCTAAGGTTTCCGGCTGTGAAAGTAATGTCTGGTTGTATATCGACTTCACTCCCCAAGAAGATAAGCTGGTTGTGGTGGCCGATTCTGACACTCGCATTGTTAAAGGATTACTGGCGTTGATTCTCATGATGTACAACGGTAAAACCCCGCAACAAGCAGCGGCCCTTGACGCCGAGCAAGAGTTCGAGGAGTTAGGGTTGATGCGCCACCTTAGCCCCTCGCGCGGTAATGGCATTCGCGCCATTGTCAGCGCGATTAACCAATTTGCCAAAAGCCACTGTTAACCTTGGCTTTGCTCACTCAAACGTTGGCGCTTATTTAAGTATTTGCGCACCGCTTTAGCCGCTGCGAAAAAGCCAAAGCTGCCGGTCACCATGGTTGCCGAGCCAAAGCCATTGGCACAGTCCATATTCATCGTTGAATCGGCCCCTTGCTTAGCTCGACATACCTGCCCATGGCCATCGGGATAGACCAACTGCTCGGTGGAATACACACAATCGACATCAAACTTACGCTTCGGATTGTTGCTAAAATTATATTGTTTGCGCAGTAAATAGCGAACCTTAGCCAATAACGGATCGTGGGTGGTTTTGGCGACATCGCCAAATTTTATCTCACTCGGGTCGGTTTGCCCCCCCGCGCCGCCGGTGGTGATAATAGGCAACTTATTGCGTTTGCAATGGGCAATCAAGGCCGCTTTTTCCTTTACCGCATCAATGGCATCGATGACGTAGTCAAAGCCTTGAATGTGTTCGCGGATATTATCCAAGGTGATGAAATCATCAATCACATGTACGGTGATCTGTGGATTGATAAGCAGGCAACGCGCTTTCATAGCTTCCACTTTGGCTTCGCCCACCGATTGCGAATGCGCATGAATTTGCCGGTTACTGTTGGTAACGCATATATCATCGAGGTCGATAAGGGTGAGGTGCCCTACTCCGGTACGCGCCAGCGCCTCGGCTACCCAACTGCCGACCCCACCAATGCCGATGACACAGAAATGCGCCTGCTGCAGCCATTGGGTTTGCTGTTGTCCGTAAAGGCGGCTGATACCACCGAAGCGAAGTTGATAATCATCTTGTGTCATTGTCTCTACCAATTTAACTGCCAAGGTTGGTTGTCACAAAAGCTTAAAAGTGTATTTAACTGCGCTGCATGCTGTCCTTCTTGCATCGGCGCACAAAAGCAATAATGCTGGTCGCGATATTGAAAACGCAGCGCGTACGCATGTAAATAGGTGCGATCGCTGGCCTCGGCGCCATACAGGGTATCGCCCAGAATCGGTGCCGATAATGACTTCATGGCGACACGGAGCTGATGAGTTTTGCCACTGTAAGGCTTTAACACCATGCCCCTCAGTCCCGGTGCCAGTGAGTAGCTATAAAATCGGGTAATAGCGGGGTTTTCCTGGGTTTTAAGTAGCTTGAAAGCGCCGCGCCGGGCTTTGCCCATGTCACCTTTGATCCACCCCTGCTTCTTTTTCGGTTTTGCCGTACAAAGCGCCATATAGAATTTATCTACTTCATGGGCACTGAACATCGCCGTGAATGTCGCCGCCGCCGCGCTGCTTTTTGGTAGCAGCACTAAACCTGAGGTCACCTTATCAAGGCGATGTACGGGGTAGAACTTAGTGTCCAATTGCTGCTGGGCTATGGCCACCAGCCCTGGCTCGTTATCCTGCGAGTGAAAATCCATCCCCGCTGGTTTATATACAACGGTGAAATCGCTGTCATCATTGATGACTGTGAGGGTACTCATTGAAGTGCGCTTATCACTCGCGCTAGGTCTTCTTCGGTATCCACTCCCGCAGCGGGCACCTGTTTGGCTTCGGCCACGTTAATGGTGAAGCCATGATAAAGCACACGTAATTGCTCCAGCGACTCCAGTTGCTCTAAAGGCGATGGCGCCAAGCCGATATACTCATTAATAAAACCTGCGCGATAGGCATAGATACCGATATGGCGTTGCATGTGGCGAATGTCTAACTCGCAGCTTTTTGTTAGTAATGCATCGCGATGATAAGGGATCGGCGCGCGGGAGAAATAAAGCGCTTGCTGTGCGGTGTTACTCACCACCTTCACCGCGTTAGGGTTGAGCGCCTCTTCGCGGTCTATAATCGCCGTCGACAGGGTCGCCATCGGGGCGTCGTTACCACTGAGCAATTGCGCCACTTGGGCGACATTTTCTGGCGCTAGTAGCGGCTCATCGCCTTGCACATTAACCACCAGCGTATCGTCATCTAACGCTAGCTTAGCTACGACTTCGGCTAAACGCTCTGTGCCGGATTGGTGGTCTTCCCGGGTCATCACCACAGGGGCACCGAAGCCCTCGCACACGGTCGCTACATCAACATGATCGGTGGCCACATAAACCGCCGTCGCACCGGATAGCACCGCACGCTCATAAACATGCTGAATCATTGGCTTGCCGGCTATATCAGCCAAAGGTTTGCCTGGTAAGCGTGTAGAGGCATAGCGTGCGGGAATAATAACTACGAATTCCACTGCTCAACCTCGTCGCTGCTCAACTCTCGCGCTTCGTTTTCCAACAACACCGGAATGTCATCACGAATTGGGTAAGCCAGTTTCGCAGCGGTACTAATGAGTTCTTGGTTTTCTTTATCGTAGCGCAACTTTCCCTTACAAACTGGGCAGGCAATAATTTCTAAGAGCTTAGTATCGAACGCCATTTACAGCACCCCTTTACGTTTTAAAATAGTTGTTAATTGAGTTTCCAAAACCTGGTTGGCCTTGGCATCTACGCGTAAATAATAACACTGCCGGTGAGCGAAAGTACGACATTTTACCGCATCTTTCTCTGTCATATAGACAGCCTGTTCGCCAAACTGGGTTAAATCCGATGCTTGATAATGGTGGTGGTCGCGATAATGCACGGCTTCACTAATAACCACACCAATTGCTTGCAGGCTCTGCTCAAAGCGCTCCGGATTGCCAATCGCACTGATGGCCACGCCCTTTGCAAAAGGGGGCGATAGCGGTTGCTCATCGGCAACCCCATAAAGCCCGGATGAGGCTAACTGATAACTGGCTTGTCCTGCTTGCGCACCATTGTAGATCACCAAATCGACAGATTTTAGCCGCGCTTGACCCTCGCGCAACGGCCCTGCGGGGAGCAGTAAGCCATTGCCAAAGCGCCGCGCGGCATCGACTATACATAATTCGATATCGCGCTCTAGCGCGTAATGCTGCAGACCATCATCGCTGAGAATGACATCGACACTTTGTAGCGCCAGCAGTTTTTCTATGCTGGCCTTGCGATCGCCGCCAATCACCACCGCACATCCGCTGCGTTTAGCGAGTAGCACCGGCTCATCGCCGCCTTGATGGGGCTCGGTATCCGCTGTGACCACAAAGGGCGTCTCTGGTGGGTGGCTGCCATAGCCACGGGAAATAATGCCGACGCGCTTACCGCGTTGCTGCAGCAGCTCGGCCAGATAGAGTGTCATGGGCGTTTTACCGTTACCACCCACACTGATATTGCCCACGACAATCACTGGTACTGGCGCGCGATAAGTCGCGAATAGGCCCAGACGATAGCCTAGGCGACGGACATGACTAATCAGCCAGTATAAGGCCGTTAACGGCAATAACAGCAACGTAATCAGGCTCACTCGGCGAAACCAAGCGCGCTCTATCGCAGCGCCGATGCCGTTATCGGCGCGACTCATTGCCCCTCGCCTTGCTGCATTTTTGCCAGCGCCGCATAAGTGCCGTTAGCATTTAACAGTTCGCCATGGGTGCCCTGTTCAATAATTTGTCCATGGTCGAGCACATATATGCAATCTACTTGCTCTATGGTCGACAAACGGTGGGCGATAATAATCGCGGTTTTGTCTTTCATCAGCGACTCAAGCGCTTGCTGGATTAACTTTTCCGACTCGGTATCAAGCGCTGAGGTGGCCTCATCAAGGATCAGTATCGGTGCATCTTTAACCAGAGCCCTGGCAATGGCAATACGCTGGCGCTGACCCCCAGAGAGCATGACACCGTCTTCACCAATCATGGTATTTAAGCCTTGCGGCAAGTCTTTGACAAACTCCCACACATGTGCTTTTTTGGCCACTTCGATAAGGGCTTGTTCGCTCAGCGGTTGTGCCAAGCCATACATAATATTGTTAGCAATAGTATCGTTAAAGAGCACCACCTGTTGCGAGACAATAGCAAACTGTTGACGCAGGCTCGCTAGAGTCAACTCATTGGTGGCAATACCATCGAGTTTAATCGCCGATGCCGGCTCGACGTCATAGTAACGCGGTAATAGGTTCGACAGCGTCGACTTACCCGAGCCCGAACGCCCGACCAGGGCGATATTTTGTCCCGGAGTAATATCCAGTGACAATGACTTTAATACCGGCTCTGCGACATCGGGGTAATGGAAGGTCAAGTCGGTAATTTGAATATGCCCTTTGGCTTTTTCCAATACGTGCGTGCCGGTGTCTTTTTCCTGTTCGGTATCAAGCACGGTGAAGATACTTTGCGCAGCGGCGATACCACGTTGCAGCTCGCTGTTAACATTGGATAGCTGCTTCAGCGGGCGTAGCATCAGCATCATCGACGAGATCAGGCTGACAAAGGTTCCAGAAGTAATTGAGTTAAGCATGCTGGGCATGGAGATAAGCACTAAGATCACCGCCATAGATGAGGCAGCAAGAATTTGAATGACCGATACGCTCAGCGCTTTGGTGGCATCCATTTTCACCCGTTGCAGGCGGTTGATATTGTTGACATGGGCAAAGCGCTCGGTTTCCTGCTGCTGGCCATTAAAACCATGGATCACTTTGTGCCCTGAGAGCATCTGCTCTGAGCAACGGGTAACATCACCCATGGCATTTTGAATATTTTTGGAAATACGGCGAAAACGCTTAGACACCACAGTCACGATGATGGCAACAATCGGCGTGATCACTAAAAACACCAGCGACAGCTTCCAACTGGCGGCAAACATCACCACCAATAGAAACGCCACATACGCCCCTTCGCGCACCAGCACCAACAAGGCTTTGGTAATAGCCTGCTGCACCTGCTCGGTATCAAAGGTGATCTTTGAGATAAGCTCACCATTGGAGTGCTTATCATGAAAACTCACCGGTAGATTGAGCATGTGTTGGAACAAGTCTTGGCGCAATGAGCGCACCACTTGCGAACCCACATAGGCTAAACAGTAACTGGACACAAAGTTAAATGCGCCGCGCCCTAATACCAACGCAATCACAACAAAAGGAGCCCAAGTCAAAACAGCGCTGTTACGCTCAGTTAAACCTTCATCGATAAATGGCTGCATTAGCCACACAAAGGTGGCATCCATTGCTGAATACCCTAGCATGCCAATAATGGCGACAATGGCGGCGGCTTTATAAGTTTTTACATAACCAAGTAGTCGCTTATAACTTTGGGAGGCGCTTTGCTGCATAATACTCTCGAATCAACGCAATAGCGGGTATTGTAGCTTTAGCAAAGCAAAAACAAAACTCAATCACTGATAAACCAATAGCTTTTGTCTGCTTTTGCTGTTTTTATCTGCATTTCGGTGTCATAAAATTGCACCCGAATCCCACCTTGCAATTTAGTTTGGTATTGCTCAGCATTATGCGCTGCAAAACGTGCGAACACCACGGGGTGTGGCATCTGCCAATTGCGACGGGCGCCACTTGAGTGAATCACCACCTTAGGCTTGGCTTGTTTAATAAACGCGGCACTAGAAGAGCTGTCACTGCCATGATGGGCACTGACCAAGACATCCACTGGCCTTATTTTATCTTGCGTTAACAGCTGCTGCTCTTCTCGCTCGGTGATATCACCGCTTAGTAGCACATTGTATTTGCCATCACTGATGTGCACCACACAAGAGTTAGCATTGTCATTTTGCTGATTGCTGTGTGGCCAAATAGAGCGAACAGTCAAGCCATGCCAGCTCAATTCGCTCATTCTACAGATACCTGGATTACCATTATGAAAGGGTTTCAAGGTGTGCCCATACCCTGCTTGTAGCCAGTGCTCTAACCCGCCAGCATGATCATTATCGCTGTGTGAAATAATGGTATGCTCGACCTGCAAGTCTCGCGCGTTAATGATAGGTAGCAAGGTATTTTTAACTATCGAGTAGCGCGAGAAATAACTAGGTCCGAGATCATATACCACGGCTTTGCCCTGGCGGCTGATCACTATGCTTAGCCCATGGCCGACATCAAGCACATCAAGTTGCCATCTGGGTTGATAAACCCATTGCTGTGCACAATAGCCAACAAACAATCCCCCTGCATAACACACGGGCCATAAACTGGGTTTTATCAGCATGGCCATAACCGCAAGGTAATAAATCATAACCACTGTGATATCAAGCTCACCGGTGGAAAACCAAAGTACTGGGCCAAGCTCTATCACCTCTTCTAACGTCGAGGATAGCGCCAAGTCTAATTGACGTAATAGCCACAGCATTGGTTCACTGAACCCTGTTAATACCACGACAATCAGTAAAGGCAATAAAATAAAGCTGACAAAAGGCACGGCAACCAGATTCACCGGGGCACTGGCCCATGAAAATCCACCGAACGTCGCTGCACTCAATGGCGCTAGGGCAATAAACAACCATAGCTGAATGAACATATAACGACTAAGCCAGTGCCATCGTTGCGACTGCACCAAAGCAATAACAATGGCCGCCACAGCTAAAAAAGAAAACCAAAGCCCGATATTAAGTAACGCGAAGGGATTCGCTAACAACACGCAGGCCAAGGCGATAAGCAAGCAGCGCGACAACGAATAGTGTTGTCGTGAAAAATACAGCCAAACAAAAACGGCTAACATCAGCCAAGCTCGTTGAGCACTGATAGGCAGCGCGCATAGCAGCACAAATATACCAGATATTAAAAGCGCCGCACCTGCCACTAATCGGTTTGTAAGAGCCTGTTGCCATTGTCCTGAGCGCACCCCATGCGCTACACACCAAAGCCCGCACTTTATACCTATAAAGCACAACCCGTACAGCAAAGAGATATGCAACCCCGAAATAGCTAATAAATGGATAATACCGCTGTGTTTGAAAAACTGATTGTGCTTGGGCTCTATATCACTGCGTTCTGCGCTCAGTAGTGCTAAGTATACGCCTTTTAACTCAAGTGGTTGCAGCTGCGCTTTCAACCAAGCCAGGTAACGCTGCCTTATCGACGGCGATGCGTTAGTAATCGTTATGTTTTTAGGTGAGCTTGCTGTGAAACTGAACCCATGTAAAAACCCATAAATTCGCCTATCGAGCGCATCGTAGTTAACACGCCAACGTTTCGATTTTAAGCGCATATCAGCGCTCAGCTTAGCGCCCATTGCGACAGGCTGGTTGGCATGCACCGCTACACTGAGTAAATGGTTTTGATAAAAAGGAACAGCGTAACCGGCCACATCATTGAGGCGCAAGGTGACAAATTGAGTTGCCCCCAATACCCGTGTTTGTTGCACTGTGCCATGCACCTCAATGTATGCACCACTCAACGATGGTCCATGCCAGGTAAATATAAGTTGGTGGTAAACCAGGGTATAGCCAATGGCGAAGACCACACCGCGAATAAAGCCTAAAAATACACCACAATACACCCTGATTATTGCCATTATAGGTATTATGATAAAAAGTACTGGCAGTGACGGGGTGAAAAGTGACAAAATACACCCGAACGCGAATCCACTGCACACCGCAATAGATGTACAGGGCCCTATCCCATGGCGAAGAAAACCATTCAACGGTTTTTACCCGATCACAATAAGATTAAACAGCAAAAGTCGCTACGCATATTTGGGCGATTTTTACATGACGCTAATCTGTGGCATTTAAACAGACGATCGGCGCGAGGTGCCTTTTCCGTAGGCCTATTTTTCGCATTCATTCCGGTTCCCTTCCAGATGATTTTAGCGGCTGCTGTGGCAATACCTCTAAGGGTCAACCTGCCTTTGTCCATCGCCCTAGTGTGGATCACCAACCCTTTGACTATGCCGCCGATTTTCTATTTTTCTTATTTGGTCGGTACGTGGATTTTAGGGCATCAAGAGCAAGCCTTTTACTTTGAGGCGAGTTGGCAGTGGCTGAGTGACAGCCTCACAACCATTGGGCCTGCGTTTTTAGTAGGTTCGCTGGTGTGTGGCACAGTCGCCGCGCTTATTAGCTTTATAGTAGTTGATTTTTTGTGGTGTCGCGGTGTTAAAAAAGCATGGCAAGCTCGAAACTCTGACCATGACAGCTAAATTTAAGCCATAAAAAAACCGCCAGTTGGCGGTTTTTTTATGCGTATAACACTTACAGGATGTCGATAAGCTCGATATCGAAAATAAGTGTTGAATAAGGAGCAATAGCTGCACCTGCACCGCGCTCACCGTAAGCAAGGTCATGCGGCACATACAAGCGCCACTTTGAACCTGTAGGCATCATTTGTAACGCCTCGGTCCAACCTTTAATAACGCCACCTACTGGGAACTCTGCAGGTTCGCCGCGCTCGTAAGAGCTATCAAATACAGTACCGTTGATAAGTGCACCATGGTAATGGGTGCGAACGGTCGCATCAGCGCTAGGCTTGTCACCTTCGCCCTGTTCGATTACTTCGTACTGTAGACCCGATTCAGTCACTGTTACTTCTGCACGCTTAGCGTTGTCAGCTAGAAAAGCTTCGCCTTCTGCGGCCAATACTTTTGCTTCTTCTTCGCGGCGTTGCTGAATCTCAGCGTTAATTTTCTCAAACGCTGCCTGGATTTCAGGGATTTCTACTTGGAAGCTTTCACCGGTAAAGGCATCCTTCATTCCTTCAAACACGGAATTTACGTTCATTCCTTCGAAAGGGGTTGCTTTTAGTTGCTCACCCATTTGTAGGCCAATGCCGTAGCTTGCCTTTTCCGCGTCGGTATTAAATTTATCAGACATAAAGTTGTTCATCTTTTGTTTCTATAAATGCCAGCACAGGGTAACACACTGAAAAACGCACGTCAGTGCTGGCTAGAAAATCTAAGACGATGAGCGCTCATTTGCCGAACTATTGGCCACTTTTGCGCTGATCCAAGGCATTAACCAAACGAAAAGCAGCAAAGACACAATGCTAAATACCCATAGCCAATAAGGGAGCCCAACGAATAATGGCTGGATCATGACCCCAAATACAATGATGCCCAAACAGCTTATGATAAGTGCGCTTAAAATAGCCAAGGTGTTATCGTATTTTGTGATTAAATGGGCGGTAAGCAGGTTGAAACCGGCAATGGCAGTTAACGTCATAATCCAGTTTAGCTCGGCATCGTGAACGAGAGTTAACACCACATCCAAGCCCTGTGCATATAAAAATGCCACAATGCCCCAAGCAACAATACGCATTACATTATGCATGAGCGAGTAAATCCTAATAGGTTAATAGCCGCCATTATAACGGGAAGCAAAACGAAAAAAACCGCCAATGAGGCGGTTTTGGGAATGAGGTGGCGGAGAGATAGGGATTCGAACCCTAGATGGGCTATTAACCCATGCCGGTTTTCAAGACCGGTGCATTCAACCGCTCTGCCATCTCTCCGAATTGGCGCGCATATTAATGGCTTTTGTTGGCGCTGTAAAGCGTTTTAAATCAATTTAGTAATATTGCCGAGGGCGCTTGGCGATCAGCGCACAAATAACACAGCCTATAAGCGCCAACAGTGCAAAAATCACACTTTGGGTAATAAGTTCTGGCCGTTGATTCTTACTGGCAGGAACAATGAGCAAACATAAAGCCGGTAATGCACTGAAACACAAAATATAAGCGGAGACCTTAAGTGCTCGTAAAAAGCCAAAACGTTTAGTGTAAAGCATCCAAATGGCAATAAACACGACCACGGCCATGGCGCTTAAGGTAATGTAAAGAGGCGCTTTGGTTAGCATCGCCACATAGGTCGTTAATAACGCCCCAATGACCCCCCAGAATGTCCATAAGCCCCAGCGTTCTTTCTCTCTTAAAAATAGATTACCCATAGCAATACATCTTCTTCTTATTATTTATTAGGGTCTGCTCAAAACTTAGCCTAACAAAAATAATCATGATAAAAAACCGAGCATTTAGATTATTTTCCCGTTAATTTGGCGAAATTCGAAACACAATAACAAATAAAAGGTTAATGAAAGATGACTCATTTGTAGCTGCGGGCACAATATAATGCTCCTTGCCCGCACAGGGCATTTGACACTAACTTATTAAAATAGTTCACAGCGAGTCGGTAAAAAAATCAGCAACTTGGTGGCGACGCTTCTTAGGACAATCCACAGTGGGCGTTCCCAAGTAAAGGAAGCCGACAATTTCGTCGTCATCAGTGAGCTTTAAAGCCTGTTTAACTGTGGCTGATTTTGCAAATGCACCCGTTCGCCAAATACCCGATAAACCTTGGGCAAATGCCGCTTGTTGCATCGCAAATGTCGCGCAGCTAGCACTGGCCACTTGCTCGACCCACGGCACTTTATCGTGTTCAATGTACTTCATGATACAGACGATCACCATTGGAGCTCGCTCAGGCAATGACGCTGCTCGCTCAATCACTCGCTCGCCCATGTCTTCTTTTTGCGCCGCCTGTAAGAAAATATCACCTAGCTTTTCGCGCTGGCGCTCTTGTAAAACGACGAATTTCCAGGGCGCAAGGTGGCCATGATCTGGTACTCTCAATGCCGCTTGCTGAATAAGTTCAAGTTGTTGAGCATTAGGCCCGGGAAAAGAAAGCTGGCTATCAGATTGACGATTTAATAAAAGCTCTTTTGCATTCATGGCTATATATGAGAATGTGAATAATTAACAAAAGAGTACCATATTCAAGCGATGATAAAAATGGCCCAAACGGGCCATAGAATTGTAGCTACTGAGAATGAGTGGCTAGCACCTGTCGTTATTCACGAGGTGCTGGACGCAAGTAATAATCGAGGCTGACAAAACGACCACCACCATAGAAAAATAGCGCTAACAACATGGCAAAATAGATACTCGCAAACTCAATACCGTTATTAAGAATGACGATATTGCCGGTTTCATATAAATACTCAGGGCGGCCATTTTCGGCAATCAGCTGCTTCATAATATCGAGCCGCTGCTTAGCTTGTATGGAGTTCTCTAGACTCTGCTGCGCTCCTGGAACCCCTCCCCAATCAAGCACTTTTGCGGCACTGGTATCTGGGTTAGTTGGCGTAATTGCAAACCAGCCATTATGCCAATGCACGGTTGTAGCGGCCACGACCATGGTAAACATTAAAGGGATACTCACTAAGCGTGTAAACAAGCCAACAAAGATGAGCCATCCACCTAAAAACTCGGTCCACCCGGCTAAAAAAGCAAGTACCTCAGCAAATGGTAGGCCCAAGCCCCAGTCGCTATTGCCGAACCAAGCAATGACATTGGCATCGGCGAGTAATCGTTGCGACCACGCAAGGTCGCTATTAGCAAGGTTGAGTTTATTAAAGCCCGCAATGATCATCACAGGGGCAAGAATTAAGCGCATACACAACGATGGTAGTCCATCGAGAAAGCTGAGTTGTGATAGCAGGGAACGGTAAACACCGGTAACGGTGGTGAGCATAGGGCACCTTGGGTCTGAGTTAACTAATATTGATATAGCACACAGACCGCCGGGTGCCGGAAGTTATTTCATATTATTGACAGTAGTTAGCTTTTGCTTTGCTAGGCACTATTAAATTTCTCTCGCTACTAATAAGGCTTCTTTAATTGCCCGCTTAGCGTCAATTTCTGCGGCCAGCTTAGCACCACCTATCACATGGACTTGAGCACTATGTTGCTGATCAACTTGTTTAAATTGGGCATCATTGGCAGTTTGCCCAATGCAACCTATCACAGTATCAACATTCAGCACTTTCGCTTCGCCATTCACACGAATGTGTAACCCCTCGTTATCAAAGCGCTCGTACTGACATTCACCAATTTGCTCCACGTCGTGCATTTTTGCCACTTTACGGTGGATCCAACCCGTGGTTTTCCCTAACCCTTTACCGAAACGCCCTGCACTGCGCTTAAGCATATAAATCTTTCTATCGCTTTTATGCAGTTCAATGGGTTGCTCAATGCCCCACTGGGCTTTGAAATGCTCAACGCTTTGGTGATGTTGCTCGGTTAAAAACGCAACCATATCAAAGCCTATCCCACCTGCACCTAAAATAGCGATGCGGTCGGTGAGCGTCACGTCACCGCGAATAACCTCGTCATAACGATAGATGCGTTTACCATCGGCGCATTCAATATCCGCTTCACGAGGCGACACCCCACAGGCGAATACCACATCATCGTATTCGTTAAGCATGGCCGGCTCATATGCCGTATTGGTTTGCAAATCAACGCCTTGACGCACCACCTCTTCACTGAAGTATTTGAGTGCTAATTGAAAATCTTCTTTACCCGGGATACGCATAGCGAGATTGAACTGACCGCCTAAATCATTGGATTTTTCGATTAAGGTGACGTTATGACCACGTTGGCGTAAATAAATACTTGCTGCGAGTCCCGCAGGTCCAGCACCAACAACCAATACCTTTTTCGCTTTTGCGGCTTTTGTGATGGCGTAGTCAAGCTCGAATGCGGCCAGTGGGTTCACCAAGCAAGTGGCTCGTTGCCCTTTAAACACGTGATCCAGACAGCCTTGGTTACACCCTATGCAAATATTGATTTGTTCGCTGCGTTGTTGCGCATATTTATTAAAGAGCTCTGGGTCAGCAAGCAGTGGCCGAGCCATGGATATCATGTCGGCTTGACCTTGGTTTAAAATGCTATTGGCTATTTCCGGCGTGTTGATACGGTTGACGGCAATAACGGGCTTATCTGTTGCTTGTTTAAGGCGCTCTGAAGCTTCTCTAAAGGCCCCTGGCGGTACCATAGAAGCAATTGTTGGCACGCGCGCCTCGTGCCAGCCAATGCCGGTGTTGAAAATATCAACGCCCGCCGCATCCAGCGCTTTGGCCTGAGCAGTAACCTCTTCGGCTGTCGAACCATCAGGAATTAAATCCATCACCGACAGGCGAAATACAATCATAAAGTCATCACTGACAGCAGCGCGCACGGCTGAGACGATTTCCTTAGCTAAACGCATACGGTTTTCATTGCTACCGCCGTATTCGTCGGTGCGCTTATTGGTATGCGGTGCCATAAATTCGTTTATTAAATAGCCTTCCGAGCCCATGATTTCGACACCATCATAACCGGCTTTTTGCGCTAGCTTGGCGCTTTTGGCAAAGTCTTTAACGGTGCTTTTTATCATCCCCACCGACATAGCCTTCGGCGTGTAAGGCGAAATTGGCGCCTGAATAGCGCTCGGCGCGCAGCTAAATGGGTGGTAGGCATACCGTCCGGCGTGAAGCAGTTGCAAACAAATCTTGCCACCGTGTTTGTGCACGGCTTGGGTGTATTTTTTATGCTTTACTACATCAAATACACTGTTAAAGGAGGACGAAATAGGCGTAAGCTTTCCGCGAATATTTGGACTATAACCGCCGGTGACGATGAGGCCCACGCCTCCCTTCGCGCGTTCTTCGTAGAATGCAGCGAGGCGTTTGCGATTATGCCACCCCTCTTCTAAACCGGTGTGCATAGAGCCCATCACGAGCCGGTTTCTTAATTCTCCATGCATCAATTTTAGTGGTTGTTCTAGCATGGTGTTACCCCTTTACTATTATCTGGTCATACCTGTTTCAGGGTAGCGATCTTTGCCACATTGAGCAAGCACTAGCGATACAGTATTCGCCAATATAAACACTTCGTTACTTTTTTCTGTTTAAACTTTTCAACCCTTTAGGCTAATATGGGATTCTATCCCGTACGCCCCCAAAATGGATAAAGTAAGGATCTGATTTTGATTAAAAAAGCAGTAAAGGCCACTTGGCATGGAATTAACTTCTCGCGCCAACTTTTGGTCAACATTCTTTTTATAGTGCTTGTTATCGCTATTATAGCGTCTATTGCAAGCGATGAAGGCGAGATTATCGTCCCTGACGGTGCCGTGCTGACACTTAACCTAAATGGCTATTTAGTTGAGCAGAAACGCTATGTTGACCCTCTCGATGCAGTATTTGCTGGACCGTTTGGGGGTCAAGATGAGCCGGCTGAAATTTTAGTTGATGACGTTGTTGATGTGATCAATAACGCTGCTAAAGATGATCGTATCACCGCTATGCTGCTCGATTTACAGCAGATGGGTGGCGCGCACATTAATAAACTCAATGCTGTTGCCGATGCCATTGACGCTTTCAAAGCGCAGGGCAAACCGGTTATTGCTACTGGCTATTATTACACCCAAAGTCAATATTACTTGGCAGCGCATGCTGACGAAGTAAATTTACATCCTTATGGCGGCGTTTCAATCGATGGCTTTGGTGTCTACCCAGTGTATTTCAAAGAAGCACTCGATAAGCTTAAAGTGACGCAACACGTTTTCCGCGTCGGTACCTTTAAGTCTGCGGTTGAACCTTTGATTCGTAACGACATGTCCCCCGCTGCAAAAGAAGCGAATAAAGAGTGGTTGGGTGAATTGTGGCAGCAGTATAAAGATGAAATCACCGCACTACGTGGCTTCGATGCCAGCAACTTTGATGAAACCCTTGACGACTATTTACGTAAGCTTTCGCAAGTGGACGGGAACAGTGGTGAGTATGCACAGCGTTTTGGTTGGGTGGATGCACTTAAAAATAATCAACAAATTCGTCAACAGATGGTCGACCTAGTCGGTTACGACGACGAAGGTAAAAACTTTTTGCAAATTGGCTTTAACGACTACCTCGCATCGTTTAAATCGCCCATGCCATTCGAAAACCCAATCACGGAAAAAGTGGCGGTTATCGTTGCTAAAGGAACCATTGTTGATGGTGAGCGACGCGCTGGCGAAATCGGGGGAGACAGCACAGCAGCTCTCCTTCGTGAAGCCCGTGAAGATGACTTGGTTAAAGCCGTGGTATTACGCATTGATTCCGGTGGCGGCAGCATGTTTGCCTCAGAAGTTATTCGTCGCGAAGTCATCGCCCTTAAAGAAGCAGGCAAACCTGTGGTTGCCTCTATGGGCTCAGTAGCAGCTTCGGGCGGTTATTGGATTGCTTCTGCAGCCAATGAGATATGGGCCGCTCCAAGCACCATCACCGGCTCAATCGGCGTATTTGGCACAATCATGACATTTGAAGACAGTGCTGCCGAGTTGGGAGTATATTCTGATGGTGTGGGGACGACGGAACTGAAAGGCTCATCCATTCTGTTGGGTCTAAAAGATAAGATGGCACAAGCGATCCAAATGAGTGTTGAGAATGCCTACGAGCGCTTTTTGAATGTGGTTGCACAGTCTCGCAATATGAGCCCTGCTGAGGTGGATGATATCGCCCAAGGCCGAGTGTGGATTGCAACTCAAGCAAAAGAGCTCGGGCTAGTGGACAAACTTGGTGATAAGGACGCAGCCATCAGCGCTGCCGCTGAAATGGCCAGCCTCAAGCAGTATGACGTTAAACTCATTGAGCAACAGCTGACGCCGCGTGAGCAACTGTTAAATAGCTTATTGAGCTCGTCCATGGTTAGCACGCTAATTGATAAGCAAACCCCGGCAAACGCAAACCTTGGTGCGACCATGCAAGTCAACAGCTTACTAAAACAGGTTGAGCAGCAGGTTCAGAGTTTACAAAACTACAATGACCCTGATGGCATCTACGCTAAGTGCTTGGTATGTCGTGTTTCTAACTAGCGCTTAAAGCCTGGAATGATATACTAGCCCGATGAATTTCATCGGGCTTTTTTTATGAAACGTAAACGCATTTATATCGCTTATACAGGCGGTACCATAGGTATGAAAAAATCCAGCCAAGGCTATGTGCCAGCGGCGGGATTTTTAACCGAGACGGTGAAAAACAGTGCTGAATTTAATCGCGACGAGATGCCGCTGTTTGACATTGAAGAATACTGCCCGCTGATCGATTCTTCTGATATGTCACCGGCGCATTGGCAGATGATAGCCGACGATATTAAAGCCAAGTACCACGACTACGATGGTTTTGTGGTACTTCATGGCACCGATACCATGGCCTACACCGCGTCTGCCTTATCGTTTATGTTTGAAAACCTGACCAAACCAGTCATTATCACCGGCTCGCAAATTCCGTTGTCACAGCTGCGCTCAGATGGTCAAGTGAACCTCCTAAATGCGATGTATTTAGCAGCTAACTATCCCATTGCAGAAGTCAGTCTGTTTTTTAATAATCAGCTATTTAGAGGCAATCGCGCCACCAAAATCCACGCCGATGGGTTCAATGCGTTTGACTCTCCAAATTTGCCGCCGCTGGCAAAAGCAGGGATTAATATTCGGCTGCTAGAAGGCCAGCTAAGCCCCTATATCGACAACGATTTACAAGTATCGCGCATCACCCCTCAGGCTATTGCCGTGCTGCACTTGTACCCCGGGATCAGCGCCGATGTGGTCAGCTCTATTATTAATGACGATATTAAAGCGCTCATCTTACTGAGTTTTGGTGTCGGTAATGCGCCTCAAAACCACGAGTTTCTGGAGCTTTTAGCAAATGCGAACGAACGTGGCATTATCGTCGTAAACCTTACCCAGTGCTTACAAGGGCAAGTTAATATGGGCGGCTACGCTACGGGCAATGCACTGCTAAACGTCGGTGTGATCAGTGGCTATGATATGACCCTAGAAGCTTGCCTCAGTAAGTTACACTACTTGCTAAGCAAAAACGCAAGCCCGCAAAGTATTCGCCATTTAATGCAAGATAACTTGCGCGGAGAGTTGAGTCGCTAAGTGATATTTAGGCACAGCAGCGACTGTGCCTTTTATTGCGAGTGGTATCTATCTGCACGCATAGTTCACTAGCGCAATAAGATAAGCCGCAGCCTGTACCAACTCGCTTTGCACAGGCCCCATCACAGGGCGTGATTTACATCATAAACCACTTGGTCTGCTTTTATGGTTTGCTGAACCTGTAATTGCTCAAGTTGCGCCGGCTCAACGCGCAGCGGGTCTTTATCAAGGATAACGAAATCAGCTAACTTCCCTACCTCTAACGTCCCTTTATTTGGCTCTTCAAAGTACTGCCAAGCCGCCCACTCTGTCATAGATTTCAAACCGATATAAGGGCTCACTTGATGGTGCGCCCCCAACACTTTGCCAGAACGTGTCTTACGATTAACAGTTGTCGATAACACGCGTAATGGGTTAGGCTTTACCACAGGTGCATCATGATGTTGGGTAAAGCGCATGGCGTGCTTTTGCGCCCACCCTGTAGGAGAAATATTCTCAGCACGCTCCAGTCCTAATACTTCATCTCGGTGCCAATCTCCCCCAATAGAAGGTATGCATAGAGAAAAAAGACGGGATCACTGCTAGCTGTTTCATACGTTTAAGCTGATTTTCACGAACAGTTTGCGCGTGGATCATCACCGTCCTGCGACCTGCCTGCTCAAATCTTGTCGCTGCGCTTTCTATATCTCGCAATAAGGCGTCTGCTGCGGCGTCGCCATTGGTATGAACAATCAGTTGCCAGTTGTTGGCATAGGCCTGTGCAACGAGCTTAGAGCGAGCCTTATCATCGGCAATGGCTGGGTAGCCACGATACTCAGAGTTATGCCCTGCTGGCGGATGAAGATAAGGTTTACTGAGCCAGGCTGTTTTCCCTTGAGGCGAGCCATCAAAACTCAATTTGACGCCGGCTATTCGTGCCCCGCCTTGGTAATCTTTGCTAGCGCCTTGTTCAAGCATAAAATCATATTCCTGCTCAAGATCAGGGTAGATAGCCACATCAATCGGCAAAGACTGCTTTTGCGCCCGTGCTAACCAATACATACTAGTGCTTTTATCTGCACGACCTTCTTGAGCTGTGGTGTAACCATTGGCCATGTAAAGGGCAAGCCCTGCGCTCGCGATTTCATCTTGTAATTGCTTATCAATGGCCGAAAAAACACTAAACAAGGGCTGAAAAAGAGCCATTTCCTCAAGCACCCCATTCGCTTGATTAGAAAGTTCATCAATACGTATTACGCCGCCATCAATGTGTGGGGCCTGTGGTAAGTAACCCACCATTTCCAAGGCTTTGGTATTCATAACCCCCAAATGCCCGGACTGGTGCATAATCAAAATAGGTATTTCGCTGGAGACTGTGTCGAGCTCTGTGGCAGTTGGGTGCCGGCGCTGCGCCAGTTGTGAGTCGTCATACCCCATGCCAACGATCCAGCCGAGCTTTTTCGCTAACATAGGTTGACGCTGGTGCCATTGCGTTAAGGTGCTCAGCAACGCCTCAATAGAATTTACTTGGCCGTCAGGCCCTGGGAGTAAATCAGCACTCAACTGTGCTAAACCAGCATTGAAAAGGTGACTGTGGGCATCGATGAACCCAGGCAATAGCGCCTGCCCTTGTAAGTTCACTTGTTTAGTCTGCTCGCCAACATGATCATTTGCTTTATTAAGTTGACCGGTAAATAGGATCCGACCATCGTTAGAATCGGGCCGCCAAAGTATAGGGTATCGGCATTTGCGAGTTTATTTGCGGGTTGTTGAGGCTGAGTGCAGCCAATAATACCTACATTCAACAGTGCCTAACAGAGAATGCGTAACACTTTAAAGTACTCAAAAAAGAAACTTGGAATGTGTTTTTGGCATATACAATAAAGCCCTGTATAGACAGGGCTCTTTTGATTGAAAAAGCAGCTAATTAATTAGCGTACTTTAGCGTCAATATCGACCAGATCAGTTAGATGACATAACTCACCAGTGTGGGTTTTAATACCATGCTCACCAAAGTAGTCACGCTGCGCTTGCACTAGATGACCATTACTTGGAGTGCTTAGCGTTGCTAAGTAGTTTTGTGTTGCACACAGTACCGGGAATGCCAAACCAGTGGTCACGGCCGCACCAGTCACACTACGAAGCGCCTTCGCCTGCTCATCTAAGGTATCAATAAACTCAACACCCTGAGCAACTTGGTCTAGGTAATCTGCACGAATAATGCACCCTGCACGCCAAGTTTGCAGTGTTTTGTTTAAATCAACTTTCCATTGATGGTTTCGTGACGCGCCTTTGATCAGTGCCAAGCCTTGGCGGTAGCAAAGCAGGCTCGCTAAATGAAACGCTTGCTGCAACTGGTCAATATCAATATCGATACTGTCCGTTTGCTTTGCTGCATAGGTCATTTCTTTAGCCGCATGGGTATCACCGGTATTAGTTAAGTGACGTGCCTGCACCGCAGCAACAAGCGATGGCACAGCAATACCAAGCTCCAAGGCATTTTGTGCCGTCCATAAGCCGGTGCCCTTGGCGCCCACCTTGTTATCGATTAAATCGACCAGCGGTGTATCGTCCTTGGTTGCTAACTTGAGGATATGGCTAGAGATAGAGAGTAAATAGCTGTTGAGCTCGCCCTCGGCCCAGGTATCAAAAATCTCGGCAATTTGCTGTGGTGTTTTGCCAGCACCCAAGCGCAATAGCTGGTAAGTCTCGGCAATAAGCTGCATAAGGGCATACTCGATGCCATTGTGCACCATTTTCACAAAATGGCCACTGGCGGATTGGCCAACGCGGGCAAAGCATGAGTCGCCATTGTAACTGGCTGCTACTTTCTCAAACCAAGGTTCAATGCGCTCCCAGCCCCCTTCGGAGCCGCTCGCCATCATGGCCGGGCCATGGCGTGCGCCTTCTGCACCACCGGAAATCCCCATCGTGGCAAACTCAAATTTGTTTTGGAATTTCAACTTGCGGGCTATGCCGTCTTTATAATTACTATTACCGCAATCGATGATGATATCGTCTTTACTGACACCGGCATCGACCAAGTCGTGGCAGACTTTGTCAACCAACTCGCCTGCCGGTACCAACAAAAGGATAGAGCGCGGCGTTTCTAAACGACGCACCATGTCGTGAAGGTCTGAAACAATGTGCAAGCGCTCGGCCATTCCTTGTGATTTGGCGCAGCTTAACAATTCTTCCCCGGCATCGGGGTTGGTATCATAGGCTACTAGGGTGAGCCCTTTTTCGATTAAGTTCAGGGCGAGATTTTTGCCCATCACCCCAAGACCTACTAATGCAACTTGCATCCAGTTTCCTCCTCGGTAAAACGTACGACTGGGTAATTCAACGTAAATACGGCGGGCATTATAGGGCATACGATGCCCCATTCAATCCCTGGCGCTGAATTATATCAAATTAACGCAAGGTACATGGATAAAGTTTGCGGGTAAGCTTAATTGACTGAATCTGACACCGGTGTCATAATGCTGAAATCTTGTTAACGAATAATAGGAATTAGAGCTGGCGGAGCGTCCTTCCCTGCTCTAACATGCTATAAGCAATAATGCCTACAGGAGAAATGCATGCCAAGACGTACGAAAATTGTGGCCACCCTTGGCCCTGCCACGGACAGAGATAATAACTTAGAAAAAATCATCCGCGCTGGCGCCAATGTCGTGCGCTTAAACTTCTCTCATGGGGTGGCCAGTGACCACCAAGCGCGCGCCGAGGCCGTGCGTGAAATCGCTCAGCGCCTAGGCACTCATGTTGCCATCCTCGCAGACTTACAAGGGCCGAAAATCCGCGTAAGCACCTTTAAAGAAGGGAAAGTGAACCTCGCCCCTGGCGCCCCTTTTATCCTTGATGCAGCGCTTGCCCCAGGTGAGGGTGATGTTAATGGCGTGGGGATCGACTATAAAGAATTACCTCAAGACGTTAAAGCCGGCGACCTATTGTTACTTAACGACGGTTTAATCCAGCTGACCGTAGAGCGTGTTGAAGGACAAAAAGTACACTGCAGGGTGAAAGTCGGCGGCGTATTGTCTAACAACAAAGGCATTAATCGCCTCGGTGGTGGCCTGACTGCCCCTGCATTTACTGATAAAGATAAAGAAGATCTTATCACCGCGACTAAAATTGGCGTCGATTATATCGCCGTGTCTTTCCCCCGCTCTGGCGATGATATGCGCTATGTGCGTTCATTAGCAGAAAAGGCCGGTTCTGATGCTCAATTGCTAGCGAAAATCGAACGCGCAGAAGCGGTAGAAACGGTTGAAGCCATAGACGACATTATCCTCGCATCCGACGCAGTGATGGTCGCGCGCGGAGATTTAGGCGTTGAAATAGGCGATGCGGAATTAGTGGGTAAACAAAAAACCATTATCAGCCGAGCTCGTTCATTGAACCGTGTGGTGATCACCGCAACGCAAATGATGGAGTCAATGATTGATAACCCCATGCCCACGCGCGCTGAAGTCATGGACGTTGCTAACGCCGTGCTTGATGGCACCGATGCGGTCATGCTCTCTGCTGAAACAGCCGCAGGGGATTATCCTGAGCAAACGGTTGCCACCATGGCCCGTGTTTGCCTAGGTGCTGAGTCACAAAAAGAAACGCACATTTCTAAGCACCGCCTTGATAGCATGTTTGCCGATAATGCAGAAACCATCGCACTATCTGCCATGTATGCAGCTAACCACCTGGGTACAGTGAAAGCCATTGTCGCGCTCACTGAATCAGGCAACACCTCTAAGCTGATGTCACGCATCTCTTCGGGTCTGCCTATTTATTCACTTTCACGCCATGACAAAACACTGGGTCAGACCGCGCTGTATCGCGGCGTATATCCAGTGCGTTTTGACTCTACTAACTTCACCAAAGAATGTATTGTTAGTGAAGCAATGAATACCTTAGTAGAGCTTGGCGAATTGCAAAAAGGCGATACCGTGATCCTCACCCACGGTGACTTGATGGAAACCATCGGTGCCACAAATACCTTGAAAATTGTCACTGTAGGGTAAATAGTAGACATAAGTTTTCTATCTGAAGCAGCAACTTATGTCTCATTCAAAACGAATTGCAGTACTCACTTCCGGCGGTGATGCCCCCGGTATGAATGCTGCAATTCGCGCTGTTACGCTCAGCGCGCTATCTCATCAACATCAGGTCTTCGGTTTTTTTAGTGGCTACAACGGCCTTATCAACGAACACTTCACTGAACTCAACGCAGCCAGCGTAACCGATATCATCCACCGAGGTGGCACTATTTTAAAATCGGCCCGTTGCCCGCAAATGCACCATACAGATGGTTTGTTACAAGCTGCCAATAGCCTGCGTAAGTGCCACATCGATGCCTTGATCGTCATTGGCGGAGATGGCAGCTTTAAAGGTGCTCAGGCACTTGCAAAGCACTGGTCAGGGCAAATTATTGGTATTCCCGGTACCATTGATAACGATATTAATGGCAGCGATGAAACCATCGGCTTTCACACCGCAATAGATACTGCATTGGGGTGTATCGATAAAATTCGCGATACCGCGCAAGCGTTTGAACGTACTTTTGTTGTCGAGGTAATGGGTCGAGATTGCGGCATCATTGCCATGGAAGCAGGCCTTGCCAGTGGCGCGGAGCAAATAATTTGTAAGGAACTGATTGAAGACGAGCCACAGTTTTTACAAAAACTGTATGAGCAAGTGAAAGCGAATATTAATAATGATGCCGGTCATAGCTACGTGCTGGTCATGGCGGAGCACTCGCTATCGATTAGCGCCGAACAATTAGCGGCCCAGCTGACCGAGCACAGCGGCGTTGAAAGCCGCAGTGCCATTTTGGGCTATGTACAGCGTGGCGGCGCCCCTGTGGCAGGCGATCGCATATTAGCAACGCAGTTAGGCTGCAGCGCCATCGAGCACCTTAATGCTGGCGCTGATGGTGTCATGGTCGGTGTCGTTAATAATCAGCTGAAAACTTTGGCTTTTGAGCACACCAGCGACACACAACAGCGTAATCGTGATTTTGTCGCCCGCTTAAAACGCTTTCGCCGTTAATTGGCCAGCGCCGCTTTGACTTTATCTCGATAGCTGCGACTGACTTTAAGCTCCTGTCCGTTGGTGAGCACCAGCAGGTATTCACCACTGACTTGCGTCACCAGCTTGTTGATTTGTTTTGAATTAACAATGGCGCTGCGGTGCACACGGACAAACAACCCAGGGTCGAGTTCTTGCTCAAGCTCTTTCATGGTTTTACGTAGAATATGGGTTTGCCCATCACCACAGTGCAGGCACATGTAGTCCCCTGCCGCATCAACCCATTGGATGGTATTGGTAGGCACACGGATGATCTCGCCCTGCTCTTTCACCGCCAGCGACTCTGGGTAGCGCTTAGTTTCTAATGAGTCACCTGAAGCTAGTTTCTTGAGAATTTCCTCGCAATTATTGCCTGTGATCCCGGCCACAAAACTCGCTAGCTTTTTCTTATGGGTGTTGTCTTGTTGTGTTTTTAGATGTGATTGCACTTTCTCCACCGCCTGTTTTAGTCTGTTGTCATCTACGGGTTTGAGTACATAGTCCAAAGCATGGACTTCAAAAGCTTGAACGGCGTAACGGTCGAAGGCAGTGACAAACACCACCAAAGGTTGTTGTGAGTCTGGCAGTTGCGCTAACGCATCCGCGACCTCAAAGCCATTCATACCTGGCATCTGAATATCCAAAAAAACCAAGTCGATAGGCTCGCTGCGACAAATGTCGACGGCCTCTTGCCCTTGAGCGCATTGCTGTACCAGCTCAATGCATTCAATATCAGCTAATCGTATAGCCAACCCTTTACGGGCCAGCGATTCATCATCCACGATGAGGGTTTTTATGGTATTCATTCTGCTACAGCCTTTTCATAGGGGATACGTATGTTTACCGTCAGACCGGTGGGCGTATTCCCTGATAATACAAATGAATAATTGTTCTCGTAAAGTGTCTTTAGTCGATCTTTAGTATTGGCCACACCGACACCGGTGGCATTGACCAATTGGCCATCTTTAAGCTCAGCGCCAGGGCCATTATCGCTCACTTCCAGTAACAGCTCGTTGGCAAACACTTGGGCCTTAATACTGATCACCCCGCCTTGTGTCATCTGCGCAATGGCATACTTCAATGAGTTTTCAATTAACGGTTGCAAAATCAAGCTCGGGACCAAGGCATGGCTTGCTTCGTCACTGACTTGCATGTCCACCGCTAGACGGTCATCAAAACGTACTCGCTCGATTTCCAAATACAGACTCAACGCATGAATCTCTTGCTCGAGTGGTACTTTTTTTATCGGATCGGTATTGAGCGTATAGCGTAAAAAATCGCTTAACCGTGACACCATCTTGTTAGCGTCTTTATTCTCTTCCACTAAAATCAGTGTCGATATCGCATTAAGGGTATTGAACAAAAAATGCGGATTAAGCTGATAGCGCAACATTTTTAATTGCGCCTCATGAGCCATGGTATTGGCTTTCAGCGCTTTTTGTCGCTCCCCTTGGAGCAACTGGTAATATTTAATGCCAAAGTACAAACCACTCCAACAAAGGATGATATAGACCGCATCAAGGCCCTGTTGAAAGTAATAGAACCACTCATCAGGGCGGTAACCATGGCGATAAATTTCCCACAAATTAAATTTTTGTACCACCGACCACAAGGTCCCTGTGGCGTAGGAAGCGGTGAACACCACCAACACGAGCAGCCACGGCTTGGCATTCCACACCCGGCGATACAAGTAACGCAGCGGCACCGTCATTAAGCAGCCCGCATAGGCATTAAGCAAGATCACAAAGACATAGATGTCGCGCATCTCAAATACTTTGGAGCCAATGTAATTCACCAGGGCATAACCTATCCAACCGGCTATCTGTAACACCCAAAAGAATCGTTGGCGATTATCAACTAGCTGCTGCCAATTCAAAATTCGTTTTACTCCTTTGCAACGCAGCCTTATCCACAGCGGTTGCATACTTATCTAACGCCATTATTAATAAAGACAACTAAAAAGGCACTGTGATTGGTCCTACTTAACCTTTCCTTCAACGCAAAACGCCGTGCAGTTGCACGGCGTTTGCTCATATTCGTGAAGGCTAGATGCTGACTCGCTTGTAGTTACGATACTCAGGGTGCCAGTAATTATTATCAATGGCTTTGATAATATCCTCATCGCTAAATTCCAACGCTTCACCTTGGGCGATGGCGACTTTAGCCACAGCAAAGGCGATACGTTTAGATAGCGATTCAATCTCGGTCAGTGGCGGCAGTAGGCTCCCTTTGCCATCATTGGCAAGGGGTGAGCTCGACGCTAAGGTTTCACTGGCCGCCATCAACATTTCATCGGTAATGCGCTTAGCCTTAATGGCAATTGCACCAAGGCCAATGCCAGGGAAGATATAACTGTTATTACACTGCGGAATAACATACTGCTGGCCATCATATTCCACGGTGCCAAATGGACTACCTGTGGCGATGATGGCACGCCCTTGTGTCCACGCCAGCACATCACTCGGATGCGCTTCAACCTGTTTGGACGGGTTTGAAAGCGGGAAGATAATCGGATTTTCGTGACTTGATGCCATTGCGCGGATCACCTGCTCGGTGAATAGCCCCGGCTGCCCAGATACGCCGATAATAATGCCTGGCTCAGCACAATGCATAACATCAAGCAAAGAGGCATAATCGCCGCTATACTGCCACTGCGAGAGCGCTTCATTGGATTGTACCAACGCCTGTTGGAAGTCACGCAGGCCTTGCATGCCCTCGCTCAATAGGCCAAAACGATCAACCATAAAGATTTGACTGCGCGCTTGCTCTTCACTGATCCCTTCAGAGACCATTTGGCTGATCACCTGCTCGGCGATGCCACATCCTGCGGAGCCAGCCCCAACAAACACTACCTTTTGGTCGCTTAAACGAGTGCCCTTCACTCGACACGCGGCCAGCAAGGTGCCCACAGTGACAGCGGCAGTACCTTGAATATCATCATTAAAGCTACAAATTTCGTCGCGGTAGCGCTTCAGCAGTGGCATCGCGTTAGGCTGAGCAAAGTCTTCAAATTGCAGCATGACATTGGGCCAACGGCGCTTCACCGCTTTGATGAACAACTCTAAAAATTCGTCATACTCCTGCTGGCCAATACGTGGGTGACGTGCGCCCATGTACATTGGGTCGTTCAGTAGTTTCTCGTTATTAGTGCCAACATCCAGCATCACCGGCAGCGTGTAGGCCGGGCTGATACCACCGCATGCGGTGTATAGCGATAACTTACCAATGGGGATACCCATGCCACCAATGCCCTGATCGCCTAGGCCAAGGATACGTTCACCATCGGTAACAACGATAACCTTCACCTTACCTTTAGTGGCATTACGCAAAATATCATCGATATTGTGGCGGTCTTCATAGGAGATAAACAAACCGCGCGAGCTACGATAAATATCTGAGAACTGTTCACACGCATCACCCACTGTTGGCGTGTAAATAATCGGCATCATCTCTTCAATGTGGTCTCGCACCAAACGATAGTAAAGCGTTTCGTTATTGTCTTGGATGGCGCGCAAGTAGATATGCTTATTAAGGTTATCTTGGAAGCTAGAGTACTGTTGGTAACAGCGCTCTACTTGCTCTTCAATGGTCTCAAAACGTGGCGGCAGTAAGCCTGCCAAGTTGAAGCTCTCACGCTCACGCTGGGTAAAAGCACTGCCTTTATTTAGTAGTGGCGTTTCTAATAAGGTCGGACCAGCGTAAGGAATGTACAAGTAATTGGGATCGGTGTGTGTATTGGTTTTATCGTTGGATTTGTCTGTCATATTGCCTACTTAGCACAGAAGGAGATTGCCTGATATTATTGCCCTTAGCGCGCAAATTGCAAACCCATTTGGGCTTATCAGACCATTGATTTATCGCTGATTGGCGCATTATCATTTTTGATACACACCAATGAATCTTTGTTAACAAACAGCAGGCATTCAAATACCTGCTGTTTGATTACCTTTATTTTCCGAGAGCGATTCCCTCTCGGCGTGGATCGGCACTGCCATAGAGCTTACCGCCTTTCACCTCGACTGCATGAATGCCAGAGTTAAGGTCGCCAATACGCACTTTGTGGCCCCATTGCTCGAGCTGCGTTTTTAGCTCCACCAGCTCAGTGCCCTGCTCTAAGGTGGTGATATGGTTACGATTAGTAATACGGGGCAGATTGATCGCTTGCTGGGCGCTCAGCTGCCAATCCAACACCCCGACCAATGCATGGGCCACGTAATTAATGATACGGCTGCCGCCGGGCGAGCCAATCACTAAACGCAAAGAACCATCTTCATTAAATACCATCACGGGGGCCATAGAGCTGCGCGGGCGCTTACCGCCTTCAACGCGATTTAATACATATTTGCCATCACGCTTCGGCGATAGCGCAAAATCGGTGAGCTGGTTATTGAGCAGATAGCCATTGACCATCACGGTAGAGCCAAACGCCATTTCAATGGAGGTGGTCATCGACACCGCGTTGCCTTGATTATCAACAATGGAAATGTGGCTGGTATTGGGCAGCTCAAAGGCATCGTCTTTACCATAGGCAATACCGACGCCCGGGTGCCCAGCTTGCTTTTTAGCATCATGCTCAAGCATCAATAAGGCACGTTTTTCAAGGTAGCTATTGTCGAGTAGCGCTTGCGTTGGCACGGGTTGGTAGTCGGGGTCGGCCATATAGACTTCGCGATCAGCGAAGGCTAAGCGCGACGCTTGGGTAAAGTAATGCAGCGCTTTGGGGCTATTAACCGCATATTGGCTGAGGTTTTTATCCTCCAGCAATTTCAAGATTTGCAAAACTGCCATGCCACCGCTGCTAGGCGGTGCCATCGAGCACACTCGGTATTGATGATAGCCCACACACACCGGGGCACGCTCTTTGGCGACATAGTTGTTAATGTCTTGCTCAGTGAGTAAACCTGGGGCGATGGGACTTGTTTGTACTGCTTTGGCAATGGCTTTGGCATTGTCGCCATGATAAAAGGCATCCACTCCCTCGCTGGCCAAGCGTTTATAAAGCGATGCCAAGGCGGGGTTTTGCTTAACGGTGCCAATGGCCAAAGGCGCACCACCGGGAAAGAAATACGCCCGCGCCGCAGGCATTTTCTCCACTCCAGGGTTAATACGTCGCGCTAAAAGCTTATGTAATCGCGGTGACACCTTAAACCCTTGTTCGGCTAAAGTAATGGCCTCCTCAAATAAACGGGACCAAGGTAATTTGCCATCACGTTCATGGGCTTTGGCCAGCGCCTTCAAGACCCCAGGAGCCCCCACTGAGCGCCCGCCAACCACTGCATCAATCCAGCGAACAGCCTTGCCATTGCCATCAACAAATAACTCCGGTGTCGCTTTGCTAGGAGCTTGCTCGCGGCCATCATAGGTGGTGAGTCGGCGCTGCTTTGCATCATAGTGCAAAATAAAGGCCCCACCGCCAATACCGGACGATTGCGGCTCGACCAATGTCAGTACCAATTGCACAGCAATGGCTGCGTCTATGGCACTGCCCCCTTCAGCTAAAATCGCTTCACCGGCGCGCACCGCATAGGGATTGGCAGCGGCAACCATGTAATGCTCACCGCTCACTTGTTGTTTTGTCACCACCGCCGTGGTGGCCTCAGGCTCTCTATCGGCGAGCACCTGTTTATTAGTGGTGGTGGCTGTGCAGCCAGAGCTAATAAGCAACGAGAGAGCCGCTGCTATCTGGGTATAAGTTCGTAACATAGCGCTGAGTGTTATTGTCGTGGTTAATTAATTGGCATCTTAAAGGCAAAGGGGCACAATAGGCAAAAAATAACGACCACTGTTAAGTTATGACTGTGTTTAAAACCCTCTTTTCGCACCGCGCAATGCTGTCCGTCTGGCCACTGATCGCACTGTGTACACTGCTTATGGTAATTGATGCCGCTGGGCCATTGTCTTTTCAGCGCCCCGCCATCGCTGAGGGCCAGTGGTATCGCTTGCTAACAGGGCACTTTTTACATAGCAATTGGCCGCATTTAGGCATGAACATGGCAGGTGCTCTAGTGCTGTGGTCGCTCCATGGCCATTTTTTTAGTGTGCGTAAGTATTGGCTTTATTTGCTGCTCTTGTCTTTTGGGGTTGGCCTCTGTTTATACGGCTTTAGCCCGAACATCTCTTTATATGTCGGCTTAAGTGGTTCATTGCACGGCTTGATTGCCTATGGTGCAATGAAAGATATTCGCTGCGGTGAAAAAACCGGATATTTAATTATCGTAGGCGTAATAGCCAAGGTGACTTATGAGCAAATTGTTGGCGCCAGTAGTGACGTTGAGGCATTAATTGACTCCCGCGTGGCTATTGAGGCTCATCTATTCGGGCTGTTGTGTGGCTTGGGCTTAGCGCTGCTAGAGTGGCGAGGCATAAAAAAACCCGAGGCTTAGCTCGGGTTTTTCATTAGCGATTAAAGGTTCTCTTCAAACAGCTTATAAATGCGGCGGTATTCATCTAGCCAACTTGAGGGCTGCACAAAACCGTGCGGTTCAACTGGGAAGATAGCCGTTTCAAAGTCCTCTTTCTCCAGTTCAATCAAACGCTGCACTAGGCGCACAACATCTTGGAAGAACACATTGTCATCAACCATCGGCGCATTGATCAATAGCGGCTTCTCTAATCCTTCAGCGAAGTAGATAGGCGAGCTACGCTCGTAGGCAATAGGGTCAACATCTGGGTGATTGAGAATATTAGAGGTATACGGAGCGTTATAATGTGCCCAATCGCTCACTGGACGCAGCGCCGCTCCGGCTTGGAACAGCTCAGGCTCGGTGAACAGCGCCATAAAGGTCATAAAGCCACCGTATGAGCCGCCGTAAGTACCGACCCGCTCAACGTCAACATTGGCGTTAGCCTGCATCCATTTTACCCCATCAACCAAGTCCTGCGTCTCTGGCGTTCCCATTTGTCGATAAATGGCGGTACGCCAATCGCGGCCATACCCTTTCGAGGCGCGGTAGTCCATATCCATAACTACATAGCCTTCGCTGGCAAGCAACGAGTGGAACATAAACTCGCGGAAGTAACCGGACCAGCCAAAGTGTGAGTTTTGCAAATAGCCGGCGCCGTGGTTGAAAATAACCGCCTTGCGGGTGTTACCGCTTTCATCGCTTTGGTAATCGCTGGGATAATACACTTTCGCATACACCGGTTGCTCACCATGGCTCGACGGTACGGCAACCACTTTCGGAGCCACCAGCTTAGTCGCTTTGAATTGCTCTGATACGGTGTGAGTTAGCTGCGTAACCTTAGCCCCCGGTGCCGCATCCATGACATAAAGCTCCGGCGGGTGCATGATTTTTGAGTGCTGTAACAGCAGTTTTTGCTCATCAGGACTCAAACTATAGTCAGTCATGCCATCAAGGCTGGTTAGCGCCTCGCTGTTGCCGCTATCCAGATTTAAGCGATACACCTCGTAAATACCTGGGTGCTTTTTATTCGCTTTGTAGTACAGGTATTGGTCATTTTCGCTCAAGGTCAGATCGGAAACTTCAAATTGACCCTTGGTACGCTGGCTTGCTTTACCTGTTAACGGCTTAGTATAGATGTGGCTATAACCGGATTGCTCTGACAAGAAATACAAAGTGTCGCTAGTGTTTAACCAACCGAAATCATTAAAGGTGTAGTTAACCCAAGCATCGTCATGTAAACGGTGTTGGTTCACTAACTTTTTACCTTTAAAGTCAACGGTCGCTATCCAGCGGTCTTTGTTATCCCAAGCCTCAAGCATAACAGCAACTTGTGAGCCACTGCGGTTCCATTGAATGGCACTTTGACCCCAGCCCCAATCCATCATTAAATTGATTTCACGGCGCTTAGTTTCGCTTTCATACTCTTTGCCTTGGCGGGCATAGTTTTCACGCTTCACCTCGGCAAGCACATCTTCATTCCAACCGGGCAAGGTATTATAGGTCAGCGTCGTTTTTGCTTTGCTTGGCAAGTCGATATACACCAATTCTGTGCCCTGTGGCTTGGCATCCGCAACCCGGCGACGGGCTGGTACCGATTCTACCCCTGCATCTTGGGTAATGTAATTAGGCATGATGTCGGTGTCGGCGCGCCAGCTTCTGTCATCGATTAGCGCAACGATAAGCTTACTGCCATCAGGAGAGAGCTGGGCATCCACTAAACGCTTTTTATCGCCTAGGTAAATGGTGGCATCGACTACCGCGCTATTTTCATTCGCTAACTGCTGGTCGCGCTCGAGGGCATCTTGTTGGTTTTTTAGCTGCAGTGCAACATAGTCAATAAGCTTATGTTGTTCCTTAGCAATATAGCTTTTCGGCTCATTAACCTTGATTGGCTTATCTTCGAGCTTAAGGTTGGCCAACTCACTATGCAGCCCGGTGCCTAAGTCTACATGCATAAACACGTTACCACGGCGATATACTAGGCTGTTATCATTTAAAAACTGTGGCGCAGATTCAAATGCCGACGTTTTGGTGATTTGCACTAAGGTGTTAGCAGAAGTATCACGAACAAACATATCCCCTTTAAATACATAGGCTTGTAAGCGGTTATCTTGACTGTATACGGCCTTGTCATCGCCCAACGTGTGTAGCTGCGCCAGCGTTACTTTGGTTGCACTGTCTGCGCCAACGGCCTGTGTGTAGGTGTCGCGTAGTTGATTACCTTGTTGTTTTTGCTGATAAACAACGGTGTTTGAATCGCTGTGCCAGAACGCGCCTTCTGGCTGGTTACCTATCCAGTCCGGATCAGCCATGGCTTGTTCTAAGGTAATAGCCACTGAACCTGGTTTTGCCGGTGTCTCCACTTGGCTTGGGGCGGAAGTTTGATTCGTTTCTACTTGCGTGTTGCTTTGTTGTGCGGTGCTTTGACAGCCGCTGAGGATAAAACTGGAAGCAATGGTCGCCGCCAGTACTGATTTATGGAACATGATTGTCTTCAACTAAATACACGGTGCCCTGATTTAAGCAAAAACTTACAAGCAAAGACAGTGTTTTAAGACCAACGGCAGTTTACTTAGACAAAAAAAAGGTCAGCAAGGGATGCTGACCAAAACTCTGCGCTAGCAATAACGAAACAAGTACGGGACCTGCTTCACATATATAGAGTACTAAGCGGCTAAATGGTTCACTGTTTTTTTATTAATTTTAGGTCCATCCACACAAGACGATGATCTGACGAGGCTTTTCTATCACTAATTAATTTGTATTGTGCCGGGTTTTGCTCCGTCGGCCAATATACACCTGCCGAGATAGGCTCAAAACCGAACTTTGATGGCAACACATAATCAGCTCTAGCACGCCAGCTTGCGGTGTAATAACGCGCATACGCTTGCTCTTCCACCCCTGCTCCTCCGGTGCTCTCGGGCACCATACTGGCATCCACTTTATCATGAGCTAACACTTGATTAATGGCCTCAGGACGCGCTTTATCGCCTTGCGGTGCAGCGTTCAAATCTCCGAGGATAACAAATCGGCTGTTGTCATCGAGGCCTCCTTGGCGGCCTTGGTCATCCACCAAATAATCGCTTTGATTATCTAAATAATCGGCGATTAGTTTAATCTCAGCTTTATTGCGCAGACCGTTTCTATCTTCCGGACCATCGAATACCGGTGGTGTAGGATGAGATGCCAACAGATGCACACGTTTACCATCAACGCTGATAGGCACATCCCAGAATGACTTAGAGCTTAAGCGCGCAGCTTGCCATGTACGGTTATCATAAAAAGCATTGCCATCAAGCATGGGCATCTGCGCCTGCGGTTGTTGCGCCCATTTCAATTGTGCAAACGTGCGCACGCGCTCATGGTCAATGGGATAGCGGCTTAAGATCACCATGCCGTATTGACCAGGGTAGAAACCAAAGCCATAAGCATCCCCGCCATTGCCAGAGAGCTCACCATTGCCGTCAAAGTCGTAGTCGCTGGCAACACCGGTATTAACGGGCGCACTATAGCTGTAGGGGTAGTGAATGGCTTTTACACTGCCATGATCCTTGCCTAGATAGTGGCGTTGAAAAGCATCGACTTGTTCGCGCCAATCCTCGTTATAGTCGAATTCATTGAGTAATATCACATCAGGACGCACCCGTTGAATAATATGCGCGATATTGTGAATTTGTGGGTGTTGCCCTTGGGCTAGCAAGGCAGGTAAAGGCGATTCACTTAGCTCACTGGGATTAGTAACGTAGTTCGAGCCATCCATACTAACGTTAAAGGTCGCGATACGCAGCGTTGTTGGCACAGACGAATGAGGTTGCGCACAGGCCGCAACGAACAGACACAAGGAGCCAATAAGGCCAAAACGTTTGCACAAGGTCATTTAGGGTTTTCTCTTATATAAGCAAAATGAAAACGCCATACTAGCAGCTGTTAATGACATTGTGTCAGCGTTTGGGATGAAAAAACCGAGCTTCAAGGCTCGGTTTATTCGCTTAAATAGTCTTGTTGGTTGCTAGCGGTACTGCGCAACCACAGGTACTAGTTGAGAATTAACTGATGGGCTCGTGCTTCAATACCAGGATAATCCTGCTCGCTGAGGTGCTCATGCAATTCACCGAGACGCTCCCCAAGCTCATGCAAGGTATTAGCACTGACATTGATATGACCCATTTTTCGCCCTGGTTTTACCGCTTTACCATACCAGTGACTGCGAACGCCAGTGGTGGCCAATACCTCTGCCGGGATTGCTGGCTGACCCAAAACGTTAATCATCGCACTCGGCTGCAATAGATAAGTACAGCCCAAAGGCAAACCGGCAACAGCACGCACATGGTTCTCGAACTGGCAACAATAAGCGCCTTGCTGTGTCCAATGACCCGAGTTGTGAACACGCGGCGCAATCTCATTGACTAGCAATTCACCGTCAACATCGAAAAACTCGATAGCAAGTACGCCAACATAATCCAGCGCATTGGCTATTTTGCTGTAGGCATCAACCGCCTGAGATTGCATATCTTGGCTGACGATGCCTGCTACCGACAGCGTCAACACCCCGTCAGTGTGTTCATTTTCGGTGACCGGGTATACTTTTACATTCCCCTGTGCATCGCGCGCACCTATCACTGAAACTTCACGGTCAAACGCAATCATCTTTTCACAAATAATGCGATGCGACGCATCTTTATCTAAAAATGCCTGCATTTCTTGCCAGATTTCATCAGTCTGGTCGATGCTTTTTAAGCGCCATTGGCCTTTGCCGTCGTACCCAGCCTGACAAGTTTTGATCACCAAAGGTAAACCCAGTTCATTCACCGCTTGCTCAAGGTGAGTACGTTCACTCACTAAAATATACGGAGCACTCGGTACGCCAGCATTATCGAGCAGCGCCTTCTCTTTGGCGCGATCGCCGCCGCATTCAATTGCTTTTTTACCGGGGAAGAATTTGCCGCTTTGCTCACAGGCCGCAAGCACATCGCTGGGAATATGCTCAAACTCAGCAGTAATACGGTCGCTACTGGCGATTGCTTGCTCTAACGTTTGCGTATAGTGCTCACCGGTTACCGGGTGCACCACTTGTTTGCTAGCCACGTCATAAGCACGAATATGGATATCCAGCGGCGCTGCCACAAGCGCCATCATACGCGCTAGTTGGCCCGCGCCCAGAACTAACATTTGCATATACAACTCGCTTATTCAGCTGGGTTAGGGTTAGCTAAAACAGTCTCTGTCTGCTCGGCACGAAATTGGTCAATTTTCGCCAGTAGCTCTGGTTGCTGACAGCCCAAGATTTGCGCTGCCAACAGTCCCGCATTAGCGGCACCGGCATCACCAATAGCCAAAGTACCTACCGCCACACCTTTTGGCATTTGGCAGATTGATAATAACGAGTCAACACCATTGAGCGCTTTCGATTTTACTGGCACGCCCAATACCGGTAGCGAGGTAAAAGCGGCCGCCATACCCGGTAAATGCGCAGCCCCGCCAGCACCGGCGATAATCACTTTAATACCACGCTCAGCAGCTGAGCTCGCATAATCAGCTAAAAGTTGAGGAGTGCGATGCGCAGAAACCACTTTGGTTTCATACTCGACACCGAATTTATCCAGCATGTCCGCCGCATGTTGCATGGTGGGCCAGTCTGACTTTGAGCCCATAATAATTCCTACTTTCATTGCCACTCCTCAGTATGAACGATATAAATGTAAATTACGCCGTATGATGACCAAGCATCAAGGGGGGTTAGCGCCGCAGTGATTCTCTTTCACCGCAAAAATTGTCGCGCATTATACTAAAAAGCCCGATAAAAAGCATGGCTAAGTTTTGTTGCTAGAGGCAATGAACAAAGTTATCCATTCGCTGCTTTCCAAACTCGCCATGCCTTAGCAGGCCCTATTATCAATGCCAAAACCACCACCCCTCCGGGGATGAGCACCGCCTTTAGCACCGGTCCTAAAACATAGCTGTAAAAGCATATAAAGGGCACAAATAACACATAACCGATTATCCGTGATACTATATTAACGACTGATTCCATTGTAGTTTTCCATCAACTTATAAAAATGAGCATGCTCATTATAATAATTGAGCGCGCTCAATATCAAGCAAAAGGGTTTGTTTTGAGTAACCAATTAACGCCTAAAAAACTGCAAACACGAACACGGATCTGCCAAACCGCGTGGGAGCTGTTTATTGCCAAAGGGTTTGAGAGCACGTCAACACGTGATATTGCCAAGGCAGCAGGGATAGCAAATGGCACCTTGTTTAGCCATTTTGCGAATAAAGATGAGTTGCTCAAGGTGTTAATGATTGCGCAGATTGATAACGTCATCGCTGATGCCCAACGCAGTGACGACCATCAGCAGCCAAAACTGAAAATGCGCCACTATGCCACGTACCTGTATGCGTTTTATTTGCAGCATGTGGAATTCAGTAAGACTCTACTACAGAGTTTAATTTGGCAAGGACAGTTTTTCGATGAGCAAATACAGCAATTTAAAGCGTTGTTATTTGCATCGGCTCCCCAGTATGACGAGGTGCGCGCCGCAGCCATGATGGACTGTTACTTTATGACTTTGATAGAGGGGTTAAATCAGCCAGCCCCTAACGCTAATGCTATGGTGCGTCGCTTAAGTGCCAAGCTCGCCCTACTCTAATCAGGATTAACTTGCTTGATTGAGTTGCTCGGCAACATCGAGTGCACAGGCCGGTAACGCTAAACTATAGAGTTGCGCGCTAATTGGTTTGAAGCCTGCACGGGTAAGCGTGTTAATACTGCGGTGATTTTCGACCATCACTCGTGCTTGGATACGCGTGAGCGGCTTATCAATATAGCGGCCGTATTCGGCTAATAGCAAAGCTATTGCTGCTTGCATATAACCTTTACCCCAATGCTGAGGATGAAGTTCAAAGCCAAGCTCCGCGCAACCTTGGGCGATATTGTATAGGCCGCAGCTACCAATGACCTGGTGCTGGTGAATGATAGCAAAGCGCACGCCTTGCCCTTTTAGAAGTAGTTCGATGTCCGCTTGAATCATACTACGCACCTCAGTTTTAGTTTTCGGTGGTAAATAATCATTAAAGCGAAAAACCAAAGGCTGCGAGAGAATAGCAAACATTGCCGGCGCATCTTTGTGGCCTATGGGACGTAAACTAAGCCCGCGAGATGGGCAGCGATTCATAGCAGTAAGAGTATATCGGGCTTGAGTTAGCGAATTATTGCCTTAAACTATGCTCAAGAGCAAGCACTAGAAGTTAAAAACCCCCATGGCTGATGATTTTATTATGGTTCCTCCTACTACCACGGTGTACTGCCCTAAACGCGGCGAAGGCTGGACGTTAACAGGGATCACTGGCATTGAGGAGTTCGTCTCGGTGATGTTTGATGGCGTCCGCTACACCCTAAGCGCCAAAGAGGTGGTTGAAGAGTTGATCCCCAACCAGCAGCAACGCCAGCAACAAAGCGCGTAATTGCTTAACTGAAAACAAAAAAGCGCACTCTTAAGTGCGCTTTTTTTAGTTCCACAACAGCCGTTAGCTTTGCGTTGACAGTGCATGAATTCGCGCATCCAATGGCGGGTGTGAAGCAAATAGCTCACCAATAGAGCGCCCTGGTGCGATACCAAAGGCCATCATTGAGCCTTCCAGCTGTGACTCATGGTTGCCTTTTAAGCGCTCTAATGCGGCACGCATTTTATGTGCGCCCACTAACTCGGCTGCGCCTCTGTCTGCGGCAAATTCACGTTTGCGGCTGAAGTAAGCAACGACCACGGAAGCGAGTATGCCAAATAACACCTGAAACACCATGTCGAAGATAAAATAAGTCCAGCTGGGGCCACTTTGCTCCTCATCGCCATTGAGGAAATTATCAACGATGCCAGCCAATACCTTAGCAAAGAAGATAACGAAGGTATTCACGACTCCTTGAATCAACGTCAATGTCACCATGTCGCCATTGGCCACATGAGAGACTTCATGAGCGAGTACCGCTTCGGCTTCTTCTTGGCTCATGTTGTGAAGCAAGCCACTGCTTACCGCGACTAACGCGTTGTTTTTCGATGGTCCAGTAGCAAAAGCATTGATTTCTGGGCTGTCGTAAATAGCGACCTCTGGCATGTTGATACCACGTTGACGCGCTTGCTCGGCAACCGTGTTTACCAGCCACTGCTCGGTACCGGAGCGCGGCTGCTCAATAACATATGCGCCAGTAGAGCGTTTAGCTATCCACTTAGACATCAACAATGAGATAAAGGAGCCACCAAAACCAAACACAGCGGCGATGATGAGGATCCCCCCCATACTGCGACTTGATATCCCCAACACTGAGAATACGATAGATAACACCACACCTAGCACTAACATAACGGCAAGGTTGGTCAATAAAAAGAGCACAACACGTTTCATACTACATTTCTCCAACGGGTAAGATTATTCATTAGGGATCATCGAGTGATCCATAATGGATAGCGTCACCCTATCGACGCGTTATGCTCAATATATATAGGCAGATGTTTACGGTATCAAGTTATTTCGGCAAACGGATTTGTAAGCAACTGTAACCTTAACCTAACTCGAATAGCTCCATTAGAGCGCGGTGGATTTTTAGCTTTGGTGTGTGCCCGGTATAAGGGCTTTCTCCGAGATATGGGGCTGGCAGCCTTGCTTTCAAAGTGGCTAAATTGGCATCGTATTCCTGCATCTGTGGATCCACTTGGTTGGCTATCCACCCAGCGACGTGTACACCTTGATGCGCCAGCACTTCCATCGTTAACAATGCATGGTTGAGGCAACCGAGTTTCATACCCACCACTAAAATGACTGGCAGCTGCTCAGCAAGCACCCAATCACTTAACAGCTCCGTGTCATTAATGGGTAATAGCCAACCTCCGGCGCCTTCGGTAATGAGAATATCGGCACCGCAACTTTTAAACTCGTCGTATGCGCTGCGTAACTTGCTAACGCTAATATGTTCACCTTGCTGCGCAGCGGCAATATGAGGTGCAATCGGTGGCGCAAAAATAAACGGATTTACTTGCTCATAGAGCACATTGGTGTTGCCGCTTTCGATGAGTGTCAGTGCATCGGTATTGACCAGTCGGCCAAACGCCTCCTCAGCACCTGCGGCGATGGGCTTAAACCCGGCCGCCTTCTTTTTATGCTGTACAGCGAGTTTCAGTAGCAAGCTGGTGACATGGGTTTTACCTGCATCGGTATCGGTTGCGGTAACAAAAAATTGTTTCATTTAATGAGCTCCAAAAATGCGACGTTGTAGCTTAACTCCACGCCCGGCTGCGATCCCTGTAAATGGTTGAGAATCTGCATATACTGATTTTTCGATAAGTGACGGTGGCCATGCTCACAGCTATTGGCACCAATAGCCGATAAACTTTTTAACGCCTGTTTAGCACTGTCAAAGCGATCAAATAGCCTTGCTTGATGCTGCCATTGCACCTTAAACCCAGCCTGCTTTGCCGCGATGGTCAAATCGCCAACACGTATAAATTGGTTAATGGCTGGCACCCCTGCCATGGCAAAAGCAGCTTTCACTTCCTCAAGGGAGCCTTCGCTCACCACGGCAATATATGCCCGCCCATTCACCGTTAAAATACGGTGTAACTCGCAAAGTAAGGCAGCTAAATCAGCAGACCATTGCATCGCAAAGTTACTAAAGACAGTGTCTATCGCTGCACTGTGTATTGGTAGCGTGTCCATATCTGCGCACACTACCTGATTATCATCGCCACCTAGGGTTCGTGCACACTGTAGCATGGATTCTGATAAATCAAGGGACACTAACTGCTGTGCCCTGACACTGAGCGCATGGCTATTCACGCCGGGACCCGCGCCTAAGTCTAAACATACACCCAAATGCCTGGCGCCAATGTGGTCTAACAAAACAGTACTGCTCGCGGCTTGCACTCGCGCATGCTGCTGATAATTCGTTGCCGCTTTGGAGAATTGCCGCTGGGTCGTAAGTTTTAATGCCGCACTCATCGGCATTGCTCCAAGGCGCTGACTAAGGTGTCGATATCTTCCTCAGTATGAGCCGCCGTTAAGGTGATACGCAAACGCGCAGTATTGTGGGCCACAGTGGGCGGTCGTATGGCACTAAGCCATATACCTTTTTCACGAAGTTGATTTTGCATCACCAACGCTGATTCACTATCGCCGACGATCAACGGCTGTATCGGTGTATCTGAGGGCATTAGTGCTAAATGGGCCGCCGCAAATTGGCTTTTAAAGTAATCAATCAGTGCAAATAAATGTTGACGCTCGGCGTCAGCCGCCAACAACTGCGTCAGTCGCTCGTCAATCACCTCACATTGCAAAGCGGACAGTGCCGTGGAATAGGTGTAATCGCGATTACTTTGCAGCAGCAAATCGATGACTTTGTTGCTAGCTAGTACGATAGCCCCGTTGGCAGCCAGCGCTTTACCAAAGGTGAGCACTAAAATATCAGGCTTAAGCACCGCAGCGCTGCCTTTGCCTCCACCGAGCACCCCAAACCCATGGGCATCATCAAGCATTAACCAGGCCCGGTGCTTCTCACACTGACTGCGTAGCTGTTCAAGCGGCGCGCAGTCCCCATCCATCGAAAACACGCCCTCGCTTACTACCAGTTTATGGTGAGCTTTGGATTTACCCAAGCGCGCATCCAGATGCGCCATATTATTGTGATTAAAACGCTGCATCTGTGCGTTTGCCGCAAGGCCGCCATCGACTAAACTGGCATGATTCAGTTTGTCTTGCACAATCAAGCCTTCACGGGCTTGAGCAAACAAGGCTTTCAGCACACTGGCATTAGCACTAAAACCGCTGGCAAACAGCAGCGCTGACTCAAAGCCATAAAGTGCACAAAAACGTTGCTCCAGCTCTGCTTGCTCACGACTGTAACCAGTAACCAACGGCGAACTGTGCCCGCCACTGCGCCCTTTCAATGGCGGCAGCGGCCGATCGCCTAAAGCAAGATAGTCATTGGACGCAAAATTTAAATAGCGTCGACCATCCACGGCCAAGGTGCGCGCACAAATGTCGTCGACTACCACGCGCTGGCGCAGTAAGTGCTGCTCTTTGGCACCCTCGAGCACATTATCAATGTATTCAAACGCCATTAGGTTGCTTCGTAAAACAGCTCTGAGGTTTTCTTATCAGCGATAGCTGAGCTCAATGACGCTTCATAGGCCTCATCTGAGTAATCCTGAGCCTGCTCTGGGCGCATCCCCAGTTTGCGAATAAGGTTCATATCGGCATCGGCTTCAGGGTTATCGGTGGTCAGCAGTTTGTCACCATAGAAGATGGAATTTGCTCCGGCAAAGAAACACATGCTTTGCATCTGCTCATTCATTGCCGTGCGCCCTGCTGATAAACGCACGTAGCTTTTCGGCATCATGATACGCGCCACAGCAATGGTGCGAATGAATTCGAACTGGTCTAAATCATCGACGTTTTCTAAAGGCGTGCCCTTGACCTTAACCAGCATATTAATCGGCACACTTTCCGGTTGCTTAGGCAAGTTAGCCAGCTGGATAAGTAGGCCGTAGCGATCAGAAGCCTGCTCTCCCATACCGATAATGCCACCGGAGCATACCTTCATGCCGGCATCACGCACATGATCCAGTGTGTCTAAACGGTCTTGGTAAGTGCGCGTCGTGATAATCTGCTCATAGTATTCAGGTGAAGTATCAAGGTTATGGTTATAGTAGTCTAATCCCGCCCCGCGCAGCTGCTTGGCTTTATCATTATCGAGCTTGCCCAGTGTCATGCAGGTTTCTAAACCCAGCTCTTTTACTTCTCGGACCATGCGCTCAATGTAAGGCATGTCGCGGTCTTTAGGGTCTGACCATGCTGCACCCATGCAAAAACGGGTCGCACCTTTTGACTTGGCTGCCCTTGCTTGCTCAACCACTTTTTCTACTTCCATCAAGCGTTCACGCTCGAGGTCGGTTTTATAGTGCCCTGACTGAGGGCAATATTTACAATCTTCTGGGCAGGCGCCGGTTTTAATCGATAATAAAGTCGAAATTTGCACTTCGTTGGGGTTAAAGTGTTGACGGTGAATGCTTGCCGCTTTGAACAGCAAATCATTAAATGGCATGTCAAAAAGGGCTTTAACTTGTTCATGCGTCCAGTTATGACGGATTTCGGCCTGTTCCATAGAGTTCTCTTTATTATCGACGGTAGAATTTAATTTTGTATCAGTCTACGAGTTGCCTTAGTATTGTCAACGCTGCAATGACATTTGAAGTTTACCTATGAGCAATAATTATACATATATCGACACTGAGTTTGATCGTGAGCACATTTGGCACCCCTACACATCAATGCTCAACCCTCTTCCCAATTATCCCGTTACCCATGCTGAGGGAACCCGCATTTATCTACAAAGTGGCGAAGCCTTAATTGATGGTATGGCATCGTGGTGGAGTGCCCTGCACGGCTACAATCACCCCCAGTTAAATGAAGCGCTGCAAAGCCAAAGCAACAATATGAGCCATGTTATGTTTGGCGGTATCACTCACGCGCCAGCAGTTGAACTGTGTAAAAAGTTAGTGGCGATGACCCCCAAAGCGCTCGACAAGGTGTTTCTTGCCGATGGCGGCTCAGTAAGTGTGGAAGTGGCGATAAAAATGGCGGTGCAATATTGGTATAGCCAAGGCCATAAACAAAAGCATAAACTTATGACCCCGCAAAAGGGCTATCACGGCGATACCTTTGCCGCTATGAGTGTGTGCGACCCGGTCAACTCAATGCACAGTATGTATCGCGGATTTTTACCCGAACAAATCTTTGTGCCGCCACCCCGTAGCCGTTTTCATGAACGCTTTGACGCAGAAGAGGCGCACACCCTAGAGCAATACTTTGATAAACATCATCATGAAGTGGCGGCTTTTATCATTGAGCCGATTGTCCAAAATGCCGGCGGTATGAACTTTTATCATCCCGACTATTTAAAAACCGTGCGCCAGTTGTGCGACCGCTACGAGATATTGCTTATTTGCGATGAAATTGCCACTGGTTTTGGCCGCACCGGTACCTTGTTCGCTGTTGAACATGCCGATATAACTCCAGACATTATGTGTGTGGGTAAAGCACTTACCGGTGGTTATATGACCTTAGCCGCAACACTGACCACGAGTCATGTAGCACGCGGTATTTGCGAAGGCGAAGCAGGCGTTTTGATGCACGGCCCCACCTTTATGGGCAACCCGCTGGCCTGCGCCGTGGCCAACAAAAGTCTCGAGTTGTTACTAGATAACAATTGGCAAGGGCAAATAAACGATATTCATCATTGGCTTGGTGCCTTAGAGCGCTGCCGCGAATTAGCCGCCGTGGTTGATGTACGCCGCCTTGGCGCCATTGGTGTAGTTGAGCTCAATAGTGCTGTGGATGTCGCCAAGATCCAGCAGTTCTTTGTCAGCCAAGGAGTGTGGATCCGCCCCTTTGGTAAATTGATTTATCTTATGCCGCCTTTTGTTAGCAGCGAAAACGACATTCAGCGCTTAGCCACGGCAATATACGATGCCATCGCTCAGGGTCACTACTAATGAGGTGGTGACTGTTGCCTCTTTGAGCTGGGAATCACCACAGTTTATAACCAGCTCAAAGAGTTAACTTACTTTTCGCTGAATAATTAGTTTCACTGCGTAGCAATTTTATACCTGCTTGGGCGCGCCAAAGGCCGCTCTTTGCGTGTTACAGCGCAATTATATTCGCACTTAGGACTAGGAATTGGCTTGACCTTTTTGTTAGAGTACCAACCTTTTCAACTAGCAAGTGAAAATATATGCAGCAAACCGTTCAAATACAGCCAGCGGAAACCTTTGTCCCGCCTAGGTTTACCGTGTATCAACACCGTCAAATTGATAAAATTGAAGCCCTACACCAACTACCAGAGCATATGCGCTTTGAGATGAAGGTCGTGGCCAGTGTATTCCCATTCCGCGTAAATAACTTTGTAATTGAAGAATTGATTGATTGGGATAAAGTTCCCAATGATCCGGTATTCCAACTTACGTTCCCTCAGCGTGGTATGTTAGATGACGAGTCGTACGAGCAAATGGCTGCGCTGCATAGAACGGACCCAACCGCTGAACAGGTAATGGAACTGGCACAACAGATCCGTAACAAGCTGAACCCGCACCCTGCCGGGCAAATGGAAAAGAATGTGCCCGAGCTCGATGGTGAGCGCGTTGAAGGCATTCAACACAAATACAAAGAAACCGTGTTATTCTTTCCAGCACAAGGACAATATTGTCACTCTTACTGTACTTTCTGCTTCCGCTGGGCGCAGTTTGTTGGTAAAGCGACACGATTCAATAACAACGATGCGGACTTACTGCATAACTATCTGCGTGAGCACAAAGAGGTTACCGATCTACTCGTAACCGGCGGCGATCCAATGGTGATGCGTACCGTTAAACTTCGTGGCTATCTTGAAAAGCTTAAAGATCCCGAATTTGACCATATTCGCACCATCCGTATCGGCACCAAGTCACTGACTTTCTGGCCATTCCGTTATTTAACCGATCCCGATGCGCAAGACTTGCTCGCCTTAATTAAAGAGCTCGTGGATGCAGGTAAGCACGTTTCTATTATGGCCCATATTAACCATAAGCAAGAGCTGCGCACCGCAGCTACACGCGAAGCGATTGCCCTATTGCGTAAAACCGGCGCGCAAATCCGTACTCAAGCACCACTCCTTAATAACATTAATACCGACCCTAATATGTGGGCGGAAATGTGGAAAGAGCAAACGCAGCTAGGGATGATCCCGTACTACATGTTTATTGAACGTGATACCGGGGCCAAGCGGTACTTTGAATTACCCCTGTATAAAACCTGGGAAACCTTCCGCGAGGCTTATAAACAGGTATCCGGCGTCAGTCGCACCGTGCGCGGCCCATCTATGAGTGCAGGTCCAGGTAAAGTGGAGGTATCTGGTGTCAGCGAGATTGCCGGTGAAAAGGTCTTCGTACTGCGCTTTATTCAAGCTCGCAACCCAGATTGGGTGCAGCGTCCTTTCTTCGCCAAGTATGACGAGAACGCCACATGGCTTAATGACTTAAAGCCGGCATTTGGCGAAGAAAAGTTCTTCTGGGAAGACGAATACAACGCCATGTAATAAAAAAACCGCCCTTGAGGCGGTTTTTTTATCAATATGCATCTAATGGTCATAATCATCATTGGGCGCTTTGCCCAAAAGCCAGTAGGTAATCCCCAGCGCTAAAGTTGTGGCGGCGATACCTATCAGGTAAAGCGGGGTGAGAGTATCAAAATCAAGGATGATCACTTTACGAGCGATAGCCATTAAAGCAGTCGCGACGACAAGCTTGACAGGAAACACGTTGCTGCCTAAATACATCCTAATGTTGATAAATATTTCCACCGCTATCAACACAGCCATAAAGCCACCAAAGGTATAAAAGATGTCATTTACATCTAGTAAAAAGTAAGGTGGCTGCATTAATCGCTCGTAGATAATGTACATAACATCACCGACCCCCCAGAGTATAACTGCCACCATACACAGGGCTAAAACACAAATAGCAAAGCGAATCACTTTGTGTAGCATGCGAAAAAACGCATCGGGATGGTCAACGGGAAGTTCTTGGTGGAGCTCATGCGCTAGTTTAGGTTTTTGGGTGTCATGCTCTACTTGCTTGTTACTCATGAATGCTCCTTGATATGGTCAATTACCACTCAAATTGATAGGCCATTTTCGCTATCGTCCGCAGCGCTACTTTGTGGGTGTTGCGCTGAGCATATAGGTGTTGCATTGCTTTGTCTTTTACCTCGCCAACGATTACCTCTTTGACTTGATAACCGAGCGCATGCGCGGCTTCAATGTAGGCGATAAATTCCCATTTTTTGATATTGGTGTTATCAACAATCACTAACGGAATGCCCTCCGCGAGCGCTTTAATATAACGGGCTAAATTAAGATTGTGATATTCAGGTAACTTGTGCTTATCAAATTGATAGTGGCCATCTTGCACGAAGAAATCGTCGGTACTGCAAATAAAGTATTGGCTAGCATCGCCGGCAACGAGGTCGTCGGCAAGGCTCTGCGCATAGTGGGTTTTACCACTACCTGGCAAGCCGCGTAGGATAAAAGCTTGTTTCATTAACTACTCACTGCGTTTTAACTTAAGATTGCAAGGGTAAAGCTGACACACAAAAACGCTAAAGCAATAAGCGAAAGTGCAGCCAGATGCATCATTTTATTTATATTTCTTGCCCTTATAATGCCACAAACGCAGCAAAGACCACACAGCATTAGCATGATTAAGGCGCTATTTTTCGGTTTGAAGAGCCAATGCTCGCGAATGGGCACGTCGAAATAACGTAATATGCCGTAATCTACATCAGGGCGAGCGTAGTGAATCAATACTAATACCACAACAAAAAGCACCCAGCCTACACCTGCACACCAAGCGACTAATCGAAAAGGGCCCGGTTTATCTCCCCTCAACATGCTAAAGCGTCTCAATAATAAGTTATATATGATTAGTTTAGGTGATATTTTCTACGCTTTTACGTATTTCTGCCCTGATTGAGGCAATTGGCAGTTTTTTTCTCCCTAAATCACGGTTAAGATAGGCCTCTTAACTTTCATCATAATACTGCTGCTGCCAAGGTGCAGCACAGTGGGCAATAGTAATCATTGGAGTGAAAATGAGCCATACAGCAATCGCCGAGCTATTAAAAGGTGCCGTTGCCGTGGACACCCAGGTCAACATTAAAGGTTGGGTGCGCACACGTCGCGATTCTAAAGCAGGTATTTCGTTTCTAGCCGTTCATGACGGTTCGAGTTTTGATCCTATCCAAGCTGTAGTGCCTAATTCGCTCAATAATTATGATGAAGTAACGCGTTTAACGGCCGGCTGCTCGGTAAGCGTAACCGGCAAGCTCGTAGCGTCAGCCGGTAAAGGTCAGGCCTTTGAAATTCAAGCGGACAGCGTCGAAGTAATTGGCTGGGTAGAAAATCCTGACACTTACCCTATGGCAGCAAAGCGCCATAGTATTGAGTACCTACGTGAGCACGCCCACCTGCGTCCACGCACCAACGTGATTGGCGCTGTTACCCGTGTTCGTAACTGCTTATCGCAGGCTATCCACCGCTTTTTCCATGAGCGTGGCTACATGTGGATCAGCACTCCCATCATTACCGCCAGTGACTGCGAAGGTGCTGGTGAAATGTTCCGAGTGTCGACATTGGATATGCAGAACCTACCACGTACTGATAAGGGCGATATTGACTACAGCGAAGACTTTTTCGGTAAAGAAGCATTTTTAACGGTATCAGGCCAGCTCAACGGTGAAACCTATGCCAGCGCAATGTCAAAGATCTACACCTTTGGCCCAACCTTCCGTGCTGAAAACTCTAACACCTCGCGCCACCTTGCAGAGTTCTGGATGGTCGAGCCGGAAGTGGCTTTTGCCGATTTGAACGACATCGCCAAACTTGCCGAGGACATGCTCAAGTATGTATTCGCAGCGGTATTGGAAGAGCGTCGTGATGACATGGAGTTCTTCGCGCAACGTATCGAGAAAACGGCCATCAGTCGTCTTGAAGAATTCGTCAGTAAGGACTTTGCGCAGGTTGATTACACCGACGCTATCGAGATTCTTAAGGCGTGCGGTAAGAAATTTGAATACGCTGTTGAGTGGGGTGTGGATTTACAGTCTGAACATGAGCGTTATCTGGCTGAAGAGCACTTCAAAGCGCCTGTGGTTATCAAAAACTACCCGCGCGATATCAAAGCCTTCTATATGCGCCAGAACGAAGACGGCAAGACGGTGGCAGCGATGGATGTGGTTGCCCCAGGCATTGGCGAGATCATCGGTGGCTCTCAGCGTGAAGAACGTTTAGATGTGCTTGATGCTCGTTTAGAGGAAATGGGCTTAAACAAAGAAGATTATAGCTGGTATCGCGACTTACGCCGCTACGGCACGGTACCTCATTCAGGCTTTGGTTTAGGTTTTGAACGTTTAGTCGCTTACGTGACCGGTATGGGCAATGTCCGTGACGTGATTGCCTTCCCACGCACTAAAGGCAGCGCTACTTACTAATAACGGCGCACGCTATAGACATCAAAAACCCGCTAATTCAGCGGGTTTTTATTTGCGCCTAAGCTGTTGAAACAACATTACCTACAAAAAAGCCCACAACACAAAAACAGTCGCGGGCTTTTTGTAAACTAGTTGCGCTTTAAAGCTTGGCTTCTAACTCAGGTAGAACATCGAATAAATCAGCCACTAATCCATAGTCAGCCACTTGGAAAATCGGTGCCTCTGGGTCTTTGTTGATAGCTACAATGACCTTTGAGTCTTTCATACCTGCCAAATGCTGGATGGCACCACTGATACCCACGGCTATGTATAAGTCAGGAGCGACAATTTTGCCGGTTTGCCCTACTTGCATATCGTTCGGCACAAAGCCCGCGTCTACCGCAGCGCGTGATGCGCCAATAGCCGCACCGAGCTTATCGGCAATACCTTCTAACAGTTTGAAGTTTTCACCATTTTGCATACCTCGGCCGCCGGAAATAACCACATCAGCAGCGGTTAATTCAGGGCGTTCAGACTCAGTTTGCTCTTTAGAGACAAACTCACTGTTCGTTGAGGCCATGCTATTGTCAATCTTTTCGATGCTAGCGCTGCCGTCGCTGCTCACTGCATCAAAGGCACTGGCACGCACAGTAATAACGTGCACAGACTCAAGTGACTTCACCGTCGCAATGGCGTTACCAGCATAAATCGGGCGTTTGAACGTATCAGCGTCGATAACATCAATAATGTCCGATACTTGCGCTTTATCTAATAGCGCTGCAACCCGTGGCATAATGTTTTTACCGGTGGTCGTCGCACTGGCAAATAGATGGCTGTAATCACCCGCTAGGCTCACAATTAAATCAGCGGTGTTTTCAGCTAGTTGGTGTGCATAGTCACTCCTATCAGCGACCAACACACGACTTACACCGCTAAGCTTACTGGCCAGTTCAGCCGCGTCATTAAGGTTCTCACCAACCAGCAACACGTCAACATCAGCGCCTACTTTGTGCGCCGCGCTTAATGTCTTCGCGGTTTCAGGCTTTAGTTCACCGTACTCGTGCTCAGCTACCACTAATGCTTTCATGACACCACCTTTGCTTCATTTTTTAACTTGTTCACTAAGGTTTCAACGTCTTCAACGATTTCACCACCTTGACGCTGAGCGGGCTCTTCCACGCTCACCAACTGCACTCGCGCAGCAAGGTCGACGCCCATATCCGCAGCGCTTTTCACATCTAAAGGTTTGCGTTTTGCTTTCATAATGTTAGGCAATGATGCATAACGGGGCTCGTTGAGACGCAAATCAGTCGTGACAATCGCAGGAAGCGTGAGCGCTACAGTTTGTAAACCACCATCAACTTCACGCGTCACGTTCACTTTGCCATCGTTAATATCCACTTTTGAGGCAAATGTACCCTGCCCCCATCCGCGCAGCGCAGCCAGCATTTGCCCAGTCTGGTTATTGTCCGAGTCGATACTTTGCTTCCCTAAGATAACCAGATCGGGTTGCTGCTCATCAATTAACTTGTCGAGTAGTTTTGCCACATGCAGTGAGTCTAGCTTCTCATCACTTTCGATGTGAATGGCGCTGTCGGCGCCCAGTGCCAGTGCTGTGCGCAACTGCTCTTGCGATGACTTATCACCAATAGTCACAGCAACCACTTCCGTTGCCTTACCTGATTCTTTTAGGCGAATAGCTTCTTCTATGGCGATTTCGCAAAATGGGTTCATCGCCATTTTCACATTCGCCAAATCGACATCGCTGTTATCTGCCTTTACGCGTACTTTGACGTTGTAGTCGATGACACGTTTGATGGGCACTAATACTTTCATATTTGCTCCTGTTGACACGCGAGTGGACGTTCTAAAGCGGCTATAACCTGCGCGGTTACTACTGACACGCCCACACCTGACGTTAACGTAAACTTATTTATTTGATGAAATCAGACTACTTCCTGTTGACGTAAACGTCAACCTAAAATAACCTTGGACAATAACCTTTTGTGTAACGAATAATTTGCATTTCGTAACACCTTATACCGTCATATAAAGCAGGGGATCATTATGGTAGAACGCGAAACCATGGAATTTGACGTGGTCATCGTCGGTGCAGGGCCCAGCGGCCTTGCTAGCGCCATTAAGCTCGCGCAATTAGCACAAGAACAACAACAAGAATTGATGATTTGCGTGGTTGAAAAAGGCTCTGAAGTAGGTGCTCATGTGCTCTCCGGTGCCGTTTTCGAAACTCGCGCACTCGATGAGCTACTCCCTAATTGGCAGGAGTTAGGCGCGCCACTACATACCCAAGTCACCGAAGACGAAATTTTATGGTTCAGTGATGAGCAAAAAGCTAAATCCCTGCCCCACTTTATGGTGCCCAAAACATTTCATAATAATGGCAACTATATCGTCTCTATGGGCAACGTTTGTCGTTTTTTAGCCGAGCAAGCAGAACAATTAGGGGTCGAAATTTTCCCTGGTTTTTCCGCGCACGAACTACTTATTGAAGACGACAGCGTCAAAGGCATCATTACCGGTGATATGGGTCGCGATAAAGAGGGCAATGAAAAGCCTGGGTTTATGCCGGGGATGGAGCTCAGAGCAAAATACACCATTTTCGCAGAGGGCTGCCGTGGCCACTTGGGTAAACAATTGATCAATCAATTTGCCCTTGATAAAGACCGCTCTGTGCAACACTACGGTCTTGGTTTTAAAGAAATCTGGCAAGTAGATGCACAGCAACATCAACAAGGAAAAGTGGTTCATGGCACTGGGTGGCCGCTTAGTGGAGATACCAATGGCGGCGCATTTATGTACCACTGCGAGGATAATCAAGTGGTGGTGGGCCTCATTGTCGACCTTAACTACACCAACCCGCACTTAAGTCCTTTTGATGAATTTCAGCGAATGAAACATCATCCTGTATTCGCTGATGTGCTCAAAGGCGGTAAACGCTTAGCCTACGGCGCGCGTGCTATAGCCAAAGGCGGGTTACATTCGCTACCGAAAATGCACTTCCCAGGCGGCCTACTCGTAGGCTGTGACGCAGGTACGCTGAATTTTGCCAAAATCAAAGGCAATCACACCGCAATGAAATCCGGTATGTTGGCAGCCGAAAGTATTTTTGAGGCAATAAAAGGCGGTGATCAACACACTGATTTGGCGGACTTTGCGCAGCGTTTTGAATCTTCTTGGGTGTATGATGAGCTTTACCGCTCACGCAATTTTGGGCCGGCGATGCACAAATTGGGTAAGTTCTTCGGGGGCGCGTACAACACACTGGACCAAAACCTATTCGCAGGAAAGCTGCCTTTTACCTTTAAGGACAACACCCCTGATTACGCGACCCTACTGAGCAGCTCACAAGCACCGAAAATTGACTACCCAAAGCCAGATGGTGAGCTTAGTTTTGACAAACTCTCATCGGTCTTTTTGTCTAACACCAATCACGAAGAGTCTCAGCCGTGTCACTTACAATTAAAGGATGCTGCGATACCTATTACGGTTAATTTGCCACGCTTTGATGAACCAGCACAGCGCTACTGCCCAGCTGGGGTTTACGAAGTGGATGACAGTGAAGGTGAGGCAAAGTTTGTGATCAATGCGCAAAACTGTGTGCACTGTAAAACCTGTGATATCAAAGATCCTAGCCAAAACATCACCTGGGTCACCCCAGAGGGAGCGGGTGGTCCTAACTACCCTAATATGTAGTTGTTATTAAGTACTTTATCCTAAGTTGCAACTGGGGCGTAAGCCCCTTTTTTATTTATATACACTACACTTGCTGTAACAGGTCGAGCATATTTGGGGAGCTCTATGAGTCAAGATACGGTTACTTTTCGATTTTTAGCCGAGCCTACCGATGTCAATTTCGGTGGTAAGGTCCACGGCGGAGTCGTCATGAAATGGATAGATCAAGCTGGCTATGCCTGTGCCGCAGGTTGGAGCGGTCATTACTGTGTCACGGTATCTGTGGCAGGAGTAAAATTTCGCCGGCCAGTGTTAGTGGGGCAATTAGTTGAAGTTAATGCCTCTATTGCGCATACCGGTAAAACCAGTATGCAAATATTTATACAAGTACGCTGTGGCGACCCCAAGACGCAACACATGGTCGAGACTAACCACTGCGTGATCAGCTTTGTCGCTATGGACCAAGCCGGCTACCCAGTAGAGGTGCCATGCTTTAAGGCAAAAACAGAAGAGCAGAAGCGCCTAGAGGCGTATGCGATTAAAATGAAAGAGATAGCCATCGAAACTGAAACACTTTTACAGAAGACCTGTTAATCGACTATTAATCAATTAGTTAGGTTCCATTCAGGGTGTAATTTTGACATTTACCGGAAAATTTTACACCTTTTTCAGGTCCATACAAAACAGCCGCGCGTTACACTCCTTAAGGCTTTGTAAACAACCCTGCGCTTTTCTGTAACTAACTGAATTATATATTAATAAAACACCTAATTTTAGTTGTTTTAAGACTCTTGGCATGGCCTCTGCTTTGTTAGGCACGAACTAACAAAATGGAGAATCAAGATGAAACACACTAATAAAACTGCTCGCTTTTCCCTTTGCGCTTTAGCTATGGCTTTGACGACAACCACAGCGATGGCGGCTCCTTCAAGTTATGAACCAAGCAGTGAAGTGAACCCTCGTTTCTACACCGGTATCGGTTATGGCCAATACTCATTTGAATTCGACAATGATGACCTAGATACTGAATTTGATGACGATGCCGGTATGCTTGAAGCTTACGTGGGCACACAGCTCAATGATTATTGGAGTTTCGAGCTCGGCTATCACAATTTTGATGAAGTGTCTGATATCGACCAACAAGCAGAACTAGATGGTGTTTCGCTATCAACTAAACTCGCTCTGCCTGTTAGTGAGCGTTTCAAAGTTTACGCAACCGCCGGTTGGCTAGAATGGGATGCAGACTTACGTGCGCAACTTGATGACCTAACCATTGCCACCACGCAGGCCGATGGTGGCGATGTATTTTACGGCGCCGGCGTACAGTTTGCGATGACAGAGCAAGTACGCTTCAATCTTGAGTACGAGCGTTATGAACTAGACGAACAAATTGACCCTGAAATGGACGTCGCGTCTGTTTCGGTTGAATACCTATTCTAATTAGCACAGCACTTTCCCTACTTGTACAAGGGGCCCTGTGCCCCTTGTTTTTACCCGGTGCCATGACTACACTGCGCTCACCTTAATTCGCTGTGTAAAACATTGTGTCGTCCCAGTATCAAATCACCGCCATTGGCCATATTCGCTCTCCGTATAAACAAAAGTTTGCTATCCCGCGACAACCTCGCCTAGTTAGCGCAGCGCGCGCTGATCTTATCTTTACCGATGAATTTAACAAAGAAGAGTTTGTGCGTGGTATTGAGGAGTTTAGCCACCTATGGCTGTTGTTTCGTTTTCATGAAACGGCTGATAAAGGCTATTCACCGTTGGTTCGCCCTCCTCGCTTAGGCGGAAACGCTCGCAAAGGTGTGTTCGCTACGCGAGCGACATTCCGTCCCAACGCCATTGGCATGAGCGCAGTCGAATTGCTCGGTGTGAATTACCAACACGGGCAGCTTAGTCTTCGTTTAGGGGGAATCGACTTACTCGATGGCACCCCGATTATTGATATCAAGCCCTATCTGCCTTATTCCGATGCCATGATGGATGCCAGTGCTGGCTTTGCCGATACCCGGCCACACACCCAGATGAGTGTCAGTTTTTCTGAACAAGCACAAAGTGTTATCGACAACAGCGACCCTGCTTTAGTGCTTGAGCAATTTATCACTCAAGTGCTTCAGCAAGACCCACGGCCAGCGTATAAAAAGAGTCAGGCTGGGGTGCAGCACTATGGCATGACCTTGTATGATTTTAATATTCGCTGGCAAGTAGACGGTGAGCACAATCATGTTCTCGAAATTTGCCCGCTTTAGCGCTTTGCCCTGCGCCCGAGCGCTGCTAAACTAGCGCTCTTACCTATTAATCATTAAACAAAAAACGGAATATTCATGCGTACCAGTCAGTATTTACTTGCGACCCTGAAAGAGACGCCCTCAGATGCCGAGGTGGTGAGCCACCAGCTCATGCTTCGTGCGGGCATGATCCGCAAACTCGCCTCCGGCCTATACACTTGGCTGCCTTCCGGCGTTAAAGTGCTGAAAAAAGTTGAAAACATTGTTCGTGAGGAAATGAATAAGGCTGGCGCCATTGAGATGCTCATGCCCATCATTCAACCTGCTGAGTTGTGGCAGGAGTCGGGCCGTTGGGAACAATATGGTCCTGAGCTTTTGCGTATTGAAGACCGTCATAAACGCCCTTTTGCGTTAGGACCTACCCACGAAGAAGTGATCACTGATTGCGTACGTAAAGAAATTAGTAGCTACAAACAGCTGCCAATCACCTTATACCAAGTACAGACCAAAGTGCGCGATGAAATTCGTCCTCGTTTTGGCATCATGCGCTCGCGCGAGTTCGTCATGAAAGACGCTTACTCGTTCCATCTAAGTGACGAGTGTTTAGCGCAAACGTATGAAAAGCTACACCAAGCATATTGCAATATTTTCGACCGTTTAGGCTTAGATTACCGCCCAGTTCTTGCAGACACCGGTTCCATTGGTGGTAATTTGTCTCATGAATTCCACGTATTGGCCGAATCCGGTGAAGATGCTATCGCCTTCAGTGATGGCAGTGATTATGCCGCAAATATCGAAAAGGCAGAGGCAAAAGCCCCGAGCGAAGCCCGTCCTGAGCCCAGCAAAGAATTGCAAAAGTTCGATACCCCGAAAGCAAAAACCATTGCTGAACTTAAAGAGCATTACGGCGTTAAGCCGCACCGTGGTGTGAAAACTTTATTTGTTTACGGCGAAGCAGACGAGCAAGAGCAACGCCCACTGGTTGCTTTAGTACTGCGTGGCGATCATGAGCTCAACGAACTCAAAGCAGAGAAGCTTGAAGGCGTGCAGGCACCACTGGAAATGGCGAGCGAAGCGGACATTGTTAAAACAGTAGGCGCTCGTCCTGGCTCTTTAGGCCCTGTTGGCTTAAATACAGCGATTATTGTTGACCGCTCAGCGGCGGTGATGGCGGATTTTGTCGCCGGTGCCAACGAAGATAATGTGCACTTCAGTGGCATCAACTGGGATCGCGACGTCAATGACTACCAAGTTGCGGATATTCGTAACGTGGTTGATGGCGATCCGAGCCCTTGTGGTAGCGGTACTTTGAGTATTAAACGAGGGATTGAAGTTGGTCATATCTTCCAGCTTGGCACCAAGTATTCCGAGGCTATGAAAGCCGGGGTATTGGCAGAAAGTGGTAAAAACCAGACCATGACTATGGGCTGTTACGGTATCGGTGTATCCCGTATCGTTGCCGCTGCCATCGAGCAAAACAATGATAAATACGGCATTATTTGGCCGAAAAATATCGCTCCATACGAACTGGCTATCGTGCCCATGAATATGCACAAGTCACATCGTATCCCTGATATTGCTGAGCGCTTTTACAGCGAATTGCAACAAGCTGGCGTTGATGTACTCTTTGACGACCGCAAAGAGCGCCCTGGCGTCATGTTTAACGATATGGAACTACTGGGTGTGCCACTGACCTTAGTGATTGGTGAGCGTAACCTCGATAATGATCAAGTAGAGCTTAAAAACCGCCGTACAGGTGAAAAGCAGTTGCTGGATATTGATGGTGCGGTAGCCGCCATTGTTGCCGAGCTTGCTAAAGCATAAACGAAAAAAGCCAGTCGAGAGACTGGCTTTTTTATTACTGGTATTTGCGGAAAAACTCCCACGCGTCAACTTTTGATCCGTTATCCAATACACAAAAGCTGCTCTTGCCTTGGGGCTGATGCTCAACAAGGTATTGCCCGCCCTGATCAACACAGAATTTTGCAGCGGGATTACTCATATCCACAGGCAGTTGTTGCGTTAATGGCTCGTCTTGGCAACCGCTAAGCGCAGCTGTTAACACGATACACAGCCCAGCTAAACGATACTTCATGTTGCTCTCCTATTACGCTCTACGCGTTTATCCTCGTTACACCCAAGTTTTATGGTCGACGAGGCACTGCTAAAACATCGCCAAAATGACCGGTTCTTGGCAAAGCGTAAAGCCTGTTAAAGCGAATAAATCATTGCTTTGCTGTCATATTGGCTCATTGTCTCCCAGCACTTGCTTACCAAGGCTGGCTGAAGGTCGCAATAATAATCAGGCTCATACCGTTAGACAAGCAGATCCGATAGTTGTCACGGATTGTTCTTTTTTTAGTCTTTTTTTTGTCATCGCTACGCTCTAGCCTCACTATTATTACGCTGCGAGTCACACCATTATGAAACAACGTAAAACCACCCATTACCCGGCCGTATTTATCTCCGATATTCATTTAGGTTGCAAAGATTGTAAAGCCGACTATTTACTCGACTTCTTAGCCCATATTCAGTGCGATACACTTTATTTAGTGGGCGATATTATTGATTTATGGTCAATGAAAAGGCGGTTCTTTTGGCATTCCAGTCACTACCATGTACTGCAAGCACTGCAGGAGAAAGTAAAAGCAGGCACTCGGGTCATTTACGTACCAGGTAATCACGATGAAACCTTTCGTAAGTATGATAAAGAGCTGCTCATGGGCGTGGAAGTACACCGGCAATTTGTGCATACCACAGGTAATGGTAAGCGCTTTGTTATCTTGCACGGTGATGACTTTGATTCTGCAACGCGTTACAGCAAACTGATCAGTATTATCGGCGACGCCGCCTATGACTTTTTGCTGTTTTTAAATCGCTGGCATAATCGAGTGCGCCGCCTTTTTGGTGGCCGCTATTGGTCTTTAGCAGCGTGGTTAAAATCTCGTGTACACAAGGCCCAACAAGCGATTACTGCATTTGAAGATGCGGCCATTCACGAGGCCAAGCGCCGAGGCTATGACGGCATTGTCTGTGGTCATATTCACCAACCCAAGCTACGTGTCAGTGATGGTATTATTTACTGTAACGATGGCGACTGGATAGAGAACTGTAGCGCCTTGGTAGAGAATCATCAGGGCCGTATTGAGCTTTTGCACTGGTCAGACACTCAGCATGTGATGGCTTCAAACCCATTAAGCGAAGTGAATAGCAAGGCAGCATAAATTCATTACATGGCTGTAGGCATTATTCAACGACACGTCCAAGGTTGATTAATTTATTCACAGCTATTGCTATAAATCTAACCATCTAGCCTCTGTAAGGCGCGATTTGGTTGCATATTGAGCTTATTTCACGTACTAATAACTGCTCACTATAACGACAATAATGGAAGTGAATCTATGTCTGATGAGCAGATACCCACGCCACCGACTTCGGCGGCTGGGGATTCAAAATTGGATACCGCCTTTTTCGGTCATCCCAAAGGGCTACAAACCCTGTTTTTCACAGAAATGTGGGAGCGCATGAGTTACTACGGCATGCGTGCCATGTTAGTGCTGTTTATGACCGCATCGCTGCAAGAGGAAGGTTTGGCCTTCACGGTAGCGTCTGCTGCGGCAATTTACGGCCTCTATACCGGTGCAGTCTACTTCCTTGGCTTACCCGGTGGTTGGATCTCAGATCGCCTGTTAGGCGGTCAGCGAACTGTCTGGTATGGCGGTATCGTTATTATGATCGGCCATATTATCCTCGCAATTCCCCACCCTAGTTCGTTCTTTATCGGCTTAATATTTGTTGCTACCGGCACCGGTTTATTAAAACCAAACATCAGTGCCATGGTAGGTCAGCTGTATAAAACCGAAGATGAGCGTCGCGACAGTGGCTACGCGATTTATTACATGGGCATCAACCTCGGCTCTATGATTGGCTACGGTGTATGTGGCTACTTTATGGAAAATGTCGGTTGGCACTGGGCCTTTGGTGCAGCAGCCGTGGGCATGGCCATCGGTTTAGTGCAGTACCGCCTGACTCAAGGCAGCATTCGCGGCATCAATGATAAGCCAGCAAACCCACTGTCGACCAAGGGCGCATCGCTTGCTTGGACTGTCATTGGCGCATCAATTGCGATGGTCGCACTGACTGTTTACGCGGCACACAATGGCTGGTTGGTCATTGACCCGGTCGCTTTAGCGGGCTCGGTAGCCATCGTCTTTACCATCACCTTTTTCATTTACTTTGGCTACATCTACTTTTTAGGTGAGCTGACAGACGATGAAAAGCAGCGCATGTGGGCACTATTCTTAGTCTGTGTGGCCTCAGCGTGTTTTTGGTCAGGGTTCGAACAGGCTGGTTCGTCCTTGAACTTGTTCGCTCGCGATTACACCGACCGTATGCTGGGTTCTTTTGAGATCCCGACAGCATGGTTCCAGTCAGCGAACTCATTTTTCATCATCATATTGTCGCCATTTTTTGCAGCACTGTGGATTAACCTCGCTAAACGCATGATCACGCCATCGTACAGCGTTAAATGTGCCGTGGGTCTTATCATTATGGCAACTGGCTTTTTAGTCATGTTCTTTGCCGCGCAATATGCTGCTGATGGCCTGAAAGTCGCACCTTATTGGCTTATTACCACTTACTTCCTACATACAGTAGGTGAGCTATGCCTAAGCCCAGTCGCACTCAGTGCGGTAAGCCGCTTGTCGCCAGCACGTTATGTGGGCCAAATGATGGGCGTATTTGTTCTTACCTACTCCATTGGTAATATTATCTCTGGCTTACTAGCTGGTAGCTTTGACCCAGAAAACGTTCAAGAAATCCCTGGCCTGTACATGCAAATAGCCTTGTTCAGTATTGGTGTAGGTATTATCTTGGTATTGTTTAACTTCAAAGCGAAGTATTGGGAGCGTGCGGGCCAAAATGCCCCAGAAGTTCCTGAACCAAACCCAAGCGAACAACCTGCAGAACAAAAGATTTAATACTAAATCACCACTACAAACGGCCCTTAATAGGGCCGTTTTTATTTCAACACCACACTCTTTGGCTAAAAAAAGAACATCATTTAGCTAGTTATTCTAATTAGTACGACCAAAGTTGGATTGCTATAACAATTTTTGGCATAAGTATGAATTACCTTGCCAAATTCTGTATGATTGCCACGTTTTTATGCAGTTCAAAGGTAGTATCTATGAGTTCCTCTCAACATGTGCTCGGCGGTGAAGGCACCACCACAGCACCGGCGTGGTCTCGCCACGATACCCATTGGGTATTAAGTTTATTTGGCACCGCAGTCGGTGCAGGTATTTTATTCTTACCCATTAATGTCGGCCTCGGCGGCTTTTGGCCCCTCATCATTATGGCCTGTGCCGCATTCCCAATGACCTACCTCGCGCACCGAGGCTTAGCACGCTTTGTGTTATCGTCTAAACACGACGACAGTGACTTCACTGATGTGGTGCAAGAACACTTCGGTGCTGGCGCTGGCAGATTAATCTCACTGCTGTATTTTCTATCTATTTTCCCTATCTTACTTATTTACGGAGTCGGCCTGACCAACACCGTGAATGACTTTATCGTGCATCAACTGGGCTTTGCACAGCCACCTCGTGCGCTACTGTCCGGCGTATTGGTGGCAGCCATGGTGGCCGTGATGCTCGGAGGCGAAAAGCTAATGCTGCGCGCCTTTGCCATCCTGGTTTACCCTTTAGTTGCGGTACTGTTTGGTTTATCTCTGTATTTAATTCCACACTGGCAGGTCCCCAGTACAGATATCGCCCAAGCACCGCAGTTTATTGAGAACTTATGGCTGGCCGTGCCTGTTATCGTATTTTCTTTTAGTCATGCTGCGGCGATCTCCAGCTTTGCCAACGCACAGCGTCGTCATTATGGCCAAAGTGCACGTGTAAAGTCTGACAAAATCCTCAAGTACACTGCAATTATGCTGATAAGTTTTGTACTTCTTTTTGTATTTTCATGTGTTTTTGCGCTAAGTGCTGAACAGCTTGAAGCCGCGAAGGAAGACAATATTTCCGTGCTCTCTTATCTTGCTAATACCTATGACAACCCTCTTTTGGCCTATGTTGGCCCCTTGGTGGCCTTTATTGCCATCACCTCGTCATTTTTTGGTCACTTCTTAGGAGCGCGCGAGAGCTTTAATGGTTTGGCGGTTAAGCATTCGAAGTTAAGTTATCAGGGGGCGGATAAGCTAGGTGTTGCCTTGATGTTTGTGGCGATTTGGGTTTGCGCCATCTATAACCCCAGTATTTTGGATATGATGGGGGCGATTTCAGGTCCAATTATCGCGATGATCTTATTTATTATGCCGATGATTGCAGTGTACAAAGTCCCTTCCCTTGCACGTTACAAAGGCAAGCTCAGTACGTACTTTGTGTTACTTGTAGGTGTACTGGCGGTTTCTGCGCTTCTGTATAACTTGATAGGTTAGTTATTTGCAGCGGCAACCATGACGGCTGCCGCTGACTCCCTGTAAACCTTTTATATCTGTATCTAGAAAGCGGAACGCTTAAAGGTTTAGGGATTTACGCGTAACGAGAAAGAGACTCGATAAACACAGTATGCTGCCCACGGCCATCATTCCTATGTTGATAAACCCAGGGGGTTCAACAAATAAGAATAGCTTCACCGCAGCAAATGACAGTAAAGAGATCCCCACAGTCCCCACTAACAGCCCTAGTCCTTGTCCTTTCATCTATATCTTTCCTTCTTTTATCTCTATGCACTTTATCTACATTGAAACTGAGCGTATAGCGCTAAATGTGCGGCTCTGCTTAGTTTGATTGTTTTCTTGAACGTTTAAGGTTGTCTTTAAACTCTTTCCATCCAGAACAAAGCTCTCCACCGGCCTTGGCACACTCATTGAGCACTTCCTCGGCTTTTTGCTCATCCACGGCAACACCTTTGCCATCTCGATAGGCTTCATATACGTAGTACATAGCGGTTAAATTGCCATTGTCAGCGCCCTGCTGATAATAATCGAACGCCTTTTCAGGATTCTTGTCGCCAAAATTTCCCTCTTCATATAATTTTGCATAAAAATAGAACGCGGTTGTGTTTCCGTTTTCGATAGCTTTATTGAGCCAATAGTGCGATTTGTCATAATCTGGCTTTAACCCTAGAGCAAAAAGCCAACCAGAGCGAGCCATAGCTTGTGCATCCCCCTGTTTAGCTTTCTCCAGTTGGATATCAAGATTACTATCGTCTTTGCCAAACAACGTGGCTTTCAGTGAGTTATCAGTTTTCACTTGTTGAGCATAAGATGCGGTGCTACTGATAATCCCCAGCAAGACTATTAACGTTAGTTTTTTCATAACAATCCTTATTTATAGAAAACGAATCATCGATGAGATGATAATGCCAACAACGCCCAATAAAACGGCAATACGTATATGAAACAGCATCGGCAGTGCCTGTTTTGTTGAGCGCTCAAGCGATACCGGATAGTTCTTATGGGTAAGCGCTAATAACAGCGCTTGACCATTGATGGCCATATTGCTCACTGCAATAGTCGGGCCTTCGTCGGTTATAAAGGTTAATGACACCACATGTGGGCGTTTAATTTTGCGTCGAGACCAGCCAATGGAATAGCTATCTACTACGTAATAATTCCATCTTGCCTCTATCGACTGGACTTGCTCCTTTGCTACCTTACGCGCTTTTTTGTCTGCAAACAGCAGTGCCGGGAGTTGTAAATACTGCTCGTCAACCACAATATCGCTTTGAGGTGATTGGGCGATAAAGTAATACTGATTACATAAATGGGCTCGAACCAGCCAATAACTCAGGTAGGTCAGTGCTAAAAGAACACACCCTGCGATCCAGTTTTGGGATGAGCTCACAACGCCTATAGTTATAAGCAAACCAATTGCGACCGCAATATATACAGTCTTACGTTGACTGTTTGGCAGTGGCATCGCAAAGCGCGACACGCTATGGCTTAAGAGTATCTCGCCAGGAGAAGTATGGCGATAGAAAATATCAGCCACAGTGTCTTTGCTGGCTACAGCGGCTTTGTGCCCCTTTTTACTCGCTGCCCCCTTACTACGTATGGTGCAGTCAATGCCTGTGTCCGCGAGTATACGCTTGATCAGTTCATCTTGGCCTCTAAAGTCGAAGCGCTCCACTTGGGTGCTATGCTCAGATGAAAAGGTAATCATTAACTCGTTTTTAGCGTGCCCACACGTAAGCACAAGCTCATTGAGCGATGACAGCGCAATACGCTTTACGCTAAAGGTTATCATCCCGATGCCAAACAACTTTAGTTGGCTGCGAATTAGCAGAGCGTCGTTATCGAGTATAAAGCGCCGCTGATAAGCCGCAAGCAACAAGGTAAACAGCGTGTTTATTACAACTGACTCAATATCACCGCTAACGATAGCTAGGACGACTAACAGTGAAAAGAAGCCAGCTAAAATGGTCGCTATCCACTCCCGCAACGATTTTATCTGTAATCCTTGGCTCATTTTTATTCCTTTTTATGACCGAGCTTTGATTTGATTTAGTTTAAGCTTTTCTGCTCGTTTAAATTTTGCAGGTATTCCATGAGGTTGAGAGTTTGTTCAGTGATGTCTTTTTTAAGATACCCTGCGGGCAAAGAAAAGGCCGACGGCTCTACGGCCCCCCATTTGTGCTTTTGTAGTGTCAATACATAGCCGCTATCAAGATCCTCTATGCGACTAGGAAGCGCATCGTGATCATAGGTAAATAAACGCAGTAATTCATCGACGTTGTCGGCCATTAACCCCAGTCCTGACTGAGGAATTTGCATCTGCTGCTCTAAACGAGTTTTGAGCCAATCAAGCTCGGAGGCACTAAGTCGCGATTGCTCAGTCTGCACACGATATACCACAACCTCATCACGTACTCCTTGGTATTGCTGTGTATTTATTTGAGAGAAAGTGGCCGCACTGGGGTCGTTGCTAGGGTCGAGCATCATCTTCCATAACTGCTGCTCACTCTTGCCCATTCTCTCGGCCATAGCTTTAAGTTGGCGACTGGCATTTTCATAAAAAGGCTGAAAGTCGCGAAACAAGATCTGCTTGTGGCTATGAATAAGCACATACTGGCCCTCGCCTTGCCGGGTGATTTGCGATAACTGCATATCGGGCAAGCGGTAATGGTTGGCAATGGCCGAATTGGATATATGTAACACCGCTTCACCGCGCTCACTGGTGTGGCGGTTGTCTACTTGATAAACGAGGGTAAGTGACCGGGCTGAAGCAGAGCTGGCTACCATCGCCAGCCATACCAATAATAAGCGCATAAATATCGTCCACTGATAAAGCAATCCTTTGAATAATGGACGATATTAGCAAACTAGGCTGCCAAGTAAAGCGCCGCTAAGGGCGCATGGCTGAAAAAACCCTTTACCTATTTTCCTTCGCCGCTACCGTGAATATGGGTGAAGATATGACTAACTTGCGCATTACTTTGCGGTCCGCTATAGCCATGACAAGCAAAACAATTAGCAGCGGGTTGCAGGCTACTTTTACCACTGTAACTCAACTCACCAAATCCTTGCTGAGCATTGGTCTCCATGGTGGTATTGGCAAGTTGAATAGAGCCTCGTTGATTCTCAAGGCTGCTGGATTGACTGGTATCACTGACCCACAATGCCCCAACTAACTTGTACTGGCTGAGTACCTGGAGTTCACTGCTATTAGGCAAGGCGGCAAAGCTGCTTTGTAACTGCTTATTAATGGTAGTGATATTAGCGCGATTTTTTGTCGCTTGATTATCCCCTTCACGTGTACCTTGTGCGTAGACTTGGCAAATTTCTGTTGGCGTGCCAGTTAAGGGGGTGCTGCCGGAGATATCCGCTGTTTTATTGAAGTCACAGCCCGCTTTCGGGTTAGGTAGGGAGCTTGCGCATTGGCTACTGGCAAAACTCCACCCTTGCGACGTTTGTGGCTTAGTTTGACAGTCAGGAGCGTTGCTACGGTGCTCGAACGTAGCCCAAATAAACTCTGGGTGCAGCGCCGTACTTTTTACTAAATGAAAACCCACCATACCGTAAATCTCGTCGCTCTCAAGCTTGCCGTTGGCGTTAGTATCAGATTGGATCCACACATAGTCGCTTTTCTCTTGTTCGCTGATCTTGCGCCAAGACGACTTTATCTCCGTCGTGCCAGCAGGCAGCGTTGTCGAGGTTGATGCAACATTACACATGTCTTTATTAAAGCGAGCCTCGTAGAGAACGACGTTACCTTGTTGGTCATAAATAACTGCGTCGTTGAGCGCCTGGTTGGTGCCGCTAGGCAAAGTGAAATCACTGCTGCTAGTGTGGCTGTCTTTCTGCGTGCGAATAAAGAGCTTTGACGCAACGGTGTTTGTTGCACAGGAGTTTTGTTCAGTCCCCAAAAACACGGGATATTGGCCGGAATCAAGGAAATTGCGTGTCGATTGTGGCGCTGCCATTAGATTGATAAACCACTGCCAAGAAAATTGATAAAACTGGCATAGGTTCTCACCATCCCCCGGTATTTCTGCCGGTGGGTTACTGGGGTTGGTAACCCATTGCTGACTGGCCTTGCAAAACAGCGGATCACCGCTTTGGATTTCATCAGCCACTGGGGTCGCATTGTTACAGCCACTAAGCACCAGCGCGATGCTGGTCGCCAAGATGAGCGGTTGGGTAAGATTCATGACGGTTCCTTCTATACCATTTAGCGTAGTGCTGAGTATAGAAGGAACGCCTTATATAGATATTACATCGGGTAACAATTAGTTAACCAAATTACCTAATTTAGCGAAACAACACATCCTCTTTATTAAACCAGTAGGTACAAAATGCCAGTAACGCCCCGGCAAGCACCACGGTGGCTGCAAAGATAAGTCCCACTAAGCCCAAATCAACTGTGCCTTTAATGATCTCTTTGATAGCCAAGCATATATTAGTGATAGGGATCAGCGCTGTTTTAGCGGTCAATTCCATATTCGGCATGATGGCGACAATGATAGGGATGAACACTAAAAATGACAGCGGCGACATGTAGTTTTGTGCTTCTTTAAAGCTGCGCGCATAAATAGAAATGGTCAGCGCTAAAGAGCCAAAAATCGCGGCAACCGGAATTAAGAGCAACAAAATCAATAATAAGTCGGTCACCATTACCGTACCAAAGGCTTCTTTAAGCATATCAAGCTCAATAAATTGCCCTGCTAGGGTGATCCATAAGCCAAAACTGAGCACTGTGACCATGGCACTGGTAATGCCACTGCAAAATACCGTTAAGAATTTACCGAGCACCACTTGAGTACGTGATAGAGGCGTCAATAACAGGGTTTCCAGAGTACCGCGTTCTTTTTCACCGGCCCCTAAGTCAATGGCTGGATACATAGCGCCCGTCAGCACTAAAGGTAGCAGCAGATAAGGGATATAGGCACCGATTTTTTCACCGAGATTCTCGCGCTGATCGGCGGTATTGACCTTCTCAAGCTCAATGGGCTGTAGCAACGCCGCCTGGGCATCTTCACTGACCCCAAGCTCAATAAGCTTGGCACTTTGTAGTTGCTGCGCGTATTTGTCCGCCACTTCTTTCAAGTTGGTAAATAAGAAGTTGATGGTTTGCGCATCATTAAATATAACTTGCCAGGTGCTTTGCTCACCGTTATCCAGCGCACCTTGTGCATCCTGTGGAATGTAAATACCGACATCGATGGTCCCGGCTTCCACCGCCGCTTTTAAGTCTTCAATGCTCTGGTATGAATGCTTTTGTTCAAGCTCTTTAAAGCTTTTATGAAAAAAGACTTCCTTCGCGAAAGGCTCTGCATATTGCGCATTAACGATGGCATATGTGTGTACTTCCTGCTTGGCCTCTAGCGCGGCCTGCGATGCTAAAAAGCCAATAAGCGCAAAAATTATCGGAAAAATAAGCAGCGGCAGCGCAACCACGAACATCAGCGTTTTTCTATCGCGTAACAGCTCTTTTATTTCCTTTAAAAATACTTCATACATGGCGATGATCCTCAAGAATATTCATAAACGCGTCGTTCAGGGCTGTCGCGCGCCCTTGCTCGCTAAACTGCGCTAAGGTGCCGTCAAAGCAAGTGACCCCTAAGTCAATGACACTGACACGGTCACACAATAACGCAACCTCATCGAGATGATGGGTCGAGAAAATCACTGGTGTGCCCTGCTCTTTAAGGCCTTTAATAAAGTTAATCACCGTTTGCGTGGTCATAATATCTAAGCCTGTGGTGGGCTCATCCAATATCACCACATCGGGCTTATGTACCACGGCTCTGGCGATATTGGTTTTTTGCTTCATTCCAGTAGACAGGTTATCGGCTCGTTTATCCAAAAAGCTGTGCATATCCAATAAGGTAAATAGCTCTTCACAACGCTCAGCGAGCGCCGAACCTCTCAGACCATGGAGTTTGGCGAAGTACTCAACATTTTCTTTCGCTGTTAAGCGCCCATATAAGCCGGTTGACCCCGAGAGAAAACCAATGGCTTTGCGCCCCGCTAAGGGCTTTTTAACCGCGTCCACGCCATTGACTTCAATGCTTCCCGAGTCGGGCTTTAATGCGGTTGATAGCATTCGTAGCGTGGTGGTTTTACCGGCGCCATTAGGCCCAAGTAACCCCAGTACTTCACCTTGATTGCAATGAAAGCTGACATCGCGAACCGAATGGAAAAAGTCTTTGTCTTCACGTGGATCTTGCTGCGACTCTTTGACGTTTTTCTTATGGTCTTTGGTGAGTTTGAACTTTTTCTGTAGCCCATTCACTCTTATCATTATTTTGTGTTCCTTCGTTTTGGTCGAAAGTAGTCCGTATTGGCATAAAAATTTGGGTCGACATTATCGTCATACCATCCCGGTACCCCGAGCAAGGGAAGCGGGGATAGCTGCGAGTTATCAGCCAACACATTTTGTTCGGCTATCATCTCATATAGGCGCGCATCGAGGTAGCGGTATTGGGCACTTAAATCTTTACAAAATATATCAGCGTCAACGTCGATAAATAACGCTTTCCCCGTTAAGCCAATAAACGGCTGTGTCAGCATTTCATAATTAGCATGACCAAAGGTATAGGCACGAATGCTATGTTGCCACTGCTCTTTGCGCTCTACAAACACCTCCTGCCACTGGTGTTGGCGAAAGGCGGTTATCCAACTGGGGTCACTCACCGCTAATACCACGGCACATTCATCAAATAAGGTCAGTGCATTACGGGTTTTACTGCGCTTAGAGCAGGTTTGCAGGGCCATTTCCTCAATATGTAAGCGATTGAGTAAGGCCTTGGTTTTAGGAAATAGCCGCCATATATAGGCACCAAACAGATCATGCCAGTTTTCGCTGCGCGTGGGGACTTTGCCAGTTTCATAAATGAATTGCTCATAATAGCGCCCATCCAGTTCAAACTCGCTATTGGCTATAAATTCTATGGCCAAACCTTGGGCATTCACCAATTGATGTTGGTTTAACTCACTTAAACTCGGCCAGTCGCGATATTGCTCTAAAGCAAACAGGGCGTTGAGGTGGGCAAATGCACCACCTTGTAAACAATCAGTGCGCCACTGTGGATAGGGGGTAAAACGTTTCATTACTGCTTATTTTAACCGTCAATTTTGCCTAGTTTAGCGCAAAAACTGGTGTAATTTCATCGCTATCCTTATACTGGCTGTCGTCTTATAGCAATGAAATGAATAAATATGAAACGCTATTTCCCACTGACTTTACTTGCCGGCGGCATCCTTGCTGGCTGTGCAAGCACACAAATTACTGAACAAGACGTTATGGCGGGCTGGAACAGCATCAATGCTGAACAACTCGCGCAGCACGTTAAAACACTGGCTTCCGATGAATTTGGCGGACGTGCTCCGTCAACCAAAGGCGAAGAGCTTACGCTGGCTTATCTCACCGAACAATTTACGGCCCTAGGCTTTAAGCCCGGCAATGGTGATAGCTTCTTACAAGAAGTGCCGCTGGTGTCGATTGAAGCGGACCCCAATATGACCCTTAATATTGGTGGTAAAGACTACCAATATAAAAAAGACATGGTCATGGGGACCAGCCGTATTAGTGCTAAAGAAGCCATCAACGATTCTGAGCTGGTATTTGTTGGCTATGGTGTGAATGCCCCAGAATATGGCTGGAACGACTATGAAGGCCTTGATGTAAAAGGCAAGACCGTAGTGATGCTAGTTAACGACCCAGGATTTGCGACCAAAGATCCGGAGTTGTTCACCGGCGATGCCATGACCTACTATGGCCGCTGGACATATAAATACGAAGAAGCAAGCCGCCAAGGCGCTGCTGGTGCTATTATTGTGCACGAGACCGCACCTGCATCTTACCCGTGGTCGGTGGTCGAAAACTCGTGGAGCGGCCCCCAGTTTGGTTTCCAAAAAGATAACAACAATATGGACCGCGTAGCGGTTGAAGGCTGGGTGACTGTGGATGTAGCCAAAGAGCTATTCGCAAAAGCCGGTCTGGATTTTGACCAAGCTAAGCAACGCGCAAGCGAAGGTGCTTACCATGTTGATATGGGCGATTTAACTGCCAGCGTTGAAGTAAACAGCGAAATCAAAAAATCGATTTCCTATAACTTTATCGCCACGCTACCGGGCAGCACGAAACCTGATGAGCACGTTATCTACTCCGCGCACTGGGATCACTTAGGAACCGATAAGAATCGTAAGGGCGACCAGATTTATAATGGCGCACATGATAATGCCACCGGTACTGGCGGTATGATTGAAGTCGCTGAAGCCTTTGCCACATTGCCCAAAAACCCAGACCGTTCGATGACGTTTTTAGCCGTTACTGCTGAAGAGCAAGGTCTGTTAGGGGCAAAATACTATGCTGCTAACCCGGTTATCGATATCGATAAAACCGTTGCCAATATCAATATGGACAGCTTGAACCTACTCGGTAAGGTTAAAGACATCAGCGTTGTGGGCATGGGTAAGTCTGAACTTGATGATATGCTAAGCGAAGCCGCTAAAATGCAGCAGCGTAGTGTGTCTGGTGACCCTAAACCAAGCTCAGGTGGGTATTATCGCTCTGATCACTTTGCCTTTGCCAACATGGGTGTGCCAGCGATGTACGCCGGGGGCGGCAGTGAGCCTGCAGATGCGCAAACAGCTAAGTACCGTAAACGTATGGGCCTAGTGTTGCGCGGCTGTTATCACCAGCCTTGCGATCGCTACCGCGATGAATGGGATTTATCCGGTGCAGTACAGGATTTGCAGCTGTTCTATAAAGTGGGCTATGACATCTCACAGCAAAGCGAATGGCCGCAGTGGTATGCAGACGCGGAATTCCAAAGATCTAAATAGGTTTAATTATCATTTAGATTAAACTATAGTGTAACCTAGTTTATGATCTAGGTTACACATTATGCCCGTATCGACTCTCTCACCCTGTGTTCTTACAACCAATTGGATGAAAGTCATTAATAAACGGTTATTTTTCCCTCTTGGTTTGGCGCTACTGTTGGCCTTACCTAGCACCCGCGAACTGACGTTAACGGCGCTCAGTGATGCGTTCTTTCAGGTCAGTGTCTTTGTCGCTGCTACCCTACTGCTCTACTACCTGCTGATAAAGCGTTATCCTTTACTGGAATTAGGCCAGTTTTCTCAGCGTTACCCTAAATTTGAAGTGTTATTCGCGGCGTTCTTAGGCGCGTTGCCTGGCTGTGGTGGCGCCATTATTGTCGTAACCCAATTTACCCGGGGGCAAGTCAGTTTCGGTGCCGTTGTTGCGGTGTTAAGCGCCACAATGGGGGATGCTGCCTTTTTGCTCTTGGCAGCCAGTCCTTTTGATGCCCTGTTAGTCCTTGCTATTAGCTTGGTGGCGGGCACGTTAATGGGCACGCTAGTTAATAAAATACACGCTGATATCGAATTTCACCATAAAAAACCAGACCCCGATGTATTGCAAGGCAAGCCTGCAAGCCCGTTACTGATGGCGACAAAGCAAATATGGATATGGGCATTACCATTGCTATTACTTGTTGCCCTCGTTTTGGCGTTTAATATCGAGCCGGCAACCCTATTCCAAGGTGCCGATACCATGGTGCTGTATGGCGGTAGTTTTTTAGCGGTGGCGTCGATGCTGGTGTGGGCGCTCACCAAAAATGAGGGTAATTATCAATCTATTGCCTGTGAAGACTGTCCGCCCGAGCCAGAATCTGCAACTCTTAAGGCTATACAAGATACCCACTTTATTACTGTATGGGTGGTGGCTGCGTTTATTACGTTTGAACTTGTCAGCACTCTCGCAGGGCTTGATTTAGCGGTATGGTTTAATCAGTATGCGCTATGGACACCCTTAATCGCTGCGCTGATTGGTTTAATTCCTGGTTGTGGCCCGCAGATTGTTGTCACTGGCCTATACCTTCAAGGCGGGCTCCCATTCAGTGCCTTGTTAGCCAATGCCATCTCAAATGATGGGGATGCCTTATTCCCTGCCATCGCCCTGTCACCCAAGGCCGCATTTATTGCTACAGTCTATACCTTGATACCGGCGCTCGTTTTAGGCTATGGCTGGTATTTTATAAACCTGTGGACATAAAAAAAGCCGGTACTAAACCGGCTCTATATATCTCGTAATCGATTAGGCAGTGGCGCCTTCGATATCACCTTCTTTAGGGTTTGCACCCCAATCGTTGTCACCTTCTTGGCTGTCTTGCGCAAGGAAGATAATAACTACGATAAAACCGATAATTGGAATAAGGTAAAGTAGTTGCCACCAACCAGAACGGCCAGTATCGTGTAAGCGACGAGCACCCGCAGCTAAACTTGGAACAAGTAGCACTAACGAGTAGATTGAACCGATAAAAGCCGTGCCTAAAACGCCATCAATCACCGCAGTAACGATGCTAAAGATGAAGTTGAATAAAAAGAACATCCAGTAAGCTTTACGACGGATACGGCCTTTAAAATCAGCAAAGCGTTGAAACGCTTCAATATAATAGTTCATCACTATTTTCCTATTAGTTATTTTGAAATTCCTTTGTCCTGAGCGATGTACGTCAGAGCAAGCCACCTTTGCAGCGCAAAAGTTAGGATAATAATAGAGGAAAATGGCTATAAAAAAAACTAGCCGGAGCTAGTTTTTTCAGTTTTTGTTCAGCTAATTGGACCAGTTAGCGCATTGCCATCAGCATTTTACTTGGCTGCTCTAGGAAATCTTTCCATAAATTATTAAAACGGGCGATGGTGCCGCCATCAATTACACGGTGATCCCCTGACCAACTGACCTGCATTATTGCACGCGCTTCAACATCACCGGCTTCGTTAAAACGCGGCAATTGCTGTACTTTACCAAGGGCTACAATGGCTACTTCAGGCTTATTGATAATCGGTGTGGCTGTCGTGCCGCCAATAGCACCGATGTTAGAAATAGAGATAGTCCCTGATTTCAAATCGGCTGGCGCTACACGCCCTTCTCGGGCACTGTCAGTAAGGCGAGTTACTTCGTTAGCGACATCAACAATCGATTTGCTCTGCACTTGTTTTACATTCGGTACCAGCAATCCAAGTTTAGAATCAACGGCCATGCCAATGTTGTGGTCATCGAAATAAGTTAACTCGGTACACTCATCATTGACTTGCGCGTTTAGCACCGGGAATTCTTGCATCGCCAGTGATAGCGCCTTGATGAAAAATGGCATCATAGTTAACTTCACGCCTTGCTGCTTATACTGCTCTTTGAGCGTTCCGCGCAATGCGATTAAGTCCGTAAGGTCGATTTCGTCACTGTATGTAAAGTGCGGAATAGTGGAAACCGACGCCGACATCTGCTTCGCCATGGCCGCTTTCATACCTTTGATCGGCTCTACACGAGACCCGCCACTTTGTTGATTGGCGTTACTCGATGTAGTGTTGCTCGGCCCTTGCTGCGAAGCACTTTGCGCTGTGTCACCAGATGCCAAGAAGCGTTCAATGTCTTCTTTGTATACACGGCCATTTTTACCGCTGCCAGGAACTTTGCTGATGTCAATATCATGCTCACGCGCACGGCGACGCACAGCCGGTGATGCTAATGCTTTTCCTTGGGCAACAGAGGTGTCAGTGTTAGCCTTTGAAGCTGCTTCATTGTGCTGTGATTGCGCTGCCGAGTCGGTGCTCTCGCTACGTTGCTCGGCGTGTGCCGAACCGGCAATTTCCATTTGGAATAGCGGGCTGTGCACCTTAGCAATATCACCCTTTTGATAATAGAGCTTCACCACTTGACCGTCGTACTTAGCAGGGATTTGTACCAACGCCTTATCGGTCATCACATCACATACCGCTTGGTCTTCTTTAATGGTATCGCCTTCACTCACCAACCATTCAACTATTTCACATTCGACAATGCCCTCGCCAATATCAGGCAAGATAAAGTCCTCGCGCTGAGTACCCGCGCTGTTAGACGTTGCACTCGCTTGCTTTACTTCGGGCTCTTGTTCGGTACTTTGCGCCTTGGAGCTGTCTTCTTGCTCGCCGTTTACATTCATTGCAAACAATGGTTGATGCACTTTAGCAATATCCCCTTTGGCATAATAAAGCTCAGTGATCACGCCATCATGTACCGCAGGGATTTGCACTAGGGCTTTGTCAGTCATGACATCGCAAATGGGTTGATCTTCTTTGACTTCGTCACCGACGGCCACCAACCACTCAACCACTTCACATTCAACAATGCCTTCACCAATATCTGGTAAAATAAAATCTTTTGCCATGATTATCCCCTTAAAACTCAACCGCGTTTTTAATGGCTTCGAATACCTTCAGCGCATCTGGAATATATTCTTTTTCTAATGCTAATGGATACGGTGTATCCAAGCCACACACACGCGTGATGGGTGATTCCAAGTAAAGGAAGCATTGTTGCTGGATGGTCGCCACAATCTCGGCGCCAAAACCGTTAGTAATAGGCGCTTCATGACTCACCACGAGTCGACCTGTCTTTTTCACAGACTCAGCAACGGTATCGACGTCCCAAGGAAGGATGCTGCGCAAGTCTATCAGCTCCACACTGATCCCCTGCTCTTTAGCTTTCTCAGCCGCTGCTGCAATGATTTCCATCTGTGCACCCCAGGCCAATACAGTCACGTCTTTACCTTCTTGCACCACTTCGGCTTTGCCCAGCTCAATGGTGTAATCTTCCTCAGGCACTTCGCCTGTAGAGGCCCGATAGAGACGCTTTGGTTCGAAGAACAGCACTGGGTTGTCATCTTTGATGGCAGCGCGCAGTAAGCCTTTGGCTTGGTATGGGTTACGCGGTACTACAATCTTTAACCCCGGGGTGTGAGCAAAATACGCTTCAGGCGATTGCGAGTGGTATAAACCACCGGCAATGCCACCACCATAAGGTGTACGAATGGTAAGATTACCGACATTAAACTCGTTACCGCTGCGGTAACGGAACTTCGCTGACTCATTAACGATTTGGTCAAAGGCAGGGAAAATGTAATCCGCAAATTGAATTTCAGCAATCGCTGGCGCACCAAACGCAGCTAAACCATTGGCGAATCCCGCAATCCCTTGTTCGGTTAGCGGCGTGTTGAATACCCGGTGTTTCCCGTATTTCTCTTGTAATCCGGACGTGGCCCGAAATACACCGCCAAAGTAGCCAACATCCTCACCGAAAATACAGGCATGGTCGTGCTCTGCCATGGTGATATCCAACGCCGAGTTGATAGCATGAAGCATGTTCATTGTTTTCATTATTTCAATCTCCCTGCTGTTGTTGGATAGGCATCGGGGTACTTCTTAATATGAGTCTTTAATTCATTGTATTGCTTTTCAAGACTCGGGATGGGCGTGTCATACACGTCGCTAATAAGGTCTTCCAACGGTGGCTTAGCCACTTTCTCTGCCGCCTTTAATGCTTCAAGAATTTGCTCACGCACTTTCTCTTTAACTTGCTCGTCTTCTTGTTCATCAAGCCAGCCTTTACTCAGCAACCAATTGCGAAAACGTGCGACTGGACAGTTTTCACGAAAGCCCGCTTCTTCATCTTTAGAGCGGTAGCCGCTCGGGTCATCCGAAGTTGAGTGCGCCCCTAAACGGTAAGCGAGGGATTCAATTAGCACAGGTTCACCGGTTTCGGTGGCAATTTCACGTGCCTTTTTGGTCGCCGCATAAACGGCTAAGGCATCGGCTCCATCTACACGGATAGCTTTAATACCATAACCCACACCACGCGATGCAATACCGTCGCCGGCAAACTGCTCATCGGCTGGAGTGGAAATCGCATAACCGTTGTTACGAGCAAAAAACAGCACTGGCGCTTTATGTACAGCGGCCATATTTAACCCGGCATGAAAATCACCCTCTGATGCCGCCCCTTCGCCAAAATAGCAAATGGTGACATTATCAATAGTGCTATCGAGCTCGCCGGAGTCTTTGTTGACGTGCTTCAGTTTCTGTCCATAAGCATACCCAGTCGCTTGTGGGATTTGCGTGCCCAGCGGTGACGAAATGGTCATGTAGTTGAGCTCACGTGAGCCATAATGGATTGGCATTTGGCGACCTTTACCCAAGTCCTGCTCGTTGGAGAACATCTGATTCATGAACTGCTCTAGGGTAAAACCTCGGTAGCGTAGTGCCGCCTGCTCACGATACTGCGCCATGATCATATCATTATCATCAAGCGCCGCCGCACTGGCGGTTACCGCAGCTTCCTCACCTAAACACTGCATATAAAAGCTGACACGCCCTTGGCGTTGTGCTGCTTGCATACGCTCGTCTAAGGCACGAATGAAGCGCATGGTATCGTATATTTTTAGCGCTGTTTGCTTATCAATTTCTGGCTCTTTTGCACCCTCAAGCACACTACCTTGTTCACTAAGAACGCGATAAGTAGGCACATCGAGGCCATGGCCATCAATAAATTCTAGTTCGTGATTAATATTCAACGAAACATTATTGGGGTTAGTCATAACCTTCCCTTCTGTTGTTGTCACCAAGCTAAGCGTTGAGATGTTGTTATTGTTGCTTTGCTGAAAGACTAACTTGCAATAGTTAGTCTTTCAGTTAGTAAATAGTGGTCTAAATCTTCCACTACACGCGCTTAGTTTAAATTATGCTGCCGCCACTTTACGTCAACGTAAAGGTATATTCAACTAATGATAGCCGAATATTCACATCATTGAGAATGGGGCCTTGGCAAGTTCCGTGTACGCTCCGTAACGTATTGAAATAAATGGATATTACGGAGCGAAGTGGTCGGATCAGATGAACTCATCGGTGAGTTTTGTGGGGACAACTGTGAGCAAAGCTCGTTGCCCCAATGCGACTTTAGCGTTAGGGAAAATAATCGCCTCACCCTCTACCTCGGCACGAATTTCTTGCTCACCATCATGACCTAATAATTCACCTTTGGCGAAGCCAGTGAAATTAGGCACATCGTCGGCAAAGGTAAAGCTGAAATCTTCATGATGGCGATTAATGGTGCGATAAACCGAAAATAACTCAACATCATCCGCATGAAGTTCAGGGTAAGTCACGGTTTCTTGCGTGATCAATGCCTCAAGGGTGGCTTTGGCTTTAGCGAAACGGCTCATGTCGTTGTCACCAAAAGGACGCACTTTCCCTAATTCAATAGTGAACGCATCTGCATCAAAATGACGGGAAGAAAAATAACTGAAGGTGGATGCGGGTTCAGACATTAGCAACACCGTTTGTACACCACAACTAAGCAAAAACTGTAGTTGTTCGCGTTTATGGGGTTTACCATGTAAAAACGGATACACCGCAAATTTCTCGTTCTTGGAGTCGCGAATCGCGGTATGCAGGTCATAATGTGCACGATAGCGCCCTTGCCCCGCCATGGTAAAGAACTGCTCTACATAGTGTTCAAGCTTTTTCGCGCGCTGACGCTCAGGGTTATCTACTCCACCCTCGCTGTGCTTGCCGCAGAACAGACGATTAAGGTTTTCATCGACAAAACGCTGGCCAATATTAATTGATTTCGGATTACCAAAAATGAACAGCACACGGTGAGTTAAAGTAATGTGTTCAGCGATAATGGCTTTGATCAGTTGATCACAAATTTCTATAGGCGCAGTTTCATTGCCATGCACGGCACTGGAGAAAACAAAATCCTTATCACCGTATTGCGCTGGAGTGAATTCAATGACTCCTGTGTCAAGGACCTTTACAATTGTGCCATTATCAAGCGTGAACTGCTCTGGCGGCAGATTGAATTCATTTTCACGGGTTATGCTAAGGAAGTCACCGGTCTCTTTCAGACGCTGTAAATACATAGTACACCTTTATTGTGAGAGCTTCGCCGCCTATCGGCAGCGTTATCAAGATAAACAGTAAAAAGCCAGTCGAACGACTGGCTTATATGAGCGGGTTAAGCAATGGCGTTATCAACCAACGCCTTGGCTGCTTGTTCTAATTGTTGTAAATGTTCTTCACCTTGGAAGGACTCAAGGTAAATCTTGTAAATGTCTTCGGTGCCCGACGGTCTGGCCGCAAACCAGCCATTTTCAGTCACTACTTTTAGACCACCAATCGGAGCATCATTGCCTGGCGCATGAGTCAGCTTGGCTGTGATCGCATCTCCGGCCAGTTCAGTGGCCGTGATGACCTCAGCACTGAGTGCTTTCAGTTTCGCTTTTTGCTCACTATTAGCAGGGGCGTCAATGCGTTTGTACACAGGCTCACCAAATTTTGCCACTAGCTGCTGATAGTACTGCGAAGGCGTTTTGCCGGTAACGGCGAGAATCTCAGCAGCAAGTAACCCCATAACAAATCCGTCTTTATCGGTGTTCCATACCGAGCCATCTAAGCGTAGATACGAAGCTCCGGCACTTTCTTCACCGCCAAAGCACAATTCACTGCTGTGCAAACCATCAACAAACCATTTAAAGCCCACAGGGACTTCAAACAAGGTTTTACCGTGGCTTTGTACCACTTTATCAATCATCGCACTGGAAACCAGGGTTTTACCGACTTTCACATCGCCCGGCCACGCGCTGCGATGAGTCAATAGGTAATCAATAGCGACGGCAAGAAAGTGGTTGGGGTTCATCAACCCGTCTGGGGTAACAATACCGTGGCGGTCATAATCTGGGTCGTTACCAATGCCAATATCGAAGCGGTCTTTTAGTGCGACCAAATTGGTCATCGCATAAGGGGATGAGCAATCCATTCGGATTTTGCCATCTTTATCTTGTGGCATAAACGCAAAACGAGGGTCTATCGCGTCGTTCACAACCGTGAGGTTTAATCCGTATTGCTTGGCAATATGCGGCCAATAATGAATTCCCGAACCACCGAGGGGGTCGATTCCTATGGTGATCCCTGATTTGGCGATCGCGTGCATATCAACGACATTGGCTAAATCAGCAACAAATGGGGTTATTAAGTCCACGTATTTGATAAAACCAGAGCGCACAGCCTTAGCAAAGGGGAAAAGCTCCACTTCCACCAGATCTTCAATGAGTAACTGATTCGCTCTATCTTCAATCCATTTTGTGGCGTTGGTATCGGCAGGCCCACCATTGGGTGGATTATATTTAAAACCACCATCTTGAGGTGGATTATGTGAGGGCGTCACCACAATGCCGTCAGCCAATTCATGTGGGTGGGCTTTATTGTGGCTCACTACCGCATGGCTTATCACCGGAGTGGGCGTAAAGTCATCGTCTTGCTGGGTAATGATTTGCACTTCGTTGGCGACCAATACCTCAATGGCAGAATTAAACGCCGACTCCGACAACGCATGCGTATCTTTGCCTAAAAACAGTGGCCCGAAAATATTCTCTTTTTTGCGGTAATCACAAATAGCCTGGGTAATAGCCAAAATGTGAGATTCATTAAATTGCGTATTAAAAGAACAACCACGATGACCGGAAGTACCAAATGCGACCCGGTGCTCTGGAAATTGCTCCACATCAGGCTCGTTGAGATAATAAGCGCTCATTAATTTAGGTACATTAACAAGATCGGCTTGCTTGGCGAGTTTTCCGGCATTGGGGTGAAGGGCCATACCTGATTCCTTATAAATAGTCGCGAATAGTTTCTGCTTGCTCTTTAGTGTAACCCAGCTCTAACGCCGCTTCATGCAACATCATTTTCTTACGGGTGGTATTAGAGTTGGTCATTACCCAAAAAGGACTGTCATCGATATTCTTTGGGTTTAGACTGCTACCACTGGCCTGCAACTCCTCTTTACTTTTACCAAAGTATCGACGGTCACGGCCTTTAATATTCAGTACGCGGTGGAATGTGGTTTTATGGGTGCGGTGCAGCGCTGCAAGAATAAACAAGAAGCGGCCAACAACGCCCTTTTGCATCGCCAGTTCTTCTTTATTAAGAATGTCGAACACGCTGGCTTGGTTATCATCAGCTTCAGCCATGGGCTGCGCTTGCTGCTCCTCGGGCTCATCGCTTACATCGGTTTCTACAGTGGCTGGCGCAGCTATGGGCGCTGCGCTTTGCAAATTCAATAAACGACGCAAAATCTCAGAGGCACTTTCGCCAATGCTTTGGGTATTGCTGGCAATATATTGGTATAGCTCGTCGTCTATTTCTATTTTTTTCATGATATTCCTGTCATTACTGCCAAGTTTACAAATGCTTTGCAGAATTATACCCAAGTTACCTGAATAAGCTAGGGGGCGTGCCCTGTATAGGCCCTTAGCAACTGAGCAGTGTTTGACCAAGTGTTGCATTGCGCGCGCCCAGTGGGCACAATTTACCTACTTTCATCGATGATAACGTGTTTATGTTACTAAATTATCAAAGCAGCTCTGAGGCGCCAAAAAATGCGCCCACTGTGATTGTTATTCATGGTTTATTTGGCTCATTAGATAATCTTAAAGTCGTTGCCAGAGCCCTCAGTGAGCAGTTTCATGTAATTAACGTGGACGTGCGCAATCACGGTCAATCTTTTCACAGCGAGACCATGACCTACCCGGCTATGGCTGAGGACATTATTGCGCTGATGGATGAGCTGGAGATCGCGCAAGCGCACATTGTGGGTCATTCCATGGGCGGCAAGGTGGCTATGCAAGTAGCAATAGATGCACCCGAGCGCGTCAGCAAGCTCGTTGTACTTGACGTGGCTCCAGTGAGTTACCACTCCCGTCATGACGCCATTTTTCAAGCGCTTGAAGGCGTTGCCAGTGCATCGGTTAGCTCACGTTCGCAAGCGGATGAGTTAATGAGTGAATACATAGCCACACCGGGTGTACGCCAGTTTTTGGCTAAAAGTTTGAAAAAAACCGACAAAGGCTCCCTAGAATGGCAATTTAATTTGCCAGTGCTAAAACAGCAATATGCAAATATCCTATCGCAGCCAGTTGTAAATGATTCTTGTTTGTGTGATACACTGTTCGTTAAAGGTGGCGACTCAGATTATATTTTGCCTGAGCACAAAGAACAGATCATGACCCTGTTCCCGAATGCCAAAGCAAAAGTAATTCAAGGCACCGGACATTGGCTACACGCTGAAAAACCGGCAGCAGTAAATAAATCCATCGTTGATTTTTTAACACGTTAATCCATATCAATAGTATGGGCGTAATTTAGGGTTAGTATAACGGAGGCTAAAAGCCTCAATATCACCTAAATTATTGGATTTTTCTGTGCTACAATGCGCGCCGTTTTACAGATAGGTAGCAGTCAATGGTCGACCAATTAATCAATGAGATCGATACCCTCGGGTTATATTTTGGCCTTGCTGGCATCTTTTTTTTCATCGGCATGGCAATTCAAGACGTACTTAAAAAAGGCGATGTGCCTAAATTTGGTCGTTATATTGTCTGGCTTGTGTTGTTTTTAGGCTGTTCCGGCTTTATCGCCAAAGGGCTTATTCAAGTCTTCTGGCAAGGAGCAGGTGTGGGTTAACCATGGCCAAGTCAGAGCTAGATAGAACCACGCTCGATTTATTCGAGTATGAGCGACGCCCGGGTCGTCCAAAAACTAACCCGCTCCCTCGGGAGTTACAACTGAAAGTAAATAAGCGTAACCAGCTCAAGCGCGATAAAGCGCGGGGCTTGAAACGCGTCGAATTTAAAGTTTCATCAGAGCTGTATCAAGCATTAAATGATATGGCAGATGCGCAGAATATTAGCCGTAGTGCGTTGATTGAAACCATTTTGCAAGAACGATTGGCTATAGATACATAAAAGGTTATTTATTCATGGCAAGTGTAGGTATATTTTTTGGTAGTGATACGGGTAACACTGAGCACGTTGCAAAAATGATCCAAAAAGAGCTCGGCAAGAACATGGTAGCCGTGCACGACATCGCGAAAAGCAGCAAAGAAGAGATTGCAGAGTTTGACCTGCTGCTCTTTGGTATCCCCACATGGTACTACGGCGAAGCGCAGTGTGACTGGGATGACTTTTTCCCTGAACTAGAAGAAATCGACTTTGACGGCAAGCTATGTGCTATCTTTGGTTGTGGTGATCAAGAAGATTACGCCGAGTACTTCCTTGATGCCATGGGCATGGTCAACGACATTATCACCGAGCGTGGTGCTATTGTAGTCGGTAATTGGCCTACCGAAGGCTATGATTTTGAAGCATCAAAAGGGCTGGTTGATGACGAGCATTTCGTTGGCTTGGGCATTGATGAAGACCGTCAACCAGAGCTGACCGATGAGCGTGTGAAAACCTGGTGTAAGCAGATTTTTGATGAAATGTGCCTAGCAGAACTTGCCGACTAAGAACAAAAACGCTAAGGGTAACTTGGCTTTACACTTGATAGTAAAGCACGTTATTCTTAGCCATTATTATGCGTCGCACGCACCGCTTGCTGTCCCTTAGCGGTGCAACCAAGAATCTAAAATCGAGAACAAGTTGAATGACTGATCATAATCTAGAGCTTAAAAAAGCGGGCTTAAAGGTCACGCTACCGCGTATTAAAATCCTAGAAATCCTCCAGTCTCCGGATAACCAGCACATCAGTGCCGAGGACGTCTACAAAATCCTGCTTGATAACAGCGAAGAGATCGGTCTGGCTACTGTTTATCGCGTTTTAAACCAGTTCGATGATGCTGGCATTGTCACCCGCCACCACTTCGAAGGCGGCAAATCGGTATTTGAATTGGCCGGCTCTACGCACCACGACCATTTAGTGTGTTTAAAATGTGGTCGAGTGATCGAGTTTGAAGACGACATGATTGAACGTCGTCAGGTAGAAATCGCAGAAGAAAACGGCATTACGCTAACTAATCACTCACTCTATCTATACGGCGAGTGTAAAGATGTTGAAGCGTGTAAGAACTACGCCGAGATGAGCAATAACTAATTGCTAATATGAAAAAAACCTGCGCTAACGCAGGTTTTTTTGTGTCTTTAGTTTACTGACAATGGCCCTCATCAATACTGAGTTTCAAGCTCGCTCCAGCGCTGTTGCCAGATACTTTTAAATACCCCCAGTAGTTGCTTTGACCACTCACCGATAAACACTCCACGTTTCCTGATGTATCGCTGCGGGCCTCAACATTGCTGCCATTGGGCCAGCCTTGGTTGGCATATTCCAGCATTAAATCGCCACTGCCATGGGCCGTTTCGATACGCACACTTTGCGCTGCGGCGACATTTTCAATACTAAACCACATCGGTGCCTGCGCACCTAAGCAGATAGTCTCACCGGCCACTAAGCGACCATCAGTACGCGGTCCTTGTTGCGCGCACATATCATCGATGTGAGAAGGCGCCTGATAGCTGGCTGTTAGGCTCACATCCGCAAACGCATTATACCCTCTGACCATGATATACACTTCACTGGTCGCGCTACCTAGATTGAGCTGGCATTGTTCCTCATTACCACCAATATACGGACGACAGTCAAACTCGCCTGTGGTGGGGGCTTGCTGTTCACGAACATAAAGGTCAGCATCACCACTGCCTCCTGAAAGGATCACATCAAGCGCTGAAGTGCCTTGCGGCAATGTGATACGGAACACTTGCTCGCTATCTTGTGCACCACTGATAGACACGCTTTGCCCATTGCTCAGCTCAGTAATACCGCCGCTGCTATCGGCCTCAATGGTAATACTGTGACTAACACTGTGGCTCAGGCCCTGCTCATCACTCACACTCAAGGTCACGATGTAACTTCCCGGCTGATTATAGCTATGCTGTGCAATAGCCCCTCGCCCTGATGTGCCATCGCCAAAATCCCAAAGATAGCTTGCGATAGCGCCTTCGCTGTCGCTGCTCGCACTGCCATCAAAGCTCACACTTTGATTCACAACCCCGGTATCGAGGGCGTTAATACGGGCCGTTGGCGCGGTATTGTTCTCGCCACCAGCGAGCGCTTGTGTCCAAGTCGTGAATTCATTGCCATAACTCGCCGCCCAGCTATTCATTTGGCTTTGATAGCCTTGCCAGTTGCCCTGGCGAGTATTCGTTAGCATGTTGGCCAACTCGCTGCGGTGACGCTCAAACATAAAGCGCACCCCCAAGTATCCCCAGCGATAAATTCTATCTTGGTCAAAACCGGCATACGTGGTGGCAAACACCTCGCCTAATTGGTAAGTGCTGCCATCTTTTATGGTCTCAATTGCAGCGCTGTTGTCCTCAAGTAACGAGACATATTCAGCCACTCCCTCACTCCACCAAACTATATCGGCTGTTGGGGCGTTAAAATCACCATAAAGATTAAAGCGCCCGTCTAAGTAGTGAACATATTCATGCTCTAAATTCCAGACATAGTGGTCAGCGTTGGCATAGCTGGCCTCGTAAGCAACAAAGTTGGCCTGATTGTCAGGGTTGCTTGGATCCCCCTCTAAATACATACCGCCATTGTTGGTATCGATGCCAAAAATAACCCCAGCATATTTTTTATAATCGTCGCTGCTATTGAACACATTCACCTGTAAGAAGGAGTTCAAATCATCGGCAACAGGTTGATTATTAGTGGCTAACTTGTCGTGGAACACCCCTTCTTCGTAAGCCATTTTTTCACAGGCTGCTTGTTGTTGGCTGGCACTTAATTGCTGTGCACGAATGCGAATGGTGTCACTGCACTGGTGAATTTGACCCAATACCTGCTGCTCAACCTGTGCTTTAAAACCACATACCTCAAACTGCGCGCAGGCACCGTAGTAATCGACGATGTCGGCTGCGCCTAACCAGAGGGCATCACCGTAGCCAACCATGTTATAACGGGCAAATAGTGCGCTAAGCTGCTTATCGGCCTCATCTTCAATTGGCTCGCCGCTGTGCATTTTTAACCGCGCTAACTCCCTTGCCGCGTTGGTGATCAGATATTCGCTGTCGCTACCTATCATCCAGGTTTGCGCTGTGAACTCACCTAACAGTCGTGCCAGCTCGGTATCGGTTTTTGCCAGCGCCATGAATTCATCATTCCATTGACCTCGGAACAAAATGGTAAAAATACCATTTACCGCCGAGCGCATATGCCAGCTATTACCATAACTTTGGTCCCAACGACTTAGCCATTGTTTAACTTGCGGTAAGTAGCGATGCTGTAATTCAGCGCTATCCATAGTGATGATCACTTCACTAAGCGTCTTGCCATGGGCGTCGCTGTTGGCATAAAAGTGGGTATTGGCAACAAAGGCATCCAGTGCTTGCTGGGTCGCCTCAGTTGCAGCTGGCGATAAACTTACCTGATCGTTATAGAACTCGACATAGAAGCCAGCGCGCAGAAACAAAAATAGCGCTTCCAAATCAGCACTGCCTTGGCCGTTATAATTGCTGGCAAGCACAAGCGCCCTATCAGCAACTGCTAACATTTTACCATCAGTAACAATTTGTCCAGCGACTTCATTGCTGGCACTAAATAGCGCGTTGACGCAATCCACACCCTGGCTGGTCACTTGCTCGGCGATGGTGGCGCTCGACGCGTCAGCCAATTGCTGCAGGGCACACTGCGCACTCGCATCTGCCATCAAGCTAGAATGTGAAAGCTCATTCACTAAATGGATTGAAGAAAGCTGCGTTTGCCTATCAGCCGTTGGCGGCGCCACATGTTGCCTCTGCTGGTCCGCCTCATGGGCAACGGCCAATGAATGCTGTGCACTTATAGGTTTAAACAATCGCTTGCCATCACTGGTGCCCGGGTGTGCGCTAACGTGGCCAGCTACGCAGCCAAGCGTAACCATCAGTGCCGACGTAATTGCTGATTTTCTCATAATGTACCTTTTCTGGGTTGATTGAACTCGCGGCAAAGTTAACATTTAGTTAATAATGTATACAATATATTTTATATTCGTTGTGGTTATATCGTTAGATTCAAATTCCCTTTTTTGATTACAAGCAACATGTTAGGGGCCATTGCTCGCTGCGAGCCGAGCTGCAAGATGCCAAGCGTATGGGTCGGAACAATAAAGAGAAGAAAATATGACAATGACGGAAATGGACGTCCCGGTTTTTATATATTGACTATACTCAGGGCTAGCGACCATGTAGGTCGCATTATGTGGTAAATTTATAGGGCCTACCGAATCATGCAAGAAGAATTATTAAACTCGGTTATCAAAATTACTAAAACCAGAGATGTAAACTCCCTCGAATACAGCCTAGTCACCACCCTACAAGAGTTCATACAGTGCCAAGAGATAGCAGTTTATAAGGACTTACAGGACTTTGGCCGCAGGGTCATCGAGTGCAGCCTGGTGCTACACCATGAGAATGCCGGTCAATATCAATGGCACGACACACACATTGTAGAATCCCCTGAATCTGAACTTCTCTCGTGTTTACAATCCGCTTGTATCATTACCGTACAGAACAACAATGGCATTGAGCATCGCTGGCTGCCCATTTCGATTTTTGATAAACCTGTGGTCGCCATCAAGGTGGTCAGTAATCACTTGAGCTCATCACAACAAGTGTTACTGAACGCCTTTTGCCGCATTTACGAAAATTACCTAACCATTTTACATGAGAATGAGCGCGACAAGCTGACCGGATTATTAAATCGGCAAACCTTTGAGCGTAAATTTAAACGCCTGCTAGAAAAGCAAGTGAGGAACCAAAAAGCCCACAACCGAGATAATAATAACCGCAAGCGCCAACCCGAGAGTTACTCGTGGTTAGCAATGGTGGATATCGACCACTTCAAACAAGTTAATGATAACTATGGTCATGTCTGTGGTGATGAGGTATTGCTTATCTTAGCTCAGCAGATGCGCGGCTTCTTCCGCGCTTCAGACTTAATGTTTCGCTTCGGCGGCGAAGAATTTGTACTTATTTTTGAGCCTTGCAAACAAGAAGATATCAATGAAAAAATGCAGGCGTTTATGGACCATGTGCGCAACACCCACTTCCCCTTTGTAAAAACGCTGACAGTCAGTGTGGGGATGGCTCGTATCAGCCCTTATGACTTCCCCATCAGCGTATTAGAGAACGCCGACAAAGCACTTTATTATGCAAAAAATAATGGCCGTGATCAGATGCACTTTTTTGATGATCTTGTGCAATCCGGTGCAATTTCACCGGACAATGCTAATCAGGATGAAGGGGATATCGACCTGTTTTAGGCCGCTCCCCAAGGTGTCGCTGAGTCGTTTGCGCCGCAACTAATGGGTGTACAACTGCTCAAGGTAACTGACGGCGACTTGGTGCCAGTCAAAGCGCGTGTTTTTGGCTTGCGCGCACAATGTCTGCCACTGCGCTGGCTCGTTATGGTAAACAGCAAGAGCACGCTGCAAGGCAGTGAGTAGCTGCCGACTTTGCTGTTTTGGGCTATTGCCCGTGAAGGTGAAACCATTGACGCCTTCGGCAATGGTGTCTTTAAGGCCGCCTACTTGATGTACTAAGCAGGGCGTGCCCTCGCGCATCGCTAAAAGCTGACTGATGCCACATGGTTCAAATGAACTGGGCATACAAAATAATGACCCAAGCTGGTACATCGCATCACCCAGTTCCAGGGCGAAACCACGTAAAAACAAGAAGTTGTCATGCTCGGCCATCGCCTGTGTTAGCAACGCTTCAAGCGCCGGGTCGCCAGAGCCCAGCATCATAAAGTGCTTGCCTTGCTCAGCTAAACATCGCAACAGTTCACCCAGCGTATCATCATCAAGCAATAGCGCGACTTTTTGCGGGCTGATCCGCCCTACAGAGCATAGCCAGGGTGTGACCTCTTTGGCACGCCATTGTTGCAGGCGAACATGGGCGATGTAATGACTCACGCTTAACTGATTGGCCTTGCCCATCCATAGTAATACAGCCTGCTCAGCGAGCTGCCATAACCGTTTTTGAGTGTAATTTACCGACTCGCTTTGGTAGTCACAGCCATTGAGGATGCCCAACAACCGATTTTGCTGCTGCGCGGCAACCAACTGATTTTCCAACCCTTCTCCACCGATAAAACCATGCTCCATATTGCTTGGACGCTGAACCTCTTGCATATACTGGGGCGAGACCACATGCACTTTGTCACATAGTTCAATGGCAGCGCGCATCGGATTATAGCAATGGGGATAGCGCGGATCGCAAATACGCTGGCCATCGTAACTTAACCATGGAAACCACGATTCAAGCGCCGACGGGTCGTGGGCAAACGGCCTCACACCTTGCAATGCTAAGTTGTGAATGGTGTACACCGTGTGCATGGCTTTTAGTCTTTGCAAATCTTTGCCATAAGCACGAAGCACTGCCAACGTGGCACTGTGCCAATCATGTAAATGCAACACATCAGCCGCTAGTACACCTTGCTCTATCGCCTGCGCCACCGCCAAGCAAAATAAGGCAAACTTACTGGCGTCAGCGGCAAAGGGCCGGCCATCTTCATCGTGATGATAAACATGTTCACTGCACAGCCACGGATGCGATAACACATAGTGACTGACTCCATCGCGTTTGCTTACCAATAAAAGCTGTATATTAAGCCGTTGGTGAGCAAAGTGAACCTGCACCTCGGCACAGGGCTGCGCGTCAATGAGCTCCATGCATTGGTAATGCGGCAAAATGACATCGACTCGGGTACCTTGCTCGGCCAAGGCTTTTGACACATTGCCCACCACATCAGCCACCCCACCCACTTTCGCACCGACAATGGCGCTACTCTCAGCACAAACAAATAACACTGACTTCATTATTACGCTCGCTGCTGACTCTGGGCATCGGTTTTTTGCGCAAGCGCCGCCAACATATCGCGCGTTACCAACACAATGCCATTTTTGGATACGCGAAAGCCGTGTTCAATATCTTCCTCATGATCTAAGCCAATAGTCAGTCCTTCTGGTATTTCACAGCCCCGGTCAATGATCGCTCGCTTAATATGGCAACCGCGATGAACGACCACACCGGGCAGCACCACCGCTTGCTCAATTTGACAAAATGAGTGCACGTGCACATTAGAAAATAATAGCGACTTGCGCACTTGCGAGCCGGAAATAATACAGCCACCGGAAACCGTTGAATCCACCGCCATCCCCCGGCGTTCATCGTCATCAAAAATAAACTTCGCTGGCGGTAATTGCTCTTGATAGGTCCAAATTGGCCAACTGGGGTCGTACAAATCCAATTTCGGCTCCGGTTCAACCAACTCCATATTCGCTTCCCAAAACGAATCTAAGGTGCCAACATCACGCCAATAGGGCTGCCCAGACATGCTCGGATCGGTAAATGGGAAGGCATATACCTGGTGATTGTCGATGATTGCCGGGATGATATCGTGACCAAAATCTCGCCCCGAGCAGCTGTTTTGCGCATCTTTTTGCAATTGCTCAAATAAAAATTCAGTGTTAAACACGTAGTTGCCCATCGAAGCTAAGCACCGACCCGGCTTTGCTGGAATTTCATTCGGCACAGCGGGCTTTTCATCAAAGCGGCGAATACGGTTTTGTTCGTCGACGGTCATAACGCCAAAGGTGTTGGCAGCCTCTTCGGTGTCGACTTCAATACAGCACACCGTCATATCGGCGCCCGTTTCTACATGTTTTGCCAGTAACGCCCCGTAGTCCATACGGTAAACATGATCGCCTGATAAAATCATGACATAACGGGGTAGCTCATGACGAATGATGTCCATATTCTGAAATACCGCATCGGCAGTGCCGCAATACCACTCATCGCCGTAGCGCTGTGACGCGGGTAAAATCTCTACTGACTCACCGAGCTCTTTTTTAAAGTGTCCCCAGGCGCGATGTACATGACGAATTAACGAGTGCGACTTATATTGAGTCGCCACCCCGACCCTACGTATCCCCGAATTGATGCAGTTCGAAAGCGGAAAATCAATGATGCGATGTTTACCCCCAAAATACACGGCCGGCTTGGCGCGCCAGTTGGTCAGCTCATGTAACCGCGATCCTCTGCCTCCGGCGAGGATCAAGGCGTAAGTATCACGGGTTAAAGTACTAATGTATCGATTTGCATAACTTGGCATCGTTATTCTCCTTGGCGCGTTGGCATGGCCTGTAACTGCCATATGTCTTCACTGTATTGGGCAATAGTGCGATCACTGGAAAACTGACCAGAAGCAGCGGTATTTAAAATACTCATTTGAGTCCAGTGTTTAGGGTCTTGATAAGCTTCGCTGACAGCTTGTTGAGCTTGGCAGTAACTGGCAAAGTCATAACAGGTAAGCCAAGGGTCGCTATCGTCATAAAGGAGGTTAATAATGGGAGCGAAAATATTCGGCTCACACAAATTAAAATGACCGCTTTGTAGCAAGGCGATTACTTTTTGCAGCTGCGGGTCGTTATCAATAATAGCGCGTGCGCTATAGTGCCTGCGGATATCGTCGATTTGCTCAATCTTGGCGCCAAAAGTAAAAAAGTGCTCGCCACCGAGTGCTTCAAGCATTTCCACATTGGCGCCATCTAGGGTGCCTATGGTCAGTGCGCCATTCATCATAAACTTCATATTGCCGGTGCCTGACGCTTCCTTACCCGCCGTGGATATTTGCTCTGATAAATCCGCTCCAGGGCAAATTGTTTCCATCGCTGTGACATTGTAATTCGGTAAAAACGCCACCCTTAACCATGCTTTCGCACGGGGGTCATCGTTAATGGTGTTGGCAACATTACATATCAACTTAATAATGCGCTTAGCCATATCGTAACCGGGGGCCGCTTTGCCTCCGATCAGCACACAACGGGGCACCATGCCTTGCGTATCGCCATCACAAATGCGCCGGTATAAATGAATCACATGCAAAATATTGAGCAACTGGCGTTTATATTCATGAATGCGCTTGACCTGCACATCAAACAGCATGGTCGAGTCAAATTGCACGGCGCAGCGCTGTTGCACCAACTCGCACAGCCGCGCTTTGTTGGCTTGTTTTACCTGTTGCCACGCGGCAATAAAACTATCATCATCGTAGTAACGGCGAATACGGTTAATATGCGCGAAATCTTTTACCCAATCATCGCCTATTTTGGCGGTGATCAATTGTGCCAGCTCGGGGTTACAATGAGATAGCCAACGCCTAGGCGTGACCCCATTGGTCTTGTTATTAAACTTCTGTGGCCACAGCGCATAAAAATCTGCAAACAACTGCTCTTTTAGTAAGCGGCTATGCAGCGCCGCCACCCCATTGACGGAATAACTGCCAACGATGGCTAAATAAGCCATACGCACCTGGGGATTTGCCCCCTCTTCAATAAGCGACAAAGCACGCTGTTTTTGTGCACACCCGGGCCACTGTTTGGCGACTAAGATTAAGAACCGTGCGTTAATTTCATAGATAATTTGCATCAAACGCGGCAGTAGCCGTTGCATTAAAGCCACAGACCATTTTTCCAGCGCTTCAGGTAGCAAGGTGTGGTTGGTGTAGGCCATGGTACGAGTGGTTATCTGCCAAGCATCGTCCCAACTCAAGCAGTGCTCGTCGATAAGCAGGCGCATTAATTCAGCTACGGCAATACTGGGGTGCGTATCGTTGAGTTGAAATACATGATAATCGGCAAAATCTGTAAACTGTGCGCCTTTAATTGCTATCCATTGGTTGAGCCGGTCTTGCAGTGCGGCACTACAGAGAAAATATTGCTGGCGCAGGCGCAGCTCTTTGCCATTTTCACTGCTGTCATTGGGATACAGCACCATGGAAATTTGCTCGGCGAGGTTTTTTTGCGCCACAGCCTCGGCATAGCCACCAGCATTGAACTCACCAAGGTCAAACTCATCGGTGGCCTCACTTTTAAATAGCCGTAAGGTATTGACGATATCATTACCATAGCCTGGCACGGGCACATCATAAGGCACAGCTAACACATCTTGGGTGTCCAGCCATTGGCGGTGTTCGCGGCCTTGATGGTCTCGATAAATATCGACATGACCAAAAAACTTCACCCGCACGGTTTTATCCGGTGCTGGTAATTCCCACGGATGGCCTTCACGCAGCCAATGATCGGGCTGCTCTATTTGATGACCATTATCAATGCGTTGATTAAACATGCCGTATTCATAACGAATACCATAACCTGTGACCGGCAAGGCCATGGTCGCACAGCTATCTAAGAAGCACGCAGCCAAACGCCCTAAACCACCATTTCCTAAACCAGCGTCGTGCTCAGCGCTGGCTATATGTTCGAGCTCAGCGCAGTAATTGGCTAGTGCGGCGCTCACCTCAGCAGCCATATCTAGGTTTAAAATAGCGTTATTTAAGCTACGTCCGATGAGAAACTCTAACGACAGGTAGGCAACTCTTCGTGTTGGCACTGAGGTGGTGACATTGCGGGTTTGTCGCATGCGCGCCACCAGCCTATCACGTATTGTCAGCGCCAGTGCTTGATACAAATAATGCTGCGATTCGCCCACTTTGTCGCGCCCGAGGGTATAGTGAAAATGACGAGCCAAATCATCGGCTAACGTTTCGCTATCAAGTAGCGGCGCATCCTGCCAATCCACAGGGTGGCATACAGTGCCAGACGTAGTCATAGTGTTTGCCTTGTATTGTGTTTGTTTTCAACGTTACTAAACACCCAACCACTACAGGGAGTTAAGGTTATTTCTTGATCCACAGCGATGCCCTGCGTTGCAGACTCACTGTGTTCATCCGTACTCAAGCGCAGGTGCCATTGCAGAGGCGTATTATCAGGGCTCACTAAGCGCAGCGCTTGCTCGCGCCCGCCGCGATGCAGTACCACACATAAATAGTGATGGGCCTGGGTATCGATACTGTAATACACCAGGGTATGCAGCGAGGGGTCATGCCAATCGTCATTGCTCATCGGCCGCCCGTCAGGGCGATACCAAGCAATCACAAAGCGCGGGTCGTTATCATGGATGTACTCCGGGTGCGTAAAAATGGCGAATTCACGACGCAGCCTTTGCACATCGCTGATAAACAGTGCTAACGGATGGTGGCGAGAGACATCGTGCCAACTAAGCCAATTAATGGCGTTATCTTGGCAATATGCATTATTGTTGCCCCCCTGTGAGTGCCCCATTTCCGAGCCGGCGCTGAGCATGGGCACGCCTTTGGAAAGTAATAGGGTGAGCAGTAAGTTTTTTTGTGCTCGCAAACGCAGTAACTTGATGTGAGCATCGTCGCTGTGCCCTTCCACACCATAATTACAGCTGTAGTTGGCATTATGGCCGTCTTGGTTGTGCTCTCCGTTGGCGTGATTATGCTTTTGCTCGTAGCTGACCAGGTCGGCCAAGGTATAGCCATCATGACTGGTTATAAAATTAATGCTGTAGCTTGGCACCATGCCGGTGGCGCTAAAAATGTCGGCAGAGCCATGCAAGCGCTTGGCTAACACGCCCAGTAAATCGCTATCGCCGCGCCAAAACCGCCTGACAACATCGCGATATTGGTCATTCCACTGCCGCCATGGAGCAGGAAAAGCGCCAAGCTGGTAACCTCCGGGGCCAATATCCCAAGGCTCGGCAATCAGTTTCGCGTGTTGTAATACCGGGTCTTGAGCAAGGCATTGAAAAAAGACATGTTCAGGGCTAAAACCATGGCGCTCTCGGCCTAAAATACTGGCCAAGTCAAAGCGAAAGCCATCGACCCCATATACCTGATACCAATGCCGTAAGCTGTCCATGACCAAGCGCAACGCACCCTGTTGGGTTAAATCTAAGGTGTTACCGCAGCCGGTGTCGTTAATATAATGACCTTGCTCATCAAGGCGGTAATAACTGCGATTATCGATGCCCCTTAGGTGGCAACAAGGGCCAAGGGCTTCGCCTTCACAGCTGTGGTTGTAAACCACATCAATCAGCACTTCGATATTGTGTTGATGTAACTCCGCGACCATGGCTTGAAATTCGTGCACATCGCCGCTAACCAAATAATCACTATGCGGAGTGAAAAAGCTCAGGGTGTTATAGCCCCAATAATTACTCAACCCGAGTGGCTGTAAAAACGCTTCACTAATGAACTGCTGCACGGGCATAAGCTCAATGCTGGTCACACCTAGCGCTTTGATATGCTCAATGAATTGCGGCGTTGCTAAGGCTGCAAAACACCCGCGTTGGGCGTTCTCAATATCGGGGTGGCGCTGCGACCACCCTTTAACATGACATTCGTAAATAACAGTGTCATGCCAGGCAATCTCCGGGCGTTTACCTTTATACTGGCTCAGCGCGGTTACCTGAGCTTTAGGCATTAAGTGAGCATTATCAAACGGACATAGCTTACCTTGCTCATCAATAGCGCGGTGGCGAATACTGTGTTGAAAATCACCAAATAGCGAGTGTGCATAAGGGTCGAGCAGCAACTTGTTAATATTAAACAACTGCCCTTGTTCAGGAGCAAAAGGACCATCCACACGATAACCATATAGCTGCCCTTTTGCAGCCCCTGAGACATAAACATGCCAATACCCGGGTTCACCTTTATGTAGGGCTATGCGTGCAATTTCACTGTGCCCAGAAGCATCATACAGACATAAGTACACGGCACCGGCATGACGCGAGTACAAGCAAAAATTAACCCCTTGGTCATCAATATAAGCCCCCAAGGGAGCACCAACGCCCGGCTTGGTAATAAATTTACTCATGATCAGGTGCCTCCCACAACAGATAAACACAAGCCAATGGCGGCACACAGATGCTGACAGACTGACTTTGCCCATGCCAGGGTAGTGGCTCCGAAAGGAGTGGTTGCTCATTTGCAGGTCGCTCAGCGCACACCCTAACGCCACTGCCGAAGTATTGACTCTCATCGCTATTAGCGATAACTCGGTAACTACCAGCGTGAGGCACACCAATGCGAAAATCATGATGTACTTGAGGCGTCATATTCACAACCGCGAGCACGACTTGCAGGCGGCTACTGGCAATACGTACAAAGCTGTAAATGCTTTGCTGGCTATTATTCCCATCTAACCACCGAAACCCACGCTCATCACAGTCATTTTCATGCAGAGCCGGGTACGAACGATAAAGCTGATTCAGGCATTTAACCCAACGCTGCATGCCTTGGTGCGCTGGGTCATCAAGCAGGTGCCAATCCAACGCATGGTTATGGTCCCACTCGCGCTGCTGAGCGAACTCGCCGCCCATAAATAGCAGCTTTTTGCCAGGGTGAGCCCACATAAAACCTAAATAGGCGCGCAGGTTCGCGTGTTGCTGCCAACTATCCCCTGGCATTTTGCTCAGCAGCGACCCTTTGCCATGAACCACCTCATCATGGCTTAAAGGCAAAATGTAATTTTCGCTATAGGCATAGACCATGGAAAAGGTCATGTCGTGGTGATGGTATTGGCGGTAAATCGGGTCTAACTGCATGTAGCGTAATGAGTCATTCATCCAGCCCATATTCCACTTAAAGCCGAACCCTAAGCCGCCACTGTCGGTGGTTTGTGTGACTCCAGGCCATGCGGTCGATTCCTCTGCGACCATCATAATGCCGCGATTTCGCCCATAGCACACACTGTTGATTTGCTGTAGGCAAGCAATAGCACCGAGGTTTTCTCGTCCACCCAAGTGGTTGGCCAACCACTGCCCATGCTCACGACTGTAATCAAGGTATAGCATCGATGCCACGGCATCCACGCGCAACCCGTCTACCCCGTATTGCTCTAACCAAAAGCTGGCGCTAGAGGTGAGAAAGCTACGTACCTCTTGGCGCTCATAATTGTAAATATAGGTATGCCAATCTGGATGATACCCTTGGCGATGATCGGCATGCTCATACAAATGCGTGCCATCAAAACGCCCCAAACCGTGAGCATCTGCCGGGAAATGCCCCGGCACCCAATCTATTAGCACACCAATATTGTGCGCACGGCATTGCGCGCAGAAATAGGCAAAATCATCGCCACTGCCGAAGCGCGAGGTGGGCGCGAAAAGACCGGTGCTCTGATATCCCCACGAGCCATCAAAAGGGAACTCGCTAACGGGCATTAATTGAATATGGGTAAACCCCATTTCTTCAACGTACGGAATTAATTGCGCGGCCAACTCACGGTAATTTAAAAATTGGTTATCGGCGGTGCGCCGCCAAGAGCCAATGTGCAGCTCATAAATACTAATGGCAGCATCGATGGCATTGCGGCGCTCGCGTTGCTCATAGCTTTGCTCATCCAGCGCTTTAGGCAACGTAACAGCGCTGACACGCGAGGCGGTATTTGGCGGCAGCTCTGTAGCAAATGCATAGGGGTCGGCTTTTAATAAGGCCTCACCCGATAACGTACGAATATGGTATTTGTAGCACTGGCCCGGCGCTACATCAGGTATAAAAATGGCCCAAACACCGCTGTCTTCAACCCGCGCCATGGGGTGCTGGCGACTATCCCAGTGGTTAAAATCCCCAGTCACACTCACCGCGAGGGCATTAGGAGCCCACACGCTAAAACGCACGCCACGGTGGCCTTGCAACGTCATCATATGAGCACCAAGGTGGCGCTGCGCCTGTTGCTCTGTGCCTTGGCGGAAATAATATAAATCAGCGGCACTGAGCCCTAAGGGTAAGCAAAATGGGTCGGCCTGAACTACCACCGCCTCTGGGTAAGTAACACGGAGCTGATACGGAACAAATTCCGCCTGCGCCGGCGCGATAAACACCTGTGAGTCTGAATAGCGCTGGGCAATACAAGTGTGAGTAGCAAATTGCACCTCCACCGCCAAAGCACCGGGCTTGTAGAGAACCACATACCAGCTGCCGTCAATGCATTGATGGCCCAATAGCTGTCGCGGCTCACCCACTTGCGCCCCTTCAAGGGCGCAAACAGCATCGGCTAAATCAGGAAGTGGCGTATTATCAATCATCGCATGTTCCATGACGACTCCTAGTCAGTTCACAGATAAACTGCTGTTGCTGCTGTAAAATAGCGACAGCAGATTGGCTCAACTGTCGTCGCCAGTTCGGGTATTCACGGTGCGTACCGGGGATATTGACCGGCGTATGTTGGCCGTCTAAATCATCAAGTTGTAGGGTCAGCAACTTACTACTTCCTTGCGCAAGTGCCCGGCACAAGGCGCGATACACATCGGCACTGGTGCTGTGTAACGAAACCGACTGCCCTTGTTGAGTGAGTCGCTCAATCAGCGCGCTTTTATGGTTTTGACGTTGCTCATATAACGACTGTTTTTGCTCTACACTGATAAGCGCCAGTTGCAGCGCTTGATTAAGATCATCGCCCTGCCACCACTGGGCAAAAGGCGGTAAATCGTGGTTGCTGATCATCAATAAGGTATGCTCATCAAGGTGTTGCGGCGCGCTAAAGGCTGAGTGCTGGTAACAAAAGTAATACACGGTGTTGGAGAATATCTGCGCTTGTGCCAAGGCCTGTCGTACTTGCTCTGGCACCACGCCTAAATCTTCACCAATCACCACACAATGGTGTTGATGACTGAGTATTTTTATTAGCGCTAACAGCTCATCAAAGGGGTAATAGACATAACAACCCTGCTCATCGACACACCACCAAATGCGCATCAACGCCATCACATGATCAATGCGCAGCGCCCCCGCCCCTTGCATATTGGCGCTAAATAACGCTTTGGCATAGGCAAACCGGTGGCGCTTCATCGCTTGCGGCAACAATGCTGGCATGCCCCAATTTTGCCCCTGTGGCGCAAAATCATCCGGCGGCGCACCAATACAGGCATGGGGGGTAAACAGTGCTCGATAACGATTAAACTCGCCACCACCATCACTCACGCCAACGGCCAAATCATTGATAAGACCCAACTTCATACCCGCCTCTTGCGCTATATTTTGGCATTCTTGGCGCTGCAGCCAGGCTTGCCATTGCCAATAACAAGCCTGCTCATCATCTGGTTCATCCAAGGTATCAAGAGCCACACGGTGCTGCTCTTTAAACTGTGCAAATTCGGCCTTGCGCTCAGCACTTGCCGTGGTGCAAAAACGCTCAAATAACGCGCGTAATAATGGCAGCTTAAGCGCATAGACTTGCTCGTAATCAAGCCAAGGCGCACTTGCGACATTGCTATAGTGCCTTTTGGCCTCATTAAGCTGCGCTAAAATCGCCGCATCACATTCCGGCGAATCCTGAACGGCAATGTACAGCGGGTGGATAAGCATGCGGCTGCTGGGGCTGTACGGGCTATGCCTACTGGCATCATTACAATCTAGTAAGTGCAAGGGATTAAGTAGCACATAATCTATGGATAACGCAGCGGCTTCGCGCAGCACCGCTTTAAGATCCGCAAAATCACCCATGCCCACCCCGTGTTCGCTCACCAAGGTGTACAAGCCGCACGATAACCCCACACTTTTAACAGCTGCTTGCTGGCCATAAGCGCCTTGATAAACGTGTTGTGGCGCCCACCACAGCTCTAGCTCAGCGCTATGCTCTGCGACGCGGACCCGAGCGGCGTAAAACCCAGGCGCCAACCAACCTTGACCCAGTTCATAGCTAAGTGCGAGGTAGCGACAGCCATCAATCACGTAGTCACCGGTGACCTGCCCTTGGCTAATGCACCAGTTAGCGTGTTGTGCGTTCACCTCTAGGTGCAAGCTTGCACTCTGCTGCCGCTGAAACTGCGCCTCGCTCAGGCGGATAACTAAACGTGGCGAAGGCTCCGAGATAACCATAATGTCATCGCAAAGTTGCTGCCAAGGGGCCGCATCAAGCTGATAGTTAAGCGCGGCTAAGGCGTCGAGGTTATCAACATCGACCCCCATGGCCTCAAGCACTTTTACCCGCAACGCTTGATCAAATTGTTGCAGTTGCCCTTGGTAATCCACGTAGCTGTCGCCAACCCCCATCAAATAGAGGCTTTGTGCCAGCGTCTGCATTGTTAAGGATGAACGTGGGTTGATACCACACTGTTGTCAGTGCCATAGGCATTGGCAACATAGGCATCGGCTTGGTGGTCGTTATCCCACTCTTGGTCATCAATTAAGTAACGAAAATGAAATTCGCTGTTTTTAGGAAGGCGCGTTTTAACGCGAAATGTGCTGCCTTTTTTCGAGCAGGTCATGGGCAAAGGTTGCCATTGATTAAATTCCGCCACGAGCGCGACACGGGCTGCGTGTGGGTGCTCATACTCAAAGGTCACTTCTGCTTCGTTTTTTGTTTTGAAAAAACGCTTCTTTAACATAGCTGGGCTCCAAACAAGTGTATATTTGTTCGCCACATCAATGTGCTATGGATACTGCTCAGCAAATCGGTGTGTTTTGCAAAGTCTGATGGCGAGGTTAGCAAAGAAATATGGACGCATTATTACAGTGCATAAAATGCGCTTTCTCGGTGCAAACACGCCGAAAAGTGAGGGTGTCACCCGCCACTTATAGGCTGTTAGCAGGATAAGTGCCAAGGCATCTGCTGCGAACCTCAAATAGATACAAGGGATAATAGAAACAAACCAACAAAACGCATAATGAGATATTTTCACGCGTGCTTGCGATCAGCTCACAGGGCAACAGACTGTTGCAAATCTAACACTGTTTAAGAAGGAGTTTGACTGAAGAAATTAATATAAGGCAGCGCTATTTCCTACAAAGCACCCAACGCCGTCGGTGCCAGATTGCAGCCTAGCCCAGCGCCAAGTTCACTGCCGCCCAGGCTCGTACTTTTCATAACGAGGGAGCGCCGCGTCTAACTCATCCCAGTTTGCTTTTGAGGTCACAAAATTATGAGAAATGGGTCGCTCTGTAATATCACTGTCTAACGCTCCTAGGCGCAGCCGATACCTGCTTGGCGACTGCGCATTAGCACTGTAAATGGGCGCCCCGCACTGGCTGCAAAAGTATTTACGTTTACCCTCGGCACTTTGGTAATAAGTCAAAGTACCCGCTTTGTCTGTTATTTTTAAATCTTCTGCATTAATGAAGCCATTGGTTGCATAAGCACTGCCGCTGGCCTTACGACATAAGGAGCAATGACAATGAATGATATCCGTGAGAGTGCCCTGCAATTGAAAATGGATTGAACCACACAAACAACTTCCCTTATACATCTGAACTCCTCTTTTAACTGTTCGCTCTGGGCCCACCATTTAACAAAAAGCAACTGACTTTGCGTTACAGCGCGCATAAGCCATGGCAAAAAAAGTGCGCCCACCCTAGTGCCAAGGGCCGCCAATGACGTTTCCACGCCATACTGTAGTTTTATCGAATCACTTTAGGGGGTAAATAAATAGTAAATTCATTAATAGGTTCAACAAGAACGCTATGCGCGACTTGTTGCTCCTCTGGCGTCACTAAGCCCAAGCGCGATAACAAACCAAAGTTGGCCGATTCAAGGTTTGCCGGCTTCACTTCTAGCGCTTTGTGCCAGACTCGATACGTCCCCAGTTGACCGTCACGGCGATAATAAAAGCCCGCGAGCGGATGAGTTAAATACACCAACCCCGTTTCTACATCAGGAAAGCCCGGTAACTCCAGTTTAGAGTCTGGGCTTTGGGTTAGTTCAACATGTGCTGGCGCCCAATCGGCTTGAGTAACCATTTTATATTTTGAATATAGCCTGGTTGATGAATCGAACTCACAATCAAACTTCACTTTGCCACTATACCAAGGCAAGTTCCAAACAAACCTAGGGACAGCTAAAGTCCAAGAATCCAACGTGGTACCCAGGAACCAAACACACCTTTCGTTGGTCTTTTTATCGATAATGTATATGCGGTAGTTTGTTTGGCCCATGGTAAATTTAGGGAATGGAAAAACGGCCGAGGTAAAATCAACATCAATGAAAGGAACAACAGAAATTAACGCCTTTTCTTCACCATTAATTTCTAGGGTATCCAATTCAAATCGCTCCGGGAAAAGCCCCTCAAACCGTGAAGGGTCCACAGCATAAGTAATAATTGAGAAGTGTTGTAATTTGCATAGAACATCAATCCCTCTTGGCGCAGGCCGAGGGTGAAGAAAGTCTTTTAATTTTAATGAGTCCATCAACGTACATTCCTTGAATCGCTGTCATCCACTAAAAGTGGACGTCCTTGTTGGGCATAACGCCCCTCTGACACCACTGGCGGTATGTTACCCCCATGTTTTATGTTGCCGAGCGCGGTTATGACCACTCTTTATAACTGCAAAGATACCGGATTTTGCCAGCTGAGGCGAATGGCGTTCACTGCAAACACCCGCTTAAATTTTAGTAACTCACCAATCGCCGCTGTACGCCCTAAAGCAATGAGGTAAATGCCACGACCTAGTCTGCCTGAGGGTTTAAGGCGCAGTAGATATAGCCAAAAGCAGGACGATAAAGCTTGTTCTTCAGGGTTAAGGGTTTTAGAGTTTAGAAAGGGTGAGTAGATAGAAATTGGCTTAAGGTATCGCTTTAAAGCGGGCTTCTAGCTACCAGCTGAGTTAATGATATAATTTGCATGGTTTTCAATCACCTGACTTTCTCGCAAGCGGTGTGAAAGTCCTCAGCATAAATGGCGGCGTGGCTTCTAGGAAATCCGAGACGCTTTAGAATTTCGGCTCTTCAGCTACATCTTGTAATTTTTCACCTGACATATTCTCTATTACTCTCTAATACGGCTAACGCCCAGCGAAGGGTCAATTCTGGAACGCAGTGGAAAATTTTTTCACACTTGCGCTAATTGTTAGCTTTCTTTACCTTCAGCCAGCTTGATAACCTTAACTAACTCTTTGATTTGCTCAACCACTTGAACATCCTGATCCTTTATCTTGATTTTACTAAAGGCACTCTCACTAGCTATATTCCAGTTCTCGAATATCTCAACCAACTCGCTCCTGTCCACTGCATTGCCATAAATTTCAAAATATAGTTTTCCGAAATTTATGGCATGAGCCCTATCAGATCTTTTTATAGCCTCGTGCATATAAGCATTGCTCACGGTAAAAGCGTGCCTTGCCCACAGACCAAGAACACTCAACACAACAAGTCCTTTAAAAGATATGAAAATTAGTAAAGGCCAACCGATATCTTCAGCTTTTTGATCAAGGAAACCCGTACCCAGACTGGATATAACTACCGTGACAACTACTGCGGCAATGAGAACAAGCGTCCCATGTATACTCCAGTTTCTCGCTTTTTCTCTATATTTAGTTTCAAGATCCTCTAGAACCCTGACCGCAGCACTCACGTACTCTGGAACTTTGATTTCTATACGTTGCTGAACTTGTTTTTGATGCTCTTCGTTAAGCTCTGCAACTTTTTGAGCTAATTTTTCTTCCTGCTTTTTTAGCTCTTTTTCTCTTTCCGAGGTTTCACTGAGCAACGAGTTTAGCCTATCTTTTGCTATAGCAATCTCTTCATCTAAATGTTTCTTTTTAAGATTTGCTACTTGCTCGGCCTCTGCTAGCGCTTCTTCCTTGGCTCTAATAGCAGAAGAAAGATCATCAGCTATACGCTTTCTTTCTTCCACTAAAGACACTTCTGCCTGTTTTGCGCTTTCTCTTAGTTCTCTACTTCTGTTTTTCTCTCTTCTTACATAGTCTTCCCACTGCTTACGCCGCTCCAAAGGAAGAGATTTGATAATGGCTTCTCTTCGCTTTTGATCAGAAGCCACATCAATTAGCTTTTCGACCAAGGTATTTGAACTGGCAGCTGAAATTCTTTTCAATGAATTTAACGATGATGCCTGCACGTACCACCGCAATGACTTTTCTGATGCAATATCCAATGCTCGCTTTAAGACATCTACTTTAATTTCGCTGGAAATCTTTCTTAATGTGGATTCTTTCGAGTTTTCAAATATTTTATTGATTAGCTCTGGAGTAGCGATCCTAAGAAAGTTTTCTACTTTTCCAGACTCTTGTACAGATAGGAAATTATCTACTTCTAGTTTTGAAAGCTCTTCCAGTTCAATCTCAAAATCTTTCATAAAACCCTCTGAAGCTAACGCCTTACTAACCGGAAGATTAGGAGCGTAGCGAGTAATTTTTCCGAGTGCAGCAACTTGTTATAAGCCATAGCACTCAGAGCTAGAATTAAATACATTTTTGTTACACTGATACACTACATGTTTATTGTATTGCTCAAGTGCGTTCAAATCATTGACTATATTGTGTACATCAATTGATTTAGGACATGCCTTGAACTTTTCTAAGAGCTCCTTAGGAGCAGTTGCTGGAGCAAGTAGATCTAAGTTTCCAAAGACATACCTTATAAAGCCATGAGAATACAGATTGAAATCCCATGCCATATGTTCATTTTCGGGGAGAGGGATACTATAACCTCTATCAGAAAGGAGACAGGTTTTATCATCGTAGGTATATATGAGTACCATGATGAATGAATCTGGACTTTCATATAGCCCTTTTACAACTTGCTCTAGAAAATTTGGTTGGCCTTTCTCCAGTGGAGTTAATAAAAGAAATATTACAGACAGCCAGTCCGCATACTCTTCTTCGGTTACTTCCAACTGCTTACAAAGGTATGCCTGTTGTGGCTTTCTTCCGTTCAATACACGCTCAAAGTTTTTATAATGAACGGGATCAGTTGGGTGAACGTTTCTAAGCTTAGGAAAGGTATTTAGTACTTTTTTAATTGAGTATGGATTTCTAACAAAATTAAGAAATTTGGAAAGGAAAATATTTAATATTTCAGACTTTATATCTGCTCCAGCGGTAGGCAGTTTTGAAATTAGACTGTCTGTATTTGTTTTGATACTAGCTTCATATTGATGAAATAAGCTTTCAAAGTTATATCGTGCAGCCTCTTTTTCTAGAACATCAAAACTAAATATATCGTTTAGGCTTAGAGTGTTTGATATTTTGAAGCCTTTCTCTGAGTCTAGATTTATTGCATAAGATTCTCGATCATCCAGGCTGAATGAGTAAATCTTTTGATTTTCTTCTTTAGCTAATGGGTTAATTGCATTAAGCCTTTGTTCTACTTGAGGAACAAAATGTTGGTTTTTAGTTACATCCTTCAAGTCCATGCCTTAGTCTCTATTGGCTCATAAGAGTTTATTAGCGTTCATTTCGGGTTAAGCCGAATAACTTTTGTATTTTTACCACACTAATGTTCATTCATTGTTAATAAATTATTAAGCTATCAGCGCAGGGGGCTAATGTCGATACCGGGGTATGTTGTGGAAAACGCGCAATAAGATAACCGAGCTGAACTTGGCCTGTTATGCAAATAGATAAATGTCTTAATTTCAGATAGTTGGAGTTATTATTTACTTTTTTTGGCTGGTATTACATTCCATAACACGCCCCGTTGGATAGGTTTTCGGGCGCTTCACCTATGAGCATGTCCAATGTGGTGACGCATAAAAAACCCATATGCCTATTGAAGAGAAATATTAACTCTCAACAATAACGCTTAAACATCTGAGTCTGCTGCTTTTCATATAAAAAATACGCTGCGTTTACTAGTGGGTTTAATAAAGTACAGTTTCATTTATTGCATCCACAAAAAAGCCAGCAGTGAGGCTGCTGGCTTTTATATTGAGAAGTAAATGGGGATAATTATTCGCTGTGGCGACCTTCCCATACCTCTTCAACTAGTTTTTTGTTAAAGGCTTGCAAATCGCCAGGCTTGCGGCTGGTAACCAGGCCATTATCCACCACAACTTGCTCGTCTACCCAATTGGCTCCGGCATTTTCTAAATCGGTGCGTATGCTTGGGTACGAGGTGACTTTGCGCCCTTTTAACTTATCAATTTCCGCTAGCATCCATGGGCCATGGCATATAGCTGCAACGGGTTTGATGTAATCTTCTTGGAAGAAACCATCCACAAAGCGTTTTGCTTCGGTGTCTTGGCGCAGTGCATCGGGGTTAAATAAACCGCCGGGCAGCACCAAGGCGTTGTATTCAACCGCGCTGACTTCTTGCGCTAGCTTATCTACTTTTATTTCTTCGCCCCAGTGGTCGTCCTCCCAACCTCGAATAGTGCCAGGCTTAATAGAGATAATGTCTACCTCGGCACCGGCATCGAGTAACGCTTTACGAGGAGATACCAGTTCGCTTTGTTCGAACCCATCAGTGGCTAGGATGGCTACTTTCTTACCTGCTAAAGGTGTACTCATATTAATCTCCTTTAAATTAAACACATTTAAGTATGAGCAGCCATCGTGCCAAATTAATAACCTACTGAAATAAATAACCTTTATAGTTTCTGGCTGTGTTTTTAATGACAGCTTGCCTGCAAAGCTTTCAGGCTTTAATGAAACACTTACATGACTAAACGATGGGTGCTTAATACTTGCACACACTGTGCAAAAGCATGGTGCAACCTCAGTTAAAAATGACCCAAAACAGTGCTTAACGCCCCTTTTAAATACTTCCATCAAGCTATAGGCCTATGTATTTATTACTCTTTGCATTAGTGGCACAGATTATTCATTAACTACAGCGTCACCCACATTAGGAGCGCCGTTATGCAACAGCTACGTGAAACCCTTTACCTACTTTGGCATTTCGATATTAGTATTTGGCAAATTCATGACTATGCGCAGGGTAAAGACGATGAATAGCCTCGCGTCTGTGATGCCCCGCTTGTTGAATAAGCAAATTAGCGTCTCGCAAGCGGCCGCTCATACTAAGCTCTCTAAACGGGAAATATACAAGGCGCTGCGAATGCACGACCAAAGCTCATCGCGAGGCACTTTGCTCAAGCGGCGCCAGCAGCTATTAAAACAACTCAATGACGTTGACATTGCACTTGCACAACATCACCGCTAGGTTTAAAGCTGCCCTTTACTGTTACAGGCATTTTTAAGGAGTACTATGCACAGCTATGAAGTAAACTTTGACGGCTTAGTGGGCCCCACCCATAACTACGCCGGATTGTCTTTTGGTAATGTTGCCTCTAAGCGTTTTGCAGCGCAGCCATCCAACCCTAAACAAGCGGCCTTGCAGGGGCTTGAGAAAATGCGCACGATGCGCCAGCTGGGTTTACACCAAGGTGTACTGGCCCCTCACGCACGCCCTCATATGGCATTGTTAAAGCAGCTGGGGTTTACTGGCTCGGATGCACAAATACTCGAAAAAGCGTACAAATATAACCCGACTTTATTAAGTGCGTGCTTTTCTTCATCAGCAATGTGGAGTGCGAATGCTGCCACCGTATCCCCCTCAAGCGACAGTGCCGATAACCGCGTTCATTTTACGGCGGCCAATTTAAGCAATAAGCTGCATCGCTCCATTGAAGCCCCAACCACAGGCCGGGTATTACAAGCAACGTTCGCTAATTCAAACTATTTTGCCCATCACGCCCCCTTACCTGGGCACGACCATTTCGCCGATGAAGGCGCTGCAAATCATACCCGCTTATGCCCAAAGCACGGCGATAAAGGCTTGCATTTATTTGTGTATTGGCGCGAGGCCTTTAACGAAGGCGGTGTGAAACCACAAAAATTCCCTGCTCGCCATACCCTTGAGGCCAGCGCTGCGATTGCCCGCTTGCACCAGCTCGATGATAGTCAACAGCTGTATATTCAGCAGAATCCTGAGGTGATCGACCAAGGCGTGTTTCACAATGATGTCATTGCCGTTGGTAATGAGCAGCTGCTTTTTTGCCACGAGCAAGCCTTTTATAAGCAACACCAAGCACTGGATACAATAAGCTCTGCTTACAGTGCACTGTATAACGACGCCCATCGCCTTAGTATTGTTGAAGTGCCCACCGAGGCGGTAAGTGTTGCCGATGCCGTGAGCAGTTATTTGTTTAATAGCCAGCTTATTACCCTGCCTAGCAATGCCACAGCGCTGATTGCGCCGCAGGAGTGTGCTGAGAACCCAGCGGTTAAGGCGTATTTAGATGATTTACTCACTCAGCCAGATACCTTGGATGAAGTTCATTACGTGGATATCAAACAAAGTATGCAAAATGGCGGTGGCCCAGCTTGTTTGCGCTTACGAGTGGTGTTAACTGAGCAAGAATTGGCTGCCACAAACCCAGCCTGTTTGTTCTCTGATAAGTTACATCACACCCTAAGTGATTGGGTGAAGCGTCATTATCGTGACCAGCTATGTCAGGACGATCTGCGCGATCCACTGCTGATCCAAGAATCTTACGCCGCCTTAGACGAATTAACTAAGCTTATGAATTTAGGCAGTATTTATGATTTTCAGCGGTGATCGCTTAGCGCCTTAAAGCGATCGTGCAATGGCTATTTTATCAGCCAAAAGGCTGACCCTGTGCTAGGCTTAAAGAACGTTTATCACAGGGTTTGGCACTATGTTGTTAACGCGCATCATCTTCGCCTCCAGTATTTGGATGGCCTGCTCCATATCCGCCTTTGGCGCCAACGATCCGGTGATCTACCACTATTACAACAGCGAGGGCATTGCGGTATTCACCGATCAAAAACCAAAAGTCAGTGGCTTTCGTGTTGTTGAAGTAAAATGCCAACGCTGCGAGCAATCGCGTTATCAAAGCTGGTATTCAACCCCTTTGCACCCCTACAAGTTTCGTCAAACCTTGTACGAAGAAGCGCTCAAAAATGACTTAGATGTGGCATTGTTACAAGCCATAGTGCATGCCGAGTCGGGCTTTAACCCTAATGCGCAATCAAATAAGGGCGCCAAAGGGCTAATGCAACTCATGCCTTTACTAGTCAAAGCCTACAACATCGATAACCCCTTCGACCCCGATAGCAATATTGCCGCCGGCAGCGCCTATTTTGCTAAGCTATTAAAGCGCTTTAAAGGAAATACGAAACTGGCCGCAGCGGCCTATAACGCCGGCCCTGGCAACGTTGCCCATTACAGTGGCGTGCCTCCTTTTCAGCAAACCCGCGACTTCGTTAAACGTGTCGATATTCTCCATAATCGTTACCGCCAACATCAACAGCTATTAACTTTAACAGTACCGCGCCAATACCCGAATGGATTGCTCAGTGCAGCGCGCTAGCTACGCTAAGACATACCAATTGTGTGAGTGAAGTGATAACTTAATCATCATAACTGGAGTCAGTGCGGCAATGTGCCCGTAGATGGATGTGTATGCTTAAAGATATTATTCGTTGGTGTCGTCATTATGTGCGTTTATGCGTGTTTTTTATTGCCGCGTTGCTGGGTTTGCAAGTACCGGGCTTTGTTGACGATTATGGCCATGCACTGCGTGCAAGCAACGACGAGGTAACTCAGGCCATTGCCCCGTTTAAAGACGACGCCAAGCAATTCTTTGATGGCTCCTTAGAAAAACTATTGGCCCACTATCAACAAAGTGACGACCGCATTTATGCCAAAGGCGGTGACAATTTAGCCCTACTCTTGGAGCGCCAAGAGCAACTAGAGAACGCAGTATCGGATTATCAAAGTAACCCTTATTGGCATTTGCTGACTGCGCCGGTGATTGATGTTGGCCAGTCGGTATGGCAATCCTACCGCCCGCAAATCCAACTGAATATGGCCTCTTTAGGCAGTGCCTTGGTGGTGGCGTTAATGATTACTTGGTGTGTTGAGGGGCTGTTTGTTTTATTAACCAGTGCCCTGCTCGCTGTGTTATCGCTGTTTATAAATGTGCGAAGCACGTCTTCATAAACTCATAAAACACTTCAACTCTGCGCGTGGCTAAAGAGTGTTGCGCGCGCAAAAACCACACCGGCGCTTGTGGGTTGACAAGCGCTTGAGGCAAGACTTCGACTAATTCACCGCCGTCCAATGCCTGCTTAATGGCTATTTTTGATTTTATGGCAATACCATGGCCTGCCAGTGCCGCCGAGGTCATGTTATCTGAATTCGAAATGGTAAAACGAGTACGGGCATTATAAGTGCGCACCTGTTTGCCCACCTGCAGCTTAAATTGCCGTTGCCAAGGTAAGCACACAAAATAGTGCTGCTGTAGTTGTGCAACACTCTGTGGCATCCCATAGCGGGCAATATAACTAGGCGCGGCGCAAAGTAAACGGTGGTTATCCACCAGTTTACGCGCAAGCAAACCCGAGTCGGGCAATTGTCCAACGCGAATAGCCACATCCTGGCGCGTTTCAACGATATTGACAAAGTGGTCGGTAATATTGAAATCCAAGGTTAATTGCGGGTATTGCTGTTCAAACTCACCCAGTCTCGGCATAACAAACTGAGAAAAGACCCAAGGCGGCATGGTTACTTTGAGTACGCCCGCCACCGTGGAGCTACGCGCGCCTATTTCAAATTCTGCGTCGTACAGCGCCTCTAAAATGCCCTCAATTCGCTGATAAAAAATCTCACCTTGCGGTGATAGCTTTAATGAGCGCGCATCACGAAAAATAAGCACACTGCCTAAGTGGCGCTCTATTTTAGCCAGCCGATGGCTGACCGTGGCAGGCGACAGCCGCAGCTGTTTAGCGGCGTTCACAATGCCCTGATGCTTAATGATGGCAATAAAGGTTTCCAAGTCGGCGGTGCTATACATGATTTAATTATTTCGAATTTAAGTTTCGTTATTTAGCACTATATGTAAAAAAATTAAATCAATAAACTGATGAAAACACACTATGGAGACCACCATGCGTACGTATTTCGTCATTCTCACTCTGATTTTTGGAGTTTTAACTATGCCCGTAAGCTATGCCCAACAACGACCTAAAGTTATCTTTTTTGATGTTAACGAGACCCTGCTTGATCTTGAAGCAATGCGCACTTCAGTTGCTGGGGCACTGGATGGCCAGCAACAATTGTTACCGCTGTGGTTTTCAACCATGCTACACCATTCACTGGTAACAACGGTCAGCGGCGACTATCAGGATTTTGGTGATATTGGCGTTGCCGCATTGCAGATGGTGGCAAAAAATCAGGGGATTGAACTTTCAAAGCAGCAAGCAAAACAAGCGATCGTGCCTGCTTTATTAAGCTTGCCCGCGCATGCTGATGTAAAACCGGGGTTACAGCGCTTAAAAGATAACGGCTTTACCTTAGTGAGCTTAACCAATTCATCAAATTATGGCGTGAAAACCCAGTTTGAACATGCAGGACTGACAACGTATTTCTCGCAGCGCCTGAGCATTGAAGACCTAAAAATATACAAACCTGATCTTCGCGCTTATCAATGGGCACTGAAAGAGCTAAACGTTTCGCCCGAGCAGGCGCTGATGGTTGCAGCCCATGGCTGGGATGTGGCCGGAGCTAAGGCGGCGGGTATGCAAACCGCCTTTATTGCGCGCCCAGGCAAACAGCTTTACCCTTTAGCCTCAGCGCCTGATTATGTAGTTAACAGTGTTGACGAGCTCGCAACCCTGTTAACCCCTTAACGGCTAATTGGGTGTGGCTTGGAGATGATCCACCAGCCACGCCTTTTCAGTGCGGCCATGATTGGTTTGCTCGTCGTATGCTTGCAGTTGCTGCGCTAGTTCTTGTTTCAGAGCATTGCCGATAAGCGCTGCCTGTTGTTCAATCACGCGGCAACTGCCCAACTCGGGAATGGCCTCTAGTTGCTCGTCTATGCGCTGTGCCATCGCCTTTATCATACGACCATGTTCATGCTCATGCTCGGCCAAATACGAAAACCACTGTGACCACGCTTTTTTCACACTCTCAGTACTATCTGTTAGTTGTGGCAGCGTGTATTCCAGCTCTAACGTAGTGGTTACCTTATTGATATCACATTGGCGTGACTTACTATCAAACCAAAACTGCCAGCGGATGTCGTAGTAGGTGTAACCATGCACAACCTTGTTATCACGTTTTACCGGCGAAGCACTATCGAGTGCGTGTAAAAGACCATCGGGCGCTTCGGCGCTGACGGCATAGTTTTGTGTGGTTTCATCAATGACAAGTTGAGCATGGAGCGAGAATGAAAAAAGTAAAAAGATGAGATAGCGCACAAGAGTTCCTTTTTGGCGTTGGCTTGTTAACGCCGCTATTTTATCAAGTACGTGGGTTTGTACCACTAAAAGATAACAATTGTGTGAAATATCATAAATTTGCTGCCAACTGTGGAGATTATGCTCAGGTCTCTCCAAAAATCATCGACTTAGCTTGTACAGCCCACAAATACCAGCTAGTGTTAATACTAGTGTTTGAAGTTAATAATAAGAGAATTCATTGATGGCATCTCAGTGTCGCCGCTGCATTAACACGCCCCCTCTCCCTTTTGACTTTACCATGGCGTTCCAACCCATTGTTGATTGCCAACAAGGCGAGGTATTTGGGTATGAAGCGCTTGTGCGTGGCGTTAACAATGAACCCGCCGGTGCGGTAATAAGCCAGCTCACCGATGAAAATAAATATATGTTTGATCAGCATTGTCGTATTAAAGCTATTGCCTTGGCTGCCAAGCTGCAAATATCCTCGATGCTGAGCATTAACTTTTTACCGAATGCCATCTATGAACCTGAACGATGTATCAAAACAACTCTTGAAGCCGCTGAGCGTTACCAGTTTCCTATTGAGCGAATTATGTTCGAGTTTACCGAAGCTGAAAAGGTAGGTGATGCGCACCATATCAAACGCATCGTTGAGTATTATCGTAAATTGGGCTTTATGACTGCCACGGACGACTTTGGCGCCGGTTATTCAGGACTTAACCTATTAGCTGACTTTCAAACCGACATTGTTAAATTAGACATGTTGATGATCCGCAATATCGACCAGGATAAAACCCGACAGATCATCATAAAAAACTGTGTGAATTTGCTGCGTGAGCTGGGTATTCAGGTGCTTGCCGAGGGCATTGAAACAGAGGGCGAATATCATTGGTTGCGAGCAGCCGGCATTCATCTAATGCAGGGTTATTTGTTAGCGAAGCCCCAGTTTGAAGGGCTCCCAGAGGTACATATACCGAGTCACTGAACGCTTGAGCGGCTGCCTTAAGACAGCCGGTTAGCGAATTGTGATACCGCATCCACGACTTTTTGAGACGCTTCGCGTATTTCCTCAATCACCGCACTGGCATCATTGACTTTCTCAGCCACCTCGGTGGCTGTGTCTTTATTTTCACCTATGGTTTGCACCGCTTCCAAGGTCAGTTGCGCGTTATCATTGACCACTCCAATGATTTCCTCGGTCGACTTTGAGGTTCGCGAGGCCAACTCTCTAACCTCATCGGCAACTACCGCAAAACCGCGCCCAAGCTCACCTGCCCGCGCAGCTTCAATGGCGGCGTTAAGTGCCAATAAGTTGGTTTGCTCGGCGATGCCGCTGATGGCTTGAACAATTTTATTTATTTGCGCCGATTGCGCTTCAAGGGCATTGATCTTCTCAGACGCACTGTCCATTTTTGCTGCTAATTGGCTCATAACCGCTGCGGTTTCTTCCATAATGGCGGCCCCACTGCTGGCACTACTTTGAGTGTTAATTGAAGTGTCGTAAGCGATTTGAGCAGCATGATTTACCTGGCTTTCGCGCTCTACTTGCGCAGTGATGTCGGTGGCAAACTTAACTATTTCATAGAGCTGACCATGGCTATCGAAAATGGGGTTATAAGAGGCTTCGAGATAAATTTCTCGTCCCTGCTTGTCGATACGCTTAAAACGGTCGGCAATGTAATCTCCACGATTGAGCTTTTGCCAAAACTCACGATACTCATGGCTATTTGCCAGTGCGGGCTCACAAAACATGCTGTGGTGCTTGCCTTTGACTTCCTCAAGGCGATAACCCACAGTGTTTAGAAATAAGTCGTTAGCGTCGATTATATTTCCTTGAGGGTTAAAGCGGATCACGGCCATAGAACGCTCAATAGCGTTGATGACATTTTCATTGTGCCTTGAGGTATTAATGGTGCGGGTTAGGTTCGATGCGAACAGATCAAAGTGCGTACAGTGCCCACTGGCATCCACAATCGGCTGCAATACCACACGTAACCATAAGTGCTGGTCATTGTTTTGCATTTCCAAAGCACCAGCCCAGTGTTTGCGCTGAGTTAGCGCATTTTTAAGTGCCTTATAGTGCTCTGTGTTGCGCGCCAAATTTGGCACGAAGTCGAGCAACGCCTTGGCCTGCCACGCGTGGCTGCTAATCTGGGTCTCAGTTTCAAAAAGTGTGTTGGCAGAGATAATCACTCCCTGCAAATCCAAGGTTAGATGGATCATCTCTTCACTTAAACTAGAGAATATTTGCTTGTAAATGAGCACTTCATCTTGCAAGCTTTTCAGCTCAGCGAGGTGACTTTTTCGCAGAAACATGGTGGTACCATCAAAGTAAATAATAATAGAGCTAGCGTTTAAGAACGTTTTGCATGGTGTGGTGGATCATAAAGCAGCTTATCGCAGCATTATTTGACATAGCGCATAACATTCTCCTTAAGTTGAATGCTCACCCTTTGATTTATTATTGTATTATTATGCAGATATAGCGAACAGTAAAATGCGACGAGTATAAAAAATGGGTTCATCGCACATTTTTAAGAGCAGTACATGAGAGGGCTAAGTCGAAATCAAATAGTTGGCCTTTATGCTGTTATTAGCACTCTTTGGATAGTTTCCAGCGATTGGTTATTGGCATTAGTATGGGGAGATTTCGAAGACTCGTTGGCGCTTTCTATTGGCAAAGGAGTGAGTTTTGTCCTGCTAATGTCTATCGCCTTGCACTTTTTACTGAAGAAGCTCAATAACGCTCAAACCTTGGTCTCTGCCGCCAAGAGCGATGAGCAGCTGCTCCTATACAAATTACCCAACTACTTTAAACACATGCCTATTGTCACCTACGCCATTGAGGTGACTGCTCAGCGCAGCCAAACCGTGTGGGTGAGTGACAATGTCACCAAAGTGCTGGGATACCAAGCTGAGCAAGCAATGGCCATGGGTTGGTGGTCGAAAAGTCTACACCCAGACGATAAACTCCGTGCTCAAGAAGAAAGTCATCGTATTATCGGCGCCGGTGGCGGACATCACTATTACCGCATCAAACACAAAGATGGCCACTATATTCATATTCATGACGAAATGCACTTAGTGAGCGGCTCTCACCCGCAGCGCTATATTGGTATTTTGTGCGATATTAGCGCCGAGGAAGGCGCGCTTAATCAGGTAAGACACTATTCTAGCCGGTTGGAAAATACCGTACTTGGCACGGTTGAAGCTATCTCGAGCATGGTTGAACTGCGCGACCCCTACACGGCTGGCCACGAGTCCAGAGTGGGTGATTTAGCGGTGCAAATTGCTAAGCAAATGCAGCTCAACGCCGACACTCAATACGGTTTACGCATTGCAGGCTTAGTGCATGATATTGGCAAAATCAGCATCCCCTCTGAATATTTGACCAAACCCACGCGCTTAAGCCACAGCGAGTTTGCCATTATTAAAACGCACGCTGAGCATGGCTATCAAATTTTAAAGAGTATTCCTTTTCCTTGGCCCATCGCCCAAGTGGCTTATCAGCACCATGAACGCATGGATGGCAGCGGCTACCCGCAAGGCTTGAAAGGCGAGGATATTTTGCTTGAAGCGCGCATTATTGCCGTTGCCGATGTGATTGAATCAATGGCCACATCTCGACCCTACCGCCATGCGCTGGGACTGGACGCTGCCCTTGCGGAAATAGAAACTAACGCCGGTAAATTATATGACCCCCAGGTTGTTAAAGCAGCGTTAAGCTTATTTCGTGAGCAAGGCTACCAGCTTTCGCAGCCCACCAACTAAGCTTAGCAACGCTGATAGTGTTTTTGGTTTGTAGGCGGCATCAGATACTTTGCACATTTATTGATCAAGCGCATTGATCATCTGCCCCAGGTTTGTTTTAGTGATACATCAGCAAAAAAGGAGAAATGGGTTATGTATATTAAACGAACTCTATCGCTTGCAGCAGCGATGTTAATACTATCTGGCTGCGGTGTTGCTAATGATGTCACCGTTTGTACTGATGCGCCGCAAAGCCAATGGCTGGATCAAAGCGACTTTAAAACAACACTGCAAGCCAAGGGCTATAGCATCAATGAGTTTAAAGTGACCGATGGCAGCTGCTATGAGATTTATGGCACCGATAAAGATAACAACAAGGTTGAAATTTACTTTAACCCAGTAGACGGCTCGGTAGTTAAACAAGAAGCGCACTAGTGAGCAGTACAATCAAAATATGGGACCCGGTGGTACGTATCGTCCATTGGTCCCTCGTTGGCATCTTTATTACTAATTACTTCATTATTGAAGCCGGTGGCTCGTGGCATCAGTGGCTGGGTTACAGCGCTGCTGCTTTAGTGCTACTGCGGCTGATTTGGGGCTTATTTCCCTCGGGCTACGCCCGTATCCGCGCAGCCGCTATCAACCGCGCTGCGATAAGCGCGCACATCACTCACCTCAAAGAGCGCCATATCCCTACCGAATCCGGCCATAACCCTATTGGCTGGCTGATGGTGTTTGCAACTTGGCTGCTATTTATTGCACTTGCCGTTACTGGATTTATGCTTGAGGAAATCGATGCCCTGTTCGGTAACTCGCTACTGCAAGACATCCATGCCTTGGCGGCTAATACCCTGTATGCCATCGCCATTATCCATATTATTGCGGTTATCGTGGTTAGCTGGTGGGGGCGCATCCCGCTAATACCGCCCATGATTACCGGGCAACGCAAAAAGCGTGACTAGCCTTTGGCGAATAGGTTGAAAGCCTAAATTTAAGCTTTTGTAGGTAGTGCCTTTAGGTGCAGCTAATACCATTGCCTTTATGGTCCTAAGCAGCCATTGCGCGAGTTAAACTGGCAAGCTAGGCAGTTACCTTTATTCTTAAATCAGCTCAATGTGTTAGTATGCTTAGTGCATATTCTTTGCCGAGCAATTTGCATCATCGTATGCCGCTAAGCAGCGTTAAAAATAGACACCTTTTTCGCGATAAAGTATACACATATTTATATACACAGCGCGACGATTACGAAGACACATAATAACAACAGGCAAAGTAGTAAGGCAGCAAAACACTGATTTATATGGAAAAGCAATAATATGGCAGAACTCAGAAACGACAATGACCAGAGTACAATCTACTGGCACGATTATGAAACTTGGGGGGCAAACCCGCAAAAAGATCGTCCCAGTCAGTTTGCTGGTATTCGCACCGATTTAGATCTGAATATCATCGGTGAGCCGCTTATTGAGTATTGCCGTCCGGCGCCGGATTATTTGCCTCACCCCGAAGCCTGTTTAGTCACGGGTATCACGCCGCAGCATGCGCTGCGTCATGGCCTTAATGAAGCAGAGTTTATCGCTAAAATTCATGACGAATTCGCCCGCCCGAATACCTGTGTGGCTGGTTACAACAGTATTCGTTTTGATGATGAGGTTAGCCGCTACACCTTATACCGTAATTTTTATGACCCTTACGCTCGTGAATGGCAAAATGGCAATAGCCGTTGGGATATCATTGATTTAGTACGTGCCTGTTATGCCCTGCGCCCGCAAGGTATTAACTGGCCGCAAAAGGAAGATGGCAGCGTCAGCTTCCGCCTTGAAGACCTTACCAAAGCCAATGGCATTGAGCACGCCGATGCCCACGATGCCCTGAGCGATGTAAAAGCCACAATTGCGCTGGCAAAACTGATTAAAGACACGCAGCCCAAGCTGTATCACTTCTTTTTCTCGTTACGCCATAAAAAAGCGCTACTTGATTTGGTGGATGTTTATAACATGACACCGCTAGTGCATACCTCATCGCGTATTCCTGCAAGCCAAGGCTGCACGACTTGGATTGCGCCAATGAGCTTTCATCCCAGTAATAAAAACGCGGTGGTGTGCTTTAACTTAACGCAAGACCCGCAACCGCTGTTGGATTTGAGTGTCGAGCAATTACGGGAGTACCTCTATACCCGTCATGATGAACTGCCTCCTGGACAAGCGCCGATTGGCTTAAAACTGGTGCATGTAAATAAATGCCCTATTCTTGCCCCCGCGAAAACCTTGTTGCCAGAGAACGCCGAACGTTTGGGTATCGATCGCGAACAATGTTTAGCCCACTTAAAGGTACTAAAGGCCCACCCCGAATTACGCGATAAGGTCGCCGAAGTGTTTAACGACACGCGCCATTTTGCTGATACTGGCAACCCCGACTATCAACTTTATAGTGGTTTTATCAGCAACAGTGATAAGGCCAAGTTTGATATTATTCGCGCCACTGAACCCATGCAGCTCGCCGGTTTAGACATAGACTTTGAAGATGATAAATTCACCACCTTGCTGTTTCGTTATCGCGCCCGTAATTGGCCGGAAACGCTGACCCCCAGCGAGCTTGATTCATGGCGAAAGTACTGCCAAAACAAGCTGATGAATGGCGAGGACAGCCCTTCTATTGGCGCGCAAGACTTCATGCTCAGCTTAGAGAACCTAGTGCACGAGAATGAAGGCAATGAGCGCAATATGGCGGTGCTCAAAGCCTTATACCACTACGCCCAAAGCCTTTAGCTTGTGGGCGTACACCGCTACTTACTGGGGTTTAGCTTTTCCAGCCGCGCCAGTAAGCTGGAAGTATCAAAACGGCCACCGCCCATAGCTTGTACGTCACTGTAGTATTGATCCACCAATGCCGTAAGACCTAGGCTAGCACCGTTATTGCGCGCCTCATCAAGAGCAATACCTAGGTCTTTGCGCATCCAATCGACGGCAAAACCAAACTCATACTCTCCTTGCCACATGGTTTGATGGCGATTTTCCATTTGCCAAGACCCAGCTGCCCCCTTGGCGATAGTCTCTACCACCTTGTCGCCATCGAGCCCGGCTTTTTTCGCAAAATGTAAACCTTCAGCCAACCCCTGTACCACACCGGCAATACAAATTTGATTCACCATTTTACAGAGCTGGCCGCTGCCGATATCACCTTGTAATTGGCTAAAGCGACTGTAGGATGCCATCACGGGCTGCACCTTGGCATAAGCCGCATCGCTCCCGCCACACATCACGGTTAATACACCATTTTCGGCGCCCGCCTGGCCACCAGAGACCGGCGCATCAATAAAGGCAATACCTTGGGCTTTCGCAGCGTCACCCAACTCCCTGGCAAGCTCGGCGGAGGTGGTGGTGTGATCAACCAGCAAGGCACCCTCGTGCATACCCGCCAGCGCCCCGTGCTCACCATAAATCACGCTGCGCACATCATCGTCATTGCCAACACATACAAACACAAAGTCTGCGCCTTGGGCCGCTTGTTCTGGCGTTGCAGCACTGCGCCCGCCATATTGCTCTACCCACTGCTGCGACTTTGACGCTGTACGGTTGTATACGCACACATCAAACCCTGCTTGTTGCAGGTGCCCGGCCATGGGGTAGCCCATGACGCCTAAACCGATAAAGGTACACATTTTTGACATAATTTTGACCTATTTGCCTGATAGCCTCGAGAAAACGCAAAAAAGTATAACAAAGGCATCGTACAAAAACGCCTTGTTTTGAGTTATGGAGCTCACAATGGATAGTATTTACCATTTCAATGCCACCCTCATCGATGGCACGCCCTATTCATTTAAACAGTTACAAGGACGCGTTGCACTCATTGTAAACACCGCCAGTACCTGTAACTTTAGTAATCAATATAGTGCGTTGGAGCGTGTTTTTAGCGACTACCAACAGCGGGGCTTAGTGGTATTGGGATTTCCTTGCAATCAATTTGGCCGCCATGAGCAAGGCTCAAATGAGGATATAAAAGCCTTTTGCACCAGCACATTTAATGTTAGCTTTCCATTGTTTAGTAAGGTAATGGTCAACGGTCCTGACGCCCACCCGCTGTTTAATTATTTAAAAGAACACACCCGGGGCATTGCACAAAACCGGGCAATAAAATGGAATTTCACTAAATTTCTAATAAACTCTCAGGGCCAACTGGTGAACCGCTACGCACCTCGGACCAAACCCGATACCCTTCGTGCGGTAATAGAGAGTCAACTTGATGAAATTAGCCCTATTCAGCTCGCAAAGGTATGAGCAACACGCATTCAGCGAACATTGTCCAGATAACGTTGAGATTCATTTCTTCGATGCTCAGCTTAATGAGTTCACTGCCTCGCTGGCGCAAGGGTGCGACAGCGTGTGCGTATTTGTAAATGACGTGGTCAATAAGCAGGTGCTCGATAAGCTCAACGAGCTAGGTATTAAGCTAGTTTTACTGCGCTGTGCAGGTTTTAACAACGTTGATTTAGACCACGCCGCACGCTTAGGTATTGAGGTTGCGCGGGTGCCCGCCTACAGCCCAGAGGCTGTGGCAGAACATTGTCTCGCCCTGATCTTGACCCTATCGCGTAAAACCCACAAAGCCTATAACCGTGTGCGTGAGGATAACTTCGACCTCAACGGCCTGCTGGGTTTTAACTTACACGGCAAAACCGTGGGGCTTATCGGGTGCGGTAAAATAGGGCTTGCGTTGTGCCGTATACTGAACGGTTTTGGCGCCAAGGTACTGGTGGTCGACCCAGCAAAGCCTGAAGGCGACTTTACCCTGGTTGATAAAGCCACATTATTAGCGCAAAGCGATATTATCAGCTTGCATTGCCCGTTAACCGAGCAAACCCACCATATTATAAACAGCGACGCACTGAGCCACATGAAACGCGGCGCTATGTTGATTAACACCGGGCGCGGCGCCCTGCTCGATACCAAAGCCTGTATCAATGCGCTAAAAAGCGGTCAGCTTGGGTATTTGGGGTTAGACGTGTACGAGCAAGAGTCGGAGTTGTTTTTTAAAGACCGCTCAGAGGAGATTCTTCAAGATGATGTCTTCGCCCGCCTGCTCACCTTCCAAAATGTGTTGATCACCGGGCATCAGGGATTTTTCACCGAAGAAGCGTTGCAGCAAATCGTGCAAACCACCTTTGATAATTTACTGCAATACGCCAAAGGTGAAGCACTAACCAATCGTGTTTGCGCCCCTTAAAACACTAAGTGGCGCCGGCTATTTCAGCGCCACATTAATAAACACGGCGGTCATTAGCACCGGACATACTAGGCGTATATACCAGCGCAGCGCCACAATACTCATCTTGTCAGATTGCGCTAATTGATTACCACGGCGCCACACCCAGCCGAGGGTAAGAAAGTAGAACAATCCCATCAAAGGCAACTGGTACTGAGTAAATACTTGGATCACTAAGGCAAACAGCCAATCAAAGTTCAACACTATGGTGAGCGATGCCAACATCACCACGGCGCTAACCAGCCAGGTCGCTGCCTTACGGCCGATACCATGATTTTCCACCAAAAACGCCACCGGGATCTCGGTCGAAGAAATGGTCGAGGTCAGCGAAGCAATAGACATGAGAACGAAAAAGGCCAAGGCAATCACCAGCCCCATGCTGCCCATGGTATTAAACAATTGTGGGAGCACCGCGAAGATCAGTTGCCCTTCGCCAATGAGTTTGCCGTTTTGGAATACTTCCACGCCATTGTGGCTGGCGACAAAAATTGCGGGCACAATAAGCAGACCGGCCAAAAACGCCACCGATGTATCGAGGGCGGCCACACTCAGGGTCAGCTTGCCGATATTCGCTCCAGGCTTTAAGTACGAGCCGTAGATCATCATGCACCCTACCCCCAGCGACAATGAGAAAAACGCTTGTCCCATGGCAGCGATGATTAAATCTGGGTCCCACACTTTAGTAAAGTCAGGTTGCAGGTAATTACTAAAGCCTTCACCGGCGCCGGGTAACGAGCCGATATAGAAAATCAAGCCAACTAACAGCACCAAAAGCAACGGCATTAATCGCCGCGACCAGGCTTCAATCCCTGATTTGACCCCTTTTAAAATAATGCTTGCGGTTAACACCAACATCAGCGGCGTGAAAATAAGGTTACGGGCAAGAGAATCGCCACTTAAAAATGCGGCAGCGTCATTCATACCCAGCATCTCGCACAGCGGCGCTAAGGCATGAGCCAACATCCATCCGGCCACGATAGAATAAAAGCTCAGCATGACAATGGCCCCGGCTAAACCGATATAACCAGCCCCTGCCCCTATTTTTGCCGCTTTTGGTTGCCAAGCACGTTTAAGTGCTTGTACCGGGTTGGCTTGAGCGGCGTAGCCCAGGTACAGCTCAGTGAACAGTGCCGGTAGTGCCAAGGCAAAGATGACAATGAAATACACCAGTAAAAAAGCACCGCCACCGTGATTCGCTGCTTGAGTTGGAAAACCCCAAATATTACCTAGGCCTACTGCTGCACCAGCTGCCGCTAGTACAAAACCTATACGGCTTTGGAAACCGTCACGCTTATTCGTCATTCGCAGGGATATCTGTTATTGTTTTGCCGCTATTAAATCATAATTACCCGTAACAAAGTAGTCATAGCCACGCTTATCGGAATGTCCTTGATGCTAAACCCTGCCTATCGCTTTTCACCTTTACCGACCGATACCGAGCAATCTGCCAAGCACAGCAACGTGGTGTTGCTTTATTGTGCTAAGGCGCACAGTGAATTAGATGACTCACATTTGCACCGCATAGAGCAAGCGGTCTTAGCAAAACGTAAAAAGGTGCAGGCTCAGCAGGAATATCGCGCCACACGCTGGGCCATAAAACAGCTAGCGCGACAACTCTACCCACAGTATCGCGATTACCCCCTTGCTGCCTGGTGCAGTGAATTTGACGTTGATCAGGCGCAGCTGGTGCTCAGCGTTGATGGCCACCCCCTCGATGCGCGGGTAGTCATCAGCCACGCTCATGGCCACATTGCCGTAGCAATGACGCGCGGCGCAACCTTATTAGGCGTAGATATTGAGAAAATTGACAACGCACGCGCCTTTAAGAAGCTGGCGGCGCACTATTATCCTGAGGCCGAGGCAAGGGATATTGGCAGCGATGTTGAGACCTTTTTCCGGGTGTGGACATTAAAAGAAGCCTACGCAAAAGCGACTAAGCAACCCATTGCCACCTTGTTAGGCCAACCCATCTTGGAGCTTATCGCCGCCCTTGATGGCCAGGTGTATTGTCAGGAGCTATTTGCCGGGCACTTTGATATCAGTCTCATCACCGATAGGCAGCGCCCGGTGCTTACTGTTAACCTTCCAGCAGCCGTTGATGAATAGTTTGCACCACCGCATCAGACTGGCTTTGCTCAACCAAGAAGCACAGGTTATGTTTCGATGCGCCGTGACAAATAAGGCGAATATCAAACTCACTAAGCACCTGCATTAAATTCAGCTCGCTCTGGCGCAGGACAATCTCCGAGCCAATTAACGCCACCAATGTGAGGTTATTCTCAACCGACACATGGCAAAACTCGCTTAAACGCTCAAGGGCTTGCTGATCCAGCTCCGGACGACTGGCATTCGGGGCATTATCGAGCGTCAGTGCGACACTGATCTCCGAAGTTGTGACCAAATCAACGGAGATTTTATGCTCACTCAAAATAGTAAACACCCGCGCTAAAAAGCCGCTCGCTAATAACATTTCCGGGCTTTTTAGGGTCAAGAGAATTTGGTTTTTACGCTGAGTCACAGCGCGAACCCCGGCTAAAGTGTCTCCTTGTGGCGTTTTTTGTATCCAGGTTCCACCCCCTTGTGGTTCGCGACTGGAGCCAACAAACACACTGATGCCACTGCGCGCAGCGGGTAAAATGGTCGCCGGGTGTAAGACTTTTGCGCCAAAGGTTGCCATTTCGGCGGCTTCGTCAAAGCTTAAGTGGGCAATGGGTGCGGCTTTGGCACAGACTCTGGGATCGGTGCTGAAAATACCGACCACATCGGTCCAAATATAAACGCTGTTCGCGCCAATCGCCTCGGCTAATAATGCCGCGCTGTAATCCGAACCACCGCGCCCTAAGGTGGTGGTATCGCCATAATCATCACTGCCCATAAAGCCCTGAGTGACAACCACTTGATCTTTAAGCAACGGCAGCAATTGGGCATGGGCTTGCTGTGCCGTAGTTTTAATATTGGGCTGGGCTTTGCCAAACTGACTATCTGTTTTTAGCACCGAACGCACATCAAAGCGCGTTGCCGCCACGCCGTGTCCCCGTAATACCTGAGTAAACAAATAAGAGGAGAAGCGCTCGCCAAAACTCAGTAGCTCATCGCTGTGAGCGCTCGATTGTGGTGCTTGCGCAGCACTGCTGCGAAAAGCGCTCAAGGTGACATCAAAGCCGTGGGCTAAGTCGGCATCAAGGCTGACATATTCGAGAATATTAAGCTGGATAGCGATCACCCCATCGACGTGCGCTTGGCGCTGCTGAGGCGTTAATGCACTTTGGCATAACGCTACAAGGTGATTGGTGACCCCGGCGCTGGCGCTGACAACCACCACACGCACATTGTCATTGGCGGCGATGATTTGTGCACACCGACTCATAGCGCTGTGATCGGCCACTGAAGTGCCGCCAAATTTAGCGACGGAATATTCCTGATTCATTTTCTCTCCGAGATGAAAAACGAGTTATTTTTCAAATACAATCAGGAGAACTTGGCAAGACTAAAAAGGTAAGAATGTCCATTGCCAGAAGCCCTCCACCCCAACAGGTGACAGTTCCGAGGATTCAGCCTCAAGAACCGAAAGCCATTGCGACGCACAATGCACTTCCTCGGCGATAGTCTCCCTCATAAACGGTCAAAGGCTGTCGTCGGCCTCACGTTTACTACCTAGCTATCGCACCTCTTCTGCGACACATTCGATCTTGCGACCGAAGTGAATCAGCAATGTACCTAGCAGACGGCTAGAAGTCAATATCACACTTCACTGGAAGGTGTTCTGGCGGGTAATGATTGCTTGGACACACAAGTTGGCCGCAGCCAACCTGTGTATTGCCGATTATGGAATCTAATTAAGGTTGTATGGGGCAATGCTCACCATCAACTGGCACCCAAACAGTTCGCGTTTCCATACGACAATTATATTCGACGGTTTGCTCTTCTTGTTGAGTGAAATAGGAGTTGTGTTGATGCATATATACGCCACCGGGAGCCTGGCCAGAAGGTCCGGCAATTGTCCAGTTTGCTGGGCAACTTTGTGTTGATAATACAACGCGAGTTTCCCACTCTGGCGCATCGCTATTAGGAGCCGATGCGGTAAGCCTGTAGTGACAACGTTTGTAAGAAACGTCTACTAACTCGGTTCTATAATCACAGACTCTCACTAATCGCTCGTCCCAATACCCTCCGCAATTTACACTGTTTACTTGGGTATCATAGAAGGTATTGTAGTCTGTTACTTTTATTTGTGAGCTAGATGCCAATAAATTATTGGCCACGAAAAAGAGCAACGCCAACACACAGGCTGATAAAATTTTTTGTCTCATTTTTATTTCCTTAACAATAGTTTGGAAACAAAAATGCTACATAAACTTATCATTTATATAAACAGAAACTAAGTTGATTGTTTTTCAATCAAGCCGCTATTAACCTATCAACAATAAATAAATCTGAACACCTCTTTTTCATTAAAAAGCCAACGTTATAATTCCTTAATTACGCAACAATCAATTTATAAAAATTTGCTTATAAAGAATAAATGCTCGATATTGTGTGAAAAATAAAGTTACCTTTCCTGTGAATACAATCGTCATGAGATAAGCTAATAGTGAGTGCTCGCCAATATCTAAGAAAACTGACTACTGTCTTCAGTCATGCGCACCACCAAACCTTGGGCCACTAAAAAATGATAAAGCTGTAAATCGGCTATCAGGTCACTCGAGGAGAGCTCAAAGTCTTGAAAAGTTCTATTGTGATAGCGAAAACGAACAATATGTTCATAACGCTGGTGCTGGCAGTAAATGACCTCTTTGACATCAGCGAGCTTTATCGGCGTATCAAGTAAGTTCAGTACCCCATGCTCAACAAATATGGCACTACAGCGTATGGGCTCGATGCTCCATTGATACTGGGCACTGAGCATAAAGCTAAATATCAACACCGATATCGCTTGCGCCCAAAAGCTCTGCTCCATCATAAAGTTAATAAAAAACAGTACATAGATAAACAATGCACCGGTATACAAAGCGCGGGTGATCACCGCACGCGTGGCAAATTGCTTTTTGCGGGTAAGTTGACTCACTGGGGTCTTCCTTGTTTGATGAAAACTGAATTTAATGGCTGTAGGCAGACGGCTGTTTTATTAGCCGTTCATTGTCAACGACCATAGTCCATTGACCGTCGTTGTTGTTCGGTGGCTCGTTGACGATGAAGGTGGTGCTGAAAAAACCAATGCCAACACTGAAGTCGTCACCCTCAAATGATTGCAACGGCCCTTCCACTGAGGTAGAGCCCCCGTTTTTATAGCGTTTATAGGCAACTGTGCCATCTTCAAGAATCAATAAACTCATGCTGGGACTTTGCCAGTGCCCGACATAATCGCGCTTTTGTGCAGGGACGGGTTCTGCGCAACTGCATAGCAGTAAAATAAACGCCAAAGCCAGTAATACTAATCGCATCCGTTGCTCCGTTAGTTGTCGAAATAAGTTATAGGGTTGAGGTAGAAGGCTTTCTTGACGCCTTGGGGGGCGCTATCAATAAGCCAAAAGTAAGGAATTAAAGTCACCAATGAGTAGTGTAAATGAGCGGCTTTACCTTGGGCATTGCCGCTGGTGCCAACACTGCCTATTTGCTCACCGCCACTAAACCAACGACGTTCGCTATCACTGAAGCTGTCTAGATGAGCATAATAGTGTAATCGCCATTTTGGTCCGAGGGCAATCATCACATTGCCGCCCTTGGGCCACTGTCCACGATAAATCACCAAGTGATGTGAAGCGGCCACCACGTCAGTGCCTTTATTGGCAAAAATATCTACCCCTTTATGCACCCCAGAGCTTCCCCAAGGTTCATACCAAAAGGTATCTTGATGCCAATCTGCGCTGCTTGCCCCATGCACGGGAATGGTCACCGGCTCGGGCACTAGAAACGCGAATATAAAACCAAACAGTAATGCCGCCAAAACTAACCTCCTTGTTCTTTTTAAGTACCGTCTCGGCTTACTCATGAAGCTGTTTGCTCATAAAGTATTTTTTGCCGTCAAGCGGATATTGCTGTTGCACCCATTGTGTTTCATAGCCATGACGCTCATAAAACGGTTGCGCCTGAAAATCCAAAGTATCGAGCAGCACATAGGTGCACCCGCGCGCCTTTGCGGCTTGCTCTATGGCAGTGAGACACTGTGAGCCGATGCCTTGTCCACGCAATGTGTCACTCACCCAAAGATAATCCAGTAGCAACCAATGACCAAAGGTGCGGCCACTGGCACCGGCTTTTACTTCGCCTTGTTCATCGCGCCAGCTAACCGCTAAAGGTTTGCGTTCTACATTTTGCCAATGGGCCCAATTATATTGGCTGATTTGCTGAGCAATAAAGTCGAGTAAGTCTTGTTCTGGATTCTGTATTACTTCTAACGTCATATGACCTCTGAATACATAGATGCAGCTAATTAAACACCGATATAAAAAGCGAAGCTTACAGAGAAAGGAAATGTTTTGCAGCGATCAACGACCAGTTCTAAGAACCAAGGTGCACATCACTGCTAGTAACTAAAAAATTGGCGCCAATCCTTTTTACCGTATAATCGCAATCCATGCCTATATGTGTGCATTATGAGGGCCAAAATAATGGCCCTCATGCTGTCAATGATATACCACTTTGCAGTACTTAAACAAACGCACCCATCATGTAGGCTCCGCTGTAACCTACTGAATAAGCAATTAATAAGTACACCGTATTGCGCAGATAGCTCATAAAGGTAAGGTCACGCACCTTACTCATGGCAATGATACCTGCGGCCGAGCCGATAACTAGCATCGACCCACCCACGCCGGTGGCATAGGTAAACGCGAGCCAGTCACGGGTTTGCATGTGAATATCTGCTTTTAATAACGCTGCGGTCAGTGGCACATTATCCACCGCTGCCGAGAGTATGCCCATCAAGTAGTTGGCTTGATTCGGTGCCAATACTTCATACAAGTGGGTAAATTGCGCCAGCACCCCAACCTCTTTTAGCGCGCCGACCAACAGCAACACACCGACGAAGAACAGTAAGGTGTCGTATTCAATTTCACGAATATAGTCGATGATTTTTTTATTCACGTCTTTTTTACGCATCAAGAACTGGGCGCTTAGGAACATCACCGAAAGCCCGAACAAAAAGGTCAGCAAAGGCGGAATGGAATACAGCACACTCATTGTTAGAGTACCGACAATGGTCGAAATAAAAATAGCTGCAATGGTGATATCGGTCTTTTCTATCGCTTTAGGCTCGCCCAAGGCGAAGCTCACTCGACCATTCATTTTCATCGATAACAAAGCAGCGAGCACAATAACGCTCAGTGCTGCTGGGGCCACTAGCAGCAGAAGATTAGCTATGGTGACTTTATCAGCAAGGAAGATCATTAGCGTGGTGACATCACCGGTAATAAGCGACACCCCCCCTGAGTTAACCGCGAAGATGATTAACGTAGCGTACTTGACCAGTTTGCGTCCGTCTAACTTCAACGACATCACCACCGCCAACGACACTAAGGTTGCGGTGATATTGTCGGAAATCGACGAAAACAAAAATGCAAAACCTGCAATCAGGAACATTAATTTACGCTCACTGATTTCGCTGGGCAATACGCGTTGCACTAAGTTTTGAATGAACCCTTTGGAATTGAGATAGGCAACAAAGGTCATTGCCGCCATTAAAAATAGCCAAAGGGTGGCAATTTCTAAAATATTCTCATTGAGTTCATGCTTAATGTGGTCGAGGGAGTGACCGTTTAGTGGGGAGATAAAGAGGATGATCCAGCACAGGGTGCCGAAAAACAGCGTGGTTTTAGCCTTATTCACGTGGATGACATCTTCCACGACAATAAGCACAAAGGCCACGGCAATGAGCGTCAAGATGAGCGCACTGACCATTTTTGGTATTTTTCCTTGCTATAGGCGAATAGAACAATACTGCTAAGTTTACTGCCCGTATGCACACACCCGCGCTACAAAAAACAAACTTAGGAGTACCCTGGGTTAATTGTCAGACCAATAACAGGTTTTTGGTCTGCAAGCGGCGCGAATTCTAACACCGCTTATGTCCCGGGGCTATTACCAAATACGCTAATATGACAATTTTTTTACTCCCCTCGTGTAAAGCTTGCGCAACGGCGCAAAAGCTGTTTTACCCTTAGTTCGCTTTCGTTATAATCGCTCCCCATTGCCAAGCACAAAGAATACATAACATGATACTAGCCAAGCGCGTTCTCAATACGCTGACAGAGCTATGGCCGGTGCTGGAAACTCTGATTAAACGCTACAAGATGGGCGATTTCAGTATTAAAGAAGTGCAGAGTATAGTGAAGCAGCACTTTCCCCACTATTCCGGCGCGCAAATATACAAAGAAACCAACCGCCTACTCAATCAAGACATCTTGGTGCCCTTGGCCAAGTCTTCGCAGTTGGAGATTAACCGCGCCATTAGTGATTTTGCCGCTTACTTGCTGCAAGATGAAAGTCTCGGTGTGGCCGCAGAGATTCACGTTTTGGTGGAAGACCTGCAACGCTTAAGCACTAAATTGTCACAAGCGGTAGATGATGCTGATTACATGGATATTAGTCGTTACAGCCGGATTATGGATGAACGGGTTCGCAAAATCGTTAAGCTCTATCGACATAACGAAAATGCCATTTACAACTTGGTTGAGCAAGCCAAGTCTGACGCCTCGCACTTGTCGCTGGCAAAACGCTACAAAGCCGTTATTGAAGCGTTCGATGAGTACATAGAGCCGATGTTAGCCATGCTCGATATCAACGGCCCATTTCAGCTGTGCTTTGATGCCATTGAGCAAGGCCTCAGCGCGCACTTGTATACGCTAAAGCAAAGTGGTCGTGACAGCGCCAGTATTCGCATGCTTGAGCAGCTGCGCACCCGCATCCTCGATATGCATCAAGTAGGTCAGCAAAGCTTGCGTCACAGCGCCGATATTCTTATGCCACTGCGTGAGGAGTTACGACAAAACACATTGATCACCCGTCAGGCAGCAAAAGTGCTGGCACACATAAGAAAGCGCGGGTTAGACACGGTTATGAGTGCCCATCAGCCGTTTTTTGCCTCCGATCCGATGCGCCACCAGCTCGGCAGCAATGCTCAGCTAACAGCCTATATGGCAGGGTTGGCTGAATTTGAAGAGCACGACTTTGAGCTGCCCGATGGCGACCAAGCTGCGCCCTATACACCGCCAGCGATCCCCGCTTATGGCGATGTGCGCGCACTGTTTAAAGGCAACAATAAAAAGCGCGCAGGCAAACAACAGGTTATCGATGTACTCAGTGGCTCCTACCCAGAACTAGAAGCCGATGAGCTACTTTACCTGTATCAAAAGCTTATTAACGACGCGAGCTTAGCACTCGAGCAAGATACCCACCCCGAACAAAAGACCTTCGCTGGCAAGCGCTTTACCTTGTATCCCTTCGTTGCCGCCAGCGAGCCCACTAATGAGAGTAATGACCCGGTATGAGTCAGATTGATTTATCGCAGCTAACGCAACTGCATTACATTAACAAAAAACTAGTCAGTGGCTACCACATCAGCGAGCAAGACAACTTGGCCTGGCAAGAGCTAGACCAACAGCGAGACCAATACGAGCTGTTATTTACGGCCTTAGGCCACACCCTTGTGCATGATGCGCGAGGCTTTTATTACTTCGCTATGGATGAAGGCACCGCCAATATGGGCAAAATATCGCGGGCCATCGCGCTTTTTATCTACACCTTAATCGAACACTACGCCAATGCCGGTAAAGATCCAATGCGTGCGCTATTCGACAGTGAGGTGGATTTAGAGCTATGCCAAGAGTTGGTATTGCACAACAAGGTGCTGTTTGACCAACTGGAGATTTTCTCCGGCACCGACCTGCGCAAAGACGTGTTAATGCGCATGGTGCGCTTGGGGCTATGCAAAGAAAAAGACCATGCCTTTCGCCTGCTCGCGCCCATCCATCGCTATTTAGATGCCCTATTAGAAGTAAACAGTGATGCGCTAGAAAGCGCCGAGGAGCTATAAATGCAGCAGTTACATGGATTAAGCAAACTCGCGTTGTTAAATACTGCCGGCTATGCCAAGTGCGTTATCCCCTTGCATAAAAGTAGCTCCATATGTGCCCCTAATAACACCGGAAAAAGCTCGGTCATTAATGCCCTACAGTTTCCTTTGATTAACGATTTGCGGCTCACCGAGTGGGATGGCCATGACTTAGAGGAAACTCGTAAGTTCTATTTTGCCTCCGACCAATCCTACATTTTATTGGAGGCTGATCTTCCTCATGGCAAAGTGGTTATCGGCGTCGCTGGGTTAGGTAAAATAGCCGGTTTCGCTCATCAGTACTTTTGCTATAACGGCGCTTTAAATTTAGAGGATTTTACCGACAATAAACGCATCGTTAAGTACACCCGGTTATTTAAGCATTTACAAGACAAAGGCTACCAGCCGCTCGAGCTTAAGGCGCAAGAGCTCAATGCCTTGCTGATTGGCGGTGCGACACCCTTTGACGGCGATATCAATTTACGCATGATCCCGCTTAATAATGTCAGCGACGCACCTACTTACAAAGAAATTTTTCGCCGTATGCTTAATCTTCATAAGCTCGGGGCCGGCGATGTTAAACGCTTTATGCTGCGTGTGTTTGAACGCCATATGTCCAACGCCCATGTAGACTTCTACGAAGTGTGGCAACGCGCCTTTGATAAGGTTAACCGAGCCCGCCGCGAGCTCAATGCCTTAGAGACCATGCAAGAGCCCATTGCCGCCTTGGAAAATATGCTGGAACATCAAAGCGCACTCAAGGGGAAGCTGGGTGCCTATGGGCCGAAAATAGATGTTGCCTTGGGCGAGTATGCTGAGTACTTCGAGGCGCAAAATGACGAGCTCAATGAGCAACTCTCGGCCATTGAATCGCAAAAGCACGAGTTTGAGCAAAAACAGCGTTTATATGTGCAACAATCTCGGGATATTGAGCGCAAAATGACCGAACTCAACGCCTGGTTTAGTGATTTTGATGCTCTGCATCATGAGTTTGAACTCGCTAATAGTGATACCTTACACAGCGAGCTCAAAGCACTGAAAGGTGAATATGAAACCCTTAGTCACTCATTGAAAAGCGCCGAAGGACAAAGCTTACACACCTTAGATTTCCGTATTAAGGAAACGCATAAGCAAATTAAAAGCCTGAAATTGCAACTCAAAAACCTTGAGTACAACCTGTTTACTCGCATGCGCGAAGATTTATCGCTTAAAGAGGTTGAAGAAATTTCGCGCATTTTAAACCCGGACTTGCTCTCTTTTGCCACCACCAGCGGCGGCGAAATTAGCATTGACGATGAGCACGCCTTTGGCGACTTCTTAAGTCTGTTGAGCGAGGCGATACGCGGCGGTGAGTTAGTGCTGCCCGGGGCCACCATCAAGCTTAAAAAGCTGCCTGTGGTGCAAATGCAAAGTGGCGCCGATAAAGCACAGCTCACCGAGCAATTGCAATCATTGGAGCATTCATTAACCGATTTAAAAGCGCAGCGTGACGTAGCCGCCGATGCCGCCGGCAAACAAGCTGAGCGTGACGCCCTTTATGAGCAGTTGATGGCCCAAGAGGCGGCATTAAAGCGCTATGAACAATACCAGGTGATGCAGCGCTCGCAGCAAGCGCAGCAGGCACTGATGGAGACCCTGAACGCCGAACAGGAAGAGGTGGATGGTTATCTCAGCGAGGTACAGCAAAGTGCAGCGGGGATTGCCGATAGCCGCGCAATTGTGAACTCCAAGATTGAAGCCCTGGCACGACAAAAGGCACGCTTAGAGCAGGTTAAAAGCGAGCGTATCGACCACACGCTGGATGTTGTAGGCGGTAAAGTAACGCCGTACTTAATCGACATTAACTTTGATTTTGATTCACTGGCTGACACCATTCATACCTTTAACAAAGATTGTCAGGAGCTGCGCAACTTCGATATTAATATTCGCAACACCTACTTGCACATCTACAATGCCGGGATTACCAAGTTCGACAACGAAAGCGATGAGCTGAGCAAATACCAAAAACTCATCAGTGCCTATCACAACATTGATAACGAACGCGAAGCCGTCAACCGCCAAGCACGTGTGGCCCTCACCGAGGTAGCGGCAACGATCAAAGGGTTACGCCAAGACCTGGATAGGTTAACGGCAGAGATGCGGTTATTTAACGATGGTATCAGTGAGCAGCAAATCTCTAACCTGCAAGGCTTTAAAATTGATGTGCTGCCTAGGCAGATGCTAGTGCAAAGCATTGATACCATTTTGGCGACCTCTGATCTGTATGAACAGGGTGACAGCCTTGATTTGCTCTCAGAGCAACATATCAACGAGTCGCAGGTGAATGAGGCGAAAGATCAGTTAATTAAGCTCGCCTCGGAAAAGGCTGGGCTGACATTGAGCGATTTATTCGATATTCGCTTTCAGGTGATTAATCGCGCTGGCGAAACCGAGTACTTCGATAAAATAGACTCTGCTGGCTCCAATGGCACCCGTATCACCATTAAACTGCTATGTGGCATGCTATTTATACGCCATTTGCTATCCGACAAAGAAAAGAGCCTGTATCGCGTGCCTTTATATATTGATGAAGCGGCTGATATTGACCCACAAAACCAACAGGCGATCATTGAAACCGCACTGAGCTTTGGCTTTGTGCCTATTTTTGCTTCGGTGAAGCCGCAAATAAGCTGCGACTATATCGTCCCGATTCGCACCCTAGGTGATGGTAAACAGAACTGGGTTGACGAGCGTGACTGGATTAAAGTAGAGCAAGACCAAGCTAGCTAAAAACTGACTGCGATGGAAGGCACTTATTTCTGTCGCCTTTAAATTAGCTACCACGCTAGGAGCATAGAGTGAGAAAAGGATTTTTGTCTTTGTTAGTCGCGGCGTTTTTGCCGCTTACTTGCAGCTATGCTGAGCAGCCAGTGAACACCGATATGCTCGATGCCCAGCAACGCTTTTTGCAAAGAAGTGTACAACAAACCCCTTTTAGCGCAGTGGTGCGCGTGCACAGCGTCAGCAGTATTGCCGATGATAAGGGTCTGGTGTGGCATATCTACCGTGGCGAGATTATCACCCCAATACGAGGACAACAAAGTGGTGATATTAGCTACGCGATGTTGGTGGAAAAAGGCGAAGAAGCGGTACTCCCCGCAGCGCCGGTGTTACTGACACTGTGCTTAAATGAGAGCGCTGCCATCCCTAGTGACTTCTATTGGCCAGGCACGGGGGCCGAATTTGCAATAACCCCTGAGCTACTCCAAGTTGCTCAACTAGCTGGTGCTCACAGTGACCAGACTCAAAAAGCGTTTATCATGTGTGATTAAGTAAAAAGTGGTACTTTGATCGCTACACGTTAATAGCAATAAATCAGGGAAGAAAACGATGCAAAGCATAGTGCAATATTCGGGGATCGCTGCCTCTATCTGGCTCATCACTGGGGTCTATGTTGCGTCACTGTTCTATCCTCAATACAGCCATACTCGCCAGTTTTGTAGCGAGCTTGGCGCCACAGGCAGCCCGACACATACCCTCTCACCGCTGATAAATAATTATCCATTAGGGCTGCTCTTTACTCTGTTTGGCGCTTATGTCATCAGCGTCAGCGACGGTTCACTGGCCTATCTGAGTATCGGCATCTTAGTCATTGTGCATGGGGTATCAACCTGGGGATGCGGGCTGTTTGCGATGGATAGCGACCCCTATACTGAGCACCCTACCCTGAGCTGCACCATTCACTCCTATTGTGGGGCGCTGATGTTGCTTTCATTACTCATTGCCCCGAGCATAGTCGCGTTATCATCGGAGTTCACATCGCTTATGCGGGGATTCTCGCTACTGTGTGTCTGCGCCTGCTTATATTTTTGCTATCGGCTTCATCTAGCTTTTAAAGCCCGCACTTACCCAGGCCTATATCAACGTTTGAGTTACGGCTGGCAAATCTTATGGTTGGTGGCGTTCTCATTTTATATAACTGACTAGACACACCGCTGTGTCATTTAGCGCAAGGCAAAATTGACCGCCGCTTGCGCATGCAGTGCCGTGGTGTCAAATAATGCCATGGCGGTGTCTTGTTGCTTTAGCAACAATCCGATTTCTGTACACCCTAAGATGACGCCTTGAGCTCCTTGGTGGCCGAGCTCAGTGACAATGTTTAGGTAATCAGACTCGGCCTGCTGACATATATGCCCTTTACACAATTGCTGGTAAATCACCTCGTGAACGCGCTGGCGCTGCTGAGCATTCGGCACTAGGACACTGATATCGAACTGCTCATACAAGCGCTGGCGGTAAAAAGGCTGTTCCATGGTAAACGCCGTGCCCAACAGACCTACGGTGGTAATTCCCTGTTGTTGCAGCGCTTCACCGACCGCATCAACGATATGTAAAAGTGGTATATCAATATGTGCGCTTACCTCATCGGCGACTTTATGCATGGTGTTGGTGGCGATAAGCACACAGTCAGCACCTGCACGCTGTAACTGTGTTGCAGCATAGCCGAGGCGATCTGCCAGTTGCGACCACTGATTGTCGTGCTGTAGCTGCGCAATAGTGGCAAAGTCGACACTATTGAGAATTAATTGAGCACTGTGCAGCCCCCCTAATCGCTGCGCCACGCCTTGATTTATAAGTTGATAGTAACTTTGTGTACTTTGCCAGCTCATGCCGCCAATGATGCCTAGGGTGTTCATCGCTTACTCACTGTAGCTGTATAAGGATTCACCAAAGCGCTCTCGCTTAGGCAGGTAATAATGGTCATAGTCCAAAGAAAAGGCCACGTGATGAGCTTTCCCTTTTAACTCTCCCCGTGGCACTAAGCCATAGTAGCGAGAGTCGGCACTGTTACGGCGGTTATCGCCCATCATTAAATAGTGATCGTTGGGGATAAGTATCGGCGCAAAGTTACCAGCATGCATGGCACGGGTTTTATCAATACGAATGGCATGGGCGAGGTCACCGAGCAACTCGGTGGCAAATAACGCCTTAGCGTTCTCCTTTGTCACCCTATAACGCTGCGCCTGGCCATTGATAATTAACACCTCATCGTGCATGGCAATGGTATCGCCTGGCACTCCCACAACACGCTTAATGAGGCGGTTATCAGCTGCCTTGGAATCAAACACCACAATATCGCCACGCTCTGGCTCGCCCATTCGTAACAGTGAAACATCACTAAAAGGGACGCGCAAATCATAGGCCATCTTATTTACGGTAATACGGTCACCCACTTCTATTGTTGGCAGCATAGAGCCCGTCGGCACGGTATACCAATCAGCAAAAGCGCTGCGAAATACCGACATGCCGATAATAAAACAGATAAATCCACGGTTGTTTCTAATTAATTGCGCAGCCCAATGGCGGCGTTTAGCTGGTTGAGACATTGTTCACTCCTTTTTGCCTTAGGTGGGCGCGAGCACAAAAAGTTCGGCGAAAAATGTAAAAGAGTGTTTGCGGTTGCCCTTGATTGAAAAACAAAACGGCCGTGCTGACAGCAAAAAAAGAATATCAAAGCGGCCACAAGCGAATGCTTGGCCGCGTATTTAAGCTATCTTTCGGGTCACCCACCAGGTGGCTATTTGCATCAATAACGCGCTGACTAAACAAGCCAGTAGTCCGCTTTGTTGGTATAACCAACCCGATAACACGGTGCCAATAAGCCTTCCCATGGCGTTGGCCATGTAATAAAAGCCCACATCCAAAGACACCGCATCTCTGTCTGCGAGTTTGACAACCAGGTAACTATGCAGCGATGAGTTAACCGCAAACACCGCACCAAAACACAATAACCCGACCACCAAGACAATATTTTGCACACTCTGGGTGGTGGCAAACAGCAACCACACCGCTATTAACAGCGCCGTTGTTAGCGTCAACAATGCACTAAATGCGGTTGCTTGGTGAAACACCGATACACGGGCATGACGGCTCAAGCGCGGCGCGATACTTTGCACTACGCCATAGCCAATAATCCACAGTGCCATAAAACTGCCAACCTCGGTGTGTTGCCAACCAAGCTCACTAATAAAAAACACCGGTAAGGCCACCACAAACCAGACATCGCGAGAAGCAAAAAGCAACATACGCGCAGCTGCTAGGCGATTCAGTGCCGCGTTCTTAGAAAACAATTGTCGAAACTTAGGTTTAAACTTACTACGACCTAGATCCTCACCGAGCAGCAAGGCACTGAGGATAAAGCCAGCACCCACCACGGCCATTAACGCAATCACCGCACCGCTAAAACCGAGTAACGACAGCAGCGTACCACCGGCAAAGTAGCCCGCCCCTTTTAAGGCATTTTTAGACCCGGTAAGTAGCGCTATCCAGCGGTATAAACGCCCTTGTTGTGTGTCACTGACCACGGCTTTAATGGCACTTTTCGCGCTCATTTTATTGAGATCTTTAGCTATGCCACTGAGTGCCTGCGCTGCCATTACCCAAGGAACACTGAGCCAGCTTTTATCCACTAACAACATGGCCAGGGCAATCAGTTGCAATGCCATGCCTATTTGCATGGTGCGATTGAGGCCGATACGAGCCCCTATCCAGCCCCCCACAAGGTTGGTTACCACGCCAAAAAACTCGTAAAACAAAAACAGCATGGCAATGGCCAAGGGCGCATAGCCAAGCTGGTAGAAGTACAGAACCACCAGCATGCGCAGGGCGCCATCACTGAGCGTAAAAGCCCAATAATTTGCGGTGATCACGCCATACTGCTGAATTGGCGATGTATTCATAGCAGGTCCCTACAGGCTATTGCCGACTTTGCGCATCAGCTCGGCGGTACGATTGGCATAACCCCACTCGTTGTCATACCACAGGTACAGCTTCGCCTGGGTGCCATTAACCACCATAGTCGACAGGGCATCGACGATGCTTGAACGCGGATCGGTGCGGTAGTCTATTGATACCAGAGGCTTTTCTTCATAACCCAGGATGCCCTTGAGCTCGCCCTGAGCTGCCTCTTTAAACCAGGCATTTAACTCTTGTTCTGTGGTTTCACGGTTAAGCTCAAACACACAGTCGGTGATCGATGCATTCGCTAGGGGCACTCGCACTGCGTGACCGTTGAGCTTGCCTTTAAGTTCAGGAAAGATATGGGTGATAGCCGTGGCCGAGCCGGTGGTGGTTGGGATCAGGCTCATACCGCAGGCGCGCGCTCGGCGTAAGTCCTTATGAGGGGCATCCAAAATCGTTTGCGTATTGGTGATATCGTGAATGGTTGTCATGGAGCCATGCTTAATACCAATTTTATCTTGCAACACTTTAACCACCGGCGCGAGGCAATTGGTGGTGCATGAAGCCGCTGTGACAATATCATGGCTATCTGGGCAATAAAGCGCATCATTAACGCCCATCACCACATTAAGGATGCCTTGCTCTTTAACCGGAGCGGTGACCACCACTTTGCGCACTCCTTGAGTAAGATACTGGCGCAGCAGTTCGGTTTTTTTCATCTTCCCGGACGCTTCAATAACAATATCGCACTGCGACCAATCGGTATCAGCAATCGCCTTATTGGCGCTGCATTGGATTCGCTGCTCATTAATGCACAGAGCCTCATCATCGGCGCTAACTGGGTATTGCCAACGTCCGTGCACCGAATCAAATTCCAATAAGTGCGCGAGCGTAGCAGCATCACCTGCAGGGTCGTTGATATGAACAAACTCTATTTCCGGCCAGTCATACGCCGCGCGCAACACCAACCGGCCCATGCGGCCAAAGCCATTAATGCCTACTTTCAATGTCATGGTTTTCTCCATCAATCGCAGCACGAAGGGCGATTATCCATTGCCTGTAATCGCGCCAGTGCGTCTTCTACTAATTCTGCTTGGTTATTTAGCGTGGTGGCTATAATCTGCTGCCGCCACTGGGGTTGGGTGTCGTCGATACGATAGTACACCCATTGGCGGTCTCGACGTGTCGCCAACACCCCCGCCTCTTTTAGCAGCGCCAAATGGCGAGATATTTTCGGTTGGCTCAGTGCCAAGGCGCAAACCAACTCACACACACACAGCTCTTTTTGCTCGGCAATAAGTAAACACGTCTGTAGACGAGTATCATCACTGAGCGCTTTAAAAAAATGTACAGCCATACACTATATATACGAAATATCGAATATAACTAGCTTACCCTTAAGGTTGGATATATGCAATGGCGTATATATGGAAATTTACATATGGAAGTTATCCGCGCTGGATAGACTTAGGCGTGAAGGTCACATGCACGCTTAAACCTCGTTGCGGTAGGTTGTGCAAGGTGATTTGGCCATCTAAATTACTACGGACTAGGTTGTAGACAATCGCCAAACCCAACCCTGTGCCACCTTCATGACGCTTGGTGGTAATGAAAGGCTCAAATGCTTTGCTCAATAACGGTTCCTCAATGCCGGGCCCATTGTCTTCTATAAACAAGTGCAACGCACTATTTTGCTCTTTCACTCTGATACCGACTTCCAGCGTGCGCCCGCTTGTCTTACCATGCATCAAGCAATTGCGCACACAGCAGGTTATAATATGGGTCAGCGCTGCGGGTGAAGAAATTATCTCAAGCTGCTCATCAATATCAATGTGGTAGATAGCCACAGCCGAATCAAACTCAGACTGCAAACTAGTCATGATATGACTCACAGTTGTGCGCACATTAAATAGGCCTTCTTTGTCATACTGGTTCTGTGCCGCCATCATTTTAAATGTATCAATCAAACTGGCGCTGCGATTGAGGTTATTTTCTAAAAGCGCTAACGATTGCTCGGCGTTATCAATAAGTGCGCTGAGAGTGTGTTTTTTCAACTTTCCGGTGGAAAAATCTGTTTTCAGTAAGGAAAATTGGTCTTTCAACAATGACTGGCTAGTAATGGCAACGCCAATTGGCGTATTAAGTTCATGGGCAAAGCCACTGACCATACTGCCTAAACTGGCGAGCTTAGCCTCCTCTACCAGCTTATTTTGTGCGTTCGCTAAGCGTTCAAGAAGTTCTTCAATAAAGGCAAAGAGTTGATCGATATCCTGGCCCAACCGTCCTATTTCATCGCGCCCATCCAGCCCAGTGCGTGAGGAGAAGTCCTCTTCATCCATGACTTGCCTGATTTGCCGGTGTAAGCGCGTGAGTGAATCATTGACGCGCATACTCAGAAGCTGCAAGAACGCTAACAGCACCACGGCAACAAGAACCACAACCACCAAGGTGGCCGTAATCGCAAGCAGCGCATCATCGATTTGCGTTTGCGTATATTGAATATCGAGTCGCTGCAGTAAGTCCTCGATGCGGCTTTCCTGCTGCCTTAACGTCTGCCTTACTCCCTCATCACCATGCACACCAATGCGGTTAAACAGCGCCACCACTTCTGCAAAGTTTTGCCCATAACTTTTAAGTATACGAGACGCACTATTGCCTAGTTGCTGGCGCTCTATGAGGGTGAGGATAGCGTCATAATGCTGGCGATGCTGCGCTAGGTACTGGTCATCAAAGCGCATTAAGTAATCCTTTTCACGCCTTCTTAGCTCTAATACTTCGTTGTTTAGAATGAGGTTGTTCTGCTCTTCGGCTAACTCTTGCAGTTTATGTGCTTGGGCACGAAAGTGCTGGCGTAGACCTTTATCCTCATTGAGTCCCATACGCGTTAACAAACTCACCAAGGTATTGAGGTGTGCTATGTATTCCTCTAGCGCCTGCTGAGTTTCAGTGATAAGTGCAGATTGAGCATGCGTTTGGGCATTAAAAGGATTACTTAATTGCGCGGCAATATGACTGTCTATTTGCCGATGCAGTGCCTGCACGCTGGCTTCGTCGCGATTCAGTAACAGCTCGTTTTTTAATATCACTAATCGGTCTACAGAATACTGATATTGCTGCACCTGACGCTGCACGTCAGTTAAGGTGTGCAAACTGAAGTAGACATAAGTTGTGGCGGCAATTAAGGAGCCAATAATGAGGACAGCTGAACCCAAAAGCCAGGTTGCAAAACGTTGTAATTTCAATGTATTGATTTATAGAGTTGGCGTAGTTAAGAGCATAGTTGGCTTCAACTACAAGTCAAAATGCCAAGCATAAAAAAAGCCGCTCTAGGCGGCTTCACTTAACAACAATGGAACTATAAAAACTGTGCTAAGTTTTTCACTTGATCTAACATCCGATTTGAGAATCCCCATTCGTTGTCGTACCAAGCCATTACTTTAACCAATTTACCATCGACCTTGGTTTGCGTTGAATCAAACACTGATGATGCAGGGTTATGATTAAAATCGATAGAAACCAACGGTAGCTCGTTATAATCAAGCACTTGGCTCATCGCACCTTGGGCTGCGGCTTTGACGATTTCATTGACTTCGCTCGCACTGGTGTCGCGTTTGGCAACAAAGGTCAAATCGACCAAAGACACATTGATGGTCGGTACTCGTACCGCCATGCCATCAAGTTTGCCTGCCAGCTCTGGAAGTACCAAACCAACGGCCTTAGCAGCGCCAGTTTTGGTAGGGATCATCGACTGCGTGGCGCTACGGGCACGGTAAAGGTCGGGGTGATATACATCAGATAAATTTTGGTCATTGGTGTAAGCATGAATCGTCGTCATGCTGCCTTGCTCTATACCGATGCTGTCATTCAGTGCTTTGGCTACGGGTGCTAAACAGTTGGTGGTGCAAGAGGCATTAGAAATAATCGTGCTGCTGGCATCGAGAACATCATCGTTAACACCATGAACGACGGTGGCGTCCATATCAGTACCTGGTGCTGAGACAATCACCTTCTTGGCACCCGCCTCAATGTGCTTAGCGGCGCCTTCACGTTTGGTGAATAAGCCTGTGCATTCGAGGACAATATCGACGCCCAGCTCTGCCCACGGCAAGTTCGCTGGGTCACGCTCTTGTACCAGCTTAATTTCATCACTGCCAATCACCATCACATCATCTTGCAAGGTTACTTTTTGCGAAAATTGGCCGTGCACGGAATCGAACTGTGTTAGGTGTGCATTGACGTTCGCCGGCGCCAAGTCATTAATGGCAACAATTTGAATATCAGTATTTAAACCAGACTCGTACAGTGCACGCAAAGTGTTGCGACCAATACGGCCATATCCGTTAATAGCAACTTTAATCATCTTACTCTCCCCTCGACTATTTCAGTTGGCTGGCTTGACGTGCGAGCTGCTCAATTGCGTGCCAGTCCTGTTTTTCAATAAGTGTTTTATCTAGCATCCAAGTTCCGCCCACACAGACTACGTTGTTAAGGGCCAAATACTGGGGTGCGGTATCTAAACTAATGCCACCTGTAGGGCAAAACTTCACTCCAGGTAATGGCCCACCAATAGACTTAAGCATCGCTGGGCCTCCTGCTGCCTGGGCAGGGAAAAACTTCAAAAAAGAGAAGCCACGCTCAGCGAGCCTCATTACTTCGCTTGGCGTGGCCGCTCCGGGCAAGAAAGGGGTATCGCACTGGCTAGCAAGCTCTAGCAGTTGGTCGTTAACACCGGGACTGACCATAAAGTCAGCTCCGGCTGCAATAGAGGCATCAAATGTGGCTTTATCAATCACCGTACCGGTGCCTACATACGCATCAGGAACGGCCTGTTTCATCACCTTTACTGCTTCTGCAGCAACGGGTGTACGCAAGGTGATCTCCAGTGCTTTAAGACCGCCGTTGTATAAAGCTTTCGCTAGCGGTTCGGCATCTTCTAAGCGGTCGATAACAACCACTGGCACGACTGGTGCCGATGTTAAAATCTGTTCAATTGACATAGTTTGTCCTCATTCCCAGCGCAATTATTGTTGTTCGTAAGCTGGCGCAAAGGCGCTCGCCCCTAAATCTGCACTGCTGACAATATTTCTAAAACCAGCGAAAAGCTCACGACCGGTGCCAAAGGTTGGCCCTGTGTGCACCAGCTCCACTTCACGCTGGGCAAGCTCTTCATCGCTGACGTGTACTTTTAGCTCGCCGCTTGGCGCATCTAAGGTAATTAAATCGCCTTCGCGAATTTTTGCGATTAGGCCACCTTCAACTGCCTCGGGCGCCAAGTGAATCGCCGCAGGCACTTTGCCTGAGGCACCAGACATGCGCCCGTCAGTGACAATCGCCACTTTATAACCTTGGTCTTGCAGGCTGGCCATAACGGGTGTCAGCTTATGTAGCTCCGGCATACCTTTGGCTTTTGGACCTTGCTCTTTGATAACTGCGATAAAGTCTTGGTTCAGTTCACCACGACCAAAGGCGGCTTGAAGCTCGGCCTGATCTGAGAACACCTTGGCTGGCGCACTCACTACTTGGTGCTGCTCTTGGACCGCAGACACTTTAATGACTGCTTTACCTAAATTACCGCTTAATAACTGTAAACCACCGCTACGATGGAAAGGATTATCCGCTGGACGTAACACGTCCTCATCATGTGAATTGTCAGGGCATGGCACCCACTTCACTTTGCTTGGGCCGCTGGCGTCAGAAACGATCAGGTTACTATCTTTATCTAAGCGAGGCTCAGTGGTGTAAGGGTCGAGCCCTTCTCCAAGAATGGTTTTTACATCGTTATGCAACAGGCCTTTATCACGTAGTTGCTTCATTAAAAAGCCCATGCCGCCTGCGGCTTGGAAATGGTTTACATCGGCATGGCCGTTGGGGTAAATACGCGTCAACAGTGGCACGATTTCAGATAGGTCAGACATGTCTTTCCACGTCAATTCCACCCCTGCAGCCTTGGCAATAGCCACAAGGTGAATGGCATGGTTGGTTGAACCACCCGTCGCCAGTAGACCAACTAGACCATTAATGATGGTTTTCTCGCTCATCACCTCGGCCATGGGCACTGCGTCTTTACTCTCTACGAGTTGCTTAAGCATGGTTTCTACCGCATTGGCAGTGAGGCCATCGCGTAACTCTGTATAAGGATTAATGAAAGAGCTTCCAGGTAAATGTAAGCCCATGATTTCCATTAGCATTTGGTTGGAGTTTGCGGTGCCATAGAAGGTACATGTACCGGCACTATGATAAGACTCACTCTCGGCCTTAAGGAGCTCTTCACGACTCACTAATCCTTGCGCGAATTTTTGACGAATACGGGCTTTTTCTTTATTTGGAATGCCTGAAGGCATCGGCCCTGCAGGTAAAAAGTAAACCGGTAAATGACCGAATGATAAGGCACCAATCACTAGGCCTGGGACGATTTTGTCGCACACCCCGAGGCAAAACACGCCATCAAATACATCATGAGACAATGCCACTGCCGTGGACATAGCGATAACATCACGGGAGAATAACGAAAGGTCCATGCCATCACGGCCTTGGGTGACACCATCACACATCGCAGGTACGCCACCAGCGACTTGCGCAGTGGCATCAAATTTTTTCGCTACTTGTTTAATAAGGTCAGGGTATTCTTTATAAGGTACATGCGCGGAAAGCATGTCATTGTAGGCGTTAATGACAGCGAGGTTTGGTTTTTCGTCGCCACTTAAGCGAGCTTTATCGTCGCTGCTACAGGCGGCCATCACGTGGGCCAAATTGCCACACCCGATACCGGCTCGAACGCGCTCTTGAGATTTGGCTTCGTTCATACGAGCTAGATACGCTTGGCGTGTCGCCTTGCTGCGCTCTATAACTCGTTCGGTGACTTCTTTAATACGCGGATGCAACATAATTCTGCTCTTCTTGCCGTTGGTGGATAAAAGGCTCAGTACTTCAATACCGACTCCAAGGCAATGAAGTACTGAGCAGCTTTGATTTACCCGTTCAAAGGTACGCTGCCAACTCGTCTCTCACAACCAAGCTGACACCGGTGTCAGGGTTATTAACTCACACCTTTGACACCGGTGTCAACCCTGTCTATAAATTTAGTTTAAAATTTCTATGTTGCGAGTTATTTACCAAATAAAAACGAAAAAATAACAGCGCTAGTCAGGGTGTAATGTGACTCAAAGTATAGTTGGTTAGATCACAAAAAGGCCCATATCAGCGAGCTGAATATGGGCCAGTTGCAATTGGGATTTGGTTGCTATTTAGGCTTTCGGTGCCGCCGTGGACTCACGAGTAATCAATTCGGCTTCGAGGGTCAGCTGCAGAGGTTGACGCTGCTCGCCCTCTTGCTGCTCATCGGTGGCATGATTGATTTGCTCTATCAGGTGGTCAACCGCAAGACGCGTCATTTCCTCAACCGGTTGCGCGATGGTCGTCAAACCGGGCCAAATATGACGGGCTATCGGCGCGTTATCGAAACCTGCAATGGAAATATCATCCGGTACTTTCAAGTTCATTTGCGTTGCTAACTTGAGCGCCGCTGCGGCCATGTAATCGTTCGAGGCAAAAACCGCCGTAGGCCGAGGGTTTAAATGTAAAATGGTGCGTGCACTGTCGGCACCAGAATGGTAGGAGAAGTTACCCTCTTCCACTAGCCGTTCTTGATATTCAATACCGTGTTGCTTGAGCGCTCGTCGATAACCATTAAAGCGCTGCTCGGTAGCACTGTGATCGGGATGACCTTTGATAAAGGCGATATCTTTGTGCCCCATATTAATCAATAGCTCGGTGATCTCAAAAGCGCCCTGCTCGTCATTACTGCGCACAGAAATAGAGTCGTCATCAAGTTTCACCGAGGCGACTCGGGCGAATGGCACGCCTTTTTTGCGCAAAAACGCCACCAACTCCGCATGATCTGAAAACGGCGGAGTCAGTACCAAACCATCTAGACGCGAGGTTTGCAGCAGCTGTTCTATATTTTCAAGTAACGCCTCTGCGCGCAACTCACAAGGATGGATCAACAAATTAAAGCCATGCTCATGGCACGCTGCCAGTGCACCGCTTTGCAAACGCGTGATGTAACTTTTTGACGGATTATCGTAAAGACAACCAATAATAAAGCTGCGATTGCGCGCTAGACCCCGAGCAATGGGATTCGGCGTATAATCCAGCTCTTTAAAGGCTTTAAGCACCTTTTCTCGGGTCGCATCACTGACATTAGGCTCGTTGTTTAATACCCGAGACACAGTTTTTTTGGATACGCCGGCGTAACTGGCAACACTATTAATCGTTATCTTTTTCATAATCCGCGCAACTTAGTCCTTACTCTGCCCTTGGTGGATACACGCCGCAGCGCCAATAAAAGGAATATTCTCTTGGCACACCAAGGTCACCGGAATTTGACTATTGTACTGTGACATCATGCCTTTGGCGATAAAACGCTCGTTAAAGCGACTATTAAGCAAGCGCTCGTGCATGCGCGGCAAAATCCCACCGCCAATATACACACCGCCCAGAGCGCCAAAGCTCAAGGCGATATCACCAGCCACACTACCTATCCAGTCACAGAAGTGATTCAGTGTTTTGGTAGCGATATGGCATTCACCACTTTGTGCAAGCGCAGCAATTTGCGCTGCATCGAGCTCATTGACCTGCGCCCCCTCAACCTTAGCCATGGCCTGATACAGCCTTGCTATGCCGGGGCCAGCAAAGACATTCTCTACCGAAACATGCTGCAACTCATCGCGCAGCACGTTATGGAGTTGTCGGTCCAGCTCTGTCACTGGTGCAAGACTAATATGCCCTGCTTCACAGCTCATCACCGCTTGATTACCTTGAGAGCGCACTAAACAAGCAGCACCGAAACCGGTGCCGGGACCAAACACAGCAATATTAGCCTGTGCCTGTGCTTGGCCTTGTTTAACAACAATGTTATCGCTGGCATTAAGATAAGGCGCGGCATAGGCAAACGCCGCGAAGTCATTGATAACCTGTAAATTGCTAAAGTCGAAGCGCGCTTTCAGCTGGGTAACGTTGAAGTGCCAGCCGAGATTAGTCAGCATCACTTCTTCACCCTTAACGGGCCCTGCAACGGCAAGGCAAGCTCGGCTTATAGTGATGTCTGATAATTGCGCTATGTATTCACTAATCGCATCTTCAAAGGTGCTGAAATCGCTGCTAGGAAAGGTATGGCGATGGCTAATGACAAACTCGTTGTCGTTGGGGAGGTAGTCGGTGATCAGCGCAAAACGCGCATTAGTGCCGCCAATATCAGCGACCAAAATGGGTGCGAATGGCACCTTGCTCTCTGCCTGTGTACTCGCTGGACTCATAATGTATTCTCTTGTTATTTATCCAGCGTCATGGTGTGGGTGTGTAGGCCGCGCTTTTCTTCACCATTGACTTAACTGGTATAAACTTATTAACTTTATGTTAGCTGTACTTTTTTCGCGCTACTGAAAAAAGTGCTGCCCGGGCAGCGGGCAGCCAAACCGTTTTGTGACAACAAAATGATAAAACGCCGACATTATGACACCGGTGTCAGCTATGAATCAATAAAAATTTTCAGTTTGCGGCAAAAATGTAGCAAAATGCCCGTTTTTTGCAGACACTTCGCTTCTCTTTAATGGTACTTGGCTGTATTGTCGTGGACTATTGCGAGCGCTCTATGAGGAAATACATGAAAGGTAAAGCCACCTCTTTCGACATTGCCCATTATGCTGGGGTTTCTCAGTCCACGGTTTCCCGTGCCCTACGAGGGAGCCCATTGGTAAATGAGGAGACACGGCGTAAAGTGGTTGAAGTCGCGCGCAAGCTAAATTACAAGGTGGATAAAAACGCCAGTAATTTACGGGCGCAACAAAGCTCGACTTTGGCGGTACTCTTATTTGAAGACCCTACTTCAGACGAGTCGCAGATTAATCCTTTCTTTTTATCCATGCTGGGATCTATTACCCGCGCTTGCGCCAAAGAAGGCTATGACCTGTTAGTGTCCTTTCAATCCAGTAGTAATGACTGGCACGCCGATTACGCTGAAAGTCATCGTGCCGATGGCATTATTTTGCTTGGCTACGGGGATTACATTGACTACCAAGCCAAATTCGCCCGCTTATTAGATACCAATACTAAGTTCGTTTGCTGGGGCGCTAATGTGGATGGCCGTCCAGAGCTCACGGTAAGCTGTGATAACCAGTATGGGGGGCGCTTAGTGGCAGAGCACTTTATTGAATTGGGTCGCACTGATTGTGCGTTTATTGGAGACGCCTCACACCACAGCCCAGAATTTAGCGCTCGCTTTAAGGGCTTCGAGCAACGCTTACAAGATCACGGCAAACATGTAAGCGAGCGTAAAATGGCCACCGCTATTTCTACCGAAGAATCCGGTTATCAAGCGACCAAATCCTTACTGGCCAACAACATTACCTTTAACGCTCTATTCGGTGCTAGCGACTTAATCGCCATAGGCGCCATTCGTGCTTTGCAAGAGGCGGGACTTCGGGTCCCCCATGATGTGTCAGTCGTTGGTTTCGATGACTTAGCAGTGGCGCGCTTTTGTACGCCCCCGCTGTCTACCGTCCAACAAAATACCACTTTGGCCGGACAGATGTTGGTGGCGAACTTACTCAGCCTGATCGGTGAGCAAGAAGTCGACTTAGCGAATAGCATTTTGCCTCCGCAGCTTATCGTGCGCCAATCCAGCCGTTAGTCCCATTGCGCGCAGCCTGTTGCCGATAATTTGCTCATAAAAAAGCCGCTGCGATAACGCCAGCGGCTTGTATTTCTCAAGGTCGTTTACTTCAACGCTTGCTCAACAATGGGGTAATGGTCCCATACTGTCTTATCAGTCAATGAGCGCAGCAGCTTCACGTATTCGGCGTGGGTCCACGCCAGTGGCGTGGCCGAGTTTGTGCCCTCGCCAAGCTCATAGCCGAACGGGTTGACACCGACACCATCCCACACTTGCTCTGGCAGCATCATGCCCTTATTAGCAAAGGCTTCCATACCGAACACATAGGTGTGCTGGATACGCTGATAGTCTTGCGCAGTGAGCCCGCCACGTACGGCATTGGCTGCGGCAATTTCATAGTGACCCCGCTCACCGGTGAAAAAGGGCCATACCCGACCGCGCTGACCGTCGGTATTATTGCCGCCCTCGGCATAGTTGCTGCCCCGTTTTTCATCTTCGCCGTAACCGTCATTACCATAGCGACGCCAACCGGGATAGGCGCGCCCCTGCTCATCGGTAAAGGTATATTTGACTCGCAGATTATCGACGAGACTTTGGTCGTCGTACTCAGGCAGAGACGCAGTCACCGACTCGCTGTCTGCACCACGCACGCCATAGCGCACCAGTTCTAAAAAGCCGCCATCTAAAATCTGCTTTTTGTCCATACCGGCACGACCATTGTTTGCTGCCAGCCGGGTATCGCCATTGGTATTTTCATCCTGAGCGATACGCACAAAATAGCGGCCATCGCTGGCTTCACCCGTTAATGTACCTTTACTGGTAAACATCAAGGCTTCAATGTCTTGCTCATACTGCTTCGCCGTTGCCAAATAACGCTGGGCACTGTCGGTATCACCGCTTAGCTTGGCAATTTCCCCGGCACTGATCAATCCAGCTACTACGGCGGCGGTAGTAGAAGGCGAGTAGCCTGCTTGCTCTTCCCAACGCTCCTGCTGCGTATAAGGCGGGGTGATCTGGGTGTCATTCCACAGGATTTTTGCCAGTCCCCCTTCGACTAAGAAGTCTGCAGCCGGCTGCAGCATGGTACGATACCACTGAGTGAGTTCGTTTTTCGACAGCACCCCGCCTTTGTATAGTTTCCAGGCGAGCATGATAGGCATTGCGGTTTGATCCAGTTGCACCCCCACCCACTCTAATTCACCGTCAACATGGGTCTTTTGTAAAAACCAGCCGGTATCGCCTTGGTTGCCTGGGGTATCTTCTCGTACCTGGACCTTAGGTAAATAGTTAAACGCCGCTTTTGCCGTTTGCGTATCCCCCATAGCTAGAAAAGCCATAGCAACTTGATAAAAGTCGCGTACCCATACCGCCTTATAGCCAGTATGGCCTTGCTCTGCGGCCACGGTATCACCCCATGGGTTTGATAAAGAGGCAATCAATGCCCCAGCATGGGTTTTGTCTTCCTGCGCTTTGAGCACTAAGGCACTGGTATTGAGTAATTTGCCGCCATCGGTGCTGGCATCATAGAGACGCTCGAGCTGCAAGCTCTGCAAATAATCCTGCCAGCCAATGGCATCGCCATCCCCATTATAGTGCGCAAGCACCTTGTCATAGCCACGCTTCAGCGTTTTTTGACCCTGAGCAAGCGCGTCTTGTTCACTGTTGCCATAACTTAACACCAGATCAAACTGGCTGTTTTCGCTTATCTCGCCGAGTGTGGCACTCATGGCGACATTCCCCGCTTGCTCGCCAGTGCTTTGATAGCGCGTGAACTCACCGCGCGCTTTAAGCTGCGAGTAGCGATCCGATTGACCAACAAAACCAACGGAGCCGTCACTAAGACCCTTGGCGCTTTGCAAGCTTAGGTAATGGGCTCCGGAATAAGCAATAAGGGCATCGTCGGCAACTTTGGCCCGGTCGTCAACGCCATCATTATTCACATAAGGGTTCACCTGCACATGTGCTCGCAACCCTGGCTCATTGGCCTGAAAACGCACTCGCACCATCAGTGACTGCGCATCCGGGTCGGTAAAGATATCTTTAATAATGCGAAAGCGCCCTTGGCTATCCTCACTGGTTACCCGGTATGCCAATGATGTCGGTCGCCCTTGGGGGTCGACATCAAGGTATTCCACGCGATTGCTAAGACCATCGCTTTCAGCGACAACGAAGTCCGCACCACTGACAATAAATTGCATGTCACGAATTTGCGCTTGGTGAATCAACCCAAACATGGTTTCGGTGATCATCCCTTTTGCCAAGGAGAACCACACTTTTGATACCGTGCCTGTGGCACTGTTGTCATCGTAACGACCTTGTTGATAAGCCTCATAAGAGGTACCAATACCGGTTTTCCCCGAATACGCCCAAAACGGTTTATCGCCAGGAGCCCCCGGCGCGCTATCGCTGTTCGCTGTGGGGGCGGCACTGTTACATCCCGCCACCGTTGCCAGTACCATGGCACTGGCAATTGCGTTTAATACTTTCACTGTATCACCCTTAGATTAATGATTAAGTTTCACCCGCGTAAGTGCAAGCGCTGCCAACACAAAAGACACGCCACCAATGATGAGCGCGTAAATAGGTTGATTGGCAAAGCCATGCTTCAAAATAAGCCCGAGAATACTGGCTGCAAGCAACTGCGGAATAACGATAAAGAAATTGAAAATACCCATGTACACGCCCATTTTTGAGCTCGGTAGCGCGCTCGAGAGCATGGCATAGGGCAACGAAAGAATAGACGCCCACGCAAAGCCAATTCCCACCATGGGCAGCATCAGCCAGGCCGGGTCACTAATAACCAAAAAGCTGGCCAGCGACAGTGCGCCTAAGAGCAAGTTAAGGGCATGGGCGATGCGAATACCGACACGCTTCACCATCACCGGGATCACCAGTGCGGCCAGCGCAGCAAAGCCGTTATAAGCGGCAAACAGCACGCCAACCCAGTCAGCACCATCATTGTAAGCTTTAGAAGTAACATCGACACTGCCATAGTGATAGCTGGTCACCGCAGCCGTGGTGTAAATCCACATCGCAAAGAGCGAAAACCAACTAAAAAACTGCACCCAGGCAAGTTGACGCATGGCCTTGGGCATAGTGAAAACATCGTGTACCACTGCGAAAAAGCCGTTGCCTGTGTAGCCTTGGCGCTGTTGCCAAGCGGCGATGCCTTGTAACATGGCAAAGGCCAGCAGTAAGCCCCCGAGCAAGTACAACTCTTTCTCTAAGTCCATCACCCCAACGGCAGCGATAATCGCCGCCCCTAATAGGCCGCTAACCACTAAGGTGCGAGCAAAGTTAATGACCTGCGTGGTATCGATTGTGGCATTGGCCTGCGCGTCGTCATTAAACGCCGCGAGCTGCTCTGGGCTGTATTCCTTGGTGGTAAACACCGTCCACATTACGCATCCCAACAAGAACGCACCGCCGACGTAAAAGGCATACTGCACTGACGGAGGAATTACTCCGGCGGCAGCGGTATTACTGACATCAAACCAATTGCTTAAGATCCACGGTAAACTGGAAGCGACCACCGCCCCCACGCCAATGAAAAAGCTTTGTAGTGAGTAGCCGAGCGCACGTTGCCTGTTCGGCAAGTTATCACCGACTAATGCACGAAAGGGTTCCATGGTGACATTAATTGACGCATCCATAATCCATAACATGCCCGCCGCAACCCACAGTGTTGGTGAGTTAGGCATCACCACTAAGGCCGCCGTGGTGACGATCGCACCGTAAAAGAAATACGGACGGCGACGTCCTAAGCGCCCCCAGGTTTTATCACTCATATAGCCAATAATGGGTTGCACGATAAGCCCGGTAAGCGGCGCCGCCACCCATAAAATGGGGATGTCATCGATTTTTGCTCCGAGCGTTTGGAAAATGCGGCTGACATTGGCGTTTTGCAACGCAAAGCCAAACTGGATCCCCATGAATCCGAGGCACATATTCCATATTTGCCAAAAGCTTAAGCTGGGTCTTTCATTTTGCATTATTGTTTACTTCCTAATTGCACCACACTGACACCCTGATATGGCAACGTTAAGCTGATGCCTTGGGCATCGAACTGTGGCTCTGTGCCTAATAAGGTTTCTCCCTCGCCACTGGCGATATCAATACGCACAGACTGTGGCTGCTGTGCAAAGTTAGCCACCACGAGAATGCGCTGCTGCGCGAGTTGGCGCACAAAGCTAACCACCTGCTTTGGTTGTGAGTTGGCAACGCTTTGCAGCTCACCGCCGACAATGGCAGGCAACGAATTAAGGGCCATAAGTTGGACATAAAACTGCCGTAATTGTCGCTGCTCTGGGCTCAGCAGTGCACCGTCAAAGGCGCCGTTATTCATCCACTGTTGATGAGCAGGCACCCCAATGTAGTCAAAAATACTGGTGCGCGTTGGGTCGCCAAACCCGGGCTCTTCGGAGCCATCCTCGCCCACTGTTTGGCCAAAATAGAGCATGCTTGGCGAGCGTCCGATTAAGGTCGACACCGTCATCGCGGGCTTGCCCCAGTTCATGTCGCCGGCGAAATCGCTGCTGGCGATACGCTGCTCGTCGTGGTTTTCTAAAAAGTGCAACATGTGCTGCTCAATATCCGCCACCTCTTGGTGCTTAGCAAGCAAAGTATCCGCACCTTGTTGCCCCTGAATAATGGCTTTTAAGGTGTCATAAAAACCCACCTTGTCGTACAGGTAATCCATTTTCCCTTGGTGAATATAAGGGCGATATAGGCTTGGGTTATACACTTCGGCAAGTAAGAAGGCATCGGGGTTGGTCATTTTAATAGCGGAGTTTAGGAAGCTCCAAAACTCTACTGGCACCATTTCGGCCATATCATAGCGAAAGCCATCCACGCCTTTGGCCAGCCAGTACTGAGTGATATCGCGGAATTTATACCAGCTATCCGGTAGGGATTTATCTTGCCAAAACTGGTAGTGAGCACGGTAATCTTTGTTCGCATAGTCCTCAGGCAAACGCGGGAAGTCATAGCTGCCATCGGGTTTGACACCATAATTGATCTTTACCGTCTCGTACCAATCGTTGATATCAGGCTGCGCCTTGCGCGCGCCATTGCCGGTCCATTTCGCTGGGGTTTCCGCAAAGTGGCCATCGGCCTTGGGGTGGCTCATCCCCCCGAGTACTTGATACTGCGGCGACTGCGGTACCTGAAATGACTCACCGACCACATAATAAAAGTTGTTATCGCGGCGATAGCTGACGCTGGTATCGTCATTGGCGCCGAAATCCGCTACTCCCTCGGGCTTAGATACCGAGTGATAATCACGCGCGACATGGTTAGGCACAATATCGATAAGCACTTTCATGCCCTGCTCATGAGTACGAGCAATCAAGGCCTCGAACTCTTGTAAGCGATCGCTTGGTTTCGCCGCTAGGTCGGGGTTAACGTTATAATAATCTTTAATGGCATAGGGTGAGCCCGCCCGCCCCTTGACCACATCAGGATCATCACCTGGTAGTCCGAAGTCACTGTAGTCGGTGACCGTGGCGTGGTGTAACACCCCGGTATACCAAATATGAGTCACCCCCAACTCTTTAATCCCCGCGAGGGCTTTGTCATCAAAATCGGCAAATTTGCCTACGCCATTTTCGCTGAGCGTGCCCCATGGTTTATTAGTTTGCTTGGTGTTACCAAATAAGCGCGTAAACACTTGGTAGACCACCGGCTTTTGTACTTGCTCGGCATCTTGTTGCAGCTCTTTTTCAGCATCTTTGCTGTGCGAGGAACTGGTGTTTTCAGAGCAGCCTAGCAGGGCTACAGCCAATGACCCAGCCAGTAGCGTGGTTGTTAACTTGTTGTCTTTCATGGGTACACTTTGTTATTTCTTTTATGACAAAAATACTACGTTCTCCACGGCCCCTTTGATATGCCGTGCATACGTATTCACTCTATTGCAGTGCTAAAATCATGGCTTGTTCAGCGCCGATTGCCAGCGTTTGATTTAACCGTAACATCTCACCACTTAGCAGGTTTTTGGCCTGCTTTGCGCCTTGTAAAATCTCGGCATAAGGTGCCAGTTCTAGGTGCTGTTTACCGCCTTTGTTCAATATCACCACAATGCGCTGCTCATTATCAATACGGGCATAAAGGTAGACATTGTCCTTGGGTGCAAAGTGCACCATCCGACCTTGACGCAGCGCGCTATGTTGTTTGCGCAACTGCAATAAGGTGCGCAGATAGCCTTGCATCTGTGTTTGCTCTGCGCTCAAGCCTTGCCCAGTGATGGCATCGGCTTGATGGCCACTGAAACCGCCGGGGAACTCAATACGAATATCCCCATGGGCATCCGAAGGGGTGTTATCAAGTAACACCTCAGTACCATAATAGACTTGGGGAATGCCACGAATAGTAAGCATCAGTGTCATTGCCAACTTGGTTTTGTTAACGCTTTGCCCGAGCTGGGTGTATATGCGGCTCATGTCATGGTTATCGGCAAACACCAGCAGGTCATCGGCGTTGGCATACATAAAATCATTACCGAGACTTTGATACACCCGTACCCAGCCGGTGTGCCAACCGGGCTCTTCATTGAGGGCTTTGACCAGAGCCGCTTGCAACGGGAAGTCCATCATTGAATTGATGGCGGTGCTAAAACCGTCTTGGTTGTGTTTGCCGCGCTGCCAATAAGCAATAATCCCTGGATTGGTGGTCCACTCTTCACCAACAATACTGAAGTTGGGATACTCGGCCATAATGGCCTGACTCCAACGGGCCATAAAGGCTTTATCGGAATAGGAATTGGTATCGACGCGAATACCGCTAAGCCCGGCCTGCTCAATCCACCATATACTGTGCTGAATCAAATAAGTGCTCAGCTCGTCTACACGCTGATTCAGGTCGGGCATTGCTGGTACAAACCACGCATCGTTAAAGCGAGTGCGATCGTATACGCTGCTGTGGGGGTCCATCACCGTTTGTCGACGATGATTATTAGCCAAAAACTCACCGCCATTGTTAATCCAATCTCGGCTCGGTTTATCGGCTACCCATGGGTGATTGACGCCAATGTGATTGGGCACCATATCCATGATCACCCCGATACCCCGCTCAGCGGCTTGCGCCACCATATCAAAATAGGCCTCATTGCCGCCCATGCGCGGGTCGATGGCATACAGGTTGGTCATCGCATACCCATGGTATGACCCCGTGGCCATATTATTTTCTCGCGCTGGAGTGAGCCATAGTTGCGTAAAGCCCATGCGCTTTAGGTAATCGAGACGCTCGGTTATCCCTTGTAAATCACCGCCACGGCGGCCGTCGCGCGCCTGACGGTCGACTTTTTCTATCATGCTGGGGTGGTTATCGTTATGCACGTTGCCGTTAGCAAAGCGATCGGGGTTAATAAGGTAGATCACATCATCACTGCTAAAACCCTGACGTTGCTTTGAATCGTGCGCCCGCGCCTTGAGTTGATAATCAAATTGCGTGCCATCGTCGGCGACAAACTGCAGTGTGCCTGGACGCGCCTGGGCACCGATATGCACGCTGAGAAACTGATAGTTGTCGGAGTCAAGATGATGCTGACGCATTAGTTTAACGCCGTCGTATGGGCGTAACTGCCACTGCCGCTGGGCAGTATTTGGGGCATGCAGCAGTAATTGCACATCGGGGTTTTGCATTCCTACCCACCAATGTTTTGGCGCCACTTCGAGGCCCTGACAGGGTAGTGCCAATAAGGCTAATAACACCATAAATACACGCATTAGCTTAGATTCCTTTGAATAAATTGTTGGTGGCTCGGCATATTTTGCACTGCCTGATTAATCAGTGTGCGCAAACTTTGCAATAATTCATCAAGTTGCTCATTTGATAATTGCTCAGCCAGTAGGTGGTGCTGTTGAGGCCAACAGTTTTGACCGATCAATACCTGCTGCCAGGCCACTTCGGCAAAGAGTTCATCTTGATAGCGGTGCACCTGCCCGCTTTGTTGGAACTGGGCGATACGCTCGCTGAGAGATGGCGGCAGTTCCATATCGGCGCAGTAACGCCAAAAACGACTATCTTGGCGCTGATTGAGGGCATAATGGAGAATAATAAAGTCGCGAATTTGCGCCATTTCGGTGCTAAATAAGCGGTTAAATGCACGCACCGAGGCGGGGGCAATGCCTTGGTGTGGAAAATGTTTCAATAAGCGGATCACCGCAGTTTGAATCAAATGGATACTGGTGGACTCAAGGGGCTCAAGGAAGCCACTGCTTAAACCGATGGCGACCACATTTTTGTGCCATTGCTGGCGCCTAGCACCAGTGCGAAATGGGATCACCCGAGGCTCATGCAATGCCTCACCGGGAAGGTTTGCTAGTAACTGCGCCTTGGCTTGGTCGTCATCGAGGTAGCGAGAGCAGTAAACTAAGCCATTACCAACGCGATGCTGCAACGGGATTTGCCACTGCCAACCGCTATCATGAGCGATGGAGCGGGTATAAGGTAGCGGGTCTTTATCGTCGCCGTGATGCGATTGCACAGCGATGGCACGGTCGCACGGTAACCAGTGTGACCAATCCTCAAAACCGACCCCTAAGGTTTGCGCTATCAACAGTGCTCGTTGACCGCTGCAATCAATGAATAAGTCCCCTTCTACGCGCTCGCCTGATTGTAACACCAACGCCTGCACATCGCCGTTATCACTTTGCTCAACCTTATCAACCTTAGCGTCTATACGCTGAACGCCAAAGTGTTCGGCGCGCTCGCGCAACAGTTGCGCATACAAGCTGGCGTCAAAATGATACGCATGCTCAGTACCGGCTAACTGGGTATTGGGTAAATGCCGCAGTGGTGCAAAGCGCCCTGCTTTTGCTGCTTGGAAATTAAGTGAGTAATCCCACAACGAATGGCCAAGACCTTGCTCTTTTGCATGGTGAAAAAGGTGATGAAAATCACAAAAGGGCAGCGCTTTACCTAAATGACCAAACGCATGCATGTAGCTGTCGCCCTTGCGACCCCAGTTTTCAAACTGGATCCCTAATTTGATCGTCGCCCCGGTGCGCTTTATCAGCGTTTTTTCATCAATCCCCAAGGCGTTGTTAAAGGCGACAATCGGCGGTATGGTCGCTTCGCCGACACCGACAGTTCCAATATCACTGGACTCTACTAAGGTAATACTCAGCTGTTTACCCAGAATTTTTTCCAGCAACGCGGCACTCAACCACCCTGCTGTACCGCCTCCTAAGATCACCACCCGATTAATATTTGCCATCTCTGCGTGCCCCGCTATTAGCTGTTAACTTCAAAAAAGCCCTTGAAAATTCAAGGGCTTTTTAAACAAGTTACGACAGTTAAGAGTTATAGCTCATACTTGAAACCGAGCAAGTAGGTACGACCATAATCTTGGTAATCACGTACTTGCAGGGCATTGTCACCTTGTAGCGAGATAAACGGCTCTTCGGTGATGTTTTGCACTTGGAAAGTAATCTCTAGACTCTCTAGGCCTTGAATACCGGAATCAGCAAAGTCATACCCAAGCTGTGCATCCCAGATGGTTTCACCTTGGATATCGACTTGGTCAGTTGAGAAACCCACACCGTAGATATCGCCTTTAAAGTCACTACGCTTACGCATGCTCGTACGTGCGGTGAAGCCATAGCGCTCATAGTACAAGGTTAAGCTTTGAATGCTGTCAGACAAACCTGGCAATTCATAGTCGTTGCCATTGGGGTCTTCCATATCCTGCTCAACACCGGTATGGCTGGCCAGTAGGCCAAAACCTTCTAGCTCATCGGCAAATAAGTTAAACGGTAATGCCACGGAAAGCTCGTAACCCCATAGGTCACCGCCACCGCCATTGATTTTACCTGAGCCGGTACCGGTGCTGTTTGGTGGAATTTCACCAGTAGCCGGGTCCGCCACGCCGTTCATATCAATCTCATAGTTACCGTCAAAAATCCATTGGTTCAGGTCTTTATAGAACACCGCTGCCGAGAAGTAACCTTCTTCACTAAAGTAGTTCTCATAGCTTAAGTCGAAGCCCGTCGCCTCTTTGGGTTCAAGCTCCGGGTTGCCGCCGGATACCGACCAATAATTGCCGTTTTCATCTGGCTGCTGGGCATTGTACGAGGCGCTGATTGAGGCATTCATTTCATCTAAGCGCGCACGAGAAATGGTTTTCGCCGCACCAAAACGCAGCGTTTGCTGCTCATCTAGAGCAAAGTTAAGGTTTAGGCTCGGCAGCACATTGCTGTAGTCGTGGCTAATATCGGTGGGTTCGGCAACAACGAGGCCATCAACGACATTAAAGGCATTACCCTGTGACGACTGTTTGGTATACACATAACGCACACCGACATTACCCGTTACTGGGATATCACCTAGCTCTGCATTAATATTGGCTTGTACAAAAGCGGCGGTGACTTCTTCTTGCACTGTCCATGAACGTGTTAAGTGCTTAGAGTCGGTTAGGCTTTCACGCAGCAGATTATAGTAACCGTCATCCACGAGTGCACGAGTATCGTAAGCGACCATTGGGCCCATGCCAATAAAGCTTAAATCGGCACTACCTAGACGATACTGCTCAGGCACTTCGAGCATGCCGACGTTCTCTGGGTAAGAGAAATCAGCCAAAGTCATAAAGTAGCCTTCAGAGACCTTGGTTTTCTCACGGTCACGATAAGACACGCCAAATTCCACACCGCTGATGTAGGCGTTATCCATTGCCTTGCTAGCGGCCAATTTCAACGTAGTTAATTCGTCTTCCACTTCTGGGGCATTAATAAAGCCATCTTGCGCGGTGTTCTCATATGGCGTACCGGTTAAGCCATATTGATTATTTAATGCCGCACTAGAACCCCAAGATAAAGGCCCACCTAATTGAATAAGGTTGAAGTCGCTGTAATCAAGCTGGTGCGAGAATTGGGCGCCGGTGTTGCCATCATCAAAGGCATAACCGATATTATCGGAAATACCGTTATTGTCACCACGACCTGTACCTGAGTAGCTTTCGATACTCCATACTTGACGCTCTACTTCGGAGCGACTGGCGTCAAATTCCAACTCCCAGTCGTTACTAAGGAGGTATTCTACATTAAAGCCAAACTGACTCAGATCCGCTTTACGCTCTTCAAAGTCGTTACGAACGACAACGCGTTGACCTTCTGTTAAGGCGCTGGTTATAAAGCCGCTGTCTGCATCAACCGTTGCGCTCTCAGGAGAGATCGAGCCTTGACCCCATGCAAACGGGACTTCAATACCACGAAGAATTTTTTCGTCAGTAAAATCAACATAAAGCGCGTCAAAGGTCATGCTCAAGTCGCTGGTAGGCGCGTATTCAAGCACTAACATCGCTGAGTCACGCTCAAGCGTTGATGAGCGCACAAAAGGTTTCGCCCCACCCAAGATTGAATAAGTATCCCCTGAGTCTGTGGTAAATTCAGGGTAGCCCCATGAGTTCCAACGCTTCTCTTGGTTGGGTGAACTCATCGTTGTATAAGCAAAAGCAACGCCAAAGGTATCGTCAGCGAACTGATCAATGTAAGAAACCGTACCACGGAAGCCTTTGTCATCGCCGTCTGGATTTAGTTTATCGAAACTCGTTTGCTCAAGCTGACCGTTAAACTGAATGACCTGCTCGCCCTTGCTTAGCGGGCGGACTGTTTGCATATCGATAACACCGGCAATGCCTTCAGCATCAAGTGACGCACTCGGTGTTTTATAGACCGTTACACCGCTCATAATTTCTGACGGGTAAAGGTCGAATTCTACGCCACGGTTGTCGCTGATAGAGACTTGTTCACGACCATTAAAGGTGGTGGCGCTCTCGTTTTCGCTAAAACCACGTACGCTGACACGTGATGCGCGACCGTCTAAGCGCTGTGCAGTCAAACCAGGTAAGCGAGCAATAGATTCAGCAATAGACGAATCTGGTAATTTACCAATGTCTTCTGCTGAGACCGACTCGACCACTTCTGTTGCAAAACGCTTGGTATTGATTGACTCGACGACACTGCGGCGAAAGCCACGTACTTCAATCACTTCAACATCTTGCTGCTCATCGGCTTGCGCCTGCGCTTCGTTGCCTTGAGCATACGCGACTTGGCTACCTAAACCGGCACTCAACAGTGCAAGCGTTAGCATACTTGGTTTGAACATAGACATAGTGTTTTATCCCGATTAACCATTTTATTAGGACCAATTGGTGATAGTTAGCGCTGCACCAATTTGGCTCGTGTTGTTGTCGCAAAAAATACTAACGCTCGTCTTAAATTATTAACAAACTTATGCATACGTATTCAATGTAATTGCAGCAGCAATATTTTACATTTTAGTTACATCAAAACTAGCAACAATCCAGTAAATATGCGAGCTTGCTAGCCCTTACAGCGCAGTTACAATTTAACACCCCCAACAATACGCTGCCCTAGCCTACCCCAGCCCCCTGAACCCATAAATAAGCCTACATCCCTTACTGTTAGGGCTACTGAGAACATGATAGTAAAAGCCCATACAGTGGCGTGGTAATTGGTCTTACCATTTATTTTTGCACTGCTTTAGTGCATTAATGGGCTGAATCGCCTTAAATAAGTGCAAGACCCGATTACCGGAACCAGCCAGCTCAATGGCACTGTTTCCATTGGTAAACAGCCTTTTGGTATCAATTTGGTAGCAAAGCCAAGCAAACACTAAAGTCACCTGATGCGCTTTTGCATACGAATACATCATGCATACGTATGCAGATTTTTTACAAGCGTTCTGAGGTTGCCGTATTCTTTGCCAAGCAAAAAAATTAACCGATGTTCTGGAGCGAAACATGGCGAACCCTCTTTGGTGGAAAGGTGCGGTAATTTATCAGATTTACCCCCGTAGCTTTCAAGATACAAACGGCGATGGAATTGGCGACCTCCGAGGTATTATTAACCGCCTTGATTACATAAAAAGCTTGGGTGTGGATGCGGTGTGGATCTCACCGTTTTTCAAATCGCCAATGAAGGATTTCGGTTATGACATCAGCGACTATCGTGATATCGACCCTATTTTTGGCGATCTTACCGACTTCGATGAACTGATCGCCGAAGCGCATCAACGCGATATTAAAATCATTATTGATCAGGTATTGAGCCACACCTCTGATCAACATCCCTGGTTCTTGCAAAGCCGCGAATCAAACAATAATGACTATGCTGATTGGTACGTGTGGGCAGACGCTAAAGAAGATGGCACGCAGCCTAACAATTGGCTATCCATTTTCGGCGGCCCGGCATGGCAATGGGAACCTCGTCGCGAACAGTATTATTTGCATAACTTTCTTACCGAGCAGCCAGACCTTAATTTTCATAACCCGCAAGTGCGCCAAGCGGTGCTTGATAACGTGGAGTTTTGGCTCAAAAAAGGGGTTGATGGCTTCCGCTTAGATGCCATTAACTTTTGTTATCACGACGCTCAATTACGTGATAACCCGGCAAAGCCAAAAGAAAAGCGTCAAGGCCGTGGTTTTAGCGAAGATAACCCGTACGCTTTTCAATACCATTACTACAACAACACGCAACCTGAAAACCTCGACTTTATGCGCGATATTCGTGCCTTACTCGACAAGTACCCGGGTACGGTAGCACTTGGGGAGATCTCCTCTGAGGATTCCCTTGCGACCATGGCCGAATACACCAGCGGCGGCGACAAGCTGCATATGGGATATAGTTTCGAGCTACTAACTGATGATTACAGCAGCGCCTATATTCGTAAAACGGTCGAGACCTTAGAGGCGAATATGCTCGAGGGCTGGCCTTGCTGGGCGTTTAGTAATCATGATGTGGAGCGTGTTGCCAGCCGTTGGGCAAAAAACGGCGAAGTTAACCCTGAACAAGTAAAAATGTTGACCGCACTGCTTGGCTCCCTACGTGGCAGTGTATGCATGTATCAAGGCGAAGAACTGGCATTAGGCGAAGCGGATGTTGCATTCGAAGATTTGCAAGACCCCTATGGCATCACTTTTTGGCCCAACTTTAAAGGCCGTGATGGCTGTCGCACGCCGATGCCTTGGCAAGACGGTGAGCACGCCGGGTTTAGCACGGTAAAACCATGGCTGCCGGTAAGCCATGCTCACAGCCTACACCATGTTGCCAAACAACAACAGGATGCTCATTCAACGCTCAATGCCTACAGCGAATTTATGGCTTGGCGGCGTCAGCATCGTGCGTTAGTTGAAGGTGACATTCACTTTATTGATACTCATGAGCCCGTTCTTGCCTTTATCCGCAACCACGGTGATGAGTCCATATGTTGTTATTTTAACCTATCGGAGCAACCCGTGAGTGTCGAAGTAACGCACGCGCCCAGTCATCAATATCAAGATTCGTTGCGCCATCACACTGGGCGATTGCAAGACCAAACACTGAATTTACCTGCATTTGGCTGTTGGTTTGCTCGCCTTTAACCCCTTCCCTTGTGTCATAAAACGTGACATTTTTTAGCACCCTACGGGGTGCTTTTTTTGTGCTTGTTCAAAAGTCATGTTGTTCACCCAAGGACAACGTCGGTTATCTTGACGATAAAAATAACTCACTTTCTAAAAACCGGGTATTACGCTAAAAATAAAGCACTTTCCAAAGAGGAACTATGCAATGAAATACCTTGTTTTAAGTGCGCTGTTTGCTATTGGCTTACACAATGCTTTTGCCAGCGATGACCTACCAGTCGCCCCCGAGGAGATAATCAAGGAGCACACGCAGATGTGCCTAGACTGGGCCACGGAAGATGACATCGATGCGCAAAGCCAGTATCAGTATGTGCTCGACTGTGTCAATGATGAGCTCAGTGACAATGGTTACCAGCACGTACAACAAGTGAATATCAAATAGCCACTTGCCTAATATGGGCCTAGGGGAGTAAAAAAGCCGCTCAATCATTGTGAGCGGCTTTTTCTTTTTTGCGGGTTACTTTTTCTTTTTCGCTTTCTTTTTCTCTTCTTCAACCCATTTACCATTTTCGTAGGTTGCCTTCCAGCCGGTCGCTTTACCATCGACTTCTGTCATTACATACTGCGACTTAGTCTTACGGCTAAAACGTACTACCGCTGGGTTACCATCAGAGTCAGTCTCTGGCGCATCGGCTAAATAGTAAAATTTAGGTGATATTCGATCGCGAAAACGCTTTAATTCAGAAACCTTAGGTGCCCGAGTCTCCCGTGACTTAGGAAAAGTAGAGGCAGCCAAGAATATACCGGCAGCGCCATCACGCAGCACGAAATAGGCATCCGATTTCTCGCATTCAAGCTCAGGCAAGTGCACCGGGTCCTCTTTAGGTGGTGCCGGCTCGCCATTTTTGAGCAGTTTACGAGTATTTTTACAGTCTTCATTGGTACAGCCAAAATACTTACCGAAGCGACCGTTTTTCAGCTCCATATCGGCGCCACACTTATCGCACTCAATAATCGGACCATCATAGCCCTTGAGCTTAAACTGCCCTTGTTCAATGAGGTAGCCACTGCACGCGGGATTATTACCACAGACATGCAGTTTTCGGGTTTCATCAATTAAATATGAATCCATGGCGGTTTCACATTTAGGGCAACGCTTCATTTGCATCAGTGTTGATGTTTCAACATCTTCTACTTCATCGGCATTGACCGCTTCCTCACCAGGCGTGAGATTCATGGTGGTGGTGCAGCGCTCTTTAGGGGGCAAGTTATACCCAGTACAACCTAAGAATACACCGGTTGATGCTGTGCGGATCCCCATTTTTCTGCCACAGCTAGGACAATCAATGTCAGTCTCGACCATTTGGTTTTGACGCATTCCGCCTTGCGCCTCATCGCCACTGGCAATGGCTAACTTTTCCGAGAAGTCAGCATAAAAGTTATCCAGCACTTGAGTCCACTGACGCTCGCCCTCGGCAATATCATCCAGGCGCTCTTCCATTTTGGCGGTAAAGTCGTAGTTCAACAGCTCGGTAAAGTTCTCAACAAGGCGATCGGTGACGATTTCACCCATTTTTTCAGCGAAGAAACGACGGTTTTCCACCCGCACATAGCCTCTGTCCTGAATAGTGCCGATGATCGAAGCATAGGTTGAGGGTCGACCGATACCGCGCTTCTCAAGCTCTTTAACCAAGCTTGCTTCACTGTATCGCGCTGGCGGCTTGGTAAAGTGCTGTTGTGGGTCCAGCTTATCTAAGCTTAATTCATCACCGACACTCAATGCTGGCAGCGCTTGCTCTTCATCGCTTTTCTTGCGCACGGCAGGTTGCACTCGGGTCCAACCATCAAAGCGCAATACGCGGCCTTTGGCTTTAAGCTCAAACTCACCCGCGGTGACCGTCACTGTGGTTAAATCGTATTGCGCTGGCACCATTTGGCAGGCAACAAATTGACGCCAAATAAGCTCATACAGTTTCTTCGCGTCAGCATCAACACCCTCAACATGCCCTGAAAGAACGTTCACATCTGACGGTCGGATTGCTTCGTGCGCTTCTTGTGCGTTGCCTTTTGCGCTGTAAATATTGGCTTTTTCCGGCAGGTAATTGTCGCCAAAATTATCGGCCACATAACCGCGACACATGGCGATAGCGTCTTGTGACAAGTTAGTCGAGTCGGTACGCATATAGGTAATATAACCGGCTTCGTAAAGACGCTGCGCTAGCATCATGGTCTTTTTAACGCCATAGCCTAAGCGCGTACTGGCCGCTTGTTGCATGGTGGAGGTGATAAAAGGCGCACTTGGGCGGCTTTTACTCGGTTTTTCTTCAACGTCGGTAACTTGGTACTGAGCCGATTGCAGCTGCGCCACAGCGGCCTCTGCTTGGTCTTTATTAACCGGTTTAAAGGCTTTACCTTGCTCTTTGGTTACCAGAAGACGTAACGCATCGGCTTTGGCTTGTACATCGGCATGAATATCCCAAAACTCTTGCGGGATAAAGGCCTTGATTTCGCGCTCGCGTTCCACGAGAAGACGAACGGCAACGGACTGCACGCGCCCAGCAGATAACCCGCGCGCCACCTTTTGCCACAACAAAGGCGAGACCATAAAGCCAACCACACGGTCTAGGAAGCGTCGCGCTTGCTGAGCCTGTACCATATCGGTATTCAGCTCGCCCGGGGTAGAAAAGGCCTGTTGAATGGCATTTTTGGTGATTTCGTTAAAAACCACCCGTTTGTACTTCGACTTATCACCGCCGATAATCTCTTCAAGGTGCCATGCAATGGCTTCCCCTTCTCTATCCAAATCCGTTGCGAGATAAATTTCATCTGCCGTTTCGGCGAGCTTTTTTAATTCTTGAACAACTTTTTCTTTACCGGGTAACACCTCATAGTGAGGCTCCCAGCCTTTTTCTGGGTCTATACCCATGCGTGCAACTAGGTTTTGATAGTCACGCTTCTTTTTATAGGCGGCTTTTTCCTCAGGGGCCATTTTGCGCACTTCGGCGGGGGATTTTGCCGCAGGCGCCTTCGCCTTACCTGACCCTGAGGTGGGAAGGTCGCGTACGTGACCTACGCTGGACTTAACAACATAGTCCTTGCCTAGGTATTTATTAATTGTTTTTGCTTTTGCAGGAGACTCTACAATGACTAGCGATTTGCCCATAATAGCCTAAGTTGACCTATCTCTTTTTATAATGATTGCCCTTGTTCGTGGGCACGAATAAATATAGGTATATCTACAAACACCTATTGTTACAAGCTTTGACGCTAAACTTTTATCTAATCAGCGATTTTTTGACCAGCTGTTGCTGTGATTTTGTCCGTTATGGTGATTAATCACCGATGCACAGGCTAACGCCGGGCAATATATAGGAATAAAAACAAAAATGCCAACCGAGTGGTTGGCATTTTGTTTAATCGTTATGACATTTACCTGTCATCCTTAACCCCCATACCGGCCTTAACGATTTTATCAGCACCATCATCAAAGCCTGATGGAATGGTGAAGGTAATAACAAGAGATCCTTCATTTTTGTTATTCCCTTCTGGCTCTCTTGAGATAGTGACTTCGTGGTACATGGTTTCCGTCGAATTTGTGTTAGAAATTATGCTGTTACCGCTGCGAATATCAAGATCGCCATTAGATGCCTCAACATCAATTTCTGTGCCCACTGGTAGCGGGTTACCAAATTCATCGCTGTAGAAAATACCAATCTCCAGAGAAGCAAAACCGCCTGCGCTCAGGTCAACCCACTCTACATCACACCATTTCAGCGGAATGCCGTCTTCACCGATTACAGACGCCGCATTAGTTGATTCTAACCTAATGAAATCAGAGCCTATGCACTGCTCTTGAAGGGTGGCAAAACGTACATAAGGCTGATCGCCAGACATCACCAGCTCTACGCTGCTGCGCACCTCAATCAGTTCACGAGTACACTCTCCGGCCGCCTCAGCTTCTTGTGAGCACAATAGACCATTGTATTTGCCGTCGGCTTCATCAAAGATGCCATCGTTATCAAGGTCACGCCAAGTTTCGTTATGACCGCCTCGCGAGATTAGCTCTGAACAAGGGTCAGTAGGCCCAGGTGCAGGGTCGCAGTTGGCTTTATCGAAGGTGCCGTTTTCGTTATGGTCGATAAAGGCCTCGGTTAAGTCATATTCTTGATAGTACTCACCAATATCGAATAGGCCATTGCGGCGGGTCACACCACCACTTGACTCTTCATCAACGAAGTTTTCTTGGCCTTTGGCTACCGCCATCACGGTAACGCGACCACCCATGACAATACCGTTAGGGTCGTTTTTAGCGCGTACCATACCATTGATACAAGGGGCTGCTGCACCAAAATATGGGTCACAGTTTTGCTCACCGGTTTTTGGATTAATGCCCTCGGTGGTAGATGAGTCACCATCGATATCACCAATACGGTTACCCCATTTGTAATCCCAAAACGGTCTATCGCCTTGGCTGCGCCATTGAATGGTACAGGCCGCATCGGTGGTTTGACACTTAAAGGTGGGGTTAAACTGCGTACCATCAATTAGCCCTGTAGCGCCCGCCTCAGCAAGTACCGTTGCTTCAACACCATCACCACTTAACTGATTAAACTGGTCACCAAAAAATACCGTAAGGTTTGAAATAACCTCGTTGTAGTAAAGCGAGTTGGAATTTATAACATCGGTGCTTAAATCAAAGCTGTTTTGATCGGTCACGCCTGAGCTTAAAGTAAGCAAGCTCGATACCGAGCTGATTTGCTCGCTTAGCGGAATAAGTTGAAGCTCGCCTTCAGGGCAAGAGCTTGGGGCATCGGCTGCTTGACAAGCTTGATACTCATCAACCCAACAGGTCAAATCATCACCTTCAGGCAAAGCGGCCACATCGGCTTTTGGTACATAGCAGGCTTTTACAACTAGGGCACCAGGGACCACACCTGATGTGACTGTGGTTTGCACCACACCGTTGTTATCGGTATTACTTGTTACCTGTGTCAGTGTTGCTTCACCGGTGCCGTCCGTCAAACGAAAATCGATGCGGTCCTGAGCGACTGGGTTGCCATCTTCATCAAGAAGTTTAAAGCGCACCACAGATTGGGTAGGTACACCGCCCTCCCCCGGGGGAAGAGAAATAAACGCCTCACTTACATCCATAAATTGGATAGACTGCACAGGCGACGCTTCAACCGGAATAATAGTTGTTGCGGTATAGTTCTTACCGCCAGTTTCTACTGTTACAGTGACGTTATCTTCAATGTTACAGCCGTTCGCGCGGTAGGTTGCTGTAGCAATACCGGCACGCGATTTTACTTTATCATCCAAAGTAGACTGGCCGCTGGCGGCACAAGTAGAGCTAAATTCAACATCGGTCGGAGTTTGGAATAGGTTGCCTTCCTCATCGCGAAGCTGCACTTCGATAACTGTACTGCCACCGGCTTTAAGTGGAATAACATTATTGTTGTTATCCGTTGCCAAGCCGTTATCAACTGTCAGCTCTAAATCTACCACACCCACAGCAAAGTTAGTGGTGTCAGTGACGCCCAATGCTTCGGCGGTAATCGTACCTGCGCCACCTTGGTTGCCTGGCTGTAAACGCAATAAAGCGCGGCCAAACGAGTCGGTTAACGCAGTACCAGAGGATGGTAATACCGTGCCCACTGAGGTCTGGGCATTAACGATTGCTGAGCCCACGCCGTCGCCACTTTGAATACTGGTTACTTCAACGTAAATCTCACCCACTTCATTAGAAGAAATGCTATTTACAATATTACAACCGGTATTCGGGTCACGAGGGTCAAGCATGACGTTATCACGCTCATTATCCCAGCCAGTGTTACATCCGCTGAGCAGCAGCACATCAACATTGGCAGTTTCCTCGGTAATAACAACATCATCCCCTCGTGTAGTAAAGTCAGCTCGCGCTGTCACTTCATCGCCTGATGCGGAGGTGTAGGTTGCTGTTATACGGCCGGCTCCACTTACTTGGCCAGGAGTAATGTCTACTTCTGCAACACCATCTGCATTCGTTTGCGCTGAAGTTTGTTGTAGCTGACCCAGAGTATATCCTCCCAGCTCTTGAAGACTAAACTCAATCGCTACACCAGATACAGATCCAGAGGTTGCACTGACATTTGCCACAGCTGTAGCTGAGTTTTCTTTAGAAAGAGGGTTTTCGGGAGTGATTTCATTGCCTTCACTGTCCACCACGGTTACGGTAATGGAATAACTACCAGAAGAACTACCATCTCCCCCCGTGTCACCACCTTCTTCTAAACTGCCGCCGCCACCGCAGGCGACTAGAAGTAAACTCAGTAAAGAGGCACTGAGCAATCGCACAAAACGCATTGACTTCTCCCTAACGTTTTATTGTTTAAATTATTTACTTAATATTAACCCAGGATGAGTGAATTACGCATTCCTTTTTTGAAAAAAGTTGTCGTTTTTCGCTGCATTGAGTGATTTTCGCTGATAGGCTATAGCGAATTACAATAACGAAGATGAATCATACCTATGTCTGAAAAAGGTTCAATGTCTCTCACCACGCGTATTATGATTGGTATGGCGCTAGGTGTTGTTGTCGGCTTTTTGTTCAAGTTGATTTTGGCCGGTGAAGACGAATTATTACTTGATTTAGGCTTGTTTGCCTTTCCTGTTAAAGGCTTTTTTGTTGACGGTTTATTCAATATTGGCGGGCAAATCTTCATTGCCAGCCTAAAAATGTTGGTGGTGCCACTGGTATTTGTGTCCCTCGTTTGTGGTACTTGTAGCCTCAGTGACCCGAAAACCTTAGGTCGTTTAGGTGGTAAGTCTATCGCCATGTATGTGGGTACCACCGCCATTGCCATCACCGTCGCCATTACCTTAGCGCTGTTAGTAAGCCCTGGCGATGGCGTCACCTTGCCAAATGATGCGACCTTTGATGCGAAAGAAGCGCCGACGCTGGCTCAGGTCATCATCAATATGTTCCCCACGAACCCTATTGATGCCATGGCCAGTGGTAACATGTTGCAGGTCATTGTTTTTGCGCTACTATTCGGTATTGCTATGGCCCTCAGTGGCGAAGCGGGCCAGCGCCTAAGCGCCGTTTTTGAGGACCTCAATAACGTCATTCTTAAACTGGTTACCTTACTTATGAACATTGCCCCTTACGGGGTCTTTTGTTTGATGGCAAAACTGTTTACGACCATTGAGCTGGGGCTTATTTGGAGCCTGATGAAGTATTTCGGTGTGGTGGTCGCAGCGCTGCTGATCCATGGGTTTATTAACTACTCTATCCTATTGAAAGTGCTGACTGGCTTAAATCCTGTCACCTTTTTATCGCAAATGAAGCACACTTGTTTGTTTGCGTTTAGCACCTCAAGTTCCAGTGCAACCATGCCTATTACACTTGAGACCGCGACTAAAAAGCTCGGTGCCAGTAACTCCGTAGCCTCATTCACTGTGCCACTGGGAGCCACTATTAATATGGATGGCACCGCCATTATGCAAGGCTGTGCAACCGTGTTTATCGCTCAAGTGTTTGGTGTCGATTTAAGTATTTCAGATTACCTAATGGTTATTCTTACCGCCACATTGGCATCCGTTGGAACCGCTGGAGTGCCAGGAGTTGGCTTGATTATGCTGGCGATGGTACTGAATCAGGTGGGCCTCCCCGTCGAAGGTATCGCGATTATTATCGGCGTCGATAGATTGTTAGATATGACGCGTACAGCGGTTAATGTGACCGGTGATTGTATGGTTACCTGTGTTGTCGCCAAATCTGAAGGACAGCTTGATGAGACCGTCTTTAACGATCTCGAGTCGGCTAAAGAACTGGAAGAATATAAGCCCAAAGCAAGAAGCTAACTTCACTTGTATAAAAAAACCTCGCCGTTGTGGCGAGGTTTTTTTAAATCTAAATTAAGGTCTCAGGCGCTGACCCTTAGACCATATCTTTAAACCTGCTTTTTCCACCGCGAGGCTTAGGCTATGCGCGACTTTATCCGCCAAGCCTTGTTTTTTCTTATAGCTCACTTTGTAAGCTTGTCGCTCTTTACTCAGTGCCAGTAATTCATCATCACTGGTCGTGATTCTATCCACTAACCCTTTTTCTTTGGCATCAATCGCAAACCAGTGCTCCCCGGTAGCGACGGTGCCTAAGTCTAATTCAGGGCGATGCTCGCTGACAAAGTGTTTGAACAATTGATGCGTTTGCTCGATTTCTTGGCGGAACTTTTCTCGCCCTTCATCGGTGTTTTCACCAAACAAAGTGAGGGTCCGCTTATACTGCCCTGCGGTAATGAGCTCTAGATCAATATCGTTTTTTTTCAGCACCTTATTAAAGTTTGGTATTTGCGCAACCACACCAATAGAGCCAACAATAGCAAAAGGCGCAGCAATGATTTCATCGCCAACACATGCCATCATATATCCACCACTGGCGGCGACTTTATCAATGGCGATGGTCAGTGGTATCTGTGCCGCTTTCAAACGGGCCAGTTGCGACGCTGCTAAGCCATACCCATGAACAACGCCTCCGCCGCTTTCCAAGCGCACTAATACCTTATCTTTTTGCTTATCGGCCAATGTTAAAATCGCCGTGACTTCCTCACGTAGGCTCTCAACTTCATGAGCATCCATGGAGCCAACAAAATCAATCACGTATAGGCGCCCTTGCTCTGCGTCACCGCTGTCACTTTTAGCTGCCTTTTTCTGTTCTTTTTTGAGCGCTTTTAAGGCTTTTTTATCCAGGGTGTTTGCTAAAAAGTCATCTTTCAACTGTTTTAACTTTGCAGAGAGATCGTCAACCTGAAGTGATCCTTCTTTACTTTTAGGTTTATTTGCCGCTCCTGCAATCATTGCGATGATAATGACGATTGCCACTAAAAAAGTCAGGGTTTTTGCAAAAAATAACCCGTATTCATAAATATACTCCACCTAGAGTCCCTCTTTCATTGTTGATGCACGGCAATGTAGCACAGCCATTAGCCACAAAAAAGCCGCGCAATTGCGCGGCTGATAGTCGAACCCCGTGTGCTTACTGGGCTATCACATCTTCATTAGTGATAGGCAATATCGTACCTTTGGATTTCAGATAGGTCGCTACTTGCTGTTGCATTTCAGCATTCGCTGCGGCGCTATCTGCTGCACTTGCTCCTGCTTGCGGGTTCGCAGCTGGCGTCAAAAGGGTACCATGGTGGCCTTTACTAAAGCGTACAAGGTAGCTTTGTGGGCTATCTGCTAACTGCGTTTGTGCTGCATTGTCAGCGCCCATCATCATTGCAAGAGGAATAGTGCCGGCAATGGGGTTGCTCTCAACCATAGGCGGGATCACCGTATCCGGCTTGTTTTCCATGCCATCACCCACAACCACGCTGGTGTAAACTGGGGTTTGCTGTGCGTTTACACGCATTGCGTAGTTGGTTGGGTCTCCAGCATCAAGCAATGTTTGTGCAGCGTAGGTAAACTGCGTTAACAACCCTTGAATATTAGCCAAGCTGGCAGTGTCACCTTGAGCTGTTAACTGCGCTAAAAACGCTTGGTAACCACAGCCAACATACGCCTCTTGGTTATCAATAAATTGTGCACAGCTAGAGACTGCGCCCTCTTGTAGGAATGCGCCAAACGCTGCTGACTCATCGGTTCCTGCGCCAGCTAATACTGAACCTTGGATAAATGGCCCAAATGAATCTGAAGCAAGTAAGAAATTGGCGATACCGCCGCCGCCACTGCCAAGTGCCACAGTGTTCACTTTAAACAATGGATCAACCTGAGGGTCAAGCTCCGCATTCGTCATAGATAAGAAAGCCGGGGCCACGACCGCACCTAAGGAGTGACCGACGAAGCCCACATCCATCGTGTTGAGCATAGGGTCGTTGGCAAAATTAAGACCTAGGCGCAAACCCAATAAATCCGCAGCTGATTGGCGTAAGTTATCACGCGCCACCAGCAATGAATTCAAATTCATATACGCAAGCACAGAGCCTGTGGTCGCATTAAAATCGTCAGTGCCATCATTGTCGACATCGATTCCACGCTCACCGTGAGCCGGGTGGTCAATAGCAACGGTGGCAAAACCTTGAATACTTAGCGCCGCAGTCAACGCCAGCATATCCTCTTTGCGACTGGTAATCCCATGTTGCATGATAACAACTGGCCAGCCAGCAGCAGGCATGCTCATGGCATCAAGCCCAAGCTGACTGCGGATAGCGTTTAGGGTCATTAAATCTGCCGGTTTTGTAACCTGTACAGGTATATTGCGATAGCTCTGTACTTTCGGGATGGTGTTGTATTTCGTTAGGTGACGTTTGTCATCCAAGCTTAAATCACGCAATTGACCGCCGCTGAGAGCAGCACATACCGCATCATTTTCACTCACTGGTTGCTCAGGGAATGCTTCGCCAGCCTGCTCTTTGTAACCAAGCACGGTTACAGCGCTGTCGCAGTTTGCTTGCCAGTAGGTGTCGTTTAAATCACTGAGCTCTTTGCCTTGTGGGCTTTTTAAGTAGTAAGGAAGAACAATGCTGCCTTTTTCATAGCTCACTGCGTTAAATGCAGGATTAATGTCTTGCATGCCTTGAGCCGCAAAAACCTGCCCTACTGTGAGCGCAGGCTGTTGTGGGATCATCATCTCAGGCTTAGGTAAGCTATCTTGAGTGAGCGACGCAGCAAGCAAGCTTTTAATCGTGCCGAGCACTTCACCAGCACTTTGCATGGTCATCGCCGCTGAGTAAATAATGTCGTCTTTGCTTAGATCACTGCCGCCAACAATAACGTCTTCGTAACTATTGATCACCGCTTGCAAGCTCAGTTGCTGCTCAGTAACAAGTGGGTCTTCACTGCTAACGCTAGCATAGGTCGATGACGGAGCAATGGCGTTACCGGCTGAGTCGGTCAGGCCGTTGGTCAATACCGTAATGTACGAGCGCCCTTGAGTAAATGGCTTAAGTGGCACCACGGCCACGGAGTTGCCACTGGCTTGGGTGATAAAGTCAACGCCAAAATTAAGTTCTTTAACATATTCACAGGCAATGCCTGCCGGTACTTGAGCGCAGGTTTGTGAGCTTTGGTCGGCGCCCATCACAACTTCAAAAATACGCACATTACCCGGTGTTGCTGCCGATGTTGCATCAAGGCTTACACCAGGGGAAAAGTCGAAATCAATGGCATACGGCATTTGCGTCGACCACCCATCTAACGCACCGAGCGCCAGTTGGGGGTTAGTGTAATCATCGCCTTCACCAGGAATATTCAAGGTGCCATCGGTGGTGCCGCTTAAAAGCAGATCATTGGGTACGGAGATTTCCCCGGCACCGGGGTCAAACACCACTGTGGATTGCGGAACAACCGTAGGTGTTTCATTTTTAACGTCTTCGAGCGTTTCTCCGCCACCACAGCCAGCGAGCGCAGACGCTACAGCGAGAGGAAGTAGCAATTTTTTCATGTTGTTGGCTCCAAACCTTTTTTATTGTTATCTGCTTATTATGTGTGTATTAAAGATAGCAAAATGTTAATGACACATTAGACCAGTTTAACTTAACGTAAACCTATGCCTTTCGCCACTTAATTTTGTAATTAAATCGATTACTTGTTATTTGAGTATGGTAAAATTCTTAAAAAGATCATGCTCTAGGTGCAGCTTATGCAAAACTACCAAGCAAGTGCAAATGCATTAGATGAAAAAGTCATATTAATTACTGGGGCTGGCGACGGCATCGGCCGGGTTGCCGCGTTAACCTATGCCAAATACGGTGCTACAGTAATTTTATTAGGTAAAACAACTAAAAAACTCGAAGCCGTTTACGATGAAATCGTCGCTGCAGGTGGCCCTCAACCAGCGATTGTTCCATTAGATTTAAAAGGCGCCACGCAGCAAAATTACCGTGATCTGGCCGCCACTATTGATCAGCAATTTGGTAAGCTCGATGGCTTATTAAACAATGCGGGTATCCTGGGTGCATTAGGCCCGATGGAACATTTCTGTACATCCACTTTCGAGAACATCATGAAGGTCAATGTCACTGCGCAAGCAATGCTGACCAAAGCGTTGTTTCCTGTATTAAAGAAATCAAACAATGCATCGGTTGTGTTTACGTCGTCGGGCGTTGGCCGCGAAGGCCGCGAATTTTGGGGGGCTTATGCTATTTCTAAATTTGCCACCGAAGGCATGATGCAGACATGGTCGAAAGAAGTCGATAAAACCAATATTCGCATCAATTGTATTAACCCAGGTGCCACCCGCACGAGTATGCGTGCCAGTGCTTACCCGGGAGAAGACAAAGACAAGCTAGCAACGCCTGAAGACTTGATGCCCACGTACCTTTATTTAATGAGTGATGACTCTAGCGACGTTAATGGTCAGTCGTTGGATGCGCAAATTAAAAAGAAATAATTAGCACATCATAGATGTAAAAAACGCCGCGTTGATTGCGGCGTTTTTTGTATCTGAATTAACGGCGTTTCTTTTGTTGTTGCACGCGCTGATTATGCTTTTTAACAGCCTTTCTAATGCGGTTCACTTTAGCGCGTTTGTCTTTTCGCTTGATAGGATCAACCGATAACTTAGTTTGTGTTTCAGGCTTTAACTTAACGGTCTTACGCAGGTAATTCACTTTACTGAGTTCAAGTTCTTCCCAGCCACCCTGTGGTAAGCGCTTATTGAGCTCCAGCTCGCCATAACGTACGCGGATCAGGCGCGATACTTCCACCCCTTGAGATTGCCACATACGACGTACCTCACGGTTGCGCCCCTCGCTCAATGTAACGTTAAACCATTTATTGATCCCCTCACCGCCCATAGGCTTAACACTATGAAAACGTGCCGGCCCATCATCAAGCTCCACGCCTTTGGTGAGGTTGCGAACTGCTTCTTTGCTTACATCACCAAATACGCGAACCGAGTATTCACGCTCAATTTCGTAGCTCGGATGCATCACCCTGTTGGCGAGCTCTCCATCGTTGGTAAATAACAGCAACCCTGAGGTGTTAATATCTAAACGACCAATGGCAATCCAGCGGTCGCCTTCAATTCGCGGTAGTCTGTCAAATACCGTACGACGCCCTTCAGGGTCTTTACGGGTGCACAGCTCACCTTCAGGTTTGTGGTACATTAATACCCGACACACTCGCTCTTGTGGCTCTTCAACTTTGACTATGTGACCATCGACACGAATGGTTTGGTTGGGCTCAACGCGATCGCCTAAGCGCGCCACTTTGCCATCAACACTCACGCGGTTGGCCTCGATGTACTTTTCCATCTCGCGACGGGAGCCGACGCCGGCTCTGGCTAGGACTTTTTGTAACTTTTCACTCATTCAGATGGTTCTCTCACAGAAGGATCGTGTAATAACTTATCTATCTGGCTTTGCTGCTGCTCAGGGAGCGGCGGTAATTGCTCTAAGCCAGATAGCGAAAAATAATCTAAAAATTCATTCGTCGTCGCATATAACGCGGGGCGACCAGGGACTTCCTTATGGCCAATCACCTTCACCCAACCGCGCTCCTGCAATGTTTTCATAATATTGCTAGCAACAGTCACACCGCGCACTTGCTCTATTTCGCCTCGGGTTATAGGTTGACGATAGGCTATCAGTGACAGGGTTTCCATTAACGCCCTTGAATATTTCGGTGCCCGTTCTTGGAATAGCTTGCTGAGCCAAGGGCTTAAGCTGCTGCACGCCTGAAAGCGATAGCCTGAGCCAACGTGCACTAAGCGGATCCCTCGGGTTTGATAATGCGCACTGATGGCCTCTAAAGCTTCATTAACGCGCTTAGAAGACACATTAATATCACTGAGTACAGTTTCTTTGAGTTGTTTTTTTGTCAGCGGTTTAGGGGCAACGAAAATTGCCGCCTCTAGCAACTCTATAAGCTGCTCGTCACTAATGCGTCGCGTGCTCATGCTCAGACCTCCATCGCGGGCGCTATTATGGCAGAGCTACACCATAAGGCAATGCAAATCACGCTGCAGCATGCTCTTTTAAACGCACATGAATGGCACTTTCGCTATTAGCTTGTTGGCAGTGAATAAGCCCTTCTTTGGTGAGCTCTAATATGGCTATAAAGGTCACCACCACACCGGCGCGCCCTTCTTGTGGGGTAAATAGCAAGGCAAAATCAATATAACCGGAGTGGTTTTGTAATTGCGCTAAAATAGCGCTCATGCGTGCTCGGGTCGATAACTGCTCAGGGGTGATATGATGATGTTCAAAGGTTTTGGCTCGGGCCATGACATCACTGAGTGCCAGCATTAATTCTTCTAGTGCTACCTCGGGAAATAAAGGCTCAGGCATAGCCGCTTCTTCAACCAACGCGTGAGCGGTAAAAATATCGCGCTCCATGCGCGGCAATTCATCGAGCTGCTCCGCCGCCTTTTTAAACTGCTCATATTCTTGCAACCGTCTGACCAGCTCGGCGCGAGGGTCTTCCTCTTCCTCACCGAGTTCTTCATGCACAGGTAACAATAAACGTGATTTTATCTGCGCCAATAGCGCCGCCATCACCAAATACTCACCGGCGAGCTCCAATTGAAACTCACGCATCATTTCCACATAGCGCATATATTGCTCGGTGATGCTAAAAATAGACAGCTCAAGAACATCGAGTTTGTGCTTTTTGATAAGATAAAGCAGCAAGTCCAAAGGCCCTTCAAAAGTCTCGAGTACGACTTCTAGGGCATCCGGTGGAATATATAAATCTTCTGGCTTTTCAACCACGGCCTCGCCGCGAATAAACGCCAGCGGCAGCTTTTGCTGCTCTACCAAAGTATCTTGGGTCATTATTTAAAGGGACTGGGATCACCACAACCGACACGCAAAATCTCCACTGCGTCATCGGACAAATCCACCACAGTAGTGGCCTGTTCACTCAAAAAACCACCATGGATGATCACATCGACGTGCTTCTCTAAACGATCGCGAATTTCATCGGGGTCTGACTCGGTAAATTCAGCGCCTGGCAAAATCAATGAACACGACATTAAGGGTGCGCCAAGCTCTTCAAGCAACGCCTTACTAATAGGATGATCGGTGACGCGAATACCAATGGTTTTCTTTTTATCGTTTAATACTCGTCGTGGTACTTCCTTAGTGCCTTTGAAAATAAAGGTATAAGGGCCTGGCGTATTATTCTTGATCAACCGAAACATCTGGTTATCAACGCGCGCATAGGTCGCAAGCTCTGATAAATCGCGACACATCAAAGTAAAATTATGGTGCTTTTCGATACCCCGAATTCGGGTGATCCGCTCTTGCGCGGCCTTTTCCCCTAGTTGGCACCCTATGGCATACCCAGAATCAGTGGGATAGACCATTACGCCGCCTTTGCGCACAATATCCACCGCTTGTTGGATCAGCCGTGGCTGCGGATTTTGCGGGTGAATGTGAAAAAATTGACTCATGTTTATCCTTGCTTTGTGATAACGACTACTGCCAACGCTGCCATACGCCTTCACAGTCTTTAGGTAAGTATAGGTTCTTTCCTAATTCTATGTAAGGTAAAGGAAAATGGAAATCAGAACCTTGCGAGCACAGCAGCCCATGCTCACGCGCTAGCTGCCCTAAAAACTGCCTTTCACAGGGCGCTTGTTGGGTTTGGGCCACTTCCATTGCATCGCCACCGAGCGTGGCGAATTCGTTTACTAATTTGCGCAGCCACTTATTCGACATTTTGTATCGAGCCGGATGCGCGAGCACACTCTGCCCGCCTGCTGCGGCGATGGCCTTAATGGCGGTGTGTATGTCACACCACGTACTTGGTACATACCCGGTGTTGCCGCGACTGAGGTATTTTTTGAAGATGCCTTGAAAGGTCTTCGCTGCGCCTTGCGCCATTAACACCCGGGCAAAATGGGCACGCGTTACTTGCGCCTCAGCGGCCAGCTCACAGGCTTGTTCATAGGTGTTTTCAAACCCTGCCTTTTGCAGACGTTCGCCTATTTTTATCGCTCGTTCACTGCGCTTTTGCTGCTGTTCAGCCAACAGCGCTGTCAGTTCCGGAGCCTGGGTGTCAACCTGCAAGCCAACAATATGAATTTCAAAGCTGTGCCAGCGCGTGGATATTTCGACTCCGGCAACCAATTCTAGGTCGAGCGCTTGTGTAGCAATCGCGGCGCGCGCTGGAGCGATACCGGCAATGGTATCGTGATCGGTGAGCGCGAGCACATCAACTCCCTTGTCGGCGGCTCTCGATACCAGCTCATCAACACTTAAAGTCCCGTCGGAAAAATTACTGTGGCAATGTAAATCGTACTTAAGCACACAGCCCTCTTAACAGCTATCAATAATGCCCTTAGCTTATCATTTTTCACCCCGCAGCGCGGCAATAACTTTTTATTTATAAAATGGTTGACACTGATGCTCAGCTAGGTTTAACTAACAGCCATCAATTAATTAGGGTTATCAAGCTCATGCAGTCACAGGCTAACAACACACATATGACATGGTGGTGGCACTCGTAATCGCGGGTGGAATTAGTCGTGCGCAGTGAGTACTGCCTGATTAACAAAACCCGCAGCAAGCGGGTTTTTTTGTATCTAAACAAAGGTAAGTGACATGATTTTAACGCAGTTCGTAACAGTAATTTGGTGGTGGCACTCGAGATAGCGGGTGGGCCTTGTTACGGCTGAGCATAATTGCAACCCGCAGCTTTTCGAAGTATGCGGGTTTTTTGTTTTTAGGCCATCATCATTGCTGGCAGCAATAAAACCGATGGCAATACATTTTGGGAATGAGGACTTTTTATGATTTTTAGCCACATCTCGACCGAGCCCGGTCAGGTGACCAGCATTAGCCAGCGGCGAGACTATATCCCCTCTGCGCTGAGCCTGTTCGCCAAGCTCGATACCGATAATAGCTTGCTACTGGAGTCCGCAGAAATAGACTCCAAAGCCAATTTAAAAAGTATCGTATTAGTTGATAGCGCATTGCGCATAGAGTGTAACGGCAGCGAGGTCAGTGTCGTCGCGCTATCAAATAACGGCGCGCAACTGCTGCCTTATTTGCAGCGCCACATCGATGCCGGCACCACCACACTCGATAACACCACCTTGCAAATCAGCTACCCGCCCGTGGCCAGCGACTTAGATGAGCATGCTAAGCTCAAAGCGGCCAACGCCTTCGATACCCTACGTCAGTGCATTAATCGCATCAGCAACAACTCTGACAATCCGTTTGCCATTTTCTTAGGCGGCGTAATGGGCTACGACATGGTCGCGAATGTTGAGCAACTTCCCGCCGTCGAGGCAAAAGATAACAGCTGCCCAGACTATGTTTTTTACCTTGCTGAAACCCTAGTGGTGGTTGATCACCAAGCACAGAGCACTGAAATTATCGGTAACGTGTTCAATGGCCCGCAAGTGCATGCCAATTGCTTTGAGGTAGGACAAAAAGTTGAACGCTTAAACACCCTCTGTGATGATGTGGAGGTACTACCAGCGCCGCAGGCAACGGCTCAGCCTGTAGAAGCCAGTGTCGATATCAGTGACGAAGACTTCAAGGCGCAGGTTAGCCAACTAAAGCAACATATTATCGACGGTGATATTTTTCAGGTGGTGCCATCACGAACCTTTACCTTGCCTTGCCAACAGCCATTAGCGGCCTATGCACAGCTGAAAACACAAAACCCCAGCCCCTATATGTTCTATTTGCGCGACCAAGATTTTACGCTGTTCGGCGCTTCTCCTGAATCGGCCTTAAAATACTGCGCCCAGAGCAATCAAGTTGAGGTGTATCCGATAGCGGGCACGCGCCCGCGTGGTAAACATGCCGATGGACGTTTAAATTTAGACCTCGATTCGCGCATCGAGCTCGATTTGCGCAATGATGGCAAAGAGCGCGCCGAGCACATCATGCTTGTCGATTTAGCGCGTAACGACGTCGCTCGTATCAGCCAGGCCGGCACACGTCACGTTAAAGAGCTACTCAAAGTCGATAGATACTCCCATGTCATGCACCTTGTTTCGCGGGTGGTAGGACAGTTAAAAGAAGACCTTGATGCACTGCACGCTTACTCGGCCTGTATGAATATGGGCACTTTAGTTGGCGCCCCCAAGGTCAGCGCTGCACGCTTAATTCGTGAGGTAGAAAAGAAACGCCGAGGCAGCTATGGCGGTGCCGTCGGCTATCTCACGGGTGAGGGAGCCATGGACTCCTGTATTGTTATCCGCAGTGCTTTTGTCAAAGATGGCCTGGCCCATGTGCAAGCCGGTGCTGGGGTGGTTTATGACTCAGACCCGCAAAGTGAAGCCGATGAGACTCGCGCAAAAGCCGGCGCCGTACTGCGCGCTATCGCCACCAGCCAAGGAGCAACAAACGCATGAATTATAAGATTTACTTCTTAGATAACGAAGACTCTTTCAGTTATAACTTGGTGGATGAATTTGCGCAGTTGCGCCAAGAACTGGTGGTGTATCGCAATACCGTGGCAGCGGAAGTCATATTCGAGCGCATGTGCGCAGAAACCCAGCCGGTGGTGCTCGTGCTTTCCCCCGGGCCCGGCGCGCCCGACAGCGCGGGATGTTTAATGGCGCTCATTGACCTGTGTCGGGGACGTTTCCCGATGCTTGGGATTTGTCTCGGACAACAAGCATTAACGCAGGCGTATGGGGGTGAAATCGGTCATGCCCAGCAAACGGTGCATGGTAAATCGTCCACCATTAGCTTAACGCCTCACCCCGCTTTTAGCGGCTTTGGCGAGCACCTTGTGGTGGCCCGTTACCATTCCTTAGTTGCAACCAAGGTAAGTGAGCAATTAGCGATTATCGCGCAGTACCAGGGCATGCCAATGGCTGTGTGTCAGCATCAAGATAAGGTGCTTGGCTATCAGTTTCACCCAGAGTCGATTCTAACTCCTCATGGCGCGCAACTATTGCAGCAAAGCCTTGAATACTTAACAGCACAGGGGTAACTCATGGATGTAATGAATAAGCTGTATCAGCAGCAGGACTTAACCTTTGCAGAGTCACAGCAACTGTTCGATAGCGTAATGCGCGGCGATATTGATGATATCACCCTCTCGGCCATGCTTACCGCGCTGAAAATTAAGGGTGAATGCGCCGACGAGATTGCCGGGGCCGCCGCTGCTATGCGCGCCAATGCTCTGCCCTTTAACACCTCGGCGCAACACTTGGTCGATGCCTGTGGCACCGGTGGTGATGGTGCCAACACTATTAATATCAGCACCACGGCAGCGCTTGTAGCCGCCGCCTGTGGAGTTAATATGGTCAAACATGGTAACCGCAGTGTATCGAGTAACTCAGGGTCGTCTGATTTGTTACAAAGCCTGGGTATCAATATCGATATGAGCCCAGAGCGAGCCGCCGCGATGCTTGAGCAAACCGGCTTTGCGTTTTTGTTCGCTCCGCTTTACCACCAAGGGGTCAAGCACGCGATGGCGGTGCGTACCACCCTTAAAACACGAACCCTGTTTAATATTCTCGGGCCGCTTGCTAACCCGGCGGCACCGGATTATCAATTACTCGGGGTGTACGACCCTGCCTTATGCTTACCTATGGCAAAGACCCTGCAAACCTTAGGATGCAAACGGGCGATGGTCGTCCATGGTGCCGGCACCGATGAAATCGCCTTACACGGTGAGACTCAAGTGGTTGAACTCAACCAAGGGCAACTGCATGAGTACACCTTAAACCCCAGTGACTTCGGACTTGCAAACTATTCACTTGCGCAACTCAGTGGTCAAGGGCCAGACTACAACGCCAATGCCACGCGGGCGATTTTAAGCGGCCAAGGAGAGCCAGCGCACACCAGTGCGGTGGTGATCAATGTCGCAGCGTTATTAGTATTGACCGGCAAAGCGGCTAATTTCAAAGAGGCCAGCGCGCAGGTTCAAGACGTTTTACAATCCCAGCAAGCACAACGCACGCTTGATACCATCATTGAGGTCAGTCATGGCTAATGTATTAGAAAAAATTGTTGCCGATAAACGCCATGAGATAGCGCAGCGTCAACGCACGCAACCGTTAGCGAGCTTTATTGACGACATCACTGCGAGCGACCGTGATTTTTATCGTGCCCTGAAACAGAGCCCAACGAGCTTTATTCTGGAATGCAAAAAGGCATCGCCCTCAAAAGGGCTTATTCGCGATGTATTTAACCTGGATGAAATCACTGCCGTCTATAAAAAGTACGCCAGCTGTATTAGTGTGCTGACCGACGAAAAGTACTTTCAAGGCCATTTTGACTACTTAACCCAGGTACGACAGAAAGTCAGCCAGCCACTGATTTGCAAAGATTTCTTTATCGACCCTTATCAAGTTTATTTGGCTCGTTTACACGGCGGTGATGCTATTTTATTGATGCTCTCAGTGCTTGATGACGATACCTATACGGCGCTTAGCAAACTGGCTAAGTCACTGAATATGGATGTATTAACTGAGGTGAGTAATGAGCAGGAAGTAACTAGGGCGCTGGCGTTGAACGCCGAGATCATCGGTATCAATAACCGTGACTTACGCGACTTATCGACCGATTTGGCGACCACTGAACGGCTTCGCCAATTGATCCCCAGTGATAAAGTGGTGATTTCTGAGTCGGGCATTTACAGCCATCAAGACGTGCAGCGCTTAAGCCCCTTGTGTGACGGGTTTCTGGTTGGCAGTTCTATTATGGCCCAAGCAGATATTGAAAGCGCTTGTCGCGCCTTAATTTTTGGCGAGCATAAAGTCTGTGGTCTAACGCGCTCACAAGACGCACAAGCGGTATATCAAGCTGGTGCCTATTATGGTGGCCTGATTTTCTACCCAGGCTCACCCCGCTATGTTGACATTGATTGCGCTAAGGCCATTGTTGATAGTGCGCCGCTGCATTACGTAGGGGTTTTCGTTGACGCACCGATTGCGCAAGTCAGCGACTATGCCACGCGATTAAAACTGGCCGCCGTGCAGCTGCATGGAGTGGAGGATGAGCATTATATTCAGTCGTTACGCCAAGCGCTGCCGTTATCGTGCCAAATTTGGAAAGCCCAAGCGGTGGCTGCGCAGCTGCCTAAAGCGCTCGCGGGCGTCGACCGTATTCTCTATGACACGTATAGCAAACAAGCGAAAGGTGGTACCGGTGAGCAATTTAACTGGCAATTGCTGGCGCAGGCTGAGTCCCCTTTCATGCTGGCAGGCGGCTTGACCCCTAGCAATATTGCTGACGCTTTAGCACACAACGCAACCGGGCTGGATATTAATTCCGGCGTAGAAACCGCACCCGGTAAAAAATGTACACAGAAAATTAATGCTGCCTTTGCGGCAATTCGGAATTATTGAGGTGGTTATGAGTAATTCAGCCTATTTTGGCGATTTTGGCGGCATGTTTGTGCCGGAGCTTTTGGTGCCGGCGCTTAAACAGCTAGAAGCCGAGTTTAATAAATCACAACACGACCCGCTTTTTGAAAAAGAGTTTCACTCTTTGCTCAATGAATATGCCGGCCGTCCGACACCTTTAACATTAACCCGTAACTTGGTGAAAAACCCCAAGGTCAAACTGTACCTTAAGCGTGAGGATTTACTTCACGGTGGCGCCCATAAAACCAACCAAGTGTTGGGCCAGGCGTTGCTCACCAAACGCATGGGCAAAGAGGAAGTCATCGCTGAGACCGGCGCTGGTCAGCACGGTGTGGCTACGGCTTTAGCCTGTGCGCTGTTGGGTTTAAAGTGCCGCATTTATATGGGCGCTAAAGACGTCGAGCGCCAGCAGCCTAATGTATTTCGTATGCGCTTGATGGGCGCTGAAGTGATACCCGTTACCGCCGGCTCTGGCACCTTGAAAGACGCCGTGAACGAAGCGCTGCGTGACTGGTCAGCGAATTATAAAACGGCGCACTATCTGCTCGGCACCGCTGCCGGACCCCACCCTTTCCCAACGGTGGTGCGCGAGTTCCAAAAAATGATTGGTGAAGAAGCCAAACAACAGGTTCTTGAAACCGAAGGGCGTTTACCCGATGCGGTCATTGCTTGTGTCGGCGGCGGCTCTAACGCCATTGGCATGTTTACCGATTTCATTGATGAGCCGAGCGTTAAGCTGATCGGCGTTGAACCCGCAGGTAAGGGCCTTGATAGCGGTGAACATGGCGCGACCTTATGTCGTGGTAGCAAAGGGATTTTGCATGGCGCTTACACCTACATCATGCAAACTGAGCAAGGCCAAATTGAAGAGTCTTACTCAGTATCGGCAGGCTTAGACTACCCCGCAGTGGGGCCTCAGCACGCGCATCTGCATGAAAGCGGCCGCGCCCAATATGTGGGTATCACCGATGATGAAGCGCTCGATGCATTTAAGGCGCTGGCACGCCATGAAGGCATTATACCGGCACTTGAGTCGAGCCACGCACTGGCCTATGCCCTCCAGTATGCGGAGCAACAAAGTGAAGAGTGTATTATTGTTGTAAACCTCAGCGGCCGAGGTGACAAAGACTTGGCCCATGTGCATCAAGTGCTTGCTGCTAAAGGAGATATATCATGAGTCGTTATGCCACCACCTTCGCCAACCTCGCCGAGCACAATGAAGGCGCGTTTGTGCCATTTGTGACCTTGGGCGATCCGGGTAAAGCACAAAGTATTGCCGTTATTAAAAGCCTGATTGATGGCGGTGCCGACGCATTAGAGTTGGGCATCCCCTACTCCGACCCAATTGCCGATGGCCCGGTGATTCAGGCCGCCAATATTCGCGCCTTAGAGGCGAACATTAGCACCGATGATTGCTTTGACATCATTCGCGAAATTCGCGCCTATGACGCAGATATTCCAATTGGTTTACTACTGTACTCTAACTTGGTATTAGCTCGTGGACCGCAGCAGTTTTACCAACAAGCCAAAGACGCTGGGGTAGACTCAATCTTGGTCGCTGATGTGCCCCTACATGAGTCGAAAATGTTCCGTCAAGCGGCCACTGAAACCGGCATTGAGCCGATTTTTATCGCCACCCCCAATGCCGATGATGACACCCTTCGACAATGCGCCTCTTACGGGCGCGGTTACACCTACTTGCTCTCCCGTGCAGGCGTCACGGGCACTGAAACCAAAGCGCAAATGCCGGCGGATTCGATGATTGCCAAGCTGAAAGAATATCATGCCGCACCCGCGTTGCTTGGCTTTGGTATCAGCACTCCGGATGATGTGAGCCAAGCCCTGAGCAGTGGTGCTGCGGGGGCTATCAGTGGCTCCGCCGTGGTAAAAATTATTGCCGCCAACCTGGACCACCCAGAGGCCATGTGTGAAGAGCTGAAAGTGTTTACTATCGCCATGAAAGAGGCTACCAAGGGTTAGCCTGGCTGTATGTGGTCTTTTAATGCCTTGGCGCATTTAAAGGCCACTTTATTTCGCCCTGCTATTTCTATTTCCTCCCCTGTTTGCGGGTTACGACCGCGTTTCGCCGGGTGATAGCTAAGCGAAAAGTTACCAAACTTAGGTATAAATACCGCATCCCCTTCGTGTAAAGACCGCGTTATCGCCTCAATGAGCGATGTTAACGCTGCCGCAGATTGCTGCTTAGTTAATCCACTGCGCCCATGCATGGCGTCAATTAGTTGCTTTTTGTTCACGGTGCTACCTACTGAAAACTCAAAGCCGCGCAGCCTAAAAGGCGACAATGAAAATGTCAATGTCGCACTGATGCTTGAGCTTGCTCTCAGATACTGGTAAAACGGCTGCTACCTAATGTAATGGACGTCGTGAATGAGTACTTTAATTGAATACATTCCGCTAATTTTATTTTTCGCTGTTTATAAACTCGTTGATATCTACTGGGCGACGGGCGTATTAATCGGCACCAGTGCCCTGCAGCTTGCTTATGGCTATTTCAAAGAGGGCCATATTGCTAAGCGTCATTGGGTGTTTTTCGCTATCGCCCTGGTGTTAGGAACCATGACCATTCTGTTTCGAGATGAGCACTTTATCCAATGGAAGGCCACTTTCATTTATGCGCTGTTAGCGGTGGTGTTATTAGCCGCACGGCTGTTTTTCAAAAAGAACCTAGTTCAAAAGGCACTCACTGGGTTGCTCAAGTCGGTAGAAGAGAAACAAGGCGGTGAGCAAAACCAAGAGATTGCGGTACCAGAGCGGATTTGGGAGCAGTTAAACATTTTCTGGGTTATTTTATTTGCCGTTATTGCAGTGCTCAACATTTATGTTGCCTACAATTTCTCGCTCGACTTTTGGGTAAACTTCAAAGTGTTCGGCCTTATCGGCATCACCTTTGTGGCTATTATTGCCACGATTATGCGTCTTTACCCTTACTTTCCTGAAGAAGAGTCATAAAGCTGTCGTACAGCCCTGCTACACTGAGTACATATTGAGTGTAGCAATGGGCTGAAACATTGAATAACGCGCAGTATCGCTGGCTAGAACTGTTCTGTATCTTTATCCTATTGCCGGTTGCCGGCTTGCTGATGCGCGAGTATTTGCATAACTGGCTGATCCCTGCGTTGATCACCCTGACTGCCGTATGCTGTTTTATTCTGCTTACCGATCCCCACTTTAAACGCTTTCGCATCACATCCATGGGGCAGTTCTCAGCGGTGCGTAAGCGCATTGCCACGTTTTTTCTCACCGGAGCATTATTCTCGGGTGTGCTCTATGGCATTCTCAACCAGGAAAACTGGTTTAGCTACCCGCTGCAATCACCATTGAGCTGGTTAATGCTACTGGTGTTATACCCGCTGCTCTCTGTGTTGCCACAAGAGCTGATTTTTCGCACCTATTTCTTTCACCGCTATAAGCCCATCATTCCTAGCAAAACTTGGCGTATTTGGTTAAGTGCAAGCGTATTTTCTTTGGCACACATGGTTTATGGGAATTGGGTTGCGATAGTATTGTCGTTTTGCGGTGGGCTATTGTTTTCTTATACCTATGCGCACTCACGCTCCACACTTGTGTGTGTACTGGAACATAGTTTGTGGGGGTTGTGGATGTTTACTCTGGGGCTTGGCAGTTATTTAGATTCGGGGGCTATTTAGGCTAGCCCCCGACCGGCAATTTAAAAGCCGAAGATACTGATGGCGAAAAACTTGGTTGCCACAGTATTGATAAAAATCAGCAGCAAAATCGCTGGGATAAAAGTTGATAGTGAGAAATTCACGTACTTTTGCATAAAGCTGCCTTCGTAACTAGCGCAGCCTTGCGAAAGCTCATCATTCAAACGCGCCTTCTTCCAACGATACATAACAAACAAACACACCATCAAGCCGTTAAGTGGTAAAATGGTGTCATAAAACACGTCATAAACCACATCAAAGAAGCTCTTATCAGCATCACCGTAGTGGGTAAACTGAGTCAACCAATCGACCATGCCAAATGATACGGTACAGCCAATGGTGAGTAAGCCGATAGCGCCTGCTAAAACTAACAGTGCTTTTTTGCGGCTGTAGCCCTTTTCCTCAATAAGCGTTGCTGTGGGCACCTCGACAATCGACACCAACGACGTAATGGCAGCGAAAAACACCAACAAGAAAAATACAAACGCCACCATAGACGCACCCATATAACCAATATCGGTTTGCAGTGCCAAAAGAATCTTCGGTAAATAAACAAATATCATCGACACCGACGACTCTGAGAGTTGGCTTGGATCAGTATCCGGATTAAAGCTAAAAATGGCTGGCAACACCATTAAGCCAGCGGTAAAAGCCACCAGTGAATCGGTGATGGCGACCATCTTTGCGCCACCAACAATATCATCCTTCTTCGAGATGTAGGACGCGTAGGTCATCAAAATCCCCATCCCTAACGACAGCGAGAAAAACGCTTGTGATAAGGCACCATTGAGTACGCTGGCATTCATTTTGGAGAAATCCGGGACCACATAATAACGCACACCCGCCATAGCATTATCCAAGGTCAACACATAGGCAACCAAACCGATGAGCAGCACAAAAAGAGCTGGCATTAAAAACTTCGCAGCCTTTTCAATGCCCTCTTTGACGCCACCGACGAGGATTAAGTTAACCACAATGGCGACCACCACCATGTAACCAAAAATACTGTATTCATTAATGAAGCGGCCAAAGTTACCGGGGTCGGCAAGCGCATCAAGGTTGCCCATGGCTGTTTGTGCCAGATAACCGAAAATCCACACCGTAATAACCATATAGAACACTGCAATCATAAACGGCGTCAGTACCGCAAGAACCCCTGCACCGCGCCAGCGCGGTGAATTATCCGACAGTGTTTTGTATGCACCATAAGGGTCTTTTTGCGCTTTTCGGCCCATGGCCATTTCCGCCATCATGACCGGCAAACAAATAAACGCCACAAACAGTGCATAAACCAAAAGAAAGGCACCACCGCCGTTTTTGGTGGCCGAAACAGGAAACCCAACGAGGTTGCCAATACCTACCGCAGAGCCTGCAGCAGCGAGAATAAAGCCCAAGCGAGAGCTAAAATGTTCACGTTTTTCGCTCATAGAAAAACCTTGTTATTGTTTTAACCCGACTCTACCAGTGTTAAACAAAGCTTTTCAAGCTTTAACGGCTGCTGGTGGGTGCGGTCCCATTTAAACAACGATATTAATTTACAACGCCTATCATTGCTGGCTATCATAAATGTAATCGATACCAAGTACTTGGTTATTATTATGTTGTACATGATTTATTCCACCGATGTGGAAAATTCGCTCGAGCAGCGTCTTAAAGCGCGTCCAGCGCACCTTGCACGCTTGCAAGAGTTACAGCACCAAGGGCGCTTACACCTTGCCGGGCCACTTCCAGCGACGGACAGTAACGACCCAGGCGGAGCTGGCTTTACGGGCTCATTAGTGGTGGCTGAATTTGCATCCTTAGAAGATGCACGGGAATGGGCCGCTGATGACCCCTACATCGCCGCTGGTGTATATGAAAACTCAGTAGTCAAGCCCTTCAAAAAGGTGCTTCCAGCGTAATTCAGTAAAGGTTAATTGATTTTTTGTATGCTTGCGACATTGCCGCTGCAAGTGCAGTGTATGTTGCGCAACGAAAGATCAATTGGGAGTTCTTTGAACCATGCTTAAATATATAGCCGCTATATTTACTGCTTTTGTTTTAGCCACGTCAGTGGCCCAGGCTGGCTCAACGCCCCCCAAAGACATTGATAAAAAGCAGGCAGTGGCAATTGCCAAAGAAGCCGAAAACGGTAAAGTGTTAAAGATATCTGAACAAAGGGAAAAGTTTATTGTTCGTATATTAAAGCCCAAGGGCCGTGTGGTTGACGTCAGCGTCTCAAAACGCACCGGGCAGGTAGAGAAGGAAAATAATTAATGCGCATACTAGTAATTGAAGACGACTTACATTTGGCAGATAACCTGCGTAGTGCCTTAGAAAAAGAGCGCTACAGCGTTGATTTGTGCAATGATGGAGAAGCGGGCCTTTTCCATATTTGTGAATACCCATTGGATATGGCGGTGGTTGATTTAGGCTTACCAAAAATTGATGGTATTGAGCTTATCAGACAAGCCCGTAAAAATGGCGTCGACATCCCTATCTTAATTTTGACTGCGCGCGATCGTTGGCAGGATAAGGTCGAAGGCCTCGATGCCGGTGCCGACGATTACCTTACCAAGCCATTTCATGTGGAAGAGTTAATCGCTCGTTGTAACGCATTAATTCGTCGCAGTGCGGGTCAGGCTAACCCTGAAATTGAAAACGGCCCAATCCGTATTCATACGCGCTCGCAGCAGGTATGGGTAGAAGAGCGCGAGCTCAATCTGACCGCTTACGAATATAAAGTGTTGGAATATCTGATGGTGAATCCACAAAAAGTGATTTCTAAATCGGAATTGACCGAGCACATTTACGACCAAGACTTTGATCTCGACTCTAACGTGATAGAAGTATTTGTTCTGCGTCTGCGCAAGAAACTGGACCCAGAAGGCACCCTGAACCCCGTTGAGACCCTACGTGGGCGAGGATACAGGCTGCGCACCCAGTGGTAGGAAATCAAGTTTCACTGAAAATAAGACAAGGATTTATCCTTGTCTTTTTGTTGATCGTAGCCATGCCTATTTTATTTGCTTCGATTGGCAACGCGTATCGTGCCTCATTAGTGGAGGCCACTGAAAAAACCCTCGAAGCGCATTTATACTCATTAATATCTGAAGTTGAATACAGTGAACGTGGTGTAGAAATGCCACGCAGTATTCTTGCCCCCGAGCTGAACCGCGTCACATCAGACACCTATGCCATGATTTATAATGGCAACGAGCGAGTCTGGCAAAGTGAGTCCGCCTTAAATATTGATTACAAACCGGACTTAGTGATCACCGAAACCGGTAAAGCGGATTTTCGCCTCGTGACCGTCAATGGTCGCAAATACTGGCAACTGTCACTCACTGGAATCCTCGCGAATCTCGACCAAACCATTGAAGCCCGCTTCATTGTGGTTAAAAGTAACGATGGTTTATTAAGGCTGATGGAAGGGTTTAAGGAGACATCAATAAACTGGATGTTAATTATGGGTGTGGTGATCACCGTGTTGATGATCATCGGTTTCATCTGGAACTCTCGTCCATTACATCGCTTAGATAAAGAGATAAAAGCCATTGAATCGGGCGAAGGCACGCGTATCAAAGGCAACTACCCCGTTGAGCTGCAAAATATAAAAGCCGATTTGAACCTACTGTTGGAATCGCAACAGCGGCAAAAAGAGCGTTATCGCGCGTCTTTAAGTGACCTTGCCCACGCTCTGAAAACCCCCTTGGCTGTACTTAAGTCAAGCCCTATGGCCAGCGATGACGATGCCCAAGAGCAGTTGGACCGCATCAATGTGATGATCGAACACCAATTAAAGCGCGCTGCGACGGGTGCGTCCGATACATGGAAAAAACAAACGCATATTAAGCCGGTAGCAGATTCTATCTTCAATGCCATGAGTAAAGTGTATCGTGATAAAGACATCGAATTCAGTGTCGATGTGAGCGACAAACACTTTTTCTTGGGCGATAAAACCGATTTAATGGAGCTGCTTGGCAACCTCATTGATAACGCCTGTAAAGCCTGTGTCTCGCAGGTGAGTTTAAAGGTTGAACAGCGTAAGAAGCGTCTTAAACTGATGATTGAAGACGATGGTCCTGGCGTGCCTGAGGAGAAGCGTGAGTTGCTGTTGCAACGTGGTACCCGCCTTGATAGCTATGAAAGCGGACACGGTGTGGGGATGGCCATTGTCGCTGATCTCGTAAACGGCTATCATGGTATTTTAAGCATCGACGACAGCCCCTTGGGCGGCGCTCGCTTTATGCTTGAGTTTGATTACCAAGAGATAACCTAACGTCATTATGAAACGTCACTTTTTTGTGTTAACCATTGGCCTCGGCGCCTGCTTGTTCAATACTGTTGATGCCAATGAAATTGCGCAATGCGCGCCGGTAGGCGAAACACCCGATAGTCGTCGTGACTATATCCAATGTCTTGACCGCCAGTTAGAGCTTTTGCGCCGAGATTTGACTGCGTGGCAGAATAAGCGTCAGCTGCAGCTCGAAAACTTCGCTAAGCAATCGGGGATCACTCAGCCATTGGATATTTATTTACGCTCGCAGCAGAGCTTTGACAGCTATCTTGAAGACAGCTGTCGGTGGCGTTATCTGCGTGTGATGCCCGACGCTGCGGCTGCGGCGATGGCATATAAGCATTGTGAGTTACGGCTTATTGAGCAGCGCATCGACAGTTATCGCGTACCACTGGATTAACCTTGGTCACTTTGCTTAGCGTCGTCTACGTCGGCGCCAAGTAAGGTGGCAAGCCAGCGCCCTTCTTCGCTCTCTTCTAGGGCTATTTTCACCACCATAGTCAAAGGCACAGACAGCAGCATACCCACTGTGCCCAATAACCAGCCCCAAAAGATTAACGATAAAAACACGACTAAGGTCGACAAGCCTAATCCCCGACCCATGAATTTAGGCTCGACCACGTTGCCCATCACCGCATTGATGACTAAGTATCCCATGCCCACAAAAGCCGCAGTCAATGGGTTTTGCGTGATCAAAGCCAACAATACCGGCGGCACAGCGGCGATAATAGAGCCGATATTGGGAATGTAGTTAAACATAAAAGCAACCACGCCCCACAAAATAAAGTAGTCGACGTCCAGCGCCCACAATAACATGGTCGCTAAAAAGCCTGTCGCTAAACTAACTAAGGTTTTAATCGCCAAATACGAGTTAATGGACTCAAGAAAACGGTCTATTTGCGCCATTTTCATATCTGGGTCATCTAACGCTAAGTGAATTTTGCGACTAATACTGGGGCCTTCAAATAACATAAACACCACGGTAATGATGATTAAAAACAGGTTAGCCATCACCCCGCCTAGCCCAGTTAACATGTTGGTGGCTACATCAATCATCTTCCCAGGGTCAAACATTGAGATCAGTTGCTCTTTATTTAGGAAAATATTGTATTGCGCTAACGTGTTTACCGCCCAAACAAACTCTTTCTTTAATTGCTCTTTATACTGCGGCAGGTTTTGCGAGAAATCATTCACCGACTGCCCTACCAAGCCGCCAATACTCAAAAGGACGGCGACCACCAGCAGTATAACAATGCTCACCGCCACGCCTTTGGGAATTCGGTAGCGACCTAAAGTATCAATCAAAGGGTTACAGATGATGGCAATGAAGACCGATAGAATAAAAGGCACCACCAAGGCGCTTGCGGTTTTCACCCCTGCCAAAACCACCACCAAGGCGGCCATAACTAGGAGGCTTTTACTCGCTCCAGTGAAGCTGGGCACAGTTCGTTTCCTTAAAGCAGACAAGTGATGCTAGTTTAGGTGAGATACGATTGAAAATAAACCATTGATTGGCCATAGGAAATGATCTTAAATTCGCCAGTTTCGTAGTATTTGAACTAAACTAGAAACAAAGTGAATTAGCAACACGATGGCACCCATGCATATATTGATCACCGGAGCCACAGGGCTCATAGGTAGCGAACTTTACAAGCATTTACTTAACCACCATAGGGTTACGGTACTCACTCGCTCCCCCTCACGGGCGTACATAAAGTTGGGTCATCGTATTGAAGCCATCCAAAGCTTGGATGAGGTTGATTTTAATAATGTCGATATCGTGATCAATCTCGCCGGTGAGCCCATCGTTAATAAGCGTTGGAGCGAGCAACAAAAAAAGCGTATCTACGACTCCCGACTCAATACCACCGAAGCTATCGTGGCCAAGATAAATGCCGCAGACAACAAACCGAAGGCGCTAATATCGGGCAGCGCCATTGGCTATTACGGCCGCCAAGGAGATGTGGAGATCACCGAAGACTTCAGCCACTGCTATGATGAATTTAGCCACCAGCTTTGTCGCGACTGGGAGGCAGCTGCAAACAAAGCACAAACCCGTGTGTGCTTACTGCGTACCGGTATTGTGCTAAGTGCCCAAGGCGGTGCCTTAGGAAAAATGCTCCCCGCATTTCGCTTTGGCCTCGGTGGGCCCATAGGAGATGGCCAACAATACATGTCTTGGATCCACCTTGATGACATGGTGCAGCTAATTATGTACCTAATAAAATACGAATATATTAGCGGCGCCATCAACGCCACTGCGCCTAAGCCCGTCAATAATGAGGAATTCTCTAAAACGCTCGCTGAAGTATTGCGCCGCCCCGCCATCGTGCGCATGCCCGCTTTTGCATTACGGCTGATGATGGGAGAAATGGCCGATTTATTGCTCTATGGGCAAAATGTTCAACCCCAGCGGCTGATAGACGAGGGCTTTCGCTTTCGCCACCCCGAACTCAAACCTGCCCTGGCTCAACTCCTTAACCGCAATTAAAAAAGCCGCTTGTTAAAGCGGCTTTTTTGTCTACATCAGTTTGCGTAGCAAACCACTGGTGTTCTTGTTGAGTGTTCGCGCTATCATAGTGTATCCCAACAGTGCCACAAACAAAGCACCAGCTACAGGGCCGATGAACCATATATCAGGGTGGAACTTTCCAGGTAGCTCAAATAACTGTCGCTGCACAATGAAAAGCGCCACATCGCTCACTAAGGCGGCAACTACGCCAGCTATCAACCCCAGTAGTAAGAATTCATACAAGGTGGCTCCTCGGATCAACTTTCCGCGCGCTCCCAGGGTGCGTAAAATAACGACCTCTTGCATCCGCTCACCCAAGCTCGCCTGGACTTGCGAAATTAATACCAAGGCACCACAGACCACCACGATTGCCAGCACAAACCCAATGGCTAACGACACCTGCTCGATGGTTGAGCGAATTTGTTCGACAAAGTTGTCGACATCGATAGCCGTAATGGTCGGATACTGCCGCAATAGCTGAGTAAAGGCTTTATTTTCACCGTCATCAATACGTGCTGCCGCAATATAGGTTGCCGGAAATTCAGCGAGCAAGTCTGGGCTTAGGATCATAAAGAAGTTTGGTTTTAGGGTGGACCAATTCACCTCGCGAAAGCTGGTAACCTCGGCATCAAAGCTTTGCGAGCCGATTAAAAAGGTAATGGTATCGCCCAGTTGAATCTCCAACCGCTCAGCCATTGACTGCTCAATAGAGACTTCTCCTTGGCTTTGCTCTGTAAACCACTGCCCTTTGGTTAGGGTGTTATGGCTTGGCATATCGCGAACCCACGTCAAGTTCAGCTCACGACCCACACCAGAGCGTGCTTCTTCATCTTTTTTCTCGTTGTCCTCTAATGACACTTCTCGCGCGACTTTCTCGCCATTGACGGCATTGACGCGGCCACGAATGGTCGGATAAAAGCGCGACACCTCAATGTTATTAGCCGCGAGATAGTCAGCCACGGGCTGTTTTTCTTGCTCGCTAATATTAACAAGAAACGCGTTAGGCGCATCCGCTGGTAATTGCGATTGCCAGTCATTGATCATGTCATTTTTAAGCACAATGAGAAACAGTAACAGCTTAATCGCCAGCGCAAAGCTGATTAATTGCACGGCATTGGCATTAGCCCGCTTTTGAATTGAAGCCAGCGCTAAAGACCAACTGTTACCGGGGCTGAGGCCGAGCTTTCGCCCTGTGCCAAAAATCACTTTTGAGGCGACAAACAGCACCACTACAACAAGGGCCGATGAGGCGAATAAGATTAGGGTAATTTTGATTTTACCGCTGAATAACCACATTAACCCAAAAACCGTTAACGCCGAGAGCGCGAGGTGGATTTTGCTAACCACCAACCTGTCACCGAGGTTTCGACGCAATACCCGTAACGGCGGAATATCAAATAAATCGAGCAGCGGCTTAATAGAAAACATCACCGCGCACACAACCCCGATGAATACCGCACTTAACCATGGGCGCAGCGACGCAGGCGGAAGGCTAATATCCATACTTTTAGCCATGTAGTCGGCGGCCACGTGCTGCAGCGAATACCCTACAGCAAGGCCAATAAGTAGTGAAAAACCACACACCAGTGACAAGTGCAGCAAATAAATGGCGCGTATTTGTGCACGAGCCCCGCCTAGGGTTTTCATCATTGCCACTGGGTCGTATTGGCGCTCGCAATAACGCTTTGCTGATACCGCAATAGCCACTGCCGCGAGAATAATGCCCAACAAACCTGCCAACAGTAAAAAGCGCTCCGATCGCTCTAGCGAATTAGCTATGGGCGACTGCCTGTCTTTCACCCCATACCAACGTTGGTTTTCGGCCAGTTGAGGTTTTAGCCATTGATAAAATGCTTCGACATCGTCACCGTCGCCAGCATAGAGTTGACGGTAGAACACCCGACTCCCCGGTTGGATCACCTCAGTTTTGGCGATATCAGCTTCATTAAGCAACACCCGGCGACTGCCAGAGAAAATATTGAACGGCGCATCCGGTTCTTCGCTCAAAATATGGCTAACGGTAAAGGTGGCAGCACCTAACTCAACCTCATCGCCCACTTGCAGATCCAATGAATACATCACCGTTTCATTGAGCCAAACGTTGCCCTCTTTAGGGCCGCCCTCGGCCACTTGCTCTTGGGCATCAAAATCGCTTTTAATGAGTAGCTCACCTTTAAGAGGATAGGCCGATGACGCTGCTTTTATTGCCGCCAGTTGCATGCGGTCATTGGCAAAGAGCATGGTATCGAAAAACGTGAGCTGCGCCGTTTTCAAGCCCATTTTCTGTGCTTGCTGGCGGTATTCATCTGGCAACGCATGGTTACTGGCCAGCGCTCTATCGGCGGCGATAAAAGCGTTGGATTTTTGCAAAATGGCCTGACCAATACGGTCAGTTACCGAGGACAAGGTCAACACCGTCATCACTGCCAACGCAATGGCTGCACATATCACCGTGAGCTCGCCTCGGCGCAGCTCTCTCAAAAACAGTCTAAATGCCAGTTTAGCCCACATTGACCTGCTCCTTCGGCTCACTCAGTTCGGTTAGACTGCCGCCTTCGATGTGCAAAATACGGTCGCATCGCTGTGCCAGCGCTTCATCGTGCGTAACTAGCACCAGCGTGGTGCCTTGCTGTTGGTTAAGCTCAAACAACAGCTCTTCAATCATTTTTCCATTTTTACTGTCTAAGTTTGCCGAAGGCTCATCAGCAAACAGAATTTGCGGCGTGCCAATAAAGGCACGAGCGATAGCAACTCGCTGCTGCTCACCACCCGAAAGCTGCGAAGGGTAATGCTCAACGCGGTGACTCAAACCGACCTTCTCCAACAGCGCCAGCGCCTGGTCTTTGGCATCACTTTGGTTAGCAAGCTCAGCTGGCAACATCACATTCTCAAGTGCACTGAGGCTTTGCACCAGCATAAAGGATTGGAATACAAACCCGACTTTTTGCGCACGCAAGGCCGCGCGCCCTTCTTCGTCAAGTTGCTCCAAGGCATCACCATCTAAGGTAATGCTTCCCGAGCTTGCCACATCAAGCCCTGCTAACAAGCTCAACAATGTGGATTTACCCGAGCCCGAGGCGCCAACAATGGCCACCGACTCGCCCGGCTTGACATTAAAGGTAATGTCGCTGAGGATCGTTAAATCGCCGTCAAGCGTATTAACGGACTTAGTTAATTCTTTGACTTGAATAATATTTAATTGAGATAACGCTGACATATGAGTGCTTCAATCCTACATGTTTTTATCGTCTTACTGCTTGTCACTAAACCATTATTCGCTTGGGCTGACAATCAGATACTAGTCCTAGGTGACAGCTTAAGCGCAGCCTATGGGTTAAAACAACACCAAGGCTGGGTGCAATTGTTACAAGATACGTACGAACAACAAAATACGCCCACTACCCTGATTAATGCCAGTATAAGCGGTGAAACCACAGGGGGAGCACTGCGCCGCCTTGATGCGATTCTTAAAGAGCACACCCCTACCCATGTGCTCATTGAGCTTGGCGGGAACGACGGCTTGCGTGGTTTTCCCGTCACTAAAATGAAAGCCAACCTGCATGCACTAATAGATAAAAGCCGAGAGGCCGGTGCTGAGGTGGCGTTAATGCAAATTCGTATTCCACCCAATTATGGCCGCCGTTATACCGAGTTATTCGAGCAAAGCTTTGTTGATGTGGCTAAGGAAAAGCAAGTGACCTTGATGCCCTTCTTTGTAGAGCAAGTGGCGACCAACGGTGAATTAATGCAAAACGATAACATTCACCCTAATGCTGAGGCGCAGCCGATCCTACGGGATATTATGAAAACACAAATCAGTAACTGGCTGAAAAAATAGCCTCTGATACACCAAAATAACTCAACAAAAGCGCTGAAAATTAGCGCTTTTTTCTTTTTTGTAATTAAATCGGCGAATATGAATGTTTTATAAGCAAACGCATCAGCCGATGCTTGCATTTACAAAATATTTCCGTACTATTGCAATCCAAGTCGGCATATAGCGCAGCCTGGTAGCGCACTGTCATGGGGTGTCAGGGGTCGCAGGTTCAAATCCTGCTATGCCGACCATTCTTTTCCTTACCCTATTAATAACTTACCCTCTTTTGCTCCTGTAATGCTTAAATTACGTTAGTAATTCAGTATTAAAATAAATTTCTAAAAATGGCATAAAATCCAATTTTAGTTGATAACTATTTCTAATGGGTAAGTCATCATGCACATCATCGCAATGCTGTTGGTTATGATCATAGGCCTAGCAATAGGCACTAACTTTTCTTGGTAGCTTGGCCTGCCAGTTTCCGCTTTGGGTTTATTCTTCTTGGATGCAGGTTCCGCTCGATGGCGAGCACGACAAGAGGTTTTTTCTGGTTCTTTGGTTTGGTTTGCGGTGTTTTTGTTTTGTTGAGTGTGTTGTTTGAATGATTACCAACTGTGCTAATCTTTCATAAAATAATAATTACGGAATAAAGAATGAGTAACAAGGTTGAATACCGACAAATTAAAGAGTGGCATTGCCTTTTTGGTGAGAAAGATACAGAGCTAAGTAGTGATCTAGCGATGTTTGAGAGTGTCATGAGGGATGGCGGTCAACTAAATATGTATGACTCCAGAACCATTGATGATTGGTGCGCTCTACTTAAATCTCTCAGACCTTTCCTGAATAAGCATAATTTAATTGACTAAAAAGAATTAATTGTGAGTATTAAAACAGACTATTACGATAAAAAAATTCGAAAAAGCCTAGGCTTAATACTGTTAATGTTTATTGCGTCATTGGTGGTATTAACTGGGGCATATTGCGGATTAATAAAGCCTGACACTGAACCAACTAGCATTTGGTTTCAAAGAGCAGGGTCACTTGTTACTTTGATGGCTATAGCGTGCGATTTATTTTTATATAGAAGTCCGCAAGGCTTCGCGGATCTTGGGGAGATCAACTCTCTCAAAAACAACGGCAGTTTGATAATTTTATCAAGGGTGATTGTGGTTATCATGCCAGTTATTGGCACTTTAGTGTGGGGTTATGGCGATTTAATTTATCTAGGAATTAACTAGCCATCAATTCCACAATCTTTATCAGCCCACCCCTTTAACCAAGCACCAAGTTTAAGCCCTTGCTCATTAGCTCGGGCTCCACTCGGAACTCACACCGAGCGCTGGCTTTATTATCTTTTTTCGGCCTGCCCGGACCAATGTTTTTATCTTCTTTCATGCGCTGGATATTATTCCGTACAAAAAATAAGCAATCTTTATATTAATTGTACAAAAAGTACGCAACGTACTCCCCCTGAGAAAGCGGCACAGTAATCACCTGCAATATTCGGCATTGTGTTTACTGAGGTCTTGAACAATCGGCTCTAGGCATTAATCTTCGGTATAACGCTTGCCCACTTCGGCGGTTTAGTGTGGCCGTAACAGGCAGTAGCAACACCAACGAGATCGAGATAACCTGTGAGCTCTTCACCTTCAAACTGCGACACCGATACGCCTGTAAAGGCAAGTGCCGCAGTCAGGCCGAGCGCTTTGAGTTTGTTAAGCTTCATAGCCAACCAACCTTTTTTCAGGCACAGAAAAGCCCGAACTGAAAACAGCTCGGGCAAGTGCGCTATTAAACTTGGATTTAAAAAGAAAAACCGCCACAAAGGACAGTTTTAGTTAGCAAGGTGAAATATGCCAAGCTTGGCTATGTGATAGGCGAAAGTAATTGATTGTTAAGAATTGGAATTCTGTATTAACCAACCATACTTGCTTTTAAGAGCATTAGAGTCTGACTTGAGCCCCTCTAACGTTTCAGGTATTCCGTGAGAGTTTATGTTTTTGAAATTATTATGCAATGCACTGAGATACCCAACAGTCGCTTTTAGCGAGGTACTGACCAATTGCTTTAGTGGTTCTGGATAGGATTCCAAATCCGTAGGTATCGAGTTTTTAAAAAACAACACATCAACGCTTACCTTGCCTAACACAAGCGCAATATATTGATCCCTTCTTACGCCTTCATCATTAGTACTAAGTTTAGTCTCATAAATCTTATCAGCTATGCGGACAATCCTTTTAACACATTCCACTTGAACATCAGCCAATATCTTCTCTTTATGTCGTCTATCCTTTTTGTCTTCGATTGCGTCCGCTAACCTAGCAGACTTAAGCCTATCAGCTTCCGCATTCTCATTGGCTTTGCTTTGCTCCCCATTGCCTCGCTTTTGCTCTAGTAGCGTAAATAATATACCAATAACCGAACCAACTGTAAGTATTGGCAAAGTAAGGCCGCTAACATACGTTGCAAAGTAAGCCCAGTCCTCTGGTGATTGACTGAAACCCAGGCCGAAACTAAACCACCAAATCCCCACCCCACGGGAGCCAACATCACCGTTAAAGCAGCTAAACACAACCATGCAGCAAGTCTCTTATTCATAATCCCTCACAAACAAAAAAGAGCACCAATGGCCGCTCTTATATAACCTCGTTAAGCCTAGGTTAATGCAATTTCAACTGCTTGCGCAACTCCGAGTTGTCGTGTTCAAGCTCAATGATACGTGAATTATTAGCGTACAGTTCGCCTTGGTAGTTACCTATACTTTGCTGAAGCAATGTGATGTATGTCAGGCCAAATGTGTTTAGGTCCTAAATGATGCAATCTCGGTTAAAAAGCTGGAAATCGAGTATAGTAAATTGATAGAGGAAGAGCATCGCTTCTAACTGGTAACCCAACGTGAAATTGCTCTGGCCGCTTTCTGAACATTCAATGGCTCTTCCCGGCACAGCTCGACGAAGTAGAGGATAAAGAACCGGTAAAGCAATAGATCGAGTTCTGCTTTCTGAACTTCGGAAAGAACCCAAATGAAGCAATCACTACCACCTGCAAGGAGTTAGGTGTCTCCTAAGATCCGCAGCTTGGCGAACCTTCCAAATGGTGTCAGAATTTTATTGGCTAAAAGCTACCTTCGACATTCTCATATCGAGCAAACTGCTAGACGCCTTCGTTCGAGAAGCCTTTAGCCGCAAAACGACCGCTGTAATGGAATACTCATTGTATATTGGCGCTTCTATTGTCTAACATGTATGTAGCGCAAGAAAAACGCCATATAGATTTTTGCTTATACACCGTAATTCAGTAACTTAACAGACCTCTAAACTTGGAGTAATTCGTTCGATAATGAATGCATTGGCTTTATATGTATAGATAGATTTAACTAAATTTTACAGTTAACCTCAAGATACAAAAGTAGCTAAGCATGTTCGGACTTGTGCTTCATTCTGTTCTCGGATCTTAGTTTCCAGATTCACCTTCGTACCCAAAAGCTTAACTTGAGCAGCATCCAGTGTCGCCTTGCTTTTTGAGTCACCTGAAATATTGTGTTGGTTTTTAGCCAGGTCCAACAAAGCTACTTCATTGTCTTTCTGAGCCCTAGCCTCTTTTCTTTCTTTCTCTTTTGTCATGAGAGTCGCTAATGAATTTTTAAGCTTCTCCATATCCGGATCAGCCAATGTTATTGATGACTGAAGTTTACGTAACTGAATGCGTATTTGATATATTGCATCATTGAGGATCTCTACTCGAGGGAGCTCACCCTGCTTATGAGGTGCTAAGTGGCGATACATACAGTTGAGTGTATCTGAAGCTTTTTGGTAATTTTGAGCCTGCACTGCTAATGAATATCTTTCGGCTGGAATAGTCGAGCTACTTGCCAATAATGCGCCGATTGCAGCCCCTTCTGGCGAACCAGCAACGCCGGCTATTAGCCCTGCAACACCGAAACCAAGGGAATAGTCGGAATGTTTATATAACTTTTCTTGAAGGTCAGTTGCTTTAAGTAAATACCAATCCGAATACTTTTTCATATTAGTAACCGAGGATTGAGGGTTTTCAGCAATTGAGAGCCCTATTGAACCATGGTTGGTTTTGTAAGCTGTGAGCCTACTGTCGATATTTAATTCATCAACTGGCAAAGGTCGATAGGAGGAGCAGCCTGTAACTAGTACGATTAAATATATTACTGGAAGCAAGCGTTTAGTCATAGTTAGCAATATCCTTTGTTTCAATTCACTTGAATAGACTAACTTTAGACCAATATAACTATTTTGATTATTACAGCAAATTACTTCCTTTCCGAATAAGCGTTCCTTTAAATATTCATTATCTAATGTATACGAATATCGAATAAAAGTTTTTTAGCGACCAAATGTTCACCGATGAGTCTGTGCACGCTAATTCACTATGTATAATTTACAGTGCACTTATTATCTAAATTCGGGGCTTCTATGTGGATACTTCACGATGGCCAAGTTTTTTCATGATCGTACAAGTTTGAACACAGCTAATTTTCATGGGGGTCGCAGGTTCGAATCCTGCTATGCCGACCATTTTTTCCCCCCTAGAATCAATTTGTTAGTATATCCTGCATAACTCATCTCGAAATTTCTTTAGTAATTCAGTAGTTAAACACTGCTTTGATTTTTTTAAACGCACTTTGCTATAACAATCTAGCCACTAATTCGTTCCCTAACAGTACACCATCCACCAGCCAGTTACTCTAAATTCCTTGTGGGATTCTGGGCCCAGAAACAATTCAAACCGCTGAATCCCAGTACCTGTTCACCAGTTTTCACTTAGTCTAAGGGCTAACAGACTATTCGTTGGTATGTGTATTGGGCTAGAGATAGCAGGTGTATAGCCGAACTCGTAAAACTTTATAAAACAATAGTTAAAATTGGCACATAGCAGCACTGATGGTAAGTTTGATCTAATCGGTTGTGAGCTGACGTTAGTTCACACGAGCCCGCTTTGTACGTGGCTATGTCCATCATTTCTATGATAAAGGCCTTTATGCTGTCACTTCATCAATATGTTAAAAGAACAAATGGCGTGCCCATGGGGGCAACGCACTCATTGAGGAATATGCTTTATCGCGCCTTTGGAGCAGGCTCGTTCGCGACCTTTTGGCACTACTGGAACCCCATCTGGGGCTATTACTTGTCGCGTTATATTATGCGCCCTCTTAATATCTACTTACCTAAGGCGTTAGCTGTGTGGATTACGTTTTTGTTCAGTGGTGCGCTGCATGATTTAGCGGTCTCCCTGATCAAATGGCAGCTAATTGTGTTTTTCACTCCATGGTTTGGCTTGATGGGTGCACTGGCATTAGTATCAACCCCCAAGAGGCTCTCCTATACAGCCGCCCCTTGGTTGGTTCGAGCAACGACAAATGCTCTTTTGCTAGGCGTATCGCTCATGGTTACTTTTGCTCTGGAAAGCCTACTCACTCAGCATTGGGCAGTCTAACGTCGAATTACCTTGAGCCTACAGCCTCTCTAATCACCTTTCGCCGAGTGGCGCTTATCCTGCCAATACTGGTATAGGTTATAGGTAATGCCCAAAAAGCAAATGGCGCTAATGAGCCCTGCAGGGCCAAACACCAGTAGTAAACTTGCTTGATAGCCAACGACCGCCAATACGGCGCAGATGCCGCCAATGATCAACTCTATGATGAGTGTTTCCCAATCGGTACTAAAAGTGCGATTGATCGTTTTTGCTGCGTAATGGTTTACTTTAAAACCCATTCGTTCTTCCTTGCAATAATGTCATTCCCTTGGCCCTATTACAGCAAAATTCGCAGCTAAAGCCTACCGTGTCTTACCATTGAAGTTAGCCAAAATATCGCTAACGTTGACCTTCGCCTGCAACTTAGCTGCAATTAAGAATAGCCCAGCGAGTTTGCGGTGAATAAACAGTGCATCCACCGGGGGACTATGCCATTGCTGTTCGCGACTGCTCATCGCCAAGCCTTTTTGCTTGATTCTCGCAGCCAAATCACTGCTGGCAAAGTCGTACTCACCGCCTACCGATAGCGGTTCACAGGCCAAAGCAAAAATATCGAGCACGTTATGCTCGTAGGCCTTATCCACATCATCACTAAAATAACCGATATCACGGGCCGCTTGCGCCATGACACCGCGATCGCCTGTTATGGCGCCCTGAATAAGCTGCCAATATCCCCGGCTAATGGGCTCACTAATGACGCGAGTCGCACCAAAATCGAGCAGTACAATACGACCGGTGTCGCGCTGATACAGGTAATTAGCAAAGTTGGGATCGGTTTGCATTAAGCGAAAGTCAAAGAGCTCATGCATAAACAGGGTGAGTAAATGCATCACTAAACGATTGCGCTCTTCTTGCGTACAGCTAAGCGCCTGCTCAATGGCCTCGCCCTCAACGAATTCCATGGCTAAAATCTGCGTAGTGCACAGCTCGCTCTGCGCTTTTGGCACCACAAAGTGTGAACTTGGCCCCAGCTTTTCTTGGTACTGGCTCATGTAATGCGCCTCTAGGGTGTAGTCCGCTTCATTAAGCAGCTGAGCTTTCGCCTCGGCAATTAGCTCGTCAATGTCCAATCCTTTTGGCAGTAAATCAGTGAGCTTAAGCAGCCTCACGACATTATCCACATCGCTTTCAATGCTTTTGGCGACCCCAGGGTATTGCACTTTCACGGCTAACTTTGTGCCGCTATCAGTGTATGCACGGTGAACCTGGCCGATGGATGCCGCAGCGAAAGGACGCAGCTCAAAATTAGCCAAACCGTCTAGCCAATGAGCTCCCCATTGCTGCTTTAGGGTTTGGGTCAGCTGCTTATGTGGCATGGGTGTGGCTTTATTACGCAACCGCGACAACAGTGCACTGAGCTCTGGGCTTAATAGTTCGCCGGCGTCCATCGACAATAACTGACCGAGTTTCATCGCCGCACCACGCAAATGTGCTAACTGCTCCGCCAATTGCTCAATATTTTTACTGTTTAACACTAACTCTTTGGTGCTTTTATTTTGCCCCGTGACCATGGATTTTAAGCCGCCATAGGCAACATTGCTGGCCACTCGCCCGGCCAATGAACCAAATCGTAAGGCCCGGGAGAACTTGGAAGTGGGCACTGCTTTATCTTTACTCATTTGCGTGTTTATTGTGATCCTAAAACTGTGACTTAGTACGAAAAAAGCCGGAAAAACGATCGAGCAACCCGTATGTTTACCGCCAAGTTGCATTTGTTTAAATTGCATGCAAGGCTTGTAAAAGCCACTAATGACAGGCGCTGGCGCTTGAGTGTCGTAAAAGTGTCGGGTAGATAACACATCGCTAACGTACAGTAGGAGCGGGTCACTTGCTAATTTAAAGGCTCAGTTAGCAAGGAGACCATAACAATGAAAATGAACGTCAATACTACAGAAATTAAAAACCAACGAGATAAACGTTGCCTATCACAAGAGCAGCTTGCCGAAATAGCCGGATTGAGCTTACGCACGGTGCAAAGAATAGAAGCCAAAGGCGTGGCCTCTGGGGAGTCCATTAAAAGCATTGCTGCCGCCCTTGATTTAGATTGCCAGCAATTACTGGCTGCGCAATCGACAACGAGCAATACCCAGGCACCTGTGCCACCATCACAGCCTATACCTTCTCAACCTTTACCTGCATCGCAACACCTGCGAGTAAAATACTTCATTGGGCTGCTGGCGGTGATTGTCGCAAACTGTTTTGGTTTTTGGGGGATATACTCCGCTTTTCAAAGTGGCAGCATTGACCAACAGACCATGACCCTACTTAAAGATACCGTTGCCATCACGCTGTTATTGTCTATCGCGGTTATTTGTTATCGCGGTTGGCGTAAACAGGTGTTTAAATTCGACTTATAAGTTCATGCCCTGCACTCCTTGCTAACTGATTCAATTAACAAAAAGGAGAGCACCATGTTCAACGACAAATTAGTAATAAAATCTGTAATACTGGCTTTTTTAGCTTATCTGTTGGTTACCGCAATCGCCAGTGCCGTAGCAATCCAAGTTTGGCTGCCCGAAGGAGTGGATATGGCTCAGGCGCAAAGCTTAGCGAGCCGAGATATGAGCTTAACTGCACTGACCTTAGCCATTGGCGCTAGCGCATGCATATTGACGGGGATGTTGGTGACCTACATGACTAAAAGCCAAGGTTTACGCAATGCCCTGGCCTTGGCAATGCTCATCACACTGTATGGTTTGCTAAGCGTATTCACACACCTTGAGCAGCCGCTGATAGTTCATTTTGCCAAATTAGCGCTGCCCACACTTGCAGTAATAACCGGGGCATATTGGGTTATTCACAGCACCCAAGCCAAGCTGGCAGGCTAGTCCCAAACGCGGGCTGAACATAAGTTTTAGCCCGCGTTATTTTGATTGCCATATTGTCATAAGGTCGCGCTTGATCTATTGTTTTTGACCTCAATATACATGCTTTGCGTATAGCATTTTTCAACTAACTAAGAAGGATTGCCCAGAGCAACCATGATATTACTTATCGCTTTCGCGGTGCTATCTATCGCCGTGTCGTTTATTTGTTCTGTTCTTGAAGCAGCATTGCTATCCATTACCCCCAGCTTTATCGCCAAGCAAAAGCTTGAACACCCACAGCGTTACACCCAACTCAAGCGCTTAAAAGATCGCATCGACCAACCTTTGGCTGCCATTCTTACCTTAAACACGGTAGCCCACACCGTCGGCGCTGCGGGTGTCGGTGCGCAAGTCACCGTGGTGTTTGGGAATGGTTACTTAGGTATTGCCTCAGCGGTGATGACCATTCTTATTTTATTGCTCTCGGAGATCATCCCGAAAACCCTCGGTGCGCGGTTCTGGCCGCAAATTGCGGTGGCCATGCCTCCACTGCTCAACTTTTTAATATGGGTACTCAAACCATTTATTTGGATATCAGACAGAATCACTCGACTGCTTGGCGGCAGCGCCACTGAGGAAGATTTGCGCGTCGAGTTAAAAGCCTTGGCATCACTGGGAGCAGAAATAAATAGTATTGATGACAGTGAGCACCGCGCTATCGCCAACATTCTTGACCTCCATACCATCAAGGTGCGCGATATTATGACGCCGCGCATTGTATGTGAAACACTCAAACCCGATGCCCATCTTAGCGAGGTGCGTGAAAAAGTAATCAAGAGCCAATTTTCTCGCTTCCCACTGCTTGATGACGATGAAGCCCCACATGGGGTGTTATTTAAAAGTGATTTAATTGCCACCGGCGACAAAGAATACGCTATTGAGCTGGCGCGTAAGGCTAAAGTGGTTGCCAATAACATCAGCGTGGAACACTTGTTAAGCCAGTTAATTGAGGAGCAGCAACACATGTGCTTGGTGTATGATGAATACGGCTCATGGCAAGGTTTAATCACCTTAGAAGACATCATAGAAACCATTATTGGCCAAGCTATTTTGGATGAAACCGACCAAATTGCTAACATGCGCCGTTTCGCGCGCCGACGCTGGTTGCAGCGCAAGAAGCATGAGCGCCGCTCACAATCAGGGCGTTAATCGGCAGAAACCCGCGATTGAACGACAAACTGTTATCAAATGCACTGAAATAAGGTAAAAAGGCAGCGATTTAACGTATTAAAGGGAAAGTCTATGTCGTACCTTAAACTCAGTGCATTGTCGTTAGCCATGGTTGCAGCCAGCAGCCATGGGGCCGATATCCAATTCCAAAGCGAATTAGCAAGTAATGGCACTTTGGTGTTGCTGCAAGAGCAAGACCAAACGCTCAATACTTCAGTATTATCACCACAAGCACAACAACAATTACAAAAAGCACTTAACACCGCCCAGTTTAACGGCGAGTATAATAAGCATGTACAGCTTCTAGCCCCTGTAGACTCAAACTATGAACGCGTCGTTGTCGTCGGCCTTGGCGCTCAGGATGAGCTTGATGCAGCGCGTACCGCCAAACTCGGTGGCAACGTGCATGGCCTGCTTGAGGGCATGAAGGTAACGACGGCAAACATCGATTTTGCCACTATCAATGGGCAGCTATCTAATACCGAATTAGCGGCTCAATTTGCCCATGGCGTTAACCTGCGCGACCACAGCTTCGACACTTATAAACAAAGCGATGCAGAAAAAACGACGCTAAGCTATCACTTTGATGTTGCTGATCAAGCGCGCGCTGAGCAGGCATATCAAGCCTTAAGTCATATCGAGCAAGGTGTATTTTTAGCCCGTGACCTCACCTCCGAGGTGCCGAGCGCCTTAACCCCTGTAGAGTTTGCACAAGCAGCCCAGCAACTACGCGAGCTCGGTGTTAAAGTCGAGGTATTGGGGCCTGAGCAGATTAAAGCTCTCGGCATGGGGGCGTTGGAAGGCGTTGGCCGAGGTAGCAAAGACGGTGCTCGACTGGTGGTTGCACATTACCAAGGCAGCGATGACGCACCCATTGCTTTGGTTGGTAAAGGCATTACCTTTGATTCGGGCGGCTATAGCATTAAAACCGGCGCTTCAATCGCGCGGATGAAATCCGACATGGCCGGTGCTGCGGCGGTGCTAGGTACCGTGAAAGCCATGGCGCTGAGCAAAGCCGATGTTAATGTCGTTGCCGTAATGGGCATGGCCGCCAACATGGTGTCTGAAACCGCCATAGCGCCGGGAGACATCCTGCGCACCGCTGAAGGCTTAAGTGTCGAGGTACTCAATACCGATGCCGAGGGCCGGTTAGTGCTCAGCGATGCCATGTGGTATGCGCGCAGCCAGTTTAAGCCGCAGATTATGGTGGATGTAGCCACACTCACTGGCTCAAAAGTACGCGCCGTAGGCAATCGCTATAGCGCAATTTTCTCTGATGACGAGCAATTAGTCAGCGAATTAACGGCAGCAGGCAAAGCGGTGAACGAGCAAGTATGGCGCTTACCTTTAGGCTATAAAGACAAGTTAAAGTCAGACATTGCTGATATTCAAAACATCGGCTCAGGAGGCCCGGGAGCAACCACGGCGGCTTCATTCTTACAACACTTTGCTGGAGACACTCGCTGGGTTCACCTCGATATTGCCGGTAATGCGTTAGCAAGCAAGGCTGACGGTGAAGTGAATGTAGGCGGCACCGGCTACGGGGTCAGGCTACTAAGCGAATGGTTACTCAAAACCAAATAAGGTGCACTGATAGCGCACTATGAGTCAGTTATTGGCAGGGGTTACCTGCCCTTTTTTGTTGTCTTGCCAAGGAAATATATCAAGACGTTATGGGTGATGGTGAGTTAGAAAAACCCTAAGGCATTATCACTGTAGCTAACCAGTAGGTTTTTGGTTTGCTGATAGTGCTCAAGCATCATCTTATGCGTTTCGCGGCCAACGCCCGATTTTTTATAACCGCCAAACGCGGCATGGGCAGGATAATGATGATAACAATTGGTCCACACCCGACCCGCTTCAATGGCTCGGCCAACCCGATAGGCACGATTCATATCCCGCGTCCAAAGCCCTGCGCCCAACCCAAATTCGGTATCGTTGGCAATGGCAATCGCTTCTTGTTCGTCCTTAAAGGTAGTGACACTGACCACAGGACCAAAGATTTCCTCGCGGAACACCCGCATTTGATTATGCCCTTTGAGTAAGGTCGGCTGAATATAAAAACCGTTATTAAGCTCATTGTCGAAGCGTTCGGCATCACCGCCGATAAGCACTTCGGCACCCTCTTCCTTACCGATGCTAAAGTAACTCATGATTTTATCGAATTGCTGCTGGGAGGCTTGAGCGCCAACCATGGTGTCGGTATCGAGCGGATTACCGCGTTTAATTTGCTCGGTGCGGGCAATCACCCGGGCGATAAATTCATCGTACATACTCTCTTGTACTAATAACCGCGATGGACAAGTACACACTTCCCCTTGATTGAAAAAGGCCAGCACAGCGCCTTCAACGCACTTATCGATAAATTCATCACTTTGGTTCAATACATCGGCAAAATAGACATTGGGAGATTTACCGCCTAACTCCACCGTGGAGGGAATGATATTCTCGGCGGCACACTTAAGAATATGCGCTCCCACCGGGGTCGAGCCAGTAAAGGCAATTTTTGCAATGCGCGTGCTACTGGCCAATGCCTGACCCGCTTCGGCGCCATAGCCATTGACCACATTAAGCACCCCCGCAGGCAAAATGTCGCCAATGAGTTCGATAAATTTCAAAATGGATACTGGGGTTTGCTCCGCCGGTTTGAGCACCACACTGTTCCCTGCTGCCAGTGCCGGTGCTAGTTTCCACGCCGCCATCAGCAACGGAAAATTCCAGGGAATAATTTGCCCAACCACCCCTAAAGGCTCGTAAAAATGGTAGGCCACGGTGTGCTCATCTAAATCACCAATGCTGCCCTCTTGAGCGCGAATACAGCCGGCGAAATACCGAAAGTGATCGGCCACCAGGGGAATATCGGCATTCAGCGTCTCGCGCACCGCTTTACCGTTATCCCAGGTTTCAGCAACGGCCAGCTGCTCGCTGTGCTCTTGCACCCGCTGAGCAATCGCCAGCAATAAGTTGCTGCGCTCTGTCACCGATGTTTTGCCCCATGATTGCTGCGCTTGGTGCGCCGCATCCAAGGCCAGTTCAATGTCTTTTGCACACGATTGCGGGATTTTACAAATAACCTCCCCAGTCACCGGTGTGGTGTTATCAAAATACCGACCTTGCACCGGGCTTACCCATTGACCACCAATGTAGTTCTCATATTGCGGCTTAAAATCAACCACCGCACCGGGAGTATTAGGATTTGCGTATATCATCGTTATTGTCCTTGTTGTTGCATCACTGCAAAACTACACAACTTTGCCCGTGAAGCGGTTGTCTTTACATCCAAAGCGCTTGACTAAATGTCCATTTTTTAGCCATGCTAGAGCAAGCACAAAGCAAAGGAATTAAACATGTTATATGGCAACCCCAGCGCTTTCGACAGCGTCCACACTCTTATTGACCATCGCAGTGTCGTGAATGCGCCTGGCATTCAATTGTGCATGTATGAAACCTTTGAGCGCTGTGAACAAGTCCCCTTTCGCACCGATGAGCTGATGTTTTGTGCCATGGTCGAGGGTAAAAAGGTAATGCATCACCAAAGCTTACAGCAGGCGCGGGATTTCACCCCAGGGCAAAGTTTTGTTATCGCCGCCGATGAGCAGGTGCACATCGACTTTCCATTAGCGACCCTAGCGCGTCCAACCCGTTGCCTGACCCTTGAAGTCGACGCCGAGCGCATCGCCAACGTGGCCGAGCAAATGTCATTAAGCGCCCAGTGCAGCTATCATGAGCAGCAACCTGCAACCTTGCAGCTTACCCATAGCACCACCACCGAGGCTATCTACCAGCGCTTGGCCGGGGCATTTACGGAAAATAAAAGCGATAGAGCCTTACTGATTGAGCTGGCAACCACCGAGCTGATTGTGCGGCTACTGCGCGAACAAGATCATCACGCGTTATTGCGCTGCGCTTTACACGACCCGCAGGCAACCGCTCTTCATCAAGTCTTAAGCCACATTGAGCAGCATATTGCCGCCCCACTCGATGTGGATACCCTTGCTCGCCTCGCCTGTATGAGCCGCAGCAAATTCTTTAGTGAGTTTCGCCGCCATTTGGGCATGACTCCCCATGCTTACATTCTTAAGCGCCGTTTAGAACATGCAGGTTTAATGCTAGAGCGCTCTAAAGCCGTCACCGAAACTTGCTTTGCCTGTGGGTTCAATAGTATTAGTCATTTCAGCCGCAGCTTTAAGCAGTACTACGGGCAAGCGCCGAGCGCTTATATTGCACAAAATAACAAGAGCGAGAAGTAAAGGTGGGAAAGAGAGCAAAGCCGAGCAGGTGCTCGGCTTGTTCGGCGTTAGATAAGCTTGAAAGTGCCTTTCATTAACGCTGAGTGGCCAGGGAACGAGCAGAAAAACATATACTCGCCGTCAGCACTCATATCTTTGGTAGAAAATTCCACCGTGGTTTGCTCTCCGCCGCCAATGATGTCGGTAGCAGCAATAATGCGCTCATCACCTGCAGGCAGGTAGTTGTTGTCTAAGCCCGCGCCCATACCGGCACTGGCTACAGCCTGCATGTCACCTTTAGTGGTTAGCACCCAGTTATGACCCATAGATTTCTTAGGGATCTTACCTGTGTGCTTGAGCGTGACTTTAACTGTTTCACAGCTTTTAGGGACTTCCATTGATTTTTTGTTGAATTGCATTGCGTCGTTACCTTCGATGGTAAACTCGCAATTGGCAAAGGTCATTGACGAAAAGAACAAAGCCGCAATGGCAGTGAGAGATTTAAACATACCTTTCTCCGTAATGTTAATAGCTATCATTTAGATTATTTTATAAAACCCAAAAAAGCAATAGAATCAGCCATAATCGCTTGATAGCAAAGCTTTATTGACTGTTTTTCAGTACGGCAGTTACGGTAGCAGAGATCAGCTCTGGGTACAAAAAAACCGAGCAACCCTCAAGGTGCTCGGTTTTTTTGAGTGTCACGATTGCGGTTCAGGAACGTAAACCCAGCCTGCCATCAGTCGTCGCGCGCTGCGGCTCATGCTGACGCTGTGCACGTCACAATCTTCGGATTGCATCGTCACCTTCGCTCCCACATGCAAAGTCCCTGAGGGGTGTCCGAAGGTCACGCCGTTGCGCGTTTGCCCACCGGCGGCAATATTCACTAAGGTGCCGGGAATCGCGGCAGCAGTAGCAATGGCCACGGCGGCGGTGCCCATCATCGCATGGTGTAATTTGCCCATTGATAAAGCGCGTACTTGCACATCAATGTCATCGCCATTGATTGCTTTACCGCTGGAGGCGGTATAATCGCTCGGCGGTGCGACCATGGCAATTTTCGGTGTATGCTGACGCGCTTGCGCTTCGTCGATATTCTTGATGAGCCCCATTTTTAAGGCGCCATAGGCACGGATACGCTCAAAACGAGCCAGCGCCTCAGGGTCGCCATTAATGTGTTCTTGCAATTCATTACCACGATACCCCAGCGCCTCGGCATTAACGAAAATAGTGGGGATCCCAGCATTGATAAAGCTGGCTTTAAGCTCTCCTTCGCCCGGCACCGCTAGGCTATCCACTGCATTACCCGTTGGTAGCACTGCGCCCTCCTCACCCACCGGCGAGATAAAATCAATTTTGACCTCTGCGGCAGGAAAAGTAACACCATCGAGCTCAAAATCACCCAGCTCTTGCACTAACCCATCTTGCATGGGTACATGGGCAATAATGGTTTTTTCAATATTGGCCTGCCAAATACGCACCTCGGCGATGCCGTTTTCAGGAATTCGGTGGTTATCGACTAGGCCATTATTGATGGCAAACGCGCCCACCGCTGCGGTTAAATTGCCACAGTTACCGCTCCAATCGATGAATGCTTTATCTATGGCCACTTGACCAAACAAATAGTCAACATCGTGCTCGGCTTGCGTGCTTTTTGAGAGGATCACCGTTTTACTGGTGCTGGATGTCGCCCCACCCATGCCATCGGTGTGTTTACCATAGGGGTCGGGACTGCCGATAACACGGAGCAACAAGGCATCACGATAAGGTCCGGGTTGTTGCGCTGGCTCAGGTAAGTCATCGAGAGCGAAAAACACCCCTTTGCTGGTGCCGCCGCGCATGTATGTGGCCGGTATTTTTATTTGTTGTAACATTTATCTACCTCAGTGAAGGTGGGCCGCAGCCCACCTATTTTTGCTAGGTGGTGGCCTCGAGGAAGTCCTTCGCAAAGCGCTGCAATACCCCGCCGGCGCTGTAAATCGACAGCTCTTCTTGGGTATCGAGACGACATTTGCTGGTAATTGTGAGCTCGTCGCCATTGGCACGGGTAATGCGCACTTCAAGACTGGCTCCCGGTGCTGGCTCACCCACCACACTGTAGGTTTCACTGCCATCAAGGGCCAAGGTCTTGCGATTTTCACCGGCACTGAATTCCAGCGGCAACACGCCCATGCCAATCAGGTTGGTGCGGTGAATGCGCTCAAAGCCTTCGGCTAAGATCACTTCCACACCCGCTAAGCGTACACCTTTGGCGGCCCAGTCTCGTGATGAGCCCTGACCATAATCAGCACCAGCGACGATAATCAGCGGCTGTTTGCGCTGCATGTAGGTTTCTATTGCTTCCCACATACGCATGACTTCGCCTTGCGGCTCTAAACGCGTCAGTGAGCCCTCTTGCACTTCCCCGTCAACCACGGCCATTTCGTTGCGTAGTCTTGGGTTAGCAAAGGTGGCCCGTTGAGCGGTTAGGTGGTCACCACGGTGCGTGGCATAAGAGTTAAAGTCTTCATCCGGCACCCCCATCGACGCTAAGTATTCCCCCGCCGCACTGCTGGCGAGGATGGCGTTTGATGGCGACAGGTGATCGGTGGTGATATTATCCCCCAATACCGCTAAAGGGCGCAGATCCGTGAGTGTACGCTCTGCTGCCAACGCGCCTTCCCAGTAAGGCGGACGACGAATGTAGGTGCTTTTTTCTCGCCACTGATAGAGCGGGTCGTTTTTCTCGCCATAGTCGACACTTAAATCGAACATCGGCTCATAGACCTGACGGAAATGCTCCGGCTTAACGCTCTTGGCAATCACCGCATCGATTTCTTCATCGCTTGGCCATAGGTCTTTTAAGGTAATGGCATTGCCATCGCTATCATGACCTAGAATATCCTTTTCAATATCAAAGCGAATGGTACCGGCTATGGCGTAGGCGACCACCAAAGGCGGTGATGCTAAAAACGCTTGCTTAGCGTAGGGATGGATACGACCATCAAAGTTACGATTCCCTGAGAGCACCGCTGTGGCGTAAAGATCTCGCTCCACCACTTCTTTTTGAATTTGCGGGTCGAGTGCGCCACTCATACCGTTGCAGGATGTACAGGCAAAACCGACCACACCAAAACCTAACTGCTCCAACTCGGGTAGTAGATTGGCTTCTTCAAGATAGAGTTTTACCGCTTTTGAGCCCGGCGCCAGTGAGGTTTTCACCCAAGGCTTACGCATTAAGCCGTGTTTATTGGCGTTACGCGCTAACAACCCGGCAGCTATCACATTACGTGGGTTTGAGGTATTGGTACAACTAGTGATGGCGGCAATGATCACCGCTCCATCGGGCATTAACCCAGGCTGTTGCTCAACTTCTTTGGCTATGCCTCGTGCTTGCAAATCGGCGGTCGCAAGGCGAGCATGAGGGTTTGATGGCCCAGCTAAGTTGCGACCCACGGCACTTAAATCAAAACGCAATACCCGCTCATACTGAGCTTGGGTCATCGCATCTGCCCACAAACCTGTGTGTTTCGCGTACTGCTCAACTAACTGTACCTGCTCGTCATCACGACCGGTGAGTTTAAGGTAATCAATGGTTTGCTCATCGATATAGAACATTGCCGCCGTGGCACCATATTCTGGTGTCATGTTGGAAATGGTGGCGCGATCGCCCAAAGTAAGGTGGCTTGCGCCCTCGCCGAAAAACTCTAAGTAGCTTGAAACAACACGCTGCTGACGTAAAAACTCGGTGAGCGCCAGAACAATGTCGGTTGCGGTAATGCCAGGTTGGGGCTTACCGGTTAGCTCCACACCAACAATATCAGGCAAGCGCATATAGGAAGCTCGCCCGAGCATCACGCTTTCGGCTTCTAGGCCGCCAACGCCTACGGCAATAACGCCTAACGCGTCCACATGCGGGGTATGGCTATCGGTGCCCACTAGGGTATCTGGAAAGGCAACCCCATCACGGGCTTGGATCACCGGCGACATCTTCTCCAGATTAATCTGGTGCATAATGCCGTTGCCCGGGGGGATCACATCGACGTTTTTGAACGCTGTTTTGGTCCAGTTAATAAAGTGGAAGCGATCTTCGTTGCGACGGTCTTCAATGGCGCGGTTTTTCTCAAAGGCATCTTCTTCAAACCCTGCATGTTCCACCGCCAGTGAATGGTCAACGATCAGCTGGGTTGGCACCACAGGGTTAACCTTGGCCGGATCGCCGCCTTTCGCGGCGATAGCATCACGCAAACCAGCTAAATCCACCAGCGCGGTTTGCCCCAAAATATCGTGACACACCACCCGAGCTGGGTACCAAGGAAAATCCAAATCGCGTTTACGGTAAATAAGTTGCTCTAAGCTCGCGGTTAACTGCGCTGGTTCGCAGCGACGCACAAGGTTCTCAGCCAGAACTTTTGAGGTGTAAGGGAGCTTGGCATAAGCCCCCGGCTCAATGGCATCCACCGCCTCTTGGGTATCGTAGTAAATCAGATCCGAGTTGGGCAGCGGCTTACGGTATAAAGAATTCATAATTCGCTCTACATTGCAGAAAAAGGCAGCCCAAAGGCTGCCATAAAGAAACGGTGTTTAGCGCTCGCTCATCGCGGGCACGGGACGAGAATCCGGGCCAGTGTATTCGGCGCTTGGACGGATAATACGGTTATTGGCACGCTGCTCTTTAACATGAGCAGTCCAGCCAGTAACGCGACTCATCACGAAAATAGGCGTGAATAGCTTAGTAGGAATGCCCATAAAGTGATACGCCGAGGCATGGAAGAAATCGGCATTACAGAACAGCTTTTTCTCGCGCCACATTACTTCTTCACAGCGCACCGACACGGGATAAAGCACATCATCGCCCACCTCTTTCGCCAAGCGCTCTGAGTATTTCTTAATGATCACATTGCGTGGGTCACTCTCACGATAAATGGCGTGGCCAAAGCCCATGATTTTGTCTTTTCGTGCCAGCATGCCCATTAACTCTTGCTCGGCATGTTCGGCGTCTTTAAAGCCTTCAATCATATCCATCGCCGCTTCATTGGCACCGCCATGCAGTGGACCACGCAATGAGCCAATGGCACCGGTTACGCATGAATGAATGTCTGACAAGGTTGAGGCACACACACGAGCGGTAAAGGTTGAGGCGTTAAATTCATGCTCAGCATACAGGATCAACGACACATTCATTACGTCGGCAAACAGTTGTGATGGCGCTTTGTCATGTAACAGATGTAAGAAGTGCGCCCCCACAGTGTCATCATCGGTTTCTACGTCAATACGCACACCGTCATGGGTAAAGCGATACCAATAACAGATAATGCTTGGGAAAATAGCCACCATGCGGTCGATAGCATCATCGGCATTGGCAAAATCAGTTTCGGTTTCTAGGTTACCGAGCATAGAACAGCCGGTACGCATCACGTCCATCGGGTGTGCATCTTTAGGGATGGTCTCTAACACGCTTTTCAGCGCTTGCGGTAGGCCCCGTAACGACTTTAATTTGGCTTTGTATTCAACCAGCTGGCCTTGGTTAGGCAACTCGCCGCGCGATAATAAATACGCCACCTCTTCAAATTGCACCTTGTCAGCCAGCTCACTGATATCGTAGCCACGATAGGTCAGCCCTGAGCCACTTTTGCCTACTGTACACAACGCCGTTTCGCCGGCCACTTGTCCGCGCAAGCCTGCGCCACCTAATGCTTTATCTACCATTTTCTTGCTCCTGAATTTTTTCCTGTTGAAACTGTCAATGCGTTACTTGTTTTTGCCTTCGGCAAACAAGGCGTCGAGCTTTTTCTCGTATTCGTGATAGCCCAAATAATCGTATAAATCCATGCGTGTTTGCATCTCATCTAGCACCGCTTTTTGATCGCCATTTTCAAGAATTGATTTATACACATTCTCCGCCGCTTTATTCATGGCACGGAACGCCGACAGCGGGTAAAGCACCATATCCACGCCCCACTCGCCTAGCTCTTTGCGATTCCAAAGCTCGGTTTTACCAAACTCGGTGATATTGGCGAGAATCGGCACATCAAGGGCCTCAGCAAAGGCGCGATAGTGCTCCTCGGTTTGCACCGCTTCTGCGAATATGCCATCGGCACCGGCGGCCACGTAGGCCTTTGCCCGTTCAATGGCGGCCTCTAAACCTTCTTGAGCAAACGAGTCGGTGCGCGCCATAATGAAAAAGTCAGGGTCGGTGCGCGCATCAACGGCAGCTTTAATGCGATCAACCATTTCATCAACTGAGACGATTTCTTTATTCGGGCGGTGACCACAGCGCTTTTGCGCCACCTGATCTTCCATATGCACCGCTGCGGCCCCGGCTTTTTCCATATCGCGAATGGTTTTAGCGATATTGAATGCGCCGCCCCAACCGGTATCGATATCAACCAACAGAGGTAAGTCACAGGCCGAAGTAATACGTTGCACATCGGCAATTACGTCGTTCAATGAGGTCATGCCCAAATCGGGCAACCCATAAGAGGCGTTGGCTACGCCACCACCTGAGAGGTAAATTGCCTGATGACCCAGTTGTTTGGCCATAATGGCGCAGTAAGCATTGATGGTGCCCACTACTTGCAACGGCTTGTTTGCCGCCAATGCTTGTCTAAATTTCTTTCCTGCGGACATGGGGTTCTCCTGTTAGATGCGCGGTTACCCTGAGTGGGCCGCGTTAAACTTATTTTCAATATTATTCATGGAGTAGCTGATATGACGTTTCATCAGCAACTCGGCAAGCTCGCCATCGCGATTGTCAATGGCATTAATAATGGCAAGGTGTTCGTCGAAGGCTTTGGATACCCTTGGCCCTGTCATTCCCATTTGCACCCGATACATGCGGATCAACTGATATAGGTCGTTGTATAACAAGTTGAATAAATGCTCGTTTTTAGAGCCTTTAATAATGCGATAATGGAAATCCAAGTCACCCGCTTCTTGGTAATAGGATTCGCCTTCTTTAACACGTTGCTCGTTAAGGTGTTTATTCAATAAGCCTTTCAGCGAGGCAATTTCTTCATCAGCCATGTTTTCGGCGGCAAGGCGACAGGCTAGCCCCTCGAGTGCGGCGCGTACCTGATAGACTTCAATTAACCGCTCCGGCGTAAGCGCCACCACGCGACAACCGACGTTGGCTTTGCGCTCGACCAGATTACAGGCCTCTAGGCGATTAAGAGCATCGCGCAGGGTGGCACGTGACACCCCAAAGCGTTTGGCCAGCTCGGGCTCGGATATTTTTGAGCCCTGCTCAATATCGCCCTCGACAATAGCGCGGCGCAGATCAACAAACACTTGATCGGCAGCAGTGGTAATAGGTTGATGTGAATGCAGCTGTTCGCTCACGGCTTTTCTCGAAATTGTCGACAATCTAGGCCTGTACTATGGGATCGATGCCGGTAATTGTCAATAACCCTTACCTTTAATTGTCGACATAAACACAGTTTATAGCGTTATACACACTGTAAACTCGCTTTATGACATAAAAGTGTCGACAGCTTAAAAAGCAAAGCAATGCCAAAGCGGATGCGATAAACTATAGCTCACCGTCACAGCCGCTGTAGTTAAAATCGCGATGGATAAGCATACTTATATTCCCGATGCCTTTTTGGACGACGTTGCGTCCTACTTCCCCGAACACTTGCAATTACAAGACTTCGTTGCTGCCTGCCAGCGCCCGCTGAAACGTGCGGTACGGGTGAATACATTAAAAATGTCGGTGGCAGCATTTCGCGATTATTGCGCCGACAAACAGTGGCACATTACTGCTATTCCATGGTGCCCTGAGGGATTTTGGCTCACTCGCCCGCAAGAGGAAGAACAGGCGTTGCCCATTGGCCGCACCGACGTTCACTTAAGTGGCTGTATTTATGTGCAAGAGGCCAGCTCCATGTTGCCGCCGATGGCCCTAGCCGATGCCCTTGAAGACGCTGAAACGGTGCTCGATATGGCGGCGGCACCAGGCAGTAAAACCTCGCAATTAGTGGCGCTATTAGATAACCAAGGCTTGCTGGTGGCTAACGAACTGTCATCATCGCGGCTAAAAGCACTCAGTGCCACACTCAAACGAGTGGGCGCTCGCAATGTTGGCTTATCGCACTTTGATGGTGCCGTTTTTGGCGATTATATGCAGGAAAGCTTTGATGCCATTTTGCTCGATGCACCATGCTCCGGTGAAGGCACCGTGCGCAAAGACCCAGACGCATTAAAGAACTGGTCACTGCAATCCAATATTGATATTAGCGACGTACAAAAAACGCTGATCAAAAGCGCATTTCATGCTTTAAAACCCGGCGGTACACTAGTTTATTCTACCTGCACACTCACCCCGGTAGAAAATCATGCGGTATGCGCGTATTTGCTCGCTCAGTTTCCAGGGCTTATCGAGATTGAACCCTTGCATGGGCTATTCCCTGATGCCAATAAAGCCTGCACTGAGCAAGGCTATTTACATGTGTGGCCACAGCTTTTCGATAGTGAAGGTTTTTTTATCGCCCGCTTTAAAAAATTGGGCAGTCAAAGTAGCTGTACGCCGAAAACCAAAAAAGGTCGCTTCCCTTTTAAGGCAATGGAGAAAAAGGCCCAACAGCAGCTGCAGCAATATGTGCAGCAACAATTTGCCATGGATAAATTAGCTGGCCGACTGATGCAACGCGATAAGGAAGTATGGTTGTTCCCCGACATCGACGATGAGCAATTATTTACAGCCATAAAATACTCGCGCATTGGTATTCAAATAGGCACCACCCACAGAAATGGGGTGCGGCTAGAGCATGAGTTCGCAACCTGTTTAGGCCAGTATGCAACGCGCAATACCATGGCGCTAAACCCACAGCAAGCTCAGCAGTACTTTCACGGTCAGGATATCCGCTTAGATGAGCCGAGCAAGCACAAAGGTGAGGTGATCCTCACGCTTAACGGCGCGCCCGTAGGCTTAGGGAAATGGCAAGGGCAGAAAATTAAGAATGCGCTGGCCCGCGATTTAGTGATGGATGGGCAGTTAATAACTTGGGTATAACTTGGTAATAAACGGTTAAGAAACACTGGCCAGTTTTTTACAATTATTTACAGAGTTTAGTTAATAAGTTGTTTTTTATAGTAATTTAATACTAGGTTTTTATTTCCATTTTTGCCCGGCGTTAACTACAATTATAAGAACTTTCGCTTCTCCCGTATGAATGTGTAAAGTTTATTAGTTAGCGCACGGCTCATCATGAGCCATTCCCCTGGGCCCAGGACAATGCGGATTCGTCCTGGGCATTTTTTCGCCTTACGCTTATTTGAAAGCCGACTCTAATATTTTAAAGCATTGAAAGTTAAAGCAACTTCCCTCAACCTTCGGTTGCTTGGGCACGTCTAGCCGCCCATAGCAGTCTACTCCTTACCTGAGCAATAACACAGTGCGCCCGTTCCCTTAAAAGGCACTGCGAACATGAAATTTTTTGCTTTTACCCTTTTTCTCTAGCCGCGCCCACACTCCCTTAATATAGTGGCATAAGGTTCTGATGGGGAGTGAGTTATTATGGTTGTGCGAAAAGTTTTGTTGGTAACTGCTATGCTGAGTGCTGCGCTGGGAATGAGTGACGCAAAAGCAAAGGCCCAAGATCAACAAAGCGGTCTTTATAGCGGGTTTAGCTACCCCAATGGGAAGCCCAATGCCATCAGTCTAAGTTTTGATGATGGTCGCCACTCTCAAGTTGATGTGGGCATGGCCATTTTAGACAAATACCAAGTAAAAGCGACTTTCTATGCCCAGCCTGAGCCCATTGCTGAGCGCTTAGCGCAGTGGCAAGCGGCGATTAACAATGGCCATGAATTAGGCAATCACACAAGCCACCATTTATGCTCTGGTAACTTTGAATGGCTGCGTAAAAAAGGCCTGTCTCTAGAGCAGACCACCCTAGCCTGGTTAGAAAACGACATTCAAGAGGCTAACCACTATTTTAAGAAACATTTAGGTGTCACCCCTCGCGCGTTTGCCTATCCCTGTGGTCATACTTTTGTTGGCCGGGGTAAAGACACACAAAGCTATGTGCCCTTGGTAGCGACCCTGTTTGACACCGGCCGCACTTGGAATGATGAAACTGCTAACAATCCCAACTTTACCGACTTTGCCCAGCTCACTGGTATACGTATTGATGGTCTGCGTTTTGCGCAAATCAAAAAGTTACTGGAGCGCTATCGCGAGAATAACAGCTGGATTATCTTAGCGGGCCACGATATTGGCAAACGGGGCCCTTATACCGTCGACACACAAGCGTTGGAGCAACTGCTCGCGTATATTAACGACCCCGACAATGGCTTTTGGGTAGGCACTGTTAGCGAGGTCGCCGACTATGTACGCAGTAATCGTACGGCTCCATAACTTCGGTTGGACTTCAGGTTAATAAGGCGTCCAAACTGAACTTAGTCAGTTATGGCCATATCCTCAGCTAGTTATATTGTCTTATCGCTCGCACTAATGCTGCGAGCATGCGTACACCTTAGTCAAGGCGTTGCCAATCACTTAAAGTTAAACGTCACTTTACCTGCTAACGCCACGGCATTATTGAGCACAATAGTCATATCTCCCTGCATCGCTGTTTCACCATTTTCAAAGCGCATCACTTGTGCTTTAGCCTCTGGTTGATCATCTTCAGCGAATGAAATGCGTACATCACCAATCTATGTTTGCACTTTGCTGGCCTTTTCACCAGCACATTGGGGGGAAGTCGAGCTTTTGCCACTTTATCCAGGTCGCCAACAGGAGCTTTCACACTATTATCAGCGCGAATAGAACACGTTGAACTAAGTTGGCACTGTTTTTGATACTTAACCGTGCAAAGGCGAAAAATGTCGCTATTTAGCGACATTTATTGATAAAAATTTCAATGTCCGCGAAAACTTTACAAACACAGAGGAAAACAGCGATGAAGGATAAAATAATAAACACAGTGTACGCATTTGGTCTATTTGGTCTTATCGGTGTGATCCCTCCAATTTTGGTTGAGCGCAGTATTGATGCACAGATGCACGCGCAAGTGGCGCCCAAATACAGCAAAGACTCAGACAGTTACGCATTTTTACAGCAGCGCAGCTATTCTGCTGCAGCGCCCAAGCTCACTCTTCTAGATACCTGTAATAACAGCGACGAAAACTATCAACCGCTAGCAAACTCTCTCAGCACTTTACCGCAAACCAGCTTAGTTTTGGCGCAAAGCATCATTCAGTGCCTACAGCGTAGCTAAGGGCTAATCAAGCTCATACTCGGTGACACTGTTGTCACTGTGTAACAGTCGATAACGACACAATTTGCCGTGCTCTAGCTCCACAAGACTAATCGCTGCATGACTGACCAAATGCTTTTGTGGCCCCGAGGTGGTGTCGTGTTTATCAACTTTCATTTGCCAGCGTTTAGTGAATAAATTCAGTGGGCTTCGTGGTGAGTACAAAATCGAATCAAGCTTGTCGAGCACGTTAATAAGCTTTCGTGGAAATTCGTTTTTAATGCCGCTAGCGGTTAGTTGCCAAATGCGGTTTTCTCGTTCAGAGAAACGCGCCCGCACCGAAAAACAAAACGAATAATGAACGTCGCCAGAGAGAATGATGGTTTCTTGGGGCGTATCCAAACGGCGGAAAATATTCAGCAGCTTTTTAGCTGATCCCTCATGTGCCATCCAGTTTTCACAATCCACCACCAGCGGCTGATTACACAGAGTAAACACAGCTTGAATAGCTTCAATGGACTTAACCCCAAATACCGGCGCGGGCGATACCAGTAATACTTGCTCCGAGCCCTGAAGACTGTTCTCCAACTCCAGTAGTCGCTGCCAATCTAATAGCCCTGAAGGTTCGTTAAAATCTTGCTCGTTACGCCAGCGATGGGTACGCGTGTCAAGTACCACAACCTTAGGGCTGGTTGGCAGTTCATAGTGCCAATAGTCGTAGTTTAATAATGGCTTATACAGTGGTGCTAAATGCCAAAAGCCATCCCCTCGGGCTTTTTTCAATGCCTCAAAGAACGGCCATGGTGTGTCACTGGCGCAGTTCCCCCAACCCTGAAACAACGCATAGCTGAGCATGGCGTTGCCGATAATCGCGCGGCTAGCCGGGTGGGTATACACCGCTTGCTCCCAATTTGCGGTAAGGTTCCAATCATCAGTCACATCATGGTCGTCAAAAATCATCAAACTCGACACATGAGCAAATAGCCGCGCTGCATAAGGCTGCGAGGCAGCGAATTCAAGCACGTGGATGCGCTCTTGTTGGAAGGTTTGGTAATGGGGGTGACTGTCACTGAGTTGGAGTTGCTCGGTGTCGATTAGTTGCCAACACGGTGCTCCCAAGCTCAATAGGTAAAGCGCTATGAATTCTTCAAAATACACCAAGTGGTTGGCACTTTTAACACTACTAAAGTGCGGCTCGTCGCGGCGCAGCCAATAGCCTAATTGCCACTTCGAGCGCTTTTGCCATGGCGTATGGGGCAATTTACAAGCACGGTTATACAAGTCATCTTGTACTTGTTGGCTGAGCGCTATCAGCTGCTCACCCTCGCGATAAATGCCGAGACGCTCAATCAGCTGGTGGATAGCCAGCAGCATCGGCCCAGCCACGTCGTCAGCATAAATTTGATCGCCGCTAAGGAGCAACAGCTGGGGTCTTTTCTCGGCATTACTATGACTTTGCTGCATTAACTTATCGCCCTGCACGAGGGCATCTTCACTGTAGTGATGAGGGTTGCGGCAGGAGCCATGAAGCACAGAGCGCAGTTGCTCCGGGATAAGTACACTTGGCGCCCGGGTATCAGCGTAACAATAATCAGCCAAATCATGGGCTTCAGTACCAAAATACAGGCTGTAAGCGAGGTGGATATCGGTACTAAATGCGCCACTCACTGGCGTAAGGGTGCAGTTATGGAGGTATAAATGCTCTCCCAGGCGCAGTGTTTCGGTGTGTTGCTCAGTGGGGTGCTGATGAAGCTTAAACACTGGCTCTAACGCCTGGGAAGTCGCTAGCTGGATGCGGATTTGCTGTTTCTCAGCGCGGCGCACTACAGGGCCTAAAAGCAACACTGGTAACGATGTCATTGCGCCGGCCCTACCCTAATTAACGCCGAGGAATACGGTTGAACAAGCGATAAAAGTTGTCTGTAGTGGCCGTTGCCAGCTCTTTATAACTGATGCCTTTAAGCTCAGCAATAAAGTAAGCTACATCCTGCACATACGCAGGCTGATTGGTTTTCCCACGATGCGGCACAGGTGCCAAATAAGGCGAGTCGGTCTCAATCAGTAACCTGTCGAGCGGAATTTGCTTAACGACATCACGTAACTGCTCAGCATTGCGAAATGTCACAATTCCGGAGATAGAGATATAAAAGCCCAAATCCATGGCTTTTTTTGCCATCTCGTAATCTTCAGTAAAGCAATGCAACACGCCACCACAGCGTTCAGCGTGGTGTTCGCGCATGAGGTTAATGGTGTCCTCGCGCGCATCTCGGGTGTGAATAATAAGCGGTTTATCCAACTCGTTGGCGACATCAATATGGCCGACAAAACTCTCCAGTTGTACTGGCTTGGTTTCAGCACTGTAATAGTAATCAAGACCGGTTTCACCAACGGCAACGACCTTATCACTGGCAGCCAATTGTCGGAGCTGGTCAATATTGAGCGCGTCTTTTTGGTCCAATGGATGCACCCCACAAGATGCCGATACATCGCTGTAAGGAGCAATCGTCTCAAGCATTTGTGGAAATTTATCCAAGGTCACGTTAACACACAAAAAGTGTTCAACATCACGCTCTCGCGCCTGTTGTAAAACACCGTCTAAGTCTGTGTCTAGCTTATCAAAGTCAAGTTTATCGAGGTGGCAATGCGAATCTACAATCATGGAATACTGCTTGGTTGATGTAAGGCCTTGGGCCTTACATGGTGTACGTTGGATTGCCGGAGTTTAACATAGTGCCGAGCATTTTTTCGATCTTGTCGCGCACATGCGTTTTGTCGTCGATAAAACCGATGCCGATACCCGGGGGGTTAGAGCTCTGCGCGCCAATCGGCGTCACCCATACGACTTTCCCGGTGACCACATCGTCTTCGAGCGAGTCTGGCAAGGTAACGCGTAGCGCCAGCGATTGGCCCATTTCGTAATTCATGTTGGTACGCACGAACAAGCCGCCACTTTTTATATAAGGCATATAACAACGATACAACTCATCCAAATCGTCTAATTCTACAAGTAGCTCTTGCACATTGGCTCCTTTATTATTGGAATTCTCGTCTTAGGGTGCGCAGCAACTGCGACACCGCCAAAGTAATATTTAGTCCTGAGGTCTGTGTTAACGTTTCACTAAAGCGTTGCAATTGCTGTTCACAACGTTGCAGCGACGCAAAACTGGCCCCTTTTTGAGACTGTTGCAATAAAAATTGGCTGACAAACAGCCTAAAGATAGCAATATATTGTGAGTTTTGCGTCAAAATATCAACTAACTTGTGCCCATCTGTGCCATTTTGTAGCTGGCTAACTGCCTGATACAAGGTTTGAATTTGCTCTAGCTCATCATTATCTTGCCAGTGCTTTAGTAACAAAGGTTGCGAGATAAAGTGCTTTGCAAAGGCGCTTGCCATTGCCATCGCCGCATGGTGAGTTAGCCACTGCTGCACTGCATGCTCATCATCAACATATACGTGTTGCTTAGCACAGCGGCTTAGAATCGTTGCCGGCAACGTGGCACTGTCTGAACTTAATAGCCACAGGTAACAGTGCGCGTTAGGCTCTTCCAAGGTTTTTAACAAAGCATTACTGGCCGCCACCGTCATGCGTTGAGCCTCAGGGACAATGATACACTTAGCCCCGCCTTGCTGCGCACTGTGATGCACGAAATCACTAATGGCGCGCACACTGTCGACCCCGATAGAGGCCCCCTCATCGCTCAACACTAAGCTATCTGGGTGTGTGCCTGCTTGGTTGAGCTGACAGCTTTTGCATTGTCCACAGGGGTGCATGCCCTCATTATGGTGGCATAACAGCGCCTCACTTAAATACTCAGCAAGTGCCCTTTTACCAACGCCCTGTGGACCGTAGAGTAAATGTGCGTGGTGCAAACGCCCTTGCGCAAACTGGCGGGCATACTGTTGCCCAATAGCACTTAACCATGGGTACATTATCGTCTCGCTATAAACTCACAGAGCGTTTGCTCAATATCCTGATGCACTTTTTCAATTGCTTGAGAGGCATCAATAACAACAATACGTTCATCCTGTTCAGCAAGTTCAAGATAGCGCGCGCGTGTGCGCTCAAAAAAACTTAAGTCTTCACGCTCGATGCGATCTAACTCACCTCGGCCTCGAGCACGAGCCAAACCTAAAGCAGGTTCGATGTCTAAATACACAGTAAGATCAGGGCGAGTACCGGCCAGTACATACTGGCTAAGGAAGTTCATTACTTCACAAGAAATTTGTCGACCGCCACCTTGATAAGCCTGTGATGATAAATCGTGACGATCGCCAAGCACCCATTGGCCACTGGCAAGCGCCGGGCGAATCACATTTTCCAATAGCTGCGAGCGTGCAGCGTACATCAATAGTAACTCGGTTTGCGTACTAATGGATTCTTTCTCTGCATGTTTAACAATAGTGCGCAGCTGCTCAGCCACGGGCGTGCCACCGGGCTCGCGGGTAGTAATATAGTCAATGTTGGCGCGTGCCAACGTGTCGGCGCAAATTTTCATTGCCGTCGACTTTCCCGACCCCTCAAGGCCTTCAATTACAATAAACTTAGCTGTCATTTCGACTCTTTAACTGATACTGACGTACGGCTCGGTTATGATCTTCAAGCCGTTTAGAAAACTGATGACTGCCATCGCCCTTGGCGACAAAATAATAATAGTCTGATTGTTGCGGTTGCACCGCAGCCACTAAGGCTGCTTTTGACGGCATGGCAATGGGGGTAGGCGGCAAGCCATCAATACGATAGGTATTATATGGCGTTTTTTCACGTAGATGGGCGCGGGTAATATTGCCATCGAATTCAGGGCCAATACCATAGATAACCGTAGGATCAGTCTGCAAGCGCATGCCTTTGTTAAGACGGTTAACAAACACCGATGCAATTAACGGCCGCTCCCCAGCAACACCGGTTTCTTTCTCTATAATTGAGGCTAAAATTAATGCCTCATCAGCACTATTGAGTGGCGAACTGCTACTACGTTGCTGCCACGCTTGGTCTAATTCAATTTCCATTTTACGATAGGCGCGAGTCAGCACCTGCACGGCATGGTCTCCGCCATGATAATGATACGTATCGGGAAAAAAGCGCCCTTCCAACTGCTCATCCAGTGGCTTTCCAAGAAATTCGTCGCCCCAATGCAACGGCTTTTCTATATAGGGAGCGCGCTGAAGTCGACTTAGCACCTGGCGCAGGTTGTCGCCTTCAATAATGGTGAAGCTAAACTGGTGCTCTTTGCCTTGGCTAATTTGTCTAAATGCGGCAAGTGCAGTGCCCGGATTGAGCTGATAAAGTCCGGCTTTAAGATCAGTTAACGTGGGGTCAAGCTTGGCTAATACTTGGAATCGCCAGCAGCTATCAAGCCATTGCTTTTGCTGCCACTGGCGGCACAGTTGATTGAACCCGGTGCCACTGTGTACCTCCACCAACTGAGATTCAGGTAAATGCAGTGGTGCCACCATAGCTTGTTTAATTTGATAGTAACCCGTTGCCGTCGCAACAATGGCTAACAACAACACCGATATGACCACCCGTAACATTAACCCAATCCCTTATTATTCAGTGCTTTGGTGAGCACGCTTTTACTAATATCTACATTGTAGTCGTGATGTGCCAAGCGCTTTATAGGGATCACTCCCATCAAACTGTTACAACAATACAAGGCATCCACACTGAAGAGTGTGGCCAAGTTTACACGTTGCTCGCGCACAGCTAAATGTTGACTTAAATGCGTTAAATACACCCCTTTTACTCCCGCTTGGTCAAGTTTTGGGGTAAGCCACTGGCCTTGTTGATACAGCAACAAATTAGCGCTGGAAGTCTCAATAACATTATCGGTTGTATCAAGTACTAGCATATCATCACTGGGTGCCTTTGCGGCTTCTTGCTTCACCAATACTTGCTCCAAACGATTAAGCGTTTTCAACCCTGCTAACAGCGGCTGCTGTGCTAAACGGGTCTGCGCAATCGACAAGCTCAAGCCGGTCTCTGCCAATGTTTGATACTGAGTGGGGTACGGCATTAATCGCACAATACGCTGGATGTGGGCATCTGTTGGAGGAGCATAACCACGCCCGCCACTGCCGCGTGTGTACACTATTTTAAGAACATGGTCATCGCTTGGAGCCATTGCTATTAAAGCATCTACGTCTACTTCGAGCGCAGCTATGTCTAATTCAGGGAAACCTAAGCGAGTTGCACACTGTTGCAACCGAGCAATATGCAAAGGCCACAGTTCAACCTCACGCTGGCTGACTTTAGCGGTGCTAAAAAAACCATCACCATAATTCAACCCACGATCATTGATACTTAAAGAAGTGGCCACTTGGCCATTTATTATTGTTTTATCCATATAAAAAAGCTCGGTCATAACCGAGCTTATAGTACCAGTATCGCCCTAGTGCGGTCTACGCCGTAACTAGGGATTCACTTTATACTTTTTTGAATAACAATGAACCGTTAGTACCACCAAAGCCAAACGAGTTACACAGTGCATAATCAAGTTTTGCATCTCGCGCAGTATGGGCAATGTAATCAAGATCACAGCCCTCGTCCGGGTTATCCAAATTAATGGTCGGTGACACCTGCTGGTCGCGCAGCGATAGGATAGTGATGATTGATTCAACAGAACCCGCCGCACCTAGAAGGTGGCCCATCATCGATTTCGAAGAGCCGACCATGACTTTATTGGCGGCATCACCAAAGACGTTTTTCACGGCTTGGGTCTCTGCCTTATCACCTGCTGGAGTCGACGTTCCGTGGGCATTGATATAACCCACTTGTTCTGGGTTCACGGCTGCATCTTTTATAGCATTGGCCATTGATAAACCGGCGCCAGCACCATTCGCTGGCGGCGAAGTCATATGGAAAGCGTCGCCGCTCATACCAAAACCGACGAGCTCAGCATAAATATTAGCGCCTCGCGCTTTAGCATGCTCATACTCTTCGAGCACAATCACACCTGCACCATCAGAGAGTACAAAACCATCGCGGTCTTTATCCCACGGACGTGACGCCGCTTGCGGGTCGTCGTTGCGAGTGGAGAGCGCTCGTGCGGCGCTAAAGCCGCCCATACCCATTGGCGTAGATGCTTTTTCAGCACCACCGGCAAGCATGGCATCGGCATCGCCATAGGCAATCATACGCGCTGCATGACCAATATTGTGCAAACCGGTCGTACAGGCAGTAACAATAGAGATATTCGGTCCACGCAGACCTTTCATAATTGAAAGATGGCCAGAGATCATATTAATAATGGTCGATGGCACATAAAAAGGCGACAGTTTACGCGGGCCTACATTTAGCAGCTTTTCGTGGTTTTCTTCAATCAGAGACAAGCCACCAATACCAGAACCTACAGCTACACCAACGCGATCAGCATTTTGTTCGGTGATTTCTAAGCCAGAATCGTCCAACGCCTGAAGGCCTGCAGCGATACCATATTGGATAAATAAATCCATTTTCTTGGTATCTTTTTTTGCCATGTAATCAGTGGCATCAAAATCTTTAATTAAACCGGCGAACTTGGTGCCAAAATCTGTTGTATCAAAATGGGTGATAGGGCCAATGCCGCTTTGTCCATTCAATAAGCCTTGCCAGGTAGACGCTACATCGTTACCCAGCGGCGTTAGCATACCTAAGCCAGTCACTACGACTCGACGTTTAGCCACGGTGTCCTCCAAAAGGGAATATGTGATGGGAGTCTCAGATAGACTAAGGGCAGCTGAATGCTGCCCTTAAATAGAAATGCGTTGATTACTCAGCGTGAGCTGTAACGTAATCGATAGCTGCTTGAACTGTAGTGATCTTCTCAGCTTCTTCGTCTGGGATCTCAGTATCGAATTCTTCTTCTAGCGCCATTACTAGCTCAACAGTATCAAGAGAGTCCGCACCTAGATCGTCAACGAAAGACGCTTCAAGCTTTACTTCTTCTTCTTTAACACCTAGCTGCTCAACGATGATTTTCTTTACGCGTTCTTGGATGTCGCTCATTCTTCTTTCCTTTATTTAAACGCTATTGCGTTATTTTTCAGATTGCGGCGTAGTTTACGCAGCATATTTGTCTGATTCAAGGATTTGCCCAGAGTTTTTTGGCTGGTCAAACCTCTAAGATTCAAAAGTTGCCCTTTTATCGCCCATTTTCACAGCGATTTCAAGTATGTTTAAAGCAAGATCACAAAAACTTCAACGTTTTGAGCCGAGTTTTTGCGACCTTTTTACGGCTGTTTTAGCCTTTACACCATGTACATTGCGCCATTTACATGCAAAGTTTCACCAGAAACGTATGCGCCCGCATCAGAGGCTAAATAACAAACCGCAGCGGCAATCTCAGACGGGTGTCCCAAACGTCCTGCCGGTACATTGGCAAGCGTAGCCGCTTTTTGCTCATCAGTCAGCTCATCAGTCATATCTGTTTGAATAAAACCTGGAGCCACAACGTTTACAGTAATACCGCGCGAAGCCACTTCACGGGCCAAGGATTTTGAAAAACCGATAACACCCGCTTTGGCAGCGGCATAGTTTGCTTGCCCAGCATTACCCATGGTGCCAACAACCGAGCCGATGTTAATAATACGCCCTGACTTCTTCTTCATCATTGGCCGCAACACCGCTTTCGATAAACGATAAATAGCCGACAAGTTGGTGTCGATAATGTCCTGCCACTCATCGTCTTTCATGCGCATTAAGAGGTTATCGCGGGTGATACCGGCATTATTAACAAGCACATCAAGATCGCCGAAATCAGCTTTAATGGCCGCTAACGTGTCAGCAATAGAATCACTGTCCGTGACATTTAGCTTGTAGCCTTTACCGTTTTCACCTAAGTATGCAGAAATTTTCTCTGCACCGTTGTCGCTGGTCGCGGTGCCGGCAACCGTGGCGCCCTGCTCTACTAGTAGCTCAGCGACCGCTTTACCGATACCTCGGCTGGCGCCCGTTACTAATACAACTTTGCCTTCTAAGGAAAATAAATTTGCCATCATTGTTCTCTTTTATTTCGCTGCATCAATGCTGGCGATGTCATTCACTGCACTGCATGCAACTGATTTATCAATTCGTTTCACCAGCCCTGTAAGTACTTTACCTGGGCCAAATTCATACGCTTGTGTCACACCCTGCTTTGCAATAGCTTGCATGGTTTCAGTCCAACGTACAGGCGAATACAGTTGGCGGACCAAGGCATCTTTGATTGCTTCAATGTCTTGCTCGGCACTGACATCAACATTGTTAATGACACTGTATTTGGGTGCTTGCAATGCCAACGCATCTAAGTCAGCCTTTAATTGCTCTGCCGCTGGCTTCATCAACTCACAATGCGATGGCACACTCACAGCAAGTGGCAATGCACGTTTCGCTCCGGCCTCTTTACAGGCTTCACTGGCGCGCTCTACCGCTTCTTTGTTACCGGCAATCACCACTTGGCCTGGTGAGTTATAATTCACCGGCGCAACCACTTGATCTTGTGCGCTCTGGGCACACGCTTTGGCAATTGCATCATCATCTAAACCAATAATCGCAGCCATTGAGCCGACGCCAGCAGGAACCGCCTGCTGCATATATTGGCCGCGCTTTTCTACAAGTTTCACGCCATCGGCCAGGCTTAATACCCCAGCACACACCAGCGCTGAATACTCGCCTAGACTGTGCCCAGCAAGCACCAACTCGTGCCCTTGATCTGTTTGCTGTTGCCAATGGCGGAAAATAGCCACTGATGCACACAGTAGAGCTGGTTGCGTACGATGGGTTTCGTTTAGCTTGTCTTGTGGACCATTAAGTACCAAGTCAGCCAAATCATAGCCAAGGGCATCAGACGCTTCACGGAAGGTCTCTTGCACAGTGCTCGACTCAGCCAATAGCTCGGTTAACATACCAACGCTCTGGGAGCCTTGACCTGGAAATAAAATTGCGATTTTTTCAGACATATGCTGCTCTTTTCGTTTGTTTTAGCGATGTTCGCGAATATTGGCAGGCAGTTAATGAGGAGGGAGGTTGGCGCAGCGCTTAACTCGCGTCTTGCATGGGTTCATGCTCTGCAAAGGCCGTTTGTATCTTCTCTGGCAACTGTCGTTGCACTTCCCTTACAGCCTCATTAATTGCCGCAAGAAATGCACTCGCTGAGGCATTTCCGTGACTTTTAACCACTATACCGCGCAATCCTACCAAAGATGCACCGTTATACTGGTCGGGGTTCACCTTTTTATATATTTTTTTTATGACAGGCATAAGAATCAGCGCCAAACCGCGATAAAGCAAATGCTTTTTTAATGCACGCGTCATCTTGTGCATAATCAATTTAGCAATGCCTTCACAGGTTTTGAGCGCCACATTACCAACGAAACCCTCACACACGATCACATCTGACTTGCCGCTAAAAATATCACTGCCCTCGCTGTAACCAGTGTAATTAAGCGCGGGGTTCTTTTGCATCATCTGCGCCGCTTCTTTAATGCCTTCATGACCTTTAATATCTTCCGAACCGATATTAAGCAAGCTCACACGGGGGTGCTCGATATCTTGTGACTCGCGAGCAACCACCGATCCCATAATGCCAAATTGATACAAAGTATGGGCATCACAGTGAACGTTAGCGCCTAAATCAAGTAAATAAACCGGTTTTTTGGTCTCAGTGGGCACCGATGAGATCAGCGCTGGGCGTTTAATACCAGGCAGCATTTTCAGCACATAATGGGCCATAGCAAATAATGCGCCGGTATTCCCAGAACTAACACAAGCCTGCGCTTTACCTTGCTTAACTAAATCTAGGGCAATACGCATCGATGCGTCTTTTTTGTTACGCAGCGCAGAAGCTGGCTCGTCAGCATTGGTGACAATTTGCGTGCAGTGCTGAATTTTTAATCGTGGATGTTGCAGTGCATCGAGCTGAGAAAGTTGCTCTTGTAATAACTGCTCATTACCGCAGAGGATCAGGGTAAGTGTTGGATGTAGATGAACCGCTTCAACTGCGGCGGGGATAGATGAACGGGGGCCGTAATCGCCCCCCATCATATCTAACGCAATGGTTAGACTGCGTTGCATAAAGCAATCTCTTACTTAGAAACTACTTTAACGCCTTTGTAGTAGCCGTCTGCAGTGACGTGGTGACGACGGTGAGTTTCACCAGTCACTTTATCAACTGTTAGAGCTGGACCACTGATCGCATCGTGTGAACGACGCATACCACGTCTTGCACGAGACTTTTTGCTTTTTTGTACCGCCATTAGCCTTCTCCTAAGAATCTTTCTTAAGTTGTTTCAAAATTTCAAATGGATTTGGTTTTTCATCTTCTGCCTCGATCTCTCCAAAGCTTTTCGCTTCTTCAGAGTATCGACAAGATGCTTCGTCATGCATAGGCACGATAGGAATAGCCAATATCAACTCATCTTCCACTAATTTCCGAAGGTTGACTTCGCCGTTCTCATCTAGCTCCACGACATCATAGTAATCCGGAAGATCACCAGACTCTGCACCTATGCCAACTGGCGTATAAGCAAAGTGTTGATCCAAATCCAACCTAAACTCTTCATTGCAACGCTGACAGGTTAGTGTCACCGTGGTCTTAATCGACCCCGACAGCACCGTTAAACCTTGCTCGTCATGTTTGCAATGAACATGTACCGCTATCTCACCACTTGAGTCCAGCACAACTTGCTCGAATCGAGAAAGTTCTTCAAGCCGAATCACGCCGTCATATTCTAACTTGCGTGTTGCGGCCCTGCCCGGGTCAAGGGTGACGGGAATCTTCACCTTTTGCATAGGGGCTGCATCATATAGATAGTTGCTAGTAGAGTCAAAATAAAATTCGACTTTCCTTTTGTTTTTCGCCCGATTGCGCCGTATTCTAAGGCCGATGTTTAACAAATCGATGATCGGGCCATGAAATTAGCTTTTATCTTAGCCTCTAGTTCGCCATTTCGGCAGCAATTATTAAAAAAAATTATCCCTGAATTCACTCATTTTTCCCCAGATATTGACGAAACACCTGAACACAATGAAGCCCCAGAAGTATTAGTGCGTCGCCTCGCCCTCGCCAAAGCCAATGCCGCGCACCAACACTATAACAAAGGCATCGTAATAGGCTCTGATCAGGTCGCTGTGCATCAAGGCGACATTTTAGGAAAACCGCATACGGTTGCTCGAGCTCAGCAACAACTGGCGCGCTTTAGTGGCGATGAAGTCACCTTTTTAACTTCGCTGGCATTGCTTGATTTAGAAACGGATAAGACCCAGGTGGTTGTCGAACCTTTTACGGTGCAGTTTCGCACCCTAAGCGAGCAGCAAATTGCCAATTACATTGCTAAAGAGCAACCGCTTAATTGCGCAGGCAGCTTTAAAAGCGAAGGCTTAGGAGTTTGTTTATTTGCCCGCATGCAAGGTAATGACGCTAATAGCCTAATAGGACTGCCGCTGTTGCAACTCAACACCATGCTACTGAATTGGCAAATTGACCCGCTAGCGCTGTAATAACGTACGCAACTCGCTGAAATGATCGACGGTTGCAACGGGGGAAAACTGTTGCAACTGCGCGGCATTATGCACCCCGAAGGTGACTCCCACGGCATCGACCTTGGCATTGGCCGCCAGTTGCATATCAATTTGCGTATCCCCAATCATCAGTGCTTTATCAGCACTGACATCACACATTGTTAAAATTTGCTCGAGCATATCGGGGTGTGGTTTTGAATGAGCTTCACAACTGGTGCGCGTATACTCAAAGTAATCAGTCAACTGAGACTCAGCGAGTAAGCGGTCTAAACCCTTGCGGCTTTTACCCGTTGCCACCGCCAGCCGATAGCCTTGCCTCTTAAGCGCTGCAAGGGTCGTTTCAACCTCAGCAAAAAGTGGCGTTGGCGTTTTATCTTCATACACATAATGATGTTTGTAGCGCGCCACCAGGTCGGTGTGGAGTTGACTGTGCTCGGGAAATAACGTGGCAATCGCGGTTTCTAAGCTCAACCCGATAATATTCTTAGCGGCCTCATCGGTGGGTTCTGGCACGCTAAAATGACGCGCAGCGCCTTGCAGGGTGGCAACAATTTTGCCTACCGAGTCCATCACCGTGCCGTCCCAATCAAAAATAATAAGCTCTTTGCTATTAAGCACGACGTAACTTCTCCAAGCAATGCGTTAATGCCTTGTCTAACGGTGCTTCAAGTGCCAAAGTGGTTTCCGTTTTAGGATGAATAAAACGCAGCTCGCGAGCGTGCAAGAACAAGCGGTTCAGGCCCGATTCGCGCATCGCGGTATCGAATACTTGCTCGCCATATTTATCATCACAGGCAATCGGGTGGCCTTTGCACTGGGTGTGCACGCGGATTTGGTGAGTCCGCCCGGTCACTGGCGATGCCTGTACCAAGGAGCACTGTTCAAAACGCTCGAGCACGCGAAAACGAGTATGGGACGCTTTACCCCGTTCATGGTCAACCCGCACCACTCGCTCACCGGATTGCAGAGTGTTTTTATTGAGCGGCTCAGTCACATTACGCACCTTAGCATCCCATTGTCCGGCAACCAGCGCCCAATAGTTTTTCTCCATGGTTTTTTCTCGCAGTTGCTCATGCAAGCCTTTTAACACCGCGCGTTTTTTAGCAATCAATAAACACCCGGAGGTGTCACGGTCTAAGCGGTGCACCAATTCCAGGCTCTTCTCCTGCGGTCGCAGCGCTCGTAACGCCTCAATCAAGCCAAAACTTAAGCCACTACCACCATGCACCGCCATACCTGCGGGTTTATTGATGACAATAAGGTACTTATCTTCGAATAAAATAGCGTCTTCGAGCTTGCTCACTTTATCAAGATTAGTAGGTACCTGCTGCTCTGGACGCTCGGCAATTTTTATCGGCGGAATGCGCACCGTATCGCCGCTTTGCAGCTTATACACCGGCTTCACCCGCTTTTTGTTCACCCGCACTTCGCCTTTGCGTAAAATACGGTATACCGCGCTTTTGGGCACCCCTTTTAGTTTGGTAATCAAAAAGTTGTCGATGCGCTGTCCGCTGTAGTCTTCATCGACGGTTACAAAGCTTACCTGAGTGCCTATGGAGTCTTTCATTGCCTAATCACTGATTTGAGTCATAATTTAGTTGCTAACGCAGCGGTTTTAATGGGATAATCCAAGCACGTAAAACCACCGTTAAGCGGTAGTTGTTTACGTTGCCATTGGCTTAGGCCAAACTTGCGTGAAACACATTCTGGGAAAGCGATCATACAGATTCGAGCTCGTATTTCCACAGCTTTTATCACCCAGAACCCACGTGACGGCAGTAGCAAGCAATGCGCGTAATAGATTGCTTCGCTGGCTGCGACCGCAAGTGGCAAGCGCCCAAAAGGGCAAGCGGAAACGAACAATAAAACGATGGGTTTTTGCTTTGATTAAGCACACGCTTAGGGCAAATACCACTAATGTAGACAATGAACATAATGCTATCGACCACCGTGAAGGTGTATCGGTAAAAACGACACAGTCATCTTGTTGAAGATAAACTGCACTGCGTAAAGTCCACGCATTGAGCGTGGCAAATAAGGCCCTATTGGCCGCTATTTTTATCGCCAGTTGCAACACAAGGTGAAACTAGAACGTTAAGCTTTTGCGTTAAAAGCCCAGTCGTGAGACTGCACCGAAGACAAAAATAAGAGCGCCGAAAGACCTAAGTGGTCGGGCACTATGCACAGAATTTAAGAGTAACAATATGAAACGTATGCTAATCAATGCGACGCAGCAAGAAGAAATGCGCGTTGCACTGGTTGATGGCCAGCGCCTGTATGATTTAGATATCGAAAGCCCTGGACACGAACAAAAAAAAGCCAATATTTACAAGGGTAAAATTACCCGCATCGAACCTTCACTTGAAGCCGCTTTTGTTGATTATGGCGCCGAACGCCACGGTTTCTTACCTCTAAAAGAAATCGCTCGTACTTACTTCCCTAGCGGTTATACCTTCAACGGTCGCCCAAACATCAAAGACGTGATCAAAGAAGGTCAAGAAGTCATTGTTCAGGTTGATAAGGAAGAACGGGGTCAAAAAGGCGCGGCTCTGACTACCTTTATTAGTGTTGCTGGTAGCTACCTTGTACTGATGCCGAATAACCCTCGCGCCGGCGGTATTTCTCGTCGCATTGAAGGGGAAGAGCGTGCCGAATTAAAAGACGCACTTAGCCGCTTAGATTTGCCTAAAGGCATGGGGTTGATTGTCCGCACCGCTGGTGTTGGTAAATCATTCGAAGAGCTTGACTATGACCTTAAGGCCCTGCTGGTTCACTGGCAAGCAATCAAAGAAGCAGCCGATAGCGATAAAGCCCCTTTCTTGATTCACCAAGAAAGCAACGTGATTTTCCGCGCTATTCGTGATTACTTACGCCGTGATATTGGTGAAATCTTAATTGATAAGCCAAAGGTATTCGAAGAAGCCAAAGCGCATATTGAGCGCTTCCGCCCTGACTTCATGAGCCGTGTAAAGTTGTATCAGAACGATGTGCCTTTGTTCACTCATTACCAAATCGAAAGCCAAATTGAGTCAGCGTTCCAGCGTGAAGTACGCTTACCATCAGGTGGTTCAATCGTTATTGACCCAACTGAAGCCCTGACGTCTATTGATATCAACTCGTCAAAGGCAACCAAAGGCAGTGATATCGAAGAAACGGCCTTGAACACCAACTTAGAAGCAGCCGATGAAATCGCCCGCCAACTGCGCCTGCGTGATCTTGGTGGCCTGATCGTAATCGACTTTATCGATATGACTCCTCCACGTCACCAACGTGAAGTAGAAAACCGCTTAAAAGATGCTGCACGCCAAGACCGTGCCCGCGTGCAAATCGGTAAGATTTCTCGTTTTGGCCTGTTGGAAATGTCGCGTCAACGTTTGCGCCCTTCTCTTGGTGAAGCGAGCCAAGGCACCTGCCCACGCTGTAGTGGCCAAGGCACAATCCGCTCAAACGAATCCATTGCGCTTTCAATTTTGCGCTTGATTGAAGAAGAAGCAATCAAAGACAACACCTCGCAAGTGAATGCCCAGGTCCCTGTTGCCGTTGGTGCTTACCTGTTAAATGAAAAACGCCGCAGCGTACAACGAATCGAAAAACGTCATAACTGTGATGTAGTGATCATTCCAAACCAACACATGGAAACACCTCACTATGAAGTAGTGCGTTTACGTAAAGATGAAACCTTAGAAGCGGCTAGCTACGAGCAGATTGCTGAGCCTGAGGCGGAAGCAGTCGAGTACTCACGCGCACCTGTCGCACCGAAGCGCGAAGAGCCAGTGCTCAAGGGTGTGGTTATGCCGAAGGACCCGGCGCCTGTGAGCGCCCCTAAAGCGCAACCCAAAGCCACAGAAGAGCCAGGTTTACTAAGCCGTATCGGGCAATGGTTGAAGAGCTTGTTTAGTGATGAGCAAGAGCAGCCAGAGCAAGATAAGCAACGTAAACAACAGAGCAATAACGAGCGTCGTGGCGGTGGTGATCGTCGCCGCAACAACCAGCGTCGTCGTAATAACCAATCGCGCAATAAGCCAAAAGGTCCGCGCACGCAAAACGCCGAGGTTGCTGAGCAAGATAAAGATAAGGCTGAAGAAAGCAATAATCGAAACGAGCGCGGTAGCGAACGCGGTGGTAATCGCAATAAGCGTCGTCGTGGCGGTCAAAACCGTCGTCGCGATAACCGCAACGACAACACCACCACCAACGAGCAAGAAAATAAAGATGTTGCGAATACTGCCAAGGACGCGCAAAGCGACGAGCAACAGCAAGCGAAGCCAAAGCAGCGTCGCCAACGCCGCAACCTGCGTAAGAAAGTACGTGTAGAAAACACTCAGAACAACACTGCTAGCGAAGAGAAGCCAGTAGCTGCTATTGAAAACCCTGAGCAGCAAGCAGCTGTGGCTCAGCCAGAAAAGGCACTTGAGAAGGCGGATAAGCCAACGCAAGGTAAAGAGCAAAAGCAGCAAGAGACTGCGAACAAGCACAATGATGTGGCTGCAAAGAAAGCATCGCTTGACGAAGCACCGCACACCATTGACGAGCAAGCGCAGAGCAATGAGCAAGGTGAAGGTGAAAAAGAGGGTCGTACCCGGACTCGCCGCTCACCACGTCACTTACGCGCTGCGGGTCAACGCCGCCGTCGTGATAAGCAAGAAGGTGACAGTGATTCACCGGCATTTGTACCCGTCGCAGATCAAGCCATGGCTGAGCAGTCGCAACAACCAAGCGATGACACGCCAAAGCAAGTGAACGACGATACAAAAACGACTGCAGCCACTGACAACGCAGCAGCAGAGACAGCGCCAACTAACGGTACGCAAGAGACCGCTGAGCAGGCCCCGGCTATAGAAGCTGAAGCAGCTCCGGTTGCGGCCGTGCAAGAAGAGACCGCTCCTGCCGCTGAGCAAATCATTGATACTGATGAGCCAGCAGCCGAGGGACAGCCTGAGCAAAGCGTTGCTGAGGTAGAATCTGGAGAACCTGCGCAGCAGCCTGAGACTGAAGTCGCTGAAGCATCCGCATCTAGCGAAGCGAAACAGCCTGAGAGCGAACCGCAAGCGCCATCAGAGCCAGAAGATAAGCCGTCAGCTGAACCTGCATCTGCAGCAGTTGTTGAGCAAGAATCGGCTGAGCCTTCAGCTGAGCCTGCACCTGAGCCACAGCGAGCGGTAACACCCGCTATAAGCAAAGCTTTAGGTCATGCCAGTGCGCCTGCGACACAACCGCAAGCGGTGGCATTGGTGGCTGCTTCTGAAGTGCCGAAAGCCATGCCAAGCGAAGCACGTATGACGCTACAAAGCAGCACATTGAAGCCTGGTTCGGTTGCACCGGTAGGCCATGCTTATGCCGATGCAGCAACGCCGAAGACAGTGTCGACAGACACTAAGGTGGCACATGCTGCACACCAAGATGAGCATCAAGCACAGACAGTCAACGACTAAGGCGCTTGTACCATCATAAAAAAAGCCGCTGTTTTCACAGCGGCTTTTTTGTATCTCTATAACGCTCAGTTACCAGTGGACGTTAACCCCACTGTATAGTACTAAGACTCATCACCGAGCTGATCGAGTTGGTCTTTTAAATTTGGCGGCACGCCCTTGATTGTCAAGGTGTCGTTGACTGGATCATAAATCACTCGCTCGCCTAGATGCTTGCGCTCAAACCCCACGCTCACGCCGCCACCCATGCCCGAGAGTTTAACCATGCCGGTTACGGTCTTTTTATCCACCGGGAAAGATTCAGCCAAATCATAGCTTTGCTGCTCGTAAAAGCTGTTAAAGCTTTGCTCATCATCTTTGCTGATAGCGCGCCCTATGTCTTCAATGCTGGCATCTTCACCACTACTGATTCTGTCGCTACAGTAGTCAAACACCTCGCGACGGCGCTCATCTTTTTCTTCTTTATCTAGCTCTTGCTCGCTTAAGTAATCTTCTACGGCGCTAAGCATAGAGCGACTTTGCTGCTTCGGATCAATGCCCTCTTCGCAACCTAAAAAGTCTAAAAAGAAGTCGGCCACTTTGCGCCCAGCGCGACCTTTAATAAAGGAGATATAGCGATTATCCTCGGGCTGTGTATCCCACGCGGCAAGGTCAACACGCGCTGCCAATTGCATACGGGTAATATCTAAATGGCGAGACGCCGCCAAATCAAGTTCGGAGGTAATAGTATAATGCTCTTTAATATTAATAAGCGCGATTAAAATATAGTCACTGGCGACATATTGATAATGGCAAAAAACTAAATAACCACTTTCATTGAAAGCGTATTTATCGAGCTCTTCTTTTAGCACACTCGCCGCTTGCTCGGTAACCTGCCAAAATCCCAACTCGTTATTTCGATAACTTTGCATACTGCTGGCAACCACACTGCTTTTCTCAGGGCTGAAGGCGCAAAAGCCTTTTCCAGGTTTGCCGTTATAAGCATGGTGGAGCTGTTCAATAAACACGTTTACACGATCATTAATTGGCATTTCGTCGTTGCGCAAATGAATTTGGGTACTGTCGTCTTCTTTGTCGACGTAGTGCACAACCAGCTTTTTAACCTCAGTGCTCATCTTTGTTTTTCACTCCTGCGGTGTTAAAATACAAGAATATATAATCAGTATGAAATCCACCGATGCCAGCGTTATCTAAATATACTAATGAAGAAGTAGAACAACTTGTCGACCAGCTAGTTGCTGTCCTTGCCGAAAAGAAGGCGCCGGTAGATTTAAGCCTGATGTGTTTGGGCAATACTATCACGCATATTATTAAAGAGCATGTGCCCGAAGCAAAAAGGGCCTCAGTTGCACAAAACTTTGCCAACGCCCTTGCCGACTCGGTAAAGTAAGGAAATGAACTTATCTGCGCAAAATCAATTCGCCTCAAAAGCGAGTCAGCTTCTTGCTTGGGGCCATTGGTTTACCTTGGCGAATATTGGTCTTGCGCTGGTTATTAGCCTTGCCTACCTCTTTGCTGATGCCGCCCCAACAACAGCTATTGGCAGTGTTTATATGGTGGTTACGTGGCTCAGCCACACCGCCTTTATTACCTTTTTAGCCTTTGTGCTGACTATTTTCCCACTGTCACTTATCTTCCCCTATCCCAGACATATTCGCGGTATGGCCTCGGTACTTGCCACGGCAGGTATGACGCTACTGGCGGTCGATGCGTTTGTGTATTACAACCTCGGATATCATCTAAATTACAGTGCACTTGGGGAGATCTTATCGTTATTTTGGCGCAACGTAACCAACACGCCCGCGTTGTCAACCTTGCTGGTGAGCGCCCTAATTTTGATGATACTCGCCTATCAGTTGCTGATAAGTAATTATGCTTGGCATCACCTAGCGCAGTTAAAACGACTTCGTTTTGGCCGATATATCTCCGCTTCGTTGGTGCTGTGTTTTGCGCTAAGCCACAGTATTCATATTTGGGCGGACGCTGCACTAGAGTTTGATATTACTAAACAAGACAATATGTTACCCCTGTCTTATCCGACAACAGCCAAGTCGCTACTGGCAAAAAACGACTTATTAGATCTTGAGCAATATGAGCAAGCACGCCAGGTTAATGTTAATGGCCCAACTGTTAGTTTTGTCATGCCCGCAACCTTACCGAGCTGTGAACTTGACGCCGATGCGCCGCAAGTCGATATTCGGGTGTTCTCGTCCACCCAGCAACTAGCCGAGTTTGTTGCTGCAAACCCTGCACTGCAACCTGCAGCAAAGCTACTACACCCGGTTGCCAAGCAAGATGCATTATTCAATTTAGTGTATGGGCTGCCTAGCTACTACCGTCAGAGTCTCACTAAAGACAGTATTGACCCTCTGTGGCGTCGCACACCTATCACCTTCGATACCAATATTGATGCCTACCGTTTTATCCACAGCGATCCGTCGCCTCGAGTGCGCATCGATCAGGATAATACCGCACCACTTGATGGCCAGCGTAAGGTGTTTGCCTTTGCTCTGGAGGCTGAGCACCCTTCTCGTATCACCGCTATTTCACAGCTATGGAGCAATGACCCTCAGCTACAACAGAGTACGCTCATTGCCCAGCCACAAGATATTATCGCCACAGTGCTGAGCGAATATTGGGGCTGTGATGAGTTAGCTCGCGCCGCCCTTATCGCTAACAGCCTGACTCACACTGACGCTATGGCGAATATCAATTACTCGCAGGGCGTATTTATTGCTATGCGTAAAGACCGCATTACGCTGCTCAACAGCGACGGTAGTTATAAACACATTTCCGCCACCGAGGGCTTTGGCGTTGATCAACAGCTTGATATTCCCTTTCTTATTCAAGGCTTAAAACAGCTGAAGAAATTCAACGCTCAGTAGGTACTGCTGAGCGTGACTGATTGAACCTTTTTCATACCTTAGTATTGCTTTAGTGACATTCATTTTTAGTTCATCTATATTAAAAAATGAATGAGGTCTGATCAGAGGTATCAAAGTGACAAAGAAAAGAGTTATTGCCACTGCCTTGGCAATGTGTGCGGCCGCCGCTACACAGGCTACGGCTAATACCGTTTACTATAAATGCGAGACAAAAAATGGCACGACGTTTAGCCAGTTTCCCTGTGATGAGCAGGCACAAGAGCATGAAGTGCGTCACTCTAATGTCGAAATTAAGCCGCTTGATAACAACTTTTCAAAGCAACTTACCGAGCTACAGCTAGAGCAGCGCCGAGATAATATCGAACTGCAGTTACGTTCAACTAAACACCGACTAGTTATTTTAAAACGTGAACGTAGCGCTAAAACACTCGCCGAAGAACAGCGTTTAGAACGCTTAATGTCTGATGATGAGCGCAAAGCCCTGAAAAAAGAAGTTAATGCTAATATCAAGGGGATTGAGCAGCGCTACAACGAACGCATTAAGCAAACGGAAAAGCGTTTGGCGCAATTAGAAAAGTCGTTAAAAAAATATCAATAAGGCTTGCACCATAGCTTGCCCTTGGCTTAGTCTAGTTTAGAGCTTCTACTCTAAGAGGGATCCCAGTGCAAGCACAGGCCGTAGCGCAACGCATTCTTGATGGCTTTCATCATCACTATCAGTTGTTTCAATCAATAACAGCTCAGGCTCCTGCGGCTTTTGCTGAGCGCGATTGGAGCCAAATGCGCGCCATCGCCAGTAAGCGTATTAGTTACTACGACAAACGCGTGAATGAGACTGTAGCGCAGCTTCGCGATTGCGTCGGTGACCCGGCTGAGCAGGCCAGTTTGTGGACCCAAACCAAAGAATGTTACCGCGCTTTTCTCACTTTTCACCCTCAAGCAGAGCTGGCCGAAACCTTTTATAACTCGGTATTTTGTCGCTTGTTCCATCGCAAGTATTACCATAATAACTTTATCTTTGTGCAAGCCACGCTTGCCGATGCTCCCGCGCTCCCAGTGGAAGCCGAATATCGTAGTTATTTTCCGGTCACCGAGGGACTTAAGCCGACGATTCGCAAAATCATTACGCAATTTGAATTTGGCTGTGCGTTTGCCAATCTCGATAGAGACATTCGTTTATTAGTGAAAGCCTTTATCAAACAAGCGCCCGAGACCCATGTGCAAAGTTACCAAATGCGCTTTGATATTTTACAAGCGCCCTTTTATCGCGGCCAGGCCGCCTATATTGTCGGTCGTGTGGTTTCGCAAACAGGCACGCAACCCTTTGTCATCGCCGTGCTTCATGATGGTAACAAGGGCCTGTATATTGATGCCTTGCTGACTCGGTCGTCGCAAATGCGGGTCATTTTTGGCTTTGCCCGTGCTTATTTTATGGTGCAAACCCATGCTCCTTCGGCGCTGGTGCACTTTCTCAATCAGTTGATGCCCGGTAAAACCAAAGCCGAGCTATACAATGCCATTGGCTTTCATAAGCAAGGTAAGACAGAATTCTACCGCGAGTTACTCGAGCATATGGGTCACGCTCATGAGCAGTTTGAATTGGCCGCCGGCACCCCCGGCATGGTGATGATGGTATTTACCCTGCCCTCGTTTCCCTATGTGTTTAAAGTGATCCGCGATCGCTTTGGCTCAAGCAAGCCCTTTGGCCGTAAAACAGTGCTCGAGCGCTACCAGTTGGTTAAGCGTCATGATCGTGTTGGCCGCATGGCAGACACCTTGGAATATTCAGATGTTGCTTTACCTTTGAGCTGCTTTAGCGCGCCACTACTTGAGGTGTTTAAGGCGAGTATCGCCAACTCTATTCGTATTGAAGGCGACATGCTCATCATCAAGCATTTGTATATTGAGCGCCGTATGACGCCGTTGAACTTATACTTGCAAGAAGTGGATAGTGCTAAAGCCGCACAAGCCATTGATGAATACGGCCAAGCACTCAAAGATATGATTGCCGCCAATATTTTTCCCGGTGATATGTTATTAAAAAACTTTGGCGTGACGAAACATCGCCGCGTGGTATTTTATGACTATGACGAAGTGCAGTACCTCACCGATATGCAGTTTCGCGAGCTTGGCCATGACGATGCCTGCGGCGAAGAAAGCACTTTGTCGGTCGCACCTAACGATGTGTTCCCCGAGCAGCTAAGCACCTTTGTATTACCCAACCCGGTGCACAAACAAGCACTACTGGCCACTCACCCTGAGCTTCTCGACCCCGCCTACTGGCGCCAAGCACAAGCTAAAATCACTCAAGGTGAGTATAAACAGGTTTATCCCTACCCACAGTGCCAACGCTTTATACATCATTGGTAGTGTGTTTTCTTAGCCACCTTTAAGCTACACTAGGCATAAATAATAAAAATGGCAGCAAGTAATGAATATAAATAAGATTGATTTAAACCTACTCGTCTATCTTGATACTTTGCTTCGCGAATGCAATGTCACAAAGGCCGCGAATCAGTTGAGTATTACTCAGCCGGCAATGAGTAATGGTTTAAAACGCTTACGAAATCTGCTTAATGATCCGCTGCTGGTGCGCACCAGTGAGGGCATGGTTCCCACTGAGCGCGCACTGGAGCTGCAACCCGTGATCCGTGGCGTGCTCATGACGTTAGAGGAAACGCTAGCGCCGAATCGCGACTTTGAGCCGCAAAGCAGTAAGCGTGTGTTTCGCATGATGGCCAGTGACTATGCAGCCAGTACTTTGGCTCCACGATTACTGAGTAAGTTACATGAGGAAGCCCCGGATACCACTTTGGATATTCTTACGCCCAGTGATGTGACCTTTCATGATGTTGAAAATGGCAAGGTTGATATGGCGCTTAACCGTTTTGAAAAACTGCCTCAATCGTTTCATCATAAACGTATCTGGAAAGACAGCTTCTCGTGTTTGGTCAAATCAGACAACCCGATTTTAAATAACTTTAACCTCGACAGTTATCTTCATGCCCGCCATATTTGGGTTAGCAAAACCGGTTTTGGTGTGGGCGTGGGCATGGACCCAGAGGATGTGCAAAAACTCGGGTGGGTGGACGAAGCCTTAGCACATTTTGGTAAGCATCGAAATATCGCCACTTTTACCCGTAATTACCACGTCGCTATTCATTTGGCCAAGGAGCAAAATCTCATTGCCACCTTGCCCTCCAAAGCCGCAAAAATTTACAAAGACGATCCCGGACTCACCATTTTAGAGCCGCCTTTCCCTATTGCGCCTTTTGAGTTGGATATGATTTGGTCGCCGCTATTACATCGCGACGTTAGCCACGTATGGTTACGGCAAAAAATAGCTGAAGTCGCTGATGAACTAGCTTAATCGAAGAGACTACGATGCAATACCTTAAATCAGTCGTTGTAGCCACGCTGTGTATCATCTCTAGCGCCTGCATAGTGGTGCCCAGCGACACCCCTTATGTAGAGCGTAAGTGTGAGCTCTCGTCGGACAAGAAGACTTTGCGCATTGTTAACGTAGCTGAAGAGACGAACACTTATTATTCCCTCTCTGGGATATTACTCACGCCGATACTTCTGCCCGCCACCGCCATTTTCTCTGGTGGCTATGTCGCCGTTAATAACGTATATCACCTCGGTGAGCAGCAAATAAAGTGTAAGTAGGGAATAGTAACGCGAGCAGCAATGCGCAAGCATCTCTTGTGGGTGGGGCTTTAGCCTGATAACCGCAAGGCCAATGCCTTGCCTACAACACAATTCCCCTGTGGCTTGGGCTTTAGCCTGACAACCGCAAGGCCAACTCCTTGCCTACAAGCAAGCTTCTGTGGGTCTGGCTTTAGCCTGACAAATGCAAGGCCAACGCCTTGCCTACAGCACACTCCTGAGGATATGGCTTTAGCCGGACGATCGCAAGGCCAACGCCTTGCCTACAACACAATCCCCTGTGGTTTGGGCTTTAGCCTGACAAATGCAAGCCTATGCCTTGCCTAAAAACAATCCCCTGTTGTGGGTCAGGCTTTAGCCTGACAACCGCAAGGCCAATGTCTTGCCTACAACATATTCCCCCTGTGGTTTGGTCTTTAGCCTGACAACCGCAAGGCCAACGCCATGCCTACAAACAACCCCTGTAGGTCGGGCTTGAGCCTGACAACTGCAAGGCCAATGCCTTGCCTACAAACATCCCCCCTGTGGGTCTGGCTTTAGCCTGACAACCGCAAGGCCAATGCCTTGCCTACAAAGTGGAGGTTGATGGATGGGAATAAGCTTGCGACCGGAGACTGAAACAAAAAAGCCCAGCATAATGCTGGGCTTTTTTGTATTAAATTAATGGCGGAGAGGGAGGGATTCGAACCCTCGATACGCTATTAACGTATACACGAGTTCCAGTCGTGCGCCTTCAGCCACTCAGCCACCTCTCCGCACTTTTCGCTGCCTTGGCAGCGCCGCATATACTATGCAATCACTGCCGGGGTTGCAAGGTGTTTTTAACAAAACCAAATCAACTGGTTAGTAAAACACCGTTAGCGTGCCATGGCGGCGGTGAAGTCTAGCATGCGATTAAGCGAGCGCAGTGCGCCTTGGCGCAGTTCCATGTCCACAAACACCTCTTTGCCTTGCGGGTCTATGAGCGCTTCCTCAATGGCTTTGAGGCCGTTCATGGCCATCCACGGGCAATGGGCACAGCTTTTACACGTTGCGCCTTCACCTGCAGTCGGTGCTTCAAAAAACTCTTTCTCTGGGCACAGCTGCTGCATTTTATAGAAAATACCGCGATCGGTGGCAACAATAAACTTCTTGTTGTCCATGGTTTGTGCCGCTTTGATAAGCTGACTCGTGGAGCCTACGGCATCAGCAAGTTCAACTATCTCAGCAGGTGACTCAGGGTGCACCAAAACCGCTGCATCAGGGTGCAGCGCTTTCATATCTTTGAGCGCTTTGGTTTTAAACTCATCATGAACAATGCATGCACCATTCCACATGATCATATCAGCGCCGGTCTGATTTTGAATGTAGCTACCTAGGTGCTTATCTGGGCCCCAAATGATCTTCTCGCCCTCGCTGTCTAGATGCTCAACGATTTCTAACGCACAAGATGAAGTGACGATCCAATCAGCACGCGCTTTCACAGCCGTTGAAGTATTCGCATACACGACTACTTTACGGTCAGGGTGCTGATCGCAAAAGCGGCTAAATTCATCGATTGGGCAACCCACATCTAATGAGCAAGTTGCCTCTAGGGTGGGCATGACCACGGTTTTTTCTGGAGTTAAGATCTTCGCTGTCTCACCCATAAAACGCACACCCGCTACGATGATCATATCAGCGTTCTCTTGACGCGCGCCGAAGCGAGCCATCTCCAACGAGTCTGCCACGCAGCCGCCGGTCTCCTCTGCTAGGGCCTGGATCTCTGGATCGGTATAATAATGCGCCACTAACACTGCATTTTTTTCTTGCAGTAATTGTTTAATGCGCGCCTTGTGCTGCTGTTTCTGCTCATCAGAAAGAGGAGCTGGCTTAGGAGGAAAAATATAATCCTCCGGCATGATATTCTCGCTGATACCCATACTGGTCAAACTACATCTACATTGCAAAAGTATTGCCGTAATTATACGAAACTATGACGCTAAAAAGAAGCAAAGGTCTGCGCTACGACTAGATTCTTGTGCGCTTAATTATAAGAAGTTGGGTAATAATAAGAAAAGGCGATGGTGGGTCATGATGGATTCGAACCATCGACCAATGGATTAAAAGTCCACTGCTCTACCAACTGAGCTAATGACCCATACCGAGCTTTAATGCCATTAATTCATCCTGAAGCGGTGTTCCGGCTCGTCGTCCTGACTCGCTTTCACAGACCATCGAAATAATATTTCGATGTTGACTGTTCAACCAACTGAGCTAATGACCCATAACTGGTGTCTTTCAATATTTGAAAGTGCGCTACGCATGTAGCTGATGATGTAAAGTGGTGGGTCATGATGGATTCGAACCATCGACCAATGGATTAAAAGTCCACTGCTCTACCAACTGAGCTAATGACCCATCATTGCGACTAAATCGCTTGATAGTAGGCGTTATATAAAGTGGTGGGTCATGATGGATTCGAACCATCGACCAATGGATTAAAAGTCCACTGCTCTACCAACTGAGCTAATGACCCATCATTGCGACTAAATCGCTTGATAGTAGGCTTTATATAAAATGGTGGGTCATGATGGATTCGAACCATCGACCAATGGATTAAAAGTCCACTGCTCTACCAACTGAGCTAATGACCCAACACCTTGCTTACTTCTTGAGCAGGCAATGCCTGGATAACGAAAAATGGTGGGTCATGATGGATTCGAACCATCGACCAATGGATTAAAAGTCCACTGCTCTACCAACTGAGCTAATGACCCATTTTGTCGTTATTTGCGCAGCGTTATCCCCGAGGGGTTATCGTCTGCTGCGGGCGCTTATAATACTTATTTAAAAACCAAGTGCAATACAAATGCTCGGTTTTTTTTAGTTTTTCCGCTTAGTTGCCTAATTTTAGACCGCTTTAAACAGCCTGCGGTCTAAAAGCAAACACTTAGCAAAATCTGCTACAACTTACTAACACGCTCGGTCGCTAATTTAGCGGCTGTGGTGTTAGGGTACTCAGCAATCACTTTATTAAACAATTGCTTCGCTTTGGCGAGTTGACCTTGCTGCTGTTCCAAGGTACCCAACTTAAGCATCGCATCGGCACGCTTATTAGAATCAGTATATTGATTCACCACGGTTTCGAAGTGGCCCTTGGCGCCGCTCGTATCACCTTTAATCGTCAAAAGTTGACCTAACCAATAATGTGCGTTCGGCACATATACTGACTCTGGATAGGTTTGCAGAAATGCTTGAAACTCAGGAATCGCTGCGTCATAGCGCTTATCCTGCATGATCAGCTTGACCGCTTTGTCATACGCTTCATTTTCCGACAGGTTGCTACTCATCGGCGCGGCACTGTTGGCAGCGCTATCACTGGTGGTCGCGGCACTGGACGTACTGTAACCATCATCATAGCTTGGCTGTTGCTGCTGCGAATAAGCGGCGCTAACACGGTTTTCTATTTCTTGATATAGCTCGCGTTGACGTTGCAGCACCTTTTCTAGCTTGTAGCTGTGCTCTTCGGTGACGCCACGCAACTGACTCACTTCATCTTGCAACAGATCCAGTTGCTGTTGTAGGTCGGCTTGAAGCAAATTGCGAGTTTGCATCATTTGCTCTAAGCGGCTTAAACGTTTTTCGACACTTGATTCACTGGCAGAGGCCTCTGAAACAGGAGCGGGAGCAGCCCAAACTTGGGTGCTCCCGCTCATGAGTAAGGCTGCCAAAATAATTTTCGGCTTCATTGTTACTCTTTTAAATTTTAGTATACCAAGACTGCACGGCGGTTTTTGGCGAACGCTTCTTCGTTACGCGCTTTAACCATCGGCTTCTCTTCACCGTAGCTAACAACAGACATTTGGTTAGGGTTAACACCTAGGCTCTGTAGGTATTTTTCTACAGACTGACCACGGCTTTCACCTAGTGCAATGTTGTACTCTGGCGTACCACGCTCATCTGCGTGACCTTCGATAAGTACTTTTACAGAAGGGTTCTGCGTTAGGAACTGAGCGTGAGCTTGTAGCAATTCAGCATACTTGCTCTGAATGGTTGCCTTGTCAAAATCAAAGTAAATGATTTGCTGTTGACGAAGCGCTTCATACTTTTCGCGCAGCTTCTCTTCTGCTGTTTTCTCGCGTTTTACTGTTTCCACTTCAACTGTATCAGTTGTTTGGGTTTCAACTTGATTTGTCTCGTTGGCTTGGCCTTCATCTTGGCTAGATGAAGAACTACATGCCGCTAGCGTCATAACTGGCACTGCAATAAGCAGACCTTTAACTATTTTTTTAAGTTGCATTGAGTAGATTCCTATTATCAAAAAGTGAAACCAGCACCTGATTTTCAATTTGTCTTAATATAGTAAGCAATTTACATAAAATTCAAGTTTATGCGTCCAAAGCTGACTATACCCTGAGCGAATTATAAAAACGGTGACCAAGCTGGCGCTTTTACTTGTCCATCAAGTACGGGTAAACGCGCTTTAAAACGACCATCCATTGAAACCAAAGCCAATACATTTTTGTTGTTATGCATCGTGCTGTAAATAATCATGGAGCCGTTGGGCGCCACGCTCGGCGACTCATCCAAACGTGTACGTGTAAGTACTTGGAAGTTGCCTGATTCAAGATCCTTCTTAGCAATGTGATAACGGCCCAGCGTCCGATTTACCATCACTAAGTGCTTGCCATCGGGCGTAACTGAGCCATTCAAATTCATATCACCGTCGAACGTCATGCGTTTCACTCGGCCTGAATCTAAATTTAACTTATAAATCTGGGCATTACCACCCCTTTCCGAGGTAAACAGGAGCTCTTTGCCGTTTGGATGCCAAGTTGGCTCGGTATCGATACTACGGTGGCGAGTTAAACGACGCTCTTGCTTTGTTTGTAAGTCGTACAAATAAAGCTCAGTAGCACCGGTGCGGTCTTTTGATAGCACCATAGCTAATTTCGTGCCATCAGGTGAAAATTGCGGGGCACCGTTGATACCTGGGTGGCTGGTGACTAACTGTCGCTGGCCTGTGTAAATATCTTGGATATAAATCTGACTTTGACGATTTTCAAAGGTGACATAAGCCAGTTTATTGCCATCAGGTGACCATGAGGGTGACATCAGTGGCTCTTTAGAGCGCAGTAGTACCTGCTCGTTATAGCCATCGTAATCCGCCACAACAAGCTGATAAGGCTTATCATCTTGGTCACGTACAATCACGTAGGCAATTTTAGTTAAAAATGCGCCGCGCTCACCCGTTAACGCCTCGTATACGACATCGCTAATGCGGTGACCGTAACGGCGGAAGTTTTGCGCCGTGATGACTGTTTCCCGAGCGTCAAGTACATGGTCTTGGCTTTTGATTAACTTACCGTTGTTGAGAATGCGTGTCTCGCCACCGGTTATTTGCCCACGGAGCACGTCGATTAGCTCGTAACTGACCAGGTATCGGCCGCCATTTTGTTGCTGTACACGACCAACAACAATGGCTTCCACCCCTTCTTGAACCCAGGCACTGTAGTCCACATCAGCATCAGTACTTGGGCGCTGTGGCATATTAATGCTGGCGATTGGCTTAAACTTACCACTGCGACGCAAGTCAGCGGCGACCACTTCACTGATGCGCATCGGCATTTCACCGGTGCCTTCGTAGGCAAACGGCACCACAGCGATAGGTCGGGCACTGTCGACCCCTTCAGTAATAACAATTTCCAACGCTGCATTAGCCCATAGACTGACGCTAGCTAGCATGGAAATAAACAGGTATCGGCACATCTTTACCATGGTGTTCCCCTAAAACTCTGGTTTAACCGTTAAGTTAATATCTTTTAATTTTTCAAATACATCACGATCTTTGGAGACCGGTAAGGTATCAGCACGGCGCACTGCACGAACCGCAGCTTCACAGACTTGCTGGTCGCCACCGAGTGAACTGACACTGGTGACCAAGCCGTTGAATGCCAATTTAATGTTTAATCGACACTCTTTACCACGGTAGCTCTGATCTAATAGCAAGTTTTGCTGAATGCGTTGGGCGATAAGAGCGCGGTATTTGTCCACTTCCGACATCACTTGCTGTCGACGCGCTTTCGAGCGTGCCGCTTGCTCGGCAGCCAATTGCTCTTGCAGCAGTTGCTCAGCCAGCGCTTTTTGTCTTGCTTCTTCAGCCTTGCGGGCAGCTTCTTGCTCTTTTCGTTTACGCTCAGCTTCGGCCTTGCGCGCCGCTTCTTCTTCCTTGCGACGTTTTTCAGCAGCCGCTTTAGCCGCTTGCTCTGCCTTTTCTTTTTCCTGCTGGGCTTTACGTGCTTTTTCGCGCTCTTTACGCTCTTGCTCTCGAGCACGTTTAGCTTCGGCCTCAGCCTGTTTACGTTCACGTTCTTTGGCTTGACGCTGCCGCTCTAACTTTTTGATCTGCTCGGCTTCGGCTTCACGCTGTTTGCGGGCGGCGGCGGCGCGTTCTTCCAACTCTTTAATACGCTGTTGCTCGGCACGCTTTTTGGCTTCCTCTTTCTGCTTAAGATCAGCGAGACGTTGCTCCACTTGTTTTTGATCAACAGACACGGCGCTAACTGCTTGCTCTGGCGTATCTTCATTACTCGGTGTATTAAGAGTCACTTTCATGATTTCAGGTGCTGAATCACGAAATAAACCCACGCCCACCAAAACACCAATAAGCGCAAGGTGTAAAGCGAGGGAAATGAGAAGTGGCGTTTTATACTGCTGCATGCTAATCCTCAAACGACTCCGTCATTAAGCCTACCTCGGGTACCCCGGCGTTTTTCAAAAAGTCCATTAATAGCAGTACTTCTTGATAACTGACACGGCCTGATCCTTTAATCATCACTGGAGTATCGGGGTTTTGCTCTAACTTGAGCTTGATGACAGCGGCGACATCCACCGCTTCCATCGGTGCTTCGGGGTCAGTACCAACACTCACATAGTACTTACCATCGGCGTCGATAGAGGCAATAATCGGCGGTGCATCTTTAGTTTCCACCAGCTCGGATTTTTCCATCTTTGGCAAATCAACTTTGACCCCGTGGGTGATAAGTGGTGCTGTGGCCATAAAAATTATCAGCAGCACCAACATCACGTCGATGTAAGGAACAACGTTGATCTCTGCGACCGGACGACGTTTCTTACGCTGATACATTCGACTTTACCTCTTGGGTGATCGCTTGGCGATGAAGAATATTAGAAAACTCTTCCATGAAATTGGCGTAATGCGACTCTATTTTCTCAACTTTATTGGCAAAGCGGTTGTACGCAATAACCGCAGGGATGGCTGCAAACAAGCCCATTGCAGTAGCAATCAAGGCCTCGGCGATACCCGGGGCGACCATTTGCAGTGTTGCTTGCTTTACTTCACCGAGGGCGATAAAGGCAGTCATGATCCCCCACACGGTACCAAACAAGCCAATGTAGGGGCTGATTGAACCTATGGTTGCAAGAAAGGACAAGCTTGTTTCAAGTTTTTCAATCTCACGAGAAAGTGCCACACGCATCGCACGATGTGCGCCTTCGGTGACCATACCCGCAGAATGAACATTATTCTTTTTGTGTCGTGCAAATTCTTTGAAGCCTGAGGTAAATAACGCTTCTAGTCCTTCACTTTTATTGCCACGCGCCGAAATCTCACTGTAAAGCTTCGACAAATCAACACCTGACCAAAAACGCGATTCGAATTTCTTGGCGCTACTAAGCGCATGGCCCAAGGTTTTACGACGCTGAATGATGATGGCCCACGATATTACCGACAGAGCTACTAAGGTAAGCATCACCAGCTGTACTAAAAAGCTGGCTTTTAAAATAAGATCAATAAAATTTAATCCTGAATCCACGTCTTTTCTCCTGAGGCGCAGTTTACAACTTCCACGTGTCTTTGAGCACGACACAATGGGCACTAGTGTAACCAGTCGTTGTAGCGCTGACAATGGCCTTGCCACGAATTGCTACAAACCCAAGTTAAACACCTAATTAATGATGCGATGTAAAAAAGTACACGCCATTATTGGGCTCTAAAACCCTAACAAAAGTTCAAATTAATTGCGTTTTATGCACTTTGTGCGCATAAGCTTTCATTTGCCAAAATATCTACACGTTAGAAACTAGTAAATCTAATAGAACAAAAAAAGCACACAAATAATATTTCCCTTTAATATCAATATTAAGAAAACATAACCCCATACTTTACGATGAAAATTACCATCTTAAAAAACTATTCAATATTAGATTTTCTTATCCGAAAAATATAATTTTTCTAGTTTGATTAGGGCCCATTTAGTCCGTAATATTCACCCTGTACTGAGCTAGCGCAACCAATTGAGCTCTTATGCACAGTTCAAGAGGTGGTTTCTGATTCCCCACCTCGGCCATTGATTGATTAACTTTAGTGTTGCTCATTCACTTGGCTTATTTGGATTTACTTCCTTCAACTTGTTGTTTTGCCCGCTTTGTTAGCGGGCTTTTTTTTGCCTGCAATAAGATACCAAGCACAGCTTAATCTGTTGTGAATTACTCTGCTTTTAATAAGCTTTATGAGGCGAGCAGCTTGATAGCGTCGACCTAGACTTGGGTGTATTGGGAAGAGAATGAGGCAGGTTGGGCCGAGCCAAAACGCTCGGCATGGTGTGCCAAGGTTAGTCTGTTGTTTTACTGAGACCAAAATGCGCATAGGCATGATCTGATACAATCCGTCCTCGCGGCGTACGCTGGATAAAGCCTTGCTGTATTAGATAGGGTTCAATCACATCTTCTATGGTTTCTTTTTCCTCGCCGATGGCTGCTGCGAGATTATCCAGCCCCACCGGCCCGCCCATAAACTTTTCTATAATCGCTAACAAGTATTTACGGTCCATATAATCAAAACCGCTTTTGTCTACATCGACCATATCGAGCGCTTGTGCGGCAATATCAATGCATACACGACCATCACCTTTAACTTCAGCAAAATCTCGCACTCGACGCAGTAGTCGGTTAGCTATGCGGGGAGTCCCTCGCGAGCGCTTGGCGACTTCTAAAGCGCCCTGCTCGTCAACTGCTAAACCTAAATGATCGGCGGAGCGTTTGACAATGGCGGCAAGGTCGGCAACAGAATAAAACTCCAAACGTTGAACAATACCGAAACGATCGCGCAGCGGAGAGGTTAATGAGCCTGCACGGGTCGTAGCACCAATTAAAGTAAATGGCGGTAAATCAAGTTTAATCGAGCGCGCTGCGGGGCCTTCACCAATCATGATATCGAGTTGATAGTCTTCCATGGCTGGATAGAGTATTTCCTCAACATGCGGGCTCATGCGATGAATTTCGTCGATAAACAGCACATCATGAGCTTCTAAGTTTGTCAGTAAGGCGGCGAGATCGCCGGCTTTCTCCAACACCGGACCGGAAGTCGTTTTAATACTCACATCGAGTTCATTAGCAACAATATTGGCTAACGTGGTTTTACCTAACCCAGGGGGACCAAATATAAGGAGATGATCTAAGGCCTCGCTACGTGAGCGTGCGGCCTCGATAAAAATATCCATCTGCTGTTTAACATGAGGTTGGCCGTGATAGTCGGCCAATAACTTAGGCCGAATGGCTCTATCGACCACATCCTCATTACCCTGTACCTCTGGCTCAATCAGCCGATCCGCTTCTATCATGATGGTATCTCTGTTATAGCATCGCTTTGAGCGCTTGCTTAATCATTTCTTCGGAGGCCATGCCTGGCTTCGCGACTGCTTTTACCGACTTCACTGCCTGAGCATTTTTATAGCCCAGAGCTTCAAGTGCGGCAACCGCATCGTCTTGGGCATTACTCGCGACCAAAGTATCGCCATTGGGCGCATCTATTGGTGCCGCGTCAGTGTGAGGGGTAAATAAGTCAGGACCCCAATCTTTAAGCCTGTCTTTCATTTCTAACACTAACCGCTCTGCGGTTTTTTTGCCAACGCCGGGAAGCTTTACTAAGGTGCTTGCATCGCCATGATGAACGCAATGGATAAATTGCTCTGCCGACATCCCCGATAAAATACCTAGGCCTAGTTTCGGCCCTACCCCATTGGCTTTTAGCAATTCACGAAACAGGGCGCGTTCGTTTTTGGTGTTAAACCCAAATAACAGCTGCGCATCCTCTCGCACCACAAAGTGGGTATACAAGGTGACCTGTTCGCCACACTCGGGAAGTGCATAAAAGCAACTCATGGGGAGGTTGATTTCATAGCCAATGCCCGCTGCTTCCACTAACACTTCAGGGGGCTGCTTCTCAACCAACAATCCTCTAATTCGTCCTATCATTGTTACCTCAAGCGTCCGCGCACGGTTTTACGTGCTTGGCCGGACAGTTTTATTAAGTTTTGTTGTGAGTGACCATGGCACATGGCAATAGCCAAGGCGTCGGCGGCATCTGCTTGCGGCGTTGCTGGCAGCTTCAAGATATGCTTCACCATGTGTTGTACCTGCGCCTTTTCCGCAGAGCCTCGCCCAACCACTGCTTGTTTCACTTGCCGTGCGGAGTATTCTGACACGTCAATATCGGCCAAGGTGGCGGCGACAATGGCTGCGCCCCGAGCTTGCCCTAGCTTTAGTGCCGAATCTGGATTGTGGGCCATAAACACTTGCTCTATGGCAAACGCGGTAGGGTTAAATTGCTCAATGAGTTGGCTGACGCCTTGGAAAATCATTTTTAAACGCAACGGGAAGGCGTTATCACCTAACTTAATACAGCCACTGCCCAAGTAATGGAACTTATGCCCTTGCTGCTGCACGACACCATAGCCGGTAAAGCGCGAGCCGGGGTCAATTCCCAAAATTATACTCACCCACTGACCTTATTATTATTCTCGCTTATGGAAATGGTAACTGTATGTATGACCAGTGTAAAGCTGAAGCATAAAAAAAGCGGCCTGAGCCGCTTCTTTTATCGCTATCGCTTATTCGCTTTGTTCACTCTCAGAGGCAGTCACTCCGATACCCAGCTCTTGCAGAGCGTCGGGATTTGCCACACTCGGGGCATCGGTCATCAAACAAGATGCTTGCGTCGTTTTCGGGAAGGCAATGACATCACGAATATTGTCTGTACCACAAAGTAACATTACTAGGCGGTCAAGACCGAACGCCAAACCTGCGTGCGGCGGTGTACCATACTTCAACGCATCGAGTAGGAAACCGAATTTATCTTGTTGCTCTTGCTCATTGATCCCCAACACTCGGAACGCCGCTTGTTGCATCGCATTGTTGTGGATACGCACCGAACCACCACCGACTTCGTAACCATTAAGAACCATGTCGTAGGCATCAGAAAGCGTGCCGGCAGGGTTAGCTTCCAGCTCCTCTGGGCTGACATCTTTTGGCGCAGTAAATGGGTGGTGAACAGCGTGTAGATTACCTTCATCGTCTTCTTCAAACATCGGGAAGTCTACGACCCACAATGGTGCCCATTTGGTTAAATCAGTTAGCTCAAGGTCTAAACCAATCTTCAAGCGCAGCGCACCCATAGCTTCATTGACCACATTGCGTGAGTCGGCACCAAATAAAATGATATCGCCAGTTTGCGCATTGGTGCGTTCAAGTAAGGCGGTGATCACCTCTTCGTTCAAGAATTTAGCAATCGGTGATTGCACGCCTTCCACACCTGCGTCGCGGTCATTGACCTTCATCCAGGCTAAACCTTTAGCGCCATAGATGCCGATAAACTTGGTGTACTCGTCAATTTGCTTGCGTGATAAAGACGCTCCGCCTGGCACGCTAAGCACGGCTACGCGGCCTTTCTCATCATTGGCAGGGCCAGAGAACACTTTAAACTCAACGTCTTTAACCAAATCAGCAACGTCAATAAGCTCCATCGGGTTACGTAGGTCAGGCTTATCTGAACCAAAACGACGCATGGCTTCGCTGTAAGCCATTACCGGGAACTCGCCCAAATCAACATTCAGCAACTCTTGCCACATATCACGGATCAGTTTTTCAGTGACACCACGAACTTGGTCTGAACTCATAAATGAGGTTTCGATATCGATTTGCGTGAACTCTGGCTGGCGGTCGGCACGTAAATCTTCATCACGGAAACATTTAACGATTTGGTAGTAACGGTCAAAGCCAGACATCATCAACAATTGTTTAAACAGCTGCGGCGACTGCGGCAGCGCATAAAAGCTGCCATGATGCACACGGCTTGGCACAAGGTAGTCACGTGCTCCTTCAGGGGTCGCTTTCGTCAGTACCGGCGTTTCAATATCGAGGAAGTCATTGCTATCAAGGAAGCGGCGAACAAAACTTGTGGCTTTGGCACGCAACTTAATGCGGTCGCTCATCTCTAAGCGGCGAAGATCCAAGTAACGGTACTTTAGACGGCGCTCTTCGGAGTTTTGCTGGTTAAAATCCAGTGGTAGAGCGTCGCTGCGGTTAATGATCTCAAGGCCAGTACCCAGAATTTCCACTTCACCTGTGCTCATGTCTTTGTTGACTTGGCTGTCAGGGCGAGCGCGGACCACCCCTTTGACTTGTACACAGAATTCTTGACGAAGTTTATTCGCCACATCCATAAGCCCTTCAACTTCCGGGTCGAACACCACCTGCACCAAACCTTCGCGGTCACGCACATCGACGAAGATCAAACCACCTAAATCGCGGCGTTTGTTGATCCACCCACACAGAGTAACTTCTTGGTCGACATGACTTTTATTTAAGTGTCCGCAATATATAGAGCGCATAATATTCCTGTTTTAATTGTAAGCGCGCATTGGTTTAAGCACGCAGTGGCCAAATTAATTGCGTCAATTATATAAAAACGGCAGTCAATGTCACGAAGCAAACTCCGAGTTGCACACTTATTGAACATCCAAAGCCATAAAGCTGTGCTAGCATAGCTGCCAATCACTAGGAACCGTGCTCTAACCATGCTTTATCTAGGTTGTCCACAGTGGTCTAATACCGCGTGGAAAGGACAATTATTTGCCCAACACTGCCAACAATCACAGATGCTCGCCCGTTACAGCGAAGTATTCAATGCTGTGGAGGGAAATACCACTTTCTATGCCGACCCCAGCCCCGATGTGGTAAAGCGCTGGCTGCACAGCAGTGATGAGCACTTCCGCTTTACCTTTAAATTTCCTAAGCGTTTTAGCCACGACAGTGCCTTGCAAGCTCCAAAGCAAGAACTCACGCACTGGCTTAAACTAATGGCGCCCTTATTCAGCAAAGTAGGCAGCTTGATGTTGCAATTGCCAGCAAGCTTTACACCGACGCACCTACCCCGGCTGCAACACTTTATTGCCCAACTACCCAAAGACTTGCACTACAGCGTGGAAGTGCGCCACCACGATTTTTTTACCAAAGGTGACAGCGAGCGCGCACTGAACCGATTTTTACATCAACATAATATTGATCGTGTTTGTATGGACACCCGGGCGCTGTTTGCCGTCTCTCCCTATAGTGACGCCATTATTGACGCGCAGCAGAAGAAACCTCATTTACCGGTGCATGCGGTGGCCTTGGGCGAGCGCCCAGTGGTGCGTTTTGTGATTGCTGCGCTAAGTGATGAGTATCAGCACTATTACCAGCCTTGGTTGGCAAAGATTAAACAGTGGTTAGATGAAGGCAAGTCACCCTATGTGTTTTTACACACCGCTGATAACGACGGAGCGCCTTTACTGGCACGCCAGTTTGCGCAGGATTTGCAGCGCTTTTGTGGCTATTATCACCGTGCCATTGAGCCATTCCCGGGTGAAAAACACCAACAGGAACAGCTCTTTTAGCACGGCTACATAGACCTATGTGCTGGCATCACACCAGTCACAGAGGGTCGCAAGTATTGTTAGCCTCACGCCGAGTATGCGGCTATTAAAGACCTAGGTTTTCCATAAAATCGTCATCGATATCCTGTTCAGCCTGCTGCTTTTTTGCTTTTTCTTCAGCTTGTTGCTTATCGGCATGGGCACTTTCAATGATGTCATCAGGGTCTACCGCATCGGTGATGTCAAAATCATGAAGCTTGATGAACTCCGTTTTATCCATCGCCAATTCAAGGTAAAAAATGTTTTGGTTCTGTGTGGTAAACGTCACACGGCGCGCCTGAGGCCTGTCCATAGTGGTATCCACAGAGATTTGCACTTGCTTGTTGATGGCCATCATTTTCGGCTGATTTTGGGTGATCGACGTGTGCAGTTGCTCCCTGACTTTATTAGTAAAGTCACCGACGATTTGGTTCATGAGCTCCCCTAGCACATTGGAAACATCATCAGAAAGGTGGCTCTTCGCTAACTCTTCCTCGGGCATGCCCATGTTACGCAAGTAGTCCGAATAGACTTCCATCGCCGCTTGCGCGGTAAAATTCGTCACCACCAACCCTGTAAAGCCACCATCGAATAACACGAAGCAGCCAATATCCGGGCGCATACAGGTGCGGGTTATTTTTTGCACCATGGCCGAATAGCTAATGTTATTGCCGCTGGCAGAAGACAACACCTCGGTCACCGAATGACATAACGTGGAAAGAATATCCTCGGTACTAATTACTTTGCTTTTTTTCATGCACTGTCTCACATCTTTATTTACTGGCATAAAACCATACTACAGCGGTTAACTTACTGAATAACCGAAAAACTAGCCAGTACTGTTTACATTTTTTGGCACCTTTTGTGACCCAGCGAAAGCGAATGCAGCCTAATGCGGCCGATTTGTGCTGCTAAAGCTCACCACAGCGCCAACAAATTTGATAAAATATTGTCATTGTTTCTATCTAGAGCTTAGCAAAGTGTCAGTGAAAGACAGTATTTATGCTGCTGAACAGCAAGTAAAAGATTTCACCTTCGATGCCAACGTCGTCGAGGTGTTCCCAGATATGATTGAACGATCGGTACCAGGATATGCCACCATCGTTAGCACCCTTGGTAAATTAGCCGGCAAATACGCACAGCCACATACGCGGCTGTATGATTTAGGCTGCTCGCTAGGCGCCGTAACCCTTAGTATGCGCCGTAACCTCACCCAAAGTGGCTGTGAAATAGTCGCCATTGATAATTCTCAAGCCATGGTTGAACGGTGTCGCATGCATTTACAAGGCTTTCGCTCTGCTGTGCCCGTTGACGTGCAGCTTGGCGATATTCTTGACGCTAAACTTGAAAACGCCTCTGTCGTGGCGATGAACTTCACCATGCAATTTATTCCACCTGAGCAACGCCATGCCCTGCTAACGCGCATTTTTAACGCCCTAAAGTCCGGAGGTGTGTTGCTGCTAAGTGAAAAACTTAAAGGTGAAAATGCCGATGTCGATGAGTTATTGGTTGACCTCCATCATGATTTCAAGCGCGCCAATGGCTACTCAGAGTTAGAGATAAGCCAAAAGCGCACCGCCATTGAAAATGTCATGCGCACCGACACCTTGAGCACCCATATTGAACGCTTGCAAGACGTCGGCTTTAGCCAAACCCAAGTGTGGTATCAGTGCTTTAACTTTTGCTCTATGGTCGCAATTAAATAAACGGAACAATTATGAATCAATGGTTTAATCAGTTTTATCAATATATTGCCTGCACCGATTTGAGCCACTGGCTAAATACCTTACCTGGGCAGTTACAACATTGGCAGGACCAAGCTCGTCATGGCGATATGCCAAAATGGCAAAAAGTACTGAACAATCTGCCTGAGTTAACGCCATCAAACATTGATGTTCGTACGCAGGTCGCAATAGGCCAAGCCGAAGACATTAGCGACGGCGAGCGCAAACAGTTAACACATTTACTAAAGCGCTTTATGCCGTGGCGTAAAGGCCCGTTTTCACTGTTTGGTATCGACATTGACACCGAATGGCGCAGCGACTGGAAATGGGATCGCGTGTTACCCCATATCAGCGGTTTATCACATCGTAAGGTCCTAGATATTGGCTGCGGCTCAGGCTACCACCTGTGGCGTATGCGTGGTGAAGGCGCCGAACTGGTGGTGGGCATCGACCCCAGTGACTTGTTTTTGTGTCAATTCCAAGCCATTAAACAGTATCACCCAGACCCTGCCGTGCATTTGCTGCCTCTGGGCGTTGAACAACTGCCAGCATTAAAAGCCTTCGATACGGTATTTTCCATGGGGGTGCTTTATCATCGGCGCTCCCCTATCGATTTCTTAGCACAGCTACGAGCGCAATTGCGCCCGGGAGGTGAACTGGTGTTAGAGACCTTGGTCGTGGAAGGCGATATTCACACGGTACTGATGCCGGAAGACCGCTACGCAAAGATGCGCAACGTGTGGTACATCCCAAGCACCGACGCATTGCAGCTGTGGTTGCGACGCGTCGGCTTTAAAGATATCCGCGTTGTTGACACCGATCAGACGTCATTGGCAGAGCAACGGCGTACATCGTGGATGGAAAATGAGTCGCTGGCCGACTTCCTTGACCCAAATGATGTAAACAAAACCATCGAAGGGTATCCAGCGCCACTTCGCGCCGTGCTGGTTGCTACAGCCTAACAAGGACATTCGTCCTCCTTTTTCTAGCCTCCAAGGGGCATTTGCTGTAAAATGCCCGGCGTTTCTAAGCAACCCCTAAATTTATTTGAGGAAAACCTGTGAGCGAACAAAAACAGTCTCTTAGCTACAAAGACGCTGGCGTCGATATTGACGCTGGTAACGCCCTCGTTGAGCGCATTAAAGGCGTTGTTAAAAAGACTAAACGCCCTGAAGTGATGGGCGGAATTGGTGGCTTTGGCGCGCTCTGCCAGCTCCCCACTGGCTACAAAGAGCCTGTTCTTGTTGCTGGTACTGATGGCGTTGGCACTAAGCTACGCCTCGCTATCGACCTAAAAAAGCACGATACGGTAGGGATTGACCTTGTGGCAATGTGTGTCAACGACTTGATTGTCCAAGGTGCGGAACCATTATTTTTCCTAGATTACTACGCCACTGGAAAGTTAGATGTTGATACCGCCGCCGATGTGGTCACCGGTATTGGCGCAGGCTGTGAGCTTTCAGGTTGTGCCCTTATAGGTGGTGAAACTGCAGAAATGCCAGGGATGTACGAAGGTGATGACTACGACATGGCTGGCTTTTGCGTTGGTGTGGTGGAAAAACAAGGCATTATCGATGGCACCAAAGTTGCAGCTGGCGATCAACTCATTGCGTTAGCCTCAAGTGGTCCTCATTCCAATGGCTATTCACTGATCCGCAAGGTACTTGAAGTGTCGGGCGCAGATACCAGCAGCGAATTTGCGGGCAAACCTCTTGCCGAGCATCTACTGGAACCTACCCGTATCTATGTTAAGCCGGTACTGGAGCTACTTAAACAAGTTGATGTGCATGCGCTTTCACACATCACAGGTGGCGGCTTCTGGGAAAATATTCCACGTGTATTACCACAATCAGCTAAAGCCGTGATTAAAGGCGATAGCTGGCAGTGGCCTGCGGTATTTAACTGGCTACAAGAAAACGGCAATATCGAAACACACGAAATGTATCGCACCTTCAACTGTGGTGTCGGTATGGTTATTGCCGTGCCAGCCGATAAACTAGAGCAAAGCTTAAGCATCCTGAAAGACGCAGGTGAAGACGCATGGCACATCGGTGAAATTCAAGATGCCGGCGCCGATGAAGAGCAAGTAGAAATTCTAGGTGGAAGTAAGTAATGACCCATGCCCGACTCGTAGTATTGATTTCGGGCAGCGGCTCAAACTTGCAAGCGATTATTGACGCCTGTGCAGCGGGAAATATTCCCGCTGAAGTATGCGCGGTGATCAGCAACAAAGCCGACGCCTATGGCCTAGAGCGCGCTCGCAATAGCGGGATCCGCGCTGAAGTACTAGACCATAAAGCTTTTGCCTCTCGCGATGAATACGATGTGGCTCTGGGTGAGCTTATTGATAGTTTTTCACCAGACTGTGTTGTATTAGCTGGATTTATGCGTATTCTAACCCCTAGCTTAGTGCAAAAATTTAAAGGAAAAATGTTGAACATTCATCCTTCATTGTTGCCTAAGTATCAAGGGCTGAACACCCACCAGCGCGCACTAGATGCAAACGATAAAGTGCATGGCGTTAGCGTTCACTTTGTTACCGAGGAGCTCGATGGCGGACCTGTGATTGTCCAAGCCCAAGTGCCCATTGAAAATGGTGACACAGCACAAACGCTGGCACAAAAAGTCCATGCACAAGAACATATAATCTATCCGTTGGTAGTAAAGTGGTTCAGCGAACAACGACTGACGATGGAAGATAACTATGCAGTGCTCGATAACAACACCCTTCCTAGCCAAGGTGCCGACCTTAACGCGTACTTGGACAGCTAATATTTTATTGGTCGCAGCGTTAGGCTGCGGCTCTTTCGCCGCTCATGCACAGCCGCAATCTCAAGCCAGCGATGCAACCTCTGCCCTTACTGAATACAGCGCGGAGTACCATGTCACTCGCCAAGGTGAACGCCACGGTAAAGCCAGGCGCGCACTCACGCGTATTGACGATAGCCACTACCAACTGAGTTACCGCAGCGATATAGAGTGGATGATTTTTTCCGACGAACGTGAAGAAACCAGTCGCTTTCAGTTTACCGATGGCGAAGTAACGCCTATTTACTACACCATGGAGCGCACCGGTACAGGCCCTGATAAAGAGTACAAGATCAGTTTCGATCACAGCAATCAACAAGTATTCAGTAACGAGTCTAAATACGCGCTCGATTGCCCTTGGAAAGCAGATTATCAAGATGTACTGTCTTACCAAATAGCCCTGCGCAAAGCATTAGCCGAAGGACAAGAGCGATTTGCCTACCCCATAGTGGATAAAAAAGGTAATAGTCGCGAATATGCTTTTGAGGTTGTCGGCACTGAAACCATCACCTTGCCTATTGGCAATGTAGAAACAGTTAAGGTAAAGCGCCTTTACGATAACGATAAGCGCCAAGCAATCGCTTGGTTTGCACCAAAAATGAATTACATGATGGTGCGTATGTACAAGGGCAAAGATGGTGTAGAACAATTCCAGGTTGAATTGGCCAAATATGTTCCCTACACCCCGCTATAAAAATGTCGGCAAGTAGCATCGCTGCTTGCCTCGCTCGCTACCCACATGATTGACTCGGTGCGCCACGCACGGCAACGAGTTGGCCTTGAGTATTAAACTCTAACTGCATAAGCATATCCTTTTCAGGCATCCTCGCCGGCGTATTTAAACGCGCCAATAACGGGGCACTCAACGCAAGCAGTACTTGCTCTTGGCAATCAGCAAGTAGCCAATCTTCATCAAGGCGCACAACACGCGCTATACGCTGGTATTCACCTTCAATTGCCGCACCATACGCACCATAAGCAAGTTGTTGGCGCTGTAACTGCGCGCTTAATTGACGCTCAGCATCTTCGATATTGCGAATTTCCCTTGGCACAACCGCACTCACACGCACGCGCTGCTCACTGCCTTGCAAATCATAGATTTCAATACGCTGATAAGAAGCCAAGGTGTAAGTACTCGGTGCAGGCCCATGATACTGCTGCCAACTTATCGCGCCGAGCACAAACACAGCGACACAAGCCATGAGCCACTGTGTTCGCATCCACCATGCTTGCTTGATGTGCCTTGATTTAAACAAGGTGTGGTGCAACTGCTTCTTTTCAGTATCAGTTATTCGCTGCTCTCGCTTTTGCCGCTGATGCGCTTGGTGTAAACGCTCGTCACGTAACTTAGTCATTCTTTGCTCCTGCTTGCAGTACTATCGCCAGCTTTTCTCTGGCATAGCGTAAACGGGTTTTGACACTCTCTTTGGCGGTGTGAGTAATGGTCGCGATCTCACCCAAGCTGAACCCCTCGAGTTGGAGCATCAGCGCCTCTTTTTGATGAAAGGGCAGCTGCTGCATGGCCGCTGATAACTGGGCTAGTTCGGCATCAGCAATAAGTCTATCAACCTGCTGATGGTCTATATTCAAGGTGATAGCTATTTCATCCGTGTCGATATCTAGCGTCACTTTGACCCGCCGGGCATAATCGATTACGCGATTTCGAGCAACACGAAACAGCCACGCTTTAAAACTGCCGTGACCTTGGTCTTGATAGCGCTGCGGATGCGAGAGCCACATTAGCCATATTTCCTGCAGCATATCTAATGCCAGCTGCCGACGGGTGTGCGTATCGTCAATCACACTGCCTAGTTGCGCTTGCAAAAAGTAAAGTAAATCGTCGCTCAAGCGCGATACTAACGCATGTTTCGCCGCTTTACTCTGAGCATCCCCCTTGAGTGCTTGGTGCACTAACTGCTCATCGCTCAACGGCTCACTTTGTTGTAACTTTGGCTTTAAAAACCAAGCCGCTGCGGCTTTTATCATAACGACTTCTTGGTGCGGCAACCGCAGTTGCCGCTCTCCCTTTATTGCTGCAAATTAAAGTCTAACCTTACTTGTTGATTGCGCTGTACTTGCGCACCACCGTTATCAATCATGGGGTTAAACTTCCACTTACGCAGTGCTTTTAAGGCATGACGGTCGAAAATACGTTTCGGTTCGCTGTCGATAACCTCGGCATTCATTACCGCCCCCGTTGCGGAGATATCATATCTTAATACCACAAACCCTTCGATACCCTCGCGCGCCGCCTGCGGTGGATATTGAGGTGGTACTCTTACCAAAGGTCTTGCCGCGCCTTGTGCCGCACTTGGAAAGGCATCAAGTTGAGTCGAGGGTGCGGGTACATCAGGAGTAACCGCTATTGTCCCCGGGCCCTCAAAGGCAGGCTCAGCCGCTACTTGTGGACGCTGCTGCGGTCGCGGTGGTACTTTGGGCGGCACCGGTTTCGCTTTCTCAATGACCTTGGTTGGCTCTTTGGGCTGGAGGATCTCGACGATGGGATACTCCTTCGGTGCATCAGGCACCCTGGCAGGGCCATCGAGTAAAGACACCATAAATAAGAAAATAGCGAAGGTCACCGCGCTACCAAGAAATACACACGCCAATATTTTTGCGCTGGGAGCGAAGAGCTGATTATGGAAAGTTTGCGTTTGTTGCATAGTAATCCCCTTTTGAAAACACACCCATTTAAACGGGCTTAGCAACAAAACGCCGGGGGAAACAAAAAGGGGTGAATTTATTTTTCTTTTTCTGCGTTAAACCAAAACTCAATCTCATCGGTCTGCACTTCAAAGTGCGCCTCATGCTCAACATGAGCCGGTACGCAATACCACTGCCCTGCACCAACGCGCTGCGTTTTACCATTCATCGTCAGTATTAATTCTCCTTTTATGATCACCCCATGGTTGTCTGTGTCATGGGTGTGCGCTGCAATGGTGGTACCTGCGGGGTATGAAGCAAATAACACGTCGCAGCCCTGTGCTTTTAATTGGTAGGCATCAAAACGGCCATCATAGAGCGCCAGTTCACGTATTTTATCTGGATAACTTCCGGGCATTCGTGCTCCTTAATGGTGTGAAAAATATTGCCGTTGATGAAAAATATAGATGATTTTTAAACTCTTTGGGTTTAGGCCCCGTACAAATCTGAACAATAAAAAAGGAGTCAGCCGATGTTCTCATGGTTTAAATCGAATCCCAGCAAAAAACTTGAACGCCAACACGCGCAGAAACTCGAACAAGCCATGCATGCCCAGCGCAACGGCAACATTCGCGGTTATTCACAACTAACCTACGAGGCCGATGAAATCTATAAAAAGATTAAAGAGCTAGAAACAGCGCAAAACACCTAAAAAAGAGATACTAGCACCGAACTATATGCAGGCCATTGCGGCCTTCTATTTATAGCTGGTGCATTTGCCGCTGTATGGGCTTAAGCCCTTAACAGCAATATCTAGTCAGACACTTCTAAATAATGCTCAATATCTGCAATAAGTTCAGGTAGGTTAGTGTCAATTTCTTGCACTTGGTCTTGCATCTCTAAAGTTCCACTGCCAGCCAAGTGCTCCACCTCAGCAAGTAATTGATGTAATCTTGTTGCACTAATTTCGCCACATAAGCCTTTTAGAGAATGCGCCACTTGACGCACCTGTTCATGATTTTCATCGTTCAGGCTTTGGTGCAGTTGAGCCAGTTTTTGAGGTGCGGTTTTGATAAACAGTCGGCATATTTTATTTAGCAACACCTCTTTATTTAATAGCCGAGAGAGCGCCGCGTCTCTATCCCAGAGAGGCTGTTCAGAGTCTTGCGTATGGCTAAGTTGCTCACCTGCCTGGGGCTGAGAATGATTGTCATAATTTGATAACCCCCAGTGCAGAACTTTTTCCAATGCCTCATCAGGGTTGATAGGCTTACTAATATAATCGCTCATGCCCGCTGTTAAGCACTTCTCTCGCTCACCCATCATGGCATTTGCCGTCATCGCAATGATGGGAATATCGGTAAACTCAGAACCGGCGACACCCGCACGAATTTGCTCGCTAGTTTGGTAACCGTCGAGAACAGGCATCTGACAATCCATCAACACACAGTTAATGGCTTTGCCCTCGCGAGCACTGTTTTGCAACATATCAATGGCTTGTTTGCCGTTATACGCTTTTTCAAGCTCTACTGGCAAAGTATTTAATACGCCGCACGCCACTTCAACATTAATTTCATTATCATCAACTATCAACACTCGACAACCACTAATGCGCTGCATTAACTCCTCAGAGATATCTTCAGCGCGCTCATTAGCGTCATTGTGCCCCGATATTAACGGTACGACCTCTTTTGCGCCTATGAGCCTTAACAAGTCACTGTGAGTCAAAGGCTTACTGATTGTAACAACATCAACACTGAGGCTTTTTGGCGATCCCGTACCCGGCTGCTGTAGCAATACAAGTTGAGCTTGCGGGCAATCTTGCTGCCACTTGGTGACCAACTTACTTAGCTCCTCAGCACTGTAAGCCACACCATCAATAAAGATAAAGTCGTACTCTGCACCACCTAGTGCTTGTTCTATATCATTGTCAACAAGCCCTCCTTCACCTTCAATCAAGTGACATATATGCGTTTGCGTGTATTTATTCGGACTTATCACAGCACTGCGTTTTTGGTCGAAATGAGTTATTTTCTGAGTCATCCTCACACTTTCCAGGGGCAAGGAGATATAAAAGCTAAACGTGCTGCCTTCACCTTCTTGGCTGGTCACACTAATATCACCAGCCATTAATTGGCATAATTGCTTGCAAATAGATAACCCAAGGCCCGTTCCCCCATAGCGTGCGGCAATGTTGCCATCGGCTTGGCTGAATGCCTTGAATAACTGCGATTGTGCCTGCTCATTAATCCCTATACCACTATCTTCCACACTAACCTGTAAACGATATGATTGGCCATCAATGACATCACCTGTAGCAATGACACGAATATACCCTTGTTCCGTGAATTTAATGGCGTTACTGATAAGGTTATTCACTATTTGCGTAAAGCGAAGAGGATCGGCCACTACCTGCGTGCAGCACAGCTGCTGGGTATCAATAAACACTTCCAACCCCTTGTCATAGGCACGAGCAGCACAGGACTCAACCAAGCTTTCCAGTAGCGACACGGGGTCAAAAGGTTTGGCATTTAAATCGAGCTTTCCGGCTTCTATTTTTGATAAATCTAAAATATCGTTTATCAGCAGCCTTAAGTTAGACGCGCTTAGCTCCATCATATCGGTTAATTTCTTAGCCTTCTCGGGCAGTGGCTCGCGCTTTAAAATGTTGAGCGTGCCAATCACACCGTTAAGAGGGGTACGTAGTTCGTGACTGATATTAGAAATAAATGCGCTTTTGATATCACTATTCTTTAGGGCTTCATCTTTAGCTTGCGCGAGAGCCCGGGTACGCTGTCGGACCTTGGCCTCTAATTCAGAATTTAGGCGTTTGACTTTCAGCTCTGCCGCTTTTTCTTTACTGATATCGCGAATAATGAGCGCGATACCTATTAAATCTTGAGATTCAGATACGACGGGGCTAACAGAAACGGCCAAACATAAAGCACGCTCGTCAATAGCCACTTCACACTGATCTTTTATCTGTGTTTCCGATGTTTGCAAATCAGTAATGTACTTTTTCACTGGTAGTGTTTGTAACAGCGATAGCTGCTCGTAATGTTTACCAACTCCAGCTTGGCTAGTAACAAACAACAACTGCTCAGCAGCATGATTTATACTCGTTATTTGCCCCTTTAAATCAATACCGACTATGGCATCAATCGAGCCCTCCACAATCGCTGAGGACTCACGACGCGCATCCGCAAGCAGTTGACTGCGAATGGCACTGCGATGAAAAGTAACAATTAAAACTGAAGAGAGCAGCACAACCACGGTTAAAAATGAATAAGTTAAAAGCCGCTTCTCATTTATAATCCCGTTAATATAGGTTTCAGGAGTGAGTACATTAAAGTTAACAAACCCATACTTATTGTTAGGCCGAGTTTGTACTTTTTCAGAATAGATATACACGCCCTGTTGCTCTGAAAAGCGTTGCTCTGCAAAGTATGTATTTTCATACTCAATAGGCCTGCTATATAGCGACGACCAGGTTATATCTGGAGCTAAATCACGTGTGAATTGATACTGCTCAATGGGGTGGTAAATAACATCCCCCTCAGAGCTGGTGATCACTAGATGTGAATAATCAAACGTGGTTTCTACTAGTTGTGAGATAAGCTGGTTGGCATTGACATTCATAATCAAAAACGCGAACCGCTTGCCTTGCTCACTGTAAATAGGTATTGCAAAACGCAACATAGGTTTATAAGGGAAGGATATATCACCAAATTCACGATTTAACGATAACGGCGACATGTAAATTTGGTTTAACCCCAGCTGGGAGCTGGGTAAGAAATATCCTTCACCCGCTTTATTCTGTAAAGAATAGTCCGGCACGGCTTCCACTGCAGCGCCACGACGCTGCACACGCACCAACTCATTGCCTTCGGCATTTATTGCGATGACCCGCAGCTGCTCTACAGCAAGGTTGTTCTCCATAAAACCGATAAAAATGGTTTCGAGACGTTCTTTCCATTGCGTGTACGTGGTGCCATCATAAGCATCAACGCCGTTGTTAAAATGTGCTCGAGGCAACCCGGCTATTGGCGGCGTAGAATGTAAAAAACGCAGGTCGGCCTTATAGTTAGCAACGGATTTGGTTACCACTTCTTTGAGTCGCTCCGCAGTTTCCTCCAGGTCTACACGTATCTGCTTTAATGTATTTTGTTTTACATTCCCTTCAAATATGAACACTGTGGCAGTGGTAATTAGTACAAATAATAAGGTCGCTGCCCATATAAAGGCACTGGACTTTAGTTTTCTTGAACTGCTGTGCTTCGCTTTGCTCATGTTTACTTCCCTGCTAATTATTTATATCACAGAGCGGTTCACTGTCAGTGCACCACTTGCGCAAGACCGCAGCCAATTGTTCATACTCAATAGGTTTAGTAAGAAAATCATCCATCCCCGCATCAAAGCAACGTTGTCGGTCTGCCGATAGCACATTGGCCGTTAGCGCAACCACTGGGACCGAACCGTAATTGGGCAACGCTTTAATTACTCGCGTCGCCTGCGGGCCATCAAGTACTGGCATTTGCATGTCCATAAAGATAATGTCATAAGATCCAGCCTCACACATGGCAATCGCCTGCTCCCCATCGCTTGCCATACTGATAGCCGATATCCCGAATTCATTAAGTAGCGCCTCTGTCACCACTTGATTAATTTCATTATCCTCGGCAACCAGCACGCTCAGTGTTGAGAGGTCTTGCTCGTGGATATTCTGTTCTTGCAAGCTTACCTCGGTCTGTTGCTTGTGCGCACTCACTTGAGTGCTGAGCTCAAAGTAAAAATGCGTACCTTGGCCAAGCTCACTTTCCACCTTTAAAGCGCTTCCCATTAGCGCCAATAGTTTGCTGGTAATGGTGAGTCCCAGGCCCGTACCGCCAAAGCGCCGAGTAATGGATGTATCAGCTTGAGAAAAGGCTTCAAAAAGCGAAGAGATATGCTCTGGTGCTATGCCAATACCTGTATCTGAGATACTAAATAGCAATGTTAGATCATCGCCTTTTTGCTGGCTTATGGTCACGTTCAAAGCCACACTGCCTTTTTCGGTGAATTTCACGGCATTGCCCAACAAATTCATGAGTACTTGCTTTAATCGGGTCTCGTCTGCGTCAAAAATAAGCTCATTGTCGCTCTGTGTTGCGCTAATAAATAACTGAACACCTTTGGCCTCAGTTTGCTCAGCAAAAAGGTGACGGAGTTCCTCAAGAAGGGAAGTAAGCTCGACAGGCTGATATTCTAATTCAATTTTCCCAGCCTCAATTTTACTTAAATCGAGGATATCGTTAATAATTACCAGCAAACTCGTGCCAGAAGAGCGAATCATACCCAACATGCGTTTTTGTTCTGGGCTTAATGCCGTGTTACTAAGCTGCCTTGCCATACCGAGAATACCATTCATAGGCGTGCGAATTTCATGGCTCATATTGGCTAAAAACTCTGACTTCACCTTGCTCGTACGCTCAGCGGCCTGCTTAGCAACAATTAAGTCTTTACTGAGTTCGCGAAAACGGTTAGCAGCGCCAGCTAAGACGCCAATTTCATCTTTGCGTTCAGTGTCAGTAATCGGTGCAGATAAATCTCCTTGTAAAAAACAACGAAAACTATTGGTCAGTCTGCGCACCGCTTTGGCAATATGAAAGTGGAAAAACAGCGCCAGAACGACAATATAAAGTGCAGCCGACATCCCCAAGAAATTAAGGATCTGAGTCGTATTCGAAACACTGGACTCTGCCGTATGCTTGATTTGCTGCAGTCTTTCAAGTGATTGCTCTCTTAATGTATCCGCTAGGGCGCTAAATTCAATGGCATCTCCTGCCATCACTACATTAACTAAGGTGAAATAATTACGGTTGGCCTGCACACTTTTATTAAATGCGCTCTGATACGCTTTTACCAATGGCACGATTGAGCCTACTAACTCTGGATACTTGTCCACTAACTGCGCACTGAGGCTTGGCTCGAAAGCTAAAATCGTCTTAATAATTTGTCTGACTTCTTGGCGCTTAGCATAATCTTTTTTTGTTAAAAATAGTCGAGCGTTATAGTGCAAACGGTGCCAAGAGTTAATTGTCTCGGTGAGCGCTAGACGCTCGTCGGTATTAGTGGCTAATTCTTTAAGGCCCTCTAGACGGTCAATGGCACCTTGATAAATTTTTGGTAAATCCTCATCAATCAGTGAACTGCGGATGGTGTAGCGTTTAGTCAACACCTTGAGGTTGTTACCATAGCGCTCGACCAAATCGTTCATTGCATCAATATAGGTTTGCTCGCTAGGCGCCACACTGGTGTCATTGAGGGTATCAAGGCGCTGCTGAATACTGCGGTAGTTTTGCTCTATTTTTTCAAATACGGTGATACTCCCAGAGGCCCCATATACCGAAATATCGCGCTGCATTTCAACAATGTCTTTATTAATACGCAAAATACCGATAGCGTGATTGCTAATTTCGGTAATATCATCAACAGAGCGTTCTATACTCTGCAGCCTGCGGTCCATTACAAGGTAACTGGCAACCAATGTAACCACCACCAGCGTCAATGCTAAAGTAATTTTTGCGGCAACGGAGCGAGATATGAATTCAATCACCAACTATCCTTACGCATTTAGTAATTCATACCATTTATCAAGACTATAGTCGTAATTTGGCATCACCGTATTCCACACCGCAACATTAGAAAAACGTTTTGTGTAACTGCCACCGTTACGTATTTGCCCAGCCCGGACCGATACCTTGCCATCAGTGCCACGCAAATCCATACTGGCTTCATGACCCTCATACCAATATTGCCACTCTGCTTTGGACATCAATGGCTGACTACGCTGGGGGTTAGAAATATAGTAGCCTTGGCGTGCAATAAAGGCCCCTGGGTAACCTGATAACCACCAATTCATATATTCATACGCTGCGTCTTTGACAGCTCCAGTGGTGTGTGCTGATAAACACATGACCCCATGCCATGCCCGGTAGCCTTCCTTAGGCGCTGCATAGACCACAGGGATCCCCTGCCCTCGACAAGCACTCACTCCCGGTGAAAACATGCTTTGTATATGCACTCGGTTCGTTTTCATAAAATCGACCGACTGGGGTACGGAGGTCCAAAAGCCAGAGAAATGACCTTGGCGCTTTTTAGCAAGCAAAATACTGAACAGCTTATCAATTTCAGCAATGGACATATTACCCATGTCTTTAAATGTCATGAGCCCCTGACCCTGTACTGCCAAAGCAGCATCGAAAATACCGATGGTTGGTGCATTCACAAGCGCCACTTTACCTTTGTTTTGCTCATCCAAAAGCCATGACCAAGACTCAGTTTCATAAGCCCGGCCTTTAGCAATGTGCTGAGTGTTATAGCCGAAGGAGTCAACATTGTGCACGTAAGGCATAAAGCTAACTTTGTCTGTTGCATGCGTGCCTAACTGGCCATCGTCCTGCACATACAAGATTTTATTGGGCGCATCCCCTGCCCCCACTCGTGCGCTTTCGGTCAGTTGCCCCGTTTTTGTTAGGTTATTAATTTCATCCCAGTAAGTTAACCTATCAACGTCAATGGGTTGTATCGCGCCTGCTTGCCATAAAATATTAATAGAGTCCGACCACTGCTCGTATACATCAAATGAGCTTGGATCTGCCGCTGCTTTTTGTAACAGTGCCGCACTGCCCATAGGGGAAAAAACCAAGTGAATACCCAACTCGCGCATCGCTCGTTGGCGTAGCTCTTCTTGTAAGGTCACATGTGTGCCCATGACCCTGAGGGTGGCTTTTTTCTTTGCGAAGACATAGGGCGCTTTGAGAGCAAGCGTTGATACCGCCGCTCCCTCACCTAGGGTACGTAAAAATTGCCGACGTGTGGGAGAGTAGCTCATTAACCGGAATCCAGTCGTTAAGTTTGCTACAAAGTGTAGACTAAGCCCTTAAATTAGAAAAATTTTTCTTCCCTCTTGGCAGTACTTAATCGAGACACTGATACCGGTTTCGACCCGCTCGTTTAGCATCATAAAGGGCTTGATCTGCATCCGCTATCAGTGTTTCAAGGGCCACTTCAGCGCTCTGATTACTGGTTGTAGCACCAATACTAACGGTCACCCGCGAAAACGGCGAATAGTCGTGTTTAAGATTAGCTGCGCTTAAATTATTCATTATTTGCTTGCAAATAAATTCGCAACCACTTGCATCCGTATAGGGCATGATCACTAGGAACTCCTCACCGCCAAAGCGTACCGCCACATCATGGGGTCTACGCAAGCTCTGTTGCAACACCTGCGCAACTTGCTTAAGGCATTCATCGCCTTGAGGGTGACCATAGTGGTCGTTGTATTGCTTAAAGTGGTCAATATCGACCATCAGTACACTAAAAGGTTTACACTCACGTATAGATTGACGCAATGAGTTCACGACTTCCTCATCTAAGTAGTGGCGATTGTACAGTCCTGTCAAAGAGTCTTTATAAGTGAGCTTAATGAGAGCTTCCAGTCTCAGTTTATTTTCAAGGTGATTTTGCGTTCGGTGAATTAGCGTTGAGGCCGCAACGGGTTTTCCGATAAAATCACTGGCTCCCGCCTCCCAGCATGCATTTTGCGATTGGGTGTCATAGGTGCCAGTCACAAAGACCACGGGCACTTGTTCAAGCAAAGCGCTTTGTTTTAGTTCTTTACAAACCTCTAAGCCACTAATATGGGGCATATTGACGTCGAGTAGAATTAAATCGGGTACCTCAGCAGCGCAGTGCGCTAAAACTTGGGAGCTATCACTCAATGTGGTGACATCAAAGTACTCTTCTAACATTGCCTCTAAGGTTAGCCGTGCAATATCATCATCGTCGACCACCAGCACTTTACACTGGGAAAGCGGTTTTATATCTAGGTGCATAGCGTTCCTGCTGCTTGTTGCTCTAATAATTGTGACAATGACACAGATACCATAGGTTTAGCCAGTAAATACCCTTGGCCAATGCCGCACCCCAAAGAACGGAGCTTTTTGGCTTGCGGTTCGGTTTCAATGCCCTCTGCGACAATTTCCAAGCCTAGCGAATTTGCTAGGTCTATGATAGCCGTCACAATATCTAACGCTTGGGGCTCTGCCAGCATATCTCGCACAAAAGATTGGTCTATTTTCAATACATTCAGGGGGAAAAGCCTGAGATAAGAAAGGCTTGAGTAGCCGGTACCAAAGTCATCAAGAGCAATGCTCACACCCATATCGGCAATAGATTGTAGTTGAGTGACCGTTTGCTCGTAACTGTCTATAAGGGCAGATTCAGTAACCTCGAGCTCTAAATATCGACTCGGCAGCTGAGTTTTCTCAAGTATAGCGGCAACGGTATCGACCAGCGCAGAGTCAGAAAACTGCTTTGCCGATATATTAACCGCCACTTTCTGCGCATGCCCAGCATCGAGCCATGTTTTGGCGTCACGACAGCATTGCTCTAAAACCTGTTCACCAAGACGATAAATCAACCCTGACTCTTCAGCATATTCAATAAACTGGGCTGGCGATATTAACTTGCCATCTGCGCCTCTTAATCGGACTAACCCCTCTACTCCGATAATGTGATTGGTATTTAAGTCAAATTTAGGCTGATAGTGAACTTCTAAAGCGTTTTGCTCCAGTGCTTCACGAAGCGTGTGGCCGACAACTAAGCGTTGGTTCATTTCGTGTTGTAAATCATCGCTGAAATAACAGTAACTATTTGCCCCCACATGTTTCGCCTTGTACATAGCTGAGTCGGCATGACGAAGCATTTCTTCTACACTGGAGGCATCGTCTGGATAGACGCTGATACCCACACTGGCACTCAAGTTGTGTTGCTCGCCCCCCAACCGAAAAGGCTTAGCGATGACATCTAGCAACTGGCTAATTAACCCCTCCAACCCGAACGAGCTTTTCTCTTGCGGCACCACCAACGCAAACTCATCGCCGCCGACACGAGCAACAGTAATATCACTACAGGCAAAGCGGTCAAGACTGTGGCCAACATGCGCGATAATTTCATCGCCGATGTGATGGCCCATGGCGTCGTTTATATATTTAAAGTTGTCTAAATCAAGCAGCATTAAGCTCACTTTACGGTTGCCGGCCGAAGCTCTGGCAATACCTTGTGTAAGCCGGTCATGCAACAGTACTCGATTAGGCAGTGCGGTGAGCTGATCATGATGAGCGAGGTAGGTCATTTGCACTGACATAGCGAGGGTTTCACTCACGTCCTGAAACACCATCACGGCACCACGCTGTTGACGTTGCTCGTCAAGGATTGGCGCAGCACTGTCCTCCACGCGATACTCCAGCCCTTGTTTACTGACCAGTTGAGTATTTATTGCCATGGCCACAGGCCTATTTTCTTTTAATGCCACGGTCAAAGGGTTAATAGACGCGTCTTTCGTTGAGGCATCCCTTAGCTTCATCACCTCTTCAATATGTCGTCCCTTAGCAGCGGTTTGCGACCAACCAGTCAAACGTTGTGCGACCGGGTTCAGATAGGTGATACAGGCATGCTCATCGGTCGAAATTACGCCATCCGCAATAGAGTCTAGGGTAATGCGCAGATGCTCTTTTTCTGCCGCCAGTAGCCTTTGTGTCTTTTCCAATGCTCGCTCTTGTGCACGCACTTTGGCATGGTTCTCTACTCGCATACGGCACAACGTAAGATTCAAAGGCTTGGAGATAAAGTCGATGGCACCCAGCGCGAGTGCGCGCTCTTCGATTTCCGGGTCGTTGTGTGCAGTGATAACTATAATGCGCAGCGCACTAAGTGAGGGCTGGTATTGAATTTGAGCCAGTAAGTCAAAACCGCTGATAGTAGGCATTTCTAAATCAAGCAACAAAATATCTGGCTTAAAATCGGCAATAAGCGCCATTGCTCCGCTGCTCTCATTACATGATTGAACCTCACCTACCCCCGCCAACGCATGCTCCAGCTGAAGGGTATTAATGGGCTCATCATCAATCACGAGAACTTTACTTTGTTCGGTCATTTACACTCTCACAACAAACAAGACGCTTAATAAAGATAGCGTTAAACATTTTGAAAAGCGATATCACAAAACGAGTTTAGTCATGGGCGCAACGTCTACTTTATTGCTTAATTATGCTGTCACACTAAGCTAATCTCTTAGAAACAGCATTTTCTTTAATGAGCATTTAAGTAGTGACTGCTCTTTAGCTAATGACCTCAAAGTCAATCATCGCCTTTTTCAAAGCACGACTTTCTCAACGTGTATTTGCAAACGCTTAGCCAGACGAATTAAGTTAGCGCGGTCAACACCTAAATGCTTGGCTGTTTGGCTCCAGTTGCCTTGATGAGCCTGTAAGGCACGTTTGACTATCTGGCGTTGGTAATCATCCACAGCCTGGCGCAAATTAATCGGTTCCTTTATCGTCATGGAGTCAGGCGTTATATCTGATAGAAGTGGCGTTTGCGTGTTCTCCTCGGTGTTTAGCGAGTCTGATTTCCTTTGCGTTGTCTCGTGCAGTTCATCGCAGTCACCGAGCGTCACAGTCACTAGGCTATCATGGCGGCTGTGTATTGGTACTTTGGCACAGGCCTTTAATGCTGCGCGGTTCAATAAGTGCTCAAACTCGCGAACATTGCCCGGCCAAGTATACTGGGCGAGTCTGTCTAAAAGCGCTGGGGAAATTTTCAGCTGGTTTACACCGAGTTTTCGCCTTGCACGCTCGATAAAGAAACCAGCCAATAGTGGGATGTCTGCCATACGCTCACGTAAAGGCGGCACTTTTAATGGGTATACGTTGAGGCGGTGATACAAGTCGCTGCGAAAGCGCCCGCTTTTCACCTCAGCTTTTAAATCACGATTGGTGGCGGCAATAACACGCACATCCACCTTTATCACTTCATCTTGGCCAACAGGTTGAATCTCATTACTTTGTAACGCCCGTAAAAGCTTACTTTGCGCAGCTAAGGGTAACTCCCCCACCTCATCTAAAAACAAGGTGCCACCGCTGGCAATGACAAACTTACCCGCTCGCTTGCGCTCAGCCCCGGTAAACGCACCTTTAACATGACCAAATAATTCGCTCTCTACCAAGTTCTCTGGCAGCGCCGCGCAATTGACATAAATAAGCGCTTGATCACCACGACTTGATTGCTGATGCACACTGTGCGCCACCAGCTCCTTACCTGTGCCGCTTTCGCCTTCAATAAGTACCGAGTAATTGGATGGGGCCACCAAGGAAATTTCATTTTTAAGTTTATCAATACAGGGGCTTTGGCCAATGATTTCCGCCGGACAGCCTGAGGCACTGGGTTCGCTCAGAGCACGCAATACTTCTTGTGAATGGCTGACATTGGCCTCAAGCAAATCAACAGTCAGTGCCGTATGTAAGCTCACCGAGGCCATAGATGCAATTAACGCCAATGAGCGTTCTGAAAGTGAATCAAACACCCCTGGAGATAGACTATCCAACGTTAATACACCAAGTAGCTGATTTTGGAAATACAGCGGGATCCCCATACACGCATGCACAGGTAAGTCGCCCTCCATGGCCGTGAGTAAGCCATCATAGGGATCAGCCAGTTCACACTCTGCGGGGAAACGCGTAGCTGTTAATGACTGACAAATTGCAACAAACCGAGGGTGCTCAGCAATAACAAAGCGACGCCCAAGTATTTCATGGCTCAGCCCTTGATGAGCCAGAGGCTGTAAATAGTCGCCTTTGTGAGCCAGTAACATGATGGCATCGCAGGTGATCACTTTACGAATGGCACTGAGCAATTCATCAAAGCGCTGTTGACTGGCGACGCTCTGCGCGAGGGTGATGGATAATTCCAAAAGTTGGTTGTCGGTAAGGCGGTTCATATACGTGGCCCGTTATCATTTTAACTCTATTGTAGTCATTAGGACACGCATAGCAAGCATGTCTTAATGACACAATAACAATCTAATTCATTAGATACCTTATATTTATCAACAAGTTAAAAATATGGCACTAGTTTTGATATAGCTCCAATAGATTCATTTGTAGGAGCGCCTATGTACTCGCAGTTTGTTCTTCCCGCTGATCATGCACTCGAGGGGGCACAGTTAAGCTTTCAAAAATGCATTATTGCTGCTAACTGGAGCATGGTGTTGTCACTTGGCCTCGTGATTTGCAGCCTATTAATGAGCTTTTATTTCGACTCATATTTACCCATCTCCATGCAGATAACTGCCCATATCGGCACCATAATGTTCGCGGCAATCTTTAAGTTGGCGTATGTGGTGCGTTGTGTCGGCGTTTATGGCTTGGGCTACAGGGTGTTTTAAATGCAAATACAAGAACCCAACACGCCCGACAATAAACAAAATGGCTTTCACCATCCGTTTTGGCAATTAGCGTTTCGCTCATTTTTCTTAACTGGCGCGCTATTTGCGGCGACAGCTATTGCCTTATGGGCAGCGATGCTGACCGGGCTCATCACTTTACCGCAACCAATATTGCCAGCCGTGCTGTGGCACAGTCATGAAATGATCTTTGGTTTTGCAGCGCTCATCGCCGTTGGTTTCATAATGACGGCGGTGCAAACATGGACAGGGTTGCCCAGTATAACGGGCCTCCCCGTGGCAGCTTTACTGTTACTTTGGGTGTGTACTCGTATACTGGTATTTACTAACACGCACACCACTATTATCGCCGCGTTAATTATGTCGCTTTTATGGTGGGCCGCCATATTGTTCACCTTTACGCGTCTCGTTTTCAGCGCGGGCAATGTACGCAACTACCTTTTCGTGCCCATGCTCATGGTACTGGCGACACTAAACGCAGCCACCTTGGTGCTCGCGCTCATGGGTGAGCATTTAATCGCGTTGCACCTTATCCGCTCAGCTGTATTGCTGTTTACGCTTCTCATTGGGGTCGTTGGCGGCCGGGTGATCCCGTTTTTTACGGCTCGCGGTGCAAATATTGATGCCCAAACACCGATGATATGGGCAGAGAAAATACAGCTGCCACTCACGGTCACTTGCCTGGTTGTGTTTATCACCAGTCACTTCGAATTATTGCCCTTTTCCCCAGCCATATTGTTGATAGTCACAGGGAGCGTGCACCTTATTCGTATGAAACCGTGGTCTAGCTTAAGTACCTTCACCATGCCTTTGCTGTGGTCGCTGCATAGCGCATACGCCTTTATGGGGTTCGGGCTTATTGCGCTAGGTCTGAGTTACTACATCGACACATTACTCTTTAGCAACGCCCTGCACCTAATCACCCTCGGAGCCATTGGTTTGATGATCCTCGCGATGATAAGTCGCGTCTCGTTAGGGCACACGGGGCGCAAACTCAACGTTAAACCCCAGATCACAGCCGCTTTTATATGCTTGGTTGGGGCTACATTGCTGCGCTTTACTCTGACGTTGACTGGCCATGCATTTGTAGGCTGGGCCTTGAGCGCCGCGCTTTGGGTTGCTTCATTCACGATTTTCTTTTTCACCTACTGGCCGGTGCTCAGTGCACCGCGCCAATAACCTTGCGGAGTATGCATGTTATCTTCACACCACATCAATACGGTTAAATCAACGCTGCCCTTAATAAGTGCAGCAGGGCCGACAGTGACCGAACATTTTTATCAACGAATGTTTACCCATAACCCTGAATTAAAAGACGTATTTAACTTAAGTAATCAACATTCAGGGCGCCAGAAAGTGGCACTATTTGAAGCTATAATGGCCTATGCTAACAACCTTGATAATGTCGCTGTACTCAAGCATGTCGTGGAGCGTATTGCTAACAAGCATGTGAGCTTTAACATACAGCCTGATGATTACCACATCGTTGGCCATCACTTAATTGAAACCATGCGCGAGCTGCTAGGTGACCGCTTTAGCTGTGAGGTCGAGCAGGCTTGGCGCGCTGCCTATGCGGTGTTGGCGCAACTGTTTACTCAGCGTGAGCAGGCTCTATATACAGCTCGCGAGCAAGCAAGCGGTGGCTGGCGCGGCAAGCGCGCCTTTAGCTTGACTCACAAGGTAAAAGAATCACAGCTGGTCACCAGCTTTACGTTCGAGCCCGTTGATCAGCAAGCAGTGATGGACTTCAAACCCGGGCAATACCTTGCTATCGAGCTTAAGCCCTCTACTTCGGCCCACACCGAAATCCGCCAATACTCGCTATCGAGCACAGCAAATGGCAAAAGTTACCGCATCTCGGTCAAGCGTGAAGTGGGTGAACATACAGGAGTCATGTCGAACTTCCTACATGATCATCTTAAAGTTGGCGACATCGTTGACTTACATGCACCAACGGGAGATTTTTTCTGGCAAGACCGACAAGCCCCTGTGGTTTTAATTTCTGCAGGCGTAGGCGTAACGCCCATGCAAGCCATGTTAGAAACCCTAGCCGCACGTAATTACCCCTTCCCTGTAACCTATCTCCATGCCTGCGAAACCCGTGCTCAACACTCGTTCGCTCAGCGCACCGCAACGCTATGCGCTGATCACCACTGGCGACATGCGACCTGGTATAACCACGAGCCAGGCGACACGGTAAATACATTTAACGGCTTCATGAACTTCTCCGCTATCACACTGCCCATCGACAATGGTGATTTTTACGTGTGTGGTCCGCTGGCCTTTATGAAGTTTGTAAAAACCCACTTAATCGCCCTGGGGGTGAGCGCTCATCGTATACACTACGAAGTGTTTGGCCCCCACGCTGAGCTTTAACTGATTTGGTCACATAATGGGCTATTGATATTGAAACAGCTGGCTAGAGGACAGAGCCGGCTGTACTTGTCTCAGCGAGCTTGCTTGAAGTATAAATTGATATAGTACGAGCCCTTGCTCCGGGCTGTACCTAGATTTTATGAAAGTATAAGTTGACATGAGTTTGAAGTAAAAGATGACAAAAAGTTCCTTATTTTCCAGATATTGACCCTCGCGTGTCCCTTTTGTGCATTTTCAGTCGTTCGGCTAGTGCATCATACAACCAATTAAATAATCAGACGTTCAAACCAACTCATTTTTGGACAGAAACACGTTAGAATATTTATTCGGTAACGCTTAAAATAAACGGCTAAAAATGCTTGGCTATACTTTGTGAGCGCAGCGAACTAAGCCAAGCGTTTTTAGTCCGATTTAATTTTCTTGTTATATTTTTATAGACCCATACCATGACAAATTAACTCTTTACTTCCAATCTGTGTAGAAACAACAAGGTTGTCAGTTTTAAACAATGAGCCAATTCCACCTAGTTGAGACGCAGGGCTCTGTTTCATATAAAATTCAATAAGTTCGTCTGGCTTATCTATAGGTAATGGTTGTGAATGATTCCATAGATTTGGCTCAGATTTACGATGGCCAAATGTCATCTCACCATCTTTAAATAAATTTCTAATACTATTCCACTCGTAAGACACAATTCCTGATGGCCATATACAAAAATCAAAATTGGATATATTATGAATTAGTAAAAATACAGTATTTTCTGGGGTACAATTTTGTAAGCCTCTTTTCTTTAAAACTTCCTCCAAAGAATTCAAATCTAAAGATTTTTTAGCATCAACAAGTTGACCTACTCCTTTTGACAGCTTCCCTGAAATTATATGGTCTAGATCCCCTGAGATATAAGCACTTCCGCCAATACGCAAATACTTAACTTGAACAAAATAAAATACGTTTCTTCGAAGATCTTCAATAATTATGTCCACATCAGGCTTTAAATTTTTATCCTTTACGTCATGTGCCATTATACCTTGATGTACTTTATACTTATTTATGAGTTCTTCGCGCAAAAAGTAATTGCTAATATATTCTTTTTCAAAAAAATCCCCTACCAATCGATTCAGTTTATTCTCAGATATAGCATTGGCAATATCATTCAGTACGATCCTGAGCTGTTTAGTAATACTTACGGTGTTTAAAGCAACACCTTGCGAATTTATAGAAAAAACTCGATCAGGCTGAGGGAGCTTCTCTATAACCTCTTCTATATATTTGATGTCATCACGTTGAATATCAATCTTTTTCAATAAGTCGAATGAAGCATAATCCGTTTCATTCTTAATTTTACACCACATACATAACGCAACAAGGGTGCATATTTTATCCACCCACTTAATGCTTTCTAAGCGATTCAGCTTGTTTGGCAATTCATTTGCTGGAAATGTAAATATCTTATCTCTGAAGCCTTTCCCAAAAAGAAAAATAGCTTCTTTAAAGCTACTATTATTATCAGAACCCTTTGGAAGAGCGTCTAAATAAGCAATAGTTGCCATAGAACTCATTTCTTCCCAATAATTTGCAAACCACTTACGGTGTAGTTGAGCAACACTATTTTTAGATGATGGTTTAACCGAAATGTAATCTTTCCCAAATTCAACATTGGCCATTCCTACTAAGGCAAAAAATAAGACTTCGCTCAATAGATAGAATGAGATAAATTCATCTAGATCATTGTTATGCTTTTTTCCCGAGCAGTTTTGTACTTCAAAAGATTCTAATAACCTATCGAGCTGCAGATTTATTGAATCACAAGTTTTTATTAACAATGACTTACAAGCTTTATTAGCTAAATGACTGTTATTAGTTAACTCATATCTAAATGGAAGCTCTATTCCATGTGTATTGTCTAAACTCAACTTTGAACTGTTAGTTAAAAGTTGATAAATCCCACTAACTTTTGGAAATAGTCCTTTGCGAATGTCATTATAAAAATGAGCAAAGTTTAAAAGGCTTTGACTAGTCTTTTTTCCTTCTCGATTCGGAGTTCTATTAATGTATTCGACGGGATCAAAGTTCAGAGGAGAGTCCAAAAGAACTTTGAGAGCTCTTAATGGTCCATTACCTAATTCATACCAATTCATCTACAATTCACCAAAAACATAACGCCGCGCTCTGCGGCAAATTTGGAGCGCAGCGGAAAACTTGTCCGGCAGCAGCGCTTTGTTATGTGAGTTCTTCACTGCCAACCTCCTGCGCTAGAAAGGCTTTCTCAACCTCAATTAACAAGTCTGTCATTTGTTCAAGAATGCTATCAAACGCTTTGATCAGCTCGTCGTCTTTTATTCCAAGGCGTGCAATCGTTTTCTCATACTTTGAACCACGTCTATGTGCTACACCTGTCGATCGAACGCCTTGCAACCCTCCCAAGAAGGTTGCTGCGTCAAATCTCACACCACCATTATTTAGAAACTCTGCAAGTAGCTTAATAGATCCATTTTCATCAATAGAAACATGCTTTTTAAGCTCTTTAACATTAATGGAGTCAATTGTAATTTTTACCAGTGATAGTATCTGTGCATCAAATTCTGACTGTTCATTTTTAGTCAAGGAATGCACCGTTTTTAAACAGTGTGCATCAGTTTCGGCGAGCGGTAAAAAAAGTGGCCAGCCTTTATCTCTTAACCAATGATTCTGAAACCTTTCAAAATATGATTTGAAAACCAAATCTGGGCTTTCCGCATCAGCAAAGGCTCCGAGCATACTTCTTTTAAAATAGGTATCACTCATAGATCGCCCTTCTGGAGCAAGATTAAAGCTTTTCCAGTAAATCTGCTCGGAGTGAGGTATATCTCGGCCAAGATCACCTAAAAAAACACAAACGTGTCCCGGCGAGTTATTGTCAAAGCGCAATTTCCAATACCCATGCTTATGGATTGCACTATCTTGTACCTCATACTCTGATGAAGACCCAAAATATTTTTGAAGTACTGCTTTATCGAAGTAAACCGGAGTTAAATAATGAGGCGCACCTTTATTTTTTCCGAAATAGTCGGCTAACAAAGAAGGATCACAGGAGTGGAGATGATGATCATGAGCATCACCTTCGATAATGAATGATTCATAGCTCTTCTCTACATTGAATGGGCTGTAGTACTCTTCTTTTCTTGGAGAGCAATTAAAAAGTTTTTTTCCTAGCACTCTAGTGAAAGTGCTATAGCCCTCTACGTACGAGCTATCCCAAAACCTAGTGTATGAAACGAAAGGATCATTCACATGCTCATCCGGCAACCGTTCACTTGTAACTTTGTGGCGCGAATTCTCAAAAAATAACAACAGGTTCATTTGCCTAGCAGACATAAATGCTTTCAAGAATGATTTTCTTATAAGAATTTCATCATCTGAATACCTGACAACCTGAATTTCAGTTCCATTGTCATCATCAACAACATATTTATGATTAACCGTGTCATGGTAAAGCTCGAGGTACAATACTAATTCTTGTAATATTTCTCTGTACGGCTTTCTTGTGCCATGAAAATCTCTATAGATAACAAGCGGTAGATATTCGGAACTATTTGGCTCATACCAGATATTATCTTTGCCACTCCATACTATTGACGGGCCTCCACTACCAGGGAGCAAATCCCACCCATAGCCTTCCATTGCTTTTTGGGTATTATCTGGTGAAACTAAGCAGGAGTATAGCGAGCCATCCTCAGATTTATCGTCTTTATTTAGGTTCTTATAAAGCGGAACCCAAGTGCCCTCACCCAATTCATTACGTATGAAATCTAGGAAGTCGTCCATATCTTTAGGCATTCTAATTATTTTTCCATTCTTGATAGCTGCTTTTCACATAACGCCCCGCATCACCGGAAATTTGCGGCGCGCAGCAGAGCAAATTATCCGTGTGAATGCGATTGTTAGGGCTTTTCATTCAATTTACCCGCATATATTGCAAAACACACGATCAATAAAGTGAACCCACAGAATACCTCATAGACGGTAAGAAACTGTGGCCACCAATGTTCTGGGCTAATGTCACCATACCCCAAAGTCGTTATCGTGACGCCACTAAAATACAAGGCATCTGTGATACTTTCTGGAAACACACCATTGCGCCATACGTCAGAAGTTAACGGAAGCAACAAGTACAATATGGAGAAGTTGATTACCAACTCCAGGTAGCTTTTCAAGGAAAGCCGAATGCGATCTCTAGGCTCTAGGTTGCTACTAGGTTTTATGTCTTTGTCCATTTTCTCGAAAGCATCTTTAAGAAATGCCCAAAATATTTCATTACACCGAGAAAAAAGAAAATAAGACCAAGTAAAGATGGCAACAAAATTTAATTGTGAATTGAGCGCCAACTTACCAATAGGGTTGAAATACTCTTGATATATCAATAGTGAAATAGTACTAACAATAGAAACCCACAGATAAAAAGAATTCAGAACTTTGATGGTTTCGGTTCTATCGTATTTTTCTTTCAGATACCCGGCCAAAATATAAGTAGGGGATAAAAGCGAAAATAATTTCATTATCTTGTCCATTGATTCATTAGTCTTCTTATATGGCCCTAACAATTTAATATCGAGCGATTGGGTCGTTTTTCTACCGCAACCTGTCTCGTTTTAGTCCTTAGACCATTGATAGCAAATTTAGGAAGTACTTACCAGCATTGAAGTTACGTTACATTACTCTAAACGTGGATAAGACAAAAACGACCCAATGGGTCGTTTTCTTGACTATAGGAAAAACAAAACAACACTGTACATATGTACAGCCACTTGTTGGAGCTAGCTCAATGAGAACTCGTTCACCATTTTTAAACCACATCGCCGAGTTAATGTTGGCCAAGCAATATTCACTCAGAACCGTTGATACATATCTTAAGTGGATTTCTTCCTAGATTCATTATCATGATAAACGTCACCCAGCTTCAATGGGCAATAACGAGGTTGTCGAATATCTCGACTACCTTGTACTTAAAAGGAATGTGTCGCCTAAAACACAAGCGACAGCGTTAAATGCGTTATCTTTTTTGTATAAGCAAATAATTAAACAGGAATTGTGTCCGAATCTAACGTTTGTTAGAAGCAAGCGCCAATCTAAGTTACCAATTGTTATGACCCCCGAGGAGGTTAAACTCCTCATGTCGTTTTTAAGTAAACGATATTATTTAATTTCAGGTTTAATGTATGGTAGCGGCTTACGTGTAATGGAAGCTGTTCAACTAAGAGTTCAGGATATTGACTTTGACTACAAGTGCATTCGGATCTGGAATGGTAAAGGGAATAAACATCGGGTGGTTACACTCGCCACAGAACTTATACCTTTGCTAAGAAATCAAATAGCTCAGGCTGATGAATACTTAAAATTAGATTCCCAGAATGAACAATATGCTGGTGTATGGATGCCAAAGGCACTAGCAAGAAAATATCCTAGCGCCAATAAGTCAATTGCTTGGCAGTATCTATTTCCCTCATATAAGTTAAGTGCTGATCCTGAAACTGGCGAGATTCGCCGACATCATTTTCATCAAACAGGTGTACGTAAAGCGGTTAAAGAGGCCGCCAAAAAAGCACAAATAATAAAACCTATAACGCCCCACACTTTTAGGCATTCATTTGCTACTCATTTACTACAAAGTGGTGCAGATATTAGAACCGTGCAAGCTCAACTGGGTCATTCCGATGTGAAGACAACGCAAATATATACGTATGTTTTACAGCAAGGCGCAAACGGTGTTGTTAGTCCTTTGAGCAAAATTTTCTAGCTTGTTTTGGGGCAGGTAACGGCTGTTAGTGATAACATTGCCAATCTAAATATTCGAACACTATTTATAGGAAAGCTCCTAACCTAACTCAATACGGTTAGATATACCTCAGATTATCGTTTTGAATAACAGAAAAGACCCCAGTATTTGCTGGGGTGTAAGATGTCTAGCCCTGCCTTTTCGGCAGTTAAAAGTAACATATTGTGATTGATTAGTTCCTGGTCTAATTTCAGCTGCCTACTCGGCAGTTCGCATGGTCGTATTGACAGCAAAGAGGCTGAGCCTCGAACACGGTAATCGCTGGGGAATATTCGAAGTGGGCACAGGCATGCACACAGGCATCGAACTCTAATGCCGACTCTAAGAGACAGGTCGCCTTGATCTTTTGACTGGCGAATTTAAAAAGGATTTTAACTCTAGAGTACTTGGTTTTGCGTCGGTAATAGCTGCTTTCTAGCGCACTGACTAAAAATTGGCTATGACAACTTATTGTTCAAATTTATGTCAACTTTAACTTCAAGTTTGTCAACTTATACTTCAAACAACAAAGGAGGAAATTTGGGTGGCAGCCTTACCAGCCACATCTCGGCACACACGTCACACGCTGTGGCTGCTCCCTTCCGGGCCTGACCAGATTCACCTGCTAGTGTTGCGAGAGGACCAATAAGGCTACCATTGAGGGCCTTCGTTGGGCGCAGGAGGGATTATCGCGACTTTACTACTGGGATTCAAGGAAAATCCTACTATTTACTACCAACTGCCTAGTAACTGACCATTTCGCAGTAATACGCATCACTTTAGCCCTGCTCCACTTTTGTAACTCGCTAACCCAACGCGAAGCAATAACCTTTCACTTACACATTTTGGAAACAAAAGTGTACACATTTTAACCTTGATTACGTTTTAACACATTAAATTACTCGTCAAGGCATTGAGCAATCTGGATAAATTTAATATTTATTTAATTTTAAATTAATAATTTTTACTTTTATTTTACATTAGTACCCATTTTGACTAGATTAGAATCGCTCGCTTTGGAGAAGTTTGCAGGATCAAACGAGTATTAGCGGTGCTCAGCACCACCCATTCGGGAAAACTAATCGGGAGCAAACAATGAATAAACCTCAAGGATTTATGCTATCAACCTTATCAATAGCCGTGTCACTGGCAGCAATTTTGCCCGCAACGAGTATTGCGGCGCAAAAAACCTACCTAAGTGAACAAAATCAAATTAAAGATATTATGATGGCAAAGTCGACTGCCGTTTCAGCCTCCCCCGCTGCAACGGTACTCGGCCTTGATACTCAGGATGGTATCAGTGTTGTAAAGCAGTACAACAGTCAAAACGGCGATAAAACGTTTCGCTATCAGCAAATGCACAAAGGCATTCCTGTTATCGGCGATCATGCCATTCTAACTTACAACAAAGATGATCAGCTTATTCGTGCCCATGGCGCCGTGGTCAATAACATCGCTGCCGACGTCCCCTCGGTAAACGCCAAGGTAAGTAAGAAGCAAGTAGGCAAACTAGTGCGCGCCATGCATCGTAAAATGCATCAAGGCAAAGCAGCGCCTGCCATCGAGAATGAGCAATCTCGCTTAGTCATTTGGTTAGACGATGCGAACAAAGCGCACCTTGCTTATGAGGTGACCTACAACAGTTATGGTGATACCCCGTCGCGTCCCTACATGATTATCGACGCCAAAAGCGGTAATGTATTGCATCAGTTCGACAATTTACAGCATGCTGATGCCACCGGCCCAGGCGGCAACCAGAAAACCGGACAATACAATTACGGAACCGACTACGGCTATTTGGATGTGAGCCAATCTGGCAGCACTTGTACCATGGAAAACGCCAATGTGCGCACCATTAACCTCAATAATGGTACTAGCGGCTCAACAGCGTACAGCTTTACCTGCCCAGAAAATACCTACCAGCAAGTGAATGGCGCCTATTCACCTCTTAATGATGCCCATTACTTTGGCAACGTAGTGTTTAATATGTACAACGATTGGGTTGGTACTGCGCCATTGTCATTCCAGTTGCGTATGCGCGTGCACTATGGCAATAACTATGAAAATGCGTTTTGGGATGGCCAAGCGATGACCTTCGGTGACGGCGCCACAACCTTTTACCCATTAGTTAGCCTCGATGTGTCTGCACACGAAGTCAGCCACGGCTTTACCGAGCAAAACTCCGGATTGGTTTATTCTGGTAAATCAGGCGGCTTAAATGAAGCGTTCTCCGATATGGCCGGTGAAGCTGCGGAAGCTTACATGCTGGGTAGTAATGATTGGCTCGTCGGTGAGCAAATCTTCAAAGGTAATGGTGCGTTACGTTACATGGCTAATCCTCCACAAGACGGCCGCTCCATTGGTAATCAATCAGATTACTACTCAGGCATGGATGTGCATTACAGTTCAGGGGTGTACAACAAGGCTTTCTATTTGTTGGCAACCACCAGCGGCTGGGATACACAAAAGGCCTTTAAGACCATGGCACGTGCTAACCAACTTTATTGGACAGCGAGTACTAACTGGGACTTAGCAGGTAACGGTGTGATGGACGCCGCGTGCGATCTTGGTTATGAGCCAAATGATGTTAAAGCAGCCCTCGCGGCCGTAGGGGTAACATCAAGCCTAAGCGCGGGTAGTGACTGTGGTTCAACTCCGCCAACACCTGACGAAGAAATCACCAACGGCGTGCCACGTACAGGTATTTCCGGTGCGGCGAAAGAGCAAATGTTCTTCGTTATGAATGTGCCCGCAGGTGCTACGAACCTCACCTTTAACACCTCAGGTGGTTCAGGTGATGCTGATTTATACGTGAAATATGGTTCACGTCCAACGCTTAACGATTACGATTGTAACAGCACGTCATCAACCAGTACTGAGTCATGTGCAATTAGTCCTGTTCAAGGCGGTGAGTACTATGTCATGGTCGAAGCGTGGAACCAAATCAGTAATGTGACCTTAGAAGGTAACTATGACGATGGTAGCACGGGGCCAACGCCGATTGATCGCACCGAGAGCAACATCAGTGTTAACCAAGGCGGCTGGGCTCGTTTTAGCCAAGACATTGGCAGTGGCTACAGCAACCTCACGGTAACCATTAGCGGTGGTAGCGGCGATGCGGATCTGTATGTCAACTTTGGTTCGCAATCAACCACCAGCGACTGGGATTGTCGTCCATATCGCAATGGTAACTCAGAAACCTGTACCTTTAGCAATCCGCAAGCAGGTACATGGCATATGGATTTACGTGGCTACCGCGCAGCAAGTGGTGTCACCCTATCCATCCAAGCAGACTAAATCATTCTCCCTGAGTAGGGGCCAGCTACTGGCCCCTTTTTCGTTTAAGGACCCATCTTATGAAATATTCTTACCTCGCCATCGGTGCGGCGCTTGCTTGCGCTACGAACAGCGCCTTAGCGGCACCGGAAAAGGCATGGATCACGGTCGAGGCCCATGCCATGGCGCACTATCAAAAACAGCAAAAAACACAGTGGCAAAGCGCTGCAACGCAATCAATCGCTGGCACAGCAGTTGATGTTATCGCTATAGATCCTAAGCATATACATCGGCTAAGCGACTTTATGCACCATGAGTACAAACGCTGTGGCGGCTTTATTTATCATGAATCTGAGCAAGCGGCGAAAGCCTACTTGCAACAGGCTCAAGTCAATAACACACAAACAGTTGCCAATGTTAATTACAGCATCGATAACCCCGCTGCAGCCCAGGCGCTGCTGGCTGAGCTGAGCACCACTCGTCTAGATAACACCGTAAGTACCCTAGCAGCATTTCACAACCGTTACTATTCACAACAAAGCGGTGTCGATGCAGCAGATTGGTTACGCACCCACTGGCAACAAATCGCCAGTAGTCGCAGCGACATCACCGTGCAAAGTTACAACCATAGTTGGGCTCAAGATTCGGTGGTAGTGACAATCGCCGGACAAGAGTTAAGTGATGAAGTGGTGATCATTGGTGGTCACTTAGACTCGATTAACCAATCATCACCCAGCCAAGGTCGTGCACCAGGAGCTGATGATAATGCCAGCGGCATAGCAGTATTAACCGAAACGCTGCGAGCGGTCGTCGACAGTGACTTTAAGCCTAAACGCACCATCAAAATTATGGGCTTTGCGGCTGAAGAAGTGGGACTCAGAGGCTCCGGCGCTATAGCTAGCGATTACAAAAGCCAAGGCATCAATGTGGTGGGCATGGCGCAGTTTGATATGACCGGTAATAACGGCTCAGCTGAAGATATTGTATTGATGACCGACTATACCAACAGCGGCCAGAATCAATTTATGGCAAACCTTGCCAGCACTTATCTCAGTGACCTGGTTATTGGCTATGATCAATGTGGTTACGGATGCTCGGATCATGCCTCTTGGCATAACCAAGGCTTTGCCGCCTCGATGCCGTTTGAATCAAAAATGAGTGATATCAACTACCGAATTCACACCAGTAGTGACGACCAGTTTGATGCCAGTCATGCCATCAATTTTGCACGCTTGGCCAGTGTTTATCTCGCTGAGCTTGCGAAAAGCGCTGGCTCTGCGCCGCCACCACCGAGTGATAACGAGCTCACTAATGGTGTGGTTGAGTCTGGCCTTAGCGCTGGTGCTAAGGAACAGCTGCTTTACACCATGGATGTACCCAGCGATGCCACTGATCTTAACTTTAATACCTATGGCGGCAGCGGTGATGCTGATTTATACGTGCAATTTGGCACGCCACCGACACTCAGTAGCTATGATTGCAAAAGTACCACAGCATCAAGCACCGAAAGCTGTAGCTTTAGCGCGCCACAAACAGGGACTTACTACGTGATGGTTGAGGCCTGGAATGCCATTTCCGGTGTCAATCTGGTCGGTGAGTATCAAACAGGTTCAACCGGTCCAACTCCCATTAATCGTAGCGAAGGGCCTATTTCTGTCGCGTCTTCTCAATGGCAACGCTTTGAGCAGCCTCTTACTAGCGGCTATTCGCAATTACAGGTGAGTATATCCGGCGGTAGCGGCGATGCCGATCTGTATTTAAACCTTGGCTCACCGTCGAGCCAGTCGCAATGGCAATGCCGTCCATACAAAAATGGTAACAATGAAACCTGTACCATTAGTAACCCGCAAAGTGGAACTTGGTACATTGATTTGTACGGCTATAATAGCGCCACGGGTGTAAATTTATCGATCACCGCCAATTAGTAATAACAAAGGGGCCCGATGGCCCCTTTTTTAACGTAACTTTAGTTAATCCAATTCTGCGCGCAGCTTCTTCAACACCGCTTTTACCTTCTCAACATTCTCTGGCCCCATGCGTAATAGCTGCTTCTGAGCGGGAGGTAAATTCTCCCATTCGGAATAAGCGTACTTGTAGGTGACTGAATCCCGTAATAAGGGGACCTGAGTAGTCATTTCGGGTGTCTCTAAAAGCAAGTCAATCGACTGCTTTAAGCGCGCCTCAAAACTACTGTTAGGATCGCCAACTTCACCATAGGCCTGTTCAATCAGTGGTTCATATTGTTCATACAGTGCCACCAACTGATCGGTATTCATCGAGGTCAAAATACCAACATACGGGTCATAGCGCTCGAAGCTCTGCGGATCCATCGTCAGCACATCGCCCTCTTCCACGGTGAAAGGCTGCTCGAGTTTTTCCACTGGCGAGTGGTTTGTGGCCACACGCCCCTCGGCGAGATTATTGACAAACACTACAGTGCGGCGGATCAAGTCATCATTGACCAGCAAATTAGCGCTGGATTGAGCCAGTGATTGTTGCAAGCTGGCGCTGACCATCTCATCGCTATCGTCCAAGGCCGGCAACTCGGGTTGCGGCTCGGGCTGTTCGTCTTCACGAGACTGTGGACGCTGTTGCTGCTCATCGGGGTTGCTCACGTCTGTGGTTGCCGGCGCGGCTTGGGGTTTACTTTCAGGCTCGGGCTCTGCAACAGGCTGAGGTTTGTCCTCCACTGGCAACTGTGCAGGCTCAGGAGTGGCCTCAAGTGGTAAAGGCTGTTGAGATTGTTTGCTGACGACAAAAATTACCACCACAGCCAGCACCACTAATACCACCAATGCTAGGATGATGTTGTTACGGCTGGGTCCGCGTTTACTCTCATGTTCGGTAGGTTGTTCACTCATAAAGGCTCCGTTATGAAAAAGTCAAAATCGCCAATCTTCAAAAAGTAATCTGCCCTAATTGCTGCGAGCATACTCGCCGTTGAGCATATCTTTTTATTTTAGAATCTTTTACATTAATACTATGTGTCCATTTAAGTGCAAATACAATGCGAAAGCAAACTAATTGCGGTCGCGCTGGAACAGCGTTGCTACTGAGCGGCGGCGGCGCGCGAGCCGCTTATCAAGTAGGAGTCCTCAAAGCGCTAACGCAAAGCCTTCCAAGAACGGCGCCACTGCCATTTAAAGTGATCACAGGCACCTCTGCCGGAGCAATTAACTCTGTGGCGCTTGGATGTTGGGCTTCGTGTGCTCATTTAGCGAGCCGCAAGCTTGAGCAAGTCTGGGGGCAGTTTCACACCAGCGATGTTTATCGCAGTGATTTTGCGCATGTATTTGGCCACCTTATAAAAAATATTTTATCGAGCTTTCGCTCTGGGCACGCCAACCATGCCCCAGCGAGCTTATTCAACAATGCCCCTCTGCGGCAGTTATTAGCCGAAGTGCTGCCTATGGAGCGTATTGACCGTAACATTCACCGTGGTGTGCTCGATGCGTTAGCAGTCACTGCGTCTAACTACAGTACCGGTGACTCCGTTACCTTCTATCAAAGCAATGAGGCCAAACCCTGGCGGCGGGCCAAACGTCAGGGTGTCAAAGCTCGCATCCATTTAGAACACCTGATGGCCTCCAGTGCTATTCCCGTGGTCTTTCCCAGCGTAAAGATTCGACACCAATACTATGGTGATGGTTCCATTCACCAGATGTCTCCCCTGTCCAGCGCCATTCACCTTGGTGCCGAGCGCATCTTTGTTATCGGTGTTGAACAGCCCAAAGAGGAACATCGTAAATATGCGCCGCACTACCCGGGAATTTCGCATATCGCGGGGCATCTGTTGGACAGCGTGTTTGCTGACACACTGCATGGTGATTTAGAGCGCCTTGAGCGCATTAACCGTACGGTGGGGTTGTTGAGCGCGAAAGATAAACATCGTGAGCTCAAACATATCGATACGATGGTGATCAACCCATCACATAACTTTAATGCCATTAGTAGCGAGTATTACGATGACATGCCGCTGGCGATTCGCACCCTACTACGTGGTATCGGCGTAAAACGCTACAGTGAGTCGAGCTTGCCGAGCTACTTGTTGTTTGAACGCCGCTATACACAACACTTGATGGAGCTAGGTTATCAGGACGGGCTGGCGCAACTGGAGCAGCTGCGCGCGTTTTTGTGTCTCGATTAACTGCCGCCATTGAGTAAAAAGCGCTCGCAACGCTCTACTCGCCGTGGTTTGCCCTTTAATACCAGCACGTCATGCCCCTGTAGACTGGTTTCAATACTGGGCGCTTCTATCTCACGTCCTTGACGGCGCAGCGCGGCAATACTCACACGCCGCGCTTGCAAGTTGAGCTCGGCGATGGTTTTACCCACGGCATAGGCGTTATCTGCCAAAGCAAACACATGCAAGTACTCCAAACGCTCGGTGTTTTCATCGCGATGTGGCGCCTCATCACTAATATAATAACTGTGCAATAAGGAGTAACGGTTTTCTCGCTCTTGGCTAACCCGGCGAATAATGCGTTTCATCGGCACCCCGCTCATAAATAGTACATGAGACGACAACATCAGGCTGGCTTCTAACGACTCAGGCACGACCTCTGACACGCCACTTTCTTTTAACTCATCAAGATGAGCATCATCGGGCATGCGCGCGAGGATATTCACCTGCGGCGCGACTTGTTTCACTACCTCGGCGACCATTTGTACCTTGCTAAGATCAGTGAAGGTAATCACCACCAAACGCGCCTGTGCCGTTCCTGCGCGCTCAAGAATGCTTTTTTGCGTGACATCGCCAAACATGGCATGGTAACCGGAATTTCTTCCTTGTTGCACGAGGTAAGGGTCCAGTTCAATAGCAACAAAAGGCAACGCCTCACTGGAAAGAAAACGCCCGATATTTTGTCCAACTCGCCCGTATCCACAAATTATCACATGCTCATTGAGGCTTTCATCAACACACTCAATGCGTTCGGGGGCTTCAGTACTGGCGCGAAAAAGATGATGTACCCACTTAGGCGAGTGCTCTATTAAATACGGAGTAATGGCCATGGAAAACACCCCTAAGGCGATGAGAAACGACGCCAACTCACCAGCAAAAATTCCCTGGTTCCCAGCTAAAGCCACCAATACAAAGCCAAACTCCCCCATTTGACAGAGCATCAGGCCTGCACTTAAAGCATCGCTTTTGCGCTCTCCCATCAGTTGCGCAATACCAGCCAGTAACACCAGTTTACTGAGCATCAATACCGCTAACGCGGCAAAAATAATATGGGCATGCGTTAATACATAGGCTAAGTCTAACTGCATCCCCACGGTGACAAAAAAGAGCCCCATAAGGATGTCCCGGAACGGCCGAATATCACTTTCAAGTTGGTGACGGTACTGGCTTTCACCCAACATCATTCCCGCTAAAAAAGCCCCTAAAGCCATGGATAACCCGAACCAGTAAGTCAGCCCACCGGCAAATAACGTCACCAATAAAGTGGTTAATACAAACAGCTCTTCATTGCGCATTCGCGCCACTTCATTGAAGATCCGTGGCAAACACCATTTGCCGATGGCCCACAGCAAGGTGCACACAACGGCCCCTTTAGCCAAAGCCATTGCCAAACTATAGGTTAATGATTGCTCAGTATCACTGGCCAGTAACGGGATGGTAATAAGCAGCGGTACCACAGCTAAATCTTGGAACAGCAACACCCCAACAGCGAGTTGACCGCGCCGTTTCTGCAGCTGCCCGGTGTCCTTCAAGCATTTAACCACTACCGCCGTAGAGGACAACGCCATTAGCGTTGCGATGGCAAACGCGCTCAACGCGTCAAACGCAAAACCCCACAACAACAAGAAAAACACCGCAGAAGTGAGCACCACTTGCAGTAAGCCAACACCAAACACGATATTACGCATGGCAATCAAGCGTGGCAGGGAGAATTCGAGGCCCAAACTGAATAGTAAAAAGACAATGCCAAGCTCAGCGATACCATGCATTTCATGGCCATTGGCAAGCCAGGCAAATCCATGCGGTCCGGCCAACAACCCTGTGGCTAAGTACGCTAAGATAGGCGGCAATCCAAGGCGTTTAAACATCCACACTAAGATCACCGCACTGAGTAATAGACCCATCAATTCAATAAACAGCTGTTGCATGGCACTCCTTTGGCGTCAAAGACCTGACTCTGGGCTAATACTTTAACATTAACTATAGCAAGGGCTTGTTTTATATCCAGTTTAAAAATTTGGCATGTTTTTCGCTTATAAACACTACGAATTTAGTCTGGGAGTGCAATAGATGGATAATGTCCACATTTTGACTTATGCCAATACACAATCAAGCCATGATCAGCAGCAAGCGGCATCGTTTTGCCGCCCGCAATCTGCGGTCAATGTCGTGGCGTTAACCCAGCAACTTCAGCGTAGTCTGGAGGTGGTGGTATTGCTTGATACGTTCGCGCAATTTGTAGCGCCTTATGCCAGTTTTGATGGCCTGCAATTACACAGTAGTTTGGGCGTCAGTGAAATGAGCAACAGCCGCAATACCAGTGTCGCCAATCGCTTCGATATTGACGTTGAACAAGAGCATCTCGGGCAACTGGTGTACTACAGCCACAGCCCGTTTAGCGATCAGCTATGTACGCAGCTAAAACAATGGCACCAAATACTCAGCTATCCACTGCGCAATGCCCTCACTTACAACCGGGTGTTACGCCTAGCCACGCGCGACCCATTAACGGGGCTCAATAATCGCAGCGACTTCAATATTGGCATGGAAAAGAAGCTCGAGGTTTGCCGCCGTCAGAACCGTCCTTTCAGCTTGATGCTATTGGATTTAGATAACTTTAAGCAGGTTAACGACCAACAGGGCCACCAAGTAGGCGATGAAACTCTACAAGAGTTTGCCATGATCCTAAAAAGTTCAGTACGCGGTACCGACTCGGTCTTTCGTTTTGGCGGCGATGAGTTCGCGGTGCTGATTGACGACGACGATTTTGATACCAACCAAGTTGTCGCCGAGCGAGTGCAAAAGGCGGTGCATGCCAATGCGTTGATGGCTCGTCATGGTGTGACAAGCAGTATTGGTTATGCCTTGGCTGAGGCCAAAGACTCTAGTATGAGTTTATTTGCCCGCGCCGACAAAGCCTTATATCAAGCGAAGAACTTAGGCCGCGATACCCATTATGGTGAGGCTAACAGTCACGCTTTAGAGCGCACTAACTTAAATACACACAATAGCAGCCAAAACCCAGAGAAGAATGCCAAAATCAGCTGAAACAAGGATGTAAAGCTGGGTATATCAATGGCAATAACACTCACCAGCGGTGCCAGTATCCCGAGCACGAAAAACATGCCGCCCTTGCCTAGCCAGTAAGCGAGTAACAAAGCACCGCATAATACGCCACTAAACCCTGCATAGGCCAATACATTGACATGTAATGTGCTCAGCAGCAGCGCCACCACTAATAACGTGAAAGTAACGGCTAGTGCCGCAGGGGCTTTGTTGACTAAAGATAAACCTACTTGGGGCGTTCGCTGCACTGCCATTGCACTCCGTTTTTGCTGAAATAATCATAATTATAGAAATAGCCGACCACGGCCACCAAGACATCATCGTAGTAAATAAGCGGCACGCGTTGACGCTGCCACGGAGGCACTTGCAGGGCTTTAAACCACTGTGACAACTTCTTAGAGTGCGCTTTATTATGAGGACGAATTACGCTACTTAGCTGTTTAAAGCGCACGCTCAACTGCTCTGCCCCTTCTAGAGGGCGCACTCCTTCGCCTGCTTGAGCACTCAGTACGGTGCCATCACTCAACGTCACACTCTTACAATCAGTGCTTAAACGCTGCGCTTCCAAGCTCGGTTGCTCCGTGCACAAATAAGCATGGTCTTGATATCGGCGTAATACACATGACAAGCCGTGCAAACGCTTCAATGGCACTTGCATCTGACTGTCAGCGCGAGCGCAAGATAACTGCTGAGCTAAGTCCTGTAGTTGCTTTTCACTGGGCATCACCACATCATGGCTATGTAACCAGTAACGTAACGCATTGTGGTAGCGTGCGCCGCTGAGCTTACGTAGTGATGTTAGATTAAGTGAGCTCTGGGCCTGGGCGTTGGCAATATCATCGTGCGCAATTTCATCCAACAACCGCTGCTGGCGTTGTATGATTGCCATACTCTGCGCGACTTTTTTATAAAAACCGTTAAAACGCGCACTGAGCAGCGGTAATGCTTGATTGCGTAAAAAATTACGATCAAAGCCGTTATCATCGTTTGATTCATCATGAATATGAAGCAGGCCCTGACGCTCTGCATAATCGTTAAGCTCGGCGCGAGAAAAACCAAGCAGGGGCCGTAATAGCGGCCGTTGATGCCAATAGCTCAACGCCTGCATGCCACCAAGCCCTTTCAACCCTGCACCACGTTTAAGGCGTAAAAAGAAGGTTTCCACTTGGTCGTCGCGGTGTTGACCAAGTAGCAACACATAACCCGCTGGCGCACAGCTATCAAGTGCTTGATATCGCTCTTGCCGAGCTTTATCTTCAATACCACGACGTGTTTGTGTGCCAATGTGGACATGCTCGCTGAAAAACACGATTTCACGCTGCTCACACTGCTGTGCACAGAAGTCTAACCACTGATCGGCATCAGCACTCAAGTTATGATGAACGTGAATAGCACACAGCGCTAGGTTTTCACGCTGAGCATAGCGCCAAGCCAACTCTAAAAGCACCATAGAATCGAGGCCACCGCTTAGGGCCACCGCCAATCCTTTTGTGTCTGGCGCACATTTTAGTAAAGCATTAAGCTCTGAGGAAAAGGTATCTTGCATAGGTAGGCAATAAAAAGGCCGACAAATATCGGCCTTACTAGCGATGGCTTAACAGTAACCAAAGCTCATTAAGCGCTGATAGCGAGCATCAAGCATCTCGTCAACGCTATGTTCACGCAGCTCGGCTAAATCGCGCTTAAGCTGTGCTTTAAGGCTTTTCGCCATGGCATCGTAGTTACGATGAGCGCCGCCTAAAGGCTCTTCAATTACGGTATTGATGAGATCAAGCTCTTTTACTCGCTGCGCGGTCACACCCATCGCCTCGGCTGCCAAGGGCGCTTTTTCTGCACTTTTCCATAGAATCGATGCACAGCCTTCAGGGGAGATCACTGAGTAGGTGCTGTATTGCAACATGTTCACTCGGTCGCCAACACCAATGGCTAATGCACCACCCGAGCCACCTTCACCTATCACGGTACATACTGTTGGTACTTTTAATGCCGCCATGACCTTCAAATTACGAGCAATTGCTTCACTTTGGCCGCGCTCCTCGGCACCCACACCAGGATAGGCTCCAGGGGTGTCGATAAAGGTGAATATAGGCATTTTGAAACGTTCGGCCATTTCCATTAGACGCAGCGCTTTGCGATACCCTTCCGGTTTAGGCATGCCAAAATTGCGTTTGATCTTCTCTGCCGTATCACGGCCCTTCTGCTGACCGATCACCATCACTGGTTCGCCGTCTAAACGGGCTACACCACCGAGAATAGCAGGGTCGTTAGCGAAGGCACGATCGCCCGCTAGTTCATCAAATTCGGTAAAAATACGTTCAATGTAGTCGCGCGTATAAGGACGCAAAGGGTGACGCGCTAACTGCGAAACTTGCCATGCGCCTAACTCAGAGAAAATCTTTTCAGTTAGTTCGACATTTTTCTCTTTTAAACGGCTGACTTCTTCTTCCAGCCCTAAATCTAGTTCGCCAGCACGACTCACTGTGCGTAACTCTTCAATCTTCGCTTCCAATTCGGCAATTGGCAGTTCGAAATCCAAATAATTGAGACTCATGCTCTAATTAACCCACTTAATTAAATTCTAATTCGATATCTTGCGCCGTCAGTAAGGATAACTTATGAATCAAATCATCCGCTGGCGTCACACACCATTGTGTTCCTAGTTCTAGCTCGGCTAAGGCGTCCGGCCGGCGATAAACGACTTTTATCGGACACGTACCGAACTTATATGGTTCCAGCACTTTCTCTAACTTTTCGAAGAAGTTAGCATCAATTTGCGCCATATCTACCGTCATTTTCATCGCTTTAATGCGCTTTTCACGGGCCTCAGCGAGTGTACAGACGTCTCTGGCGGTCATTGTAATGCCGCCAGAGAAGTTATCAAAGCTGACCTGTCCGGTTATAACCAAGATATTGTTGATTTGTAGCAATTCTTGGAAAGTTTCGAACTGTTCTGGGAATAAGCGTACATCAATTCGCGCACTCTTGTCATCTAAGGTCAGCAATCCCCAACGTTTATTCTTTTTATTAACCAAAGTGCGTGCATTTATCACCAGCCCGGCCGCTGTGGTTTGTACATCACGCTCTGTGGGCACTAAATCCACCAACTTGCCGCTGGTGTAATGTTTAAGCTCACTGCGATATTGGTTAATGGGATGGCCAGTTAAAAACAGCCCGAGCGTTTCGCGCTCACCATCCAACCATTGGTTATCGGTAAAATAAGGCACTCGCTTAAAGGCTTGTTTGACTTCCTCGGGTTCGGTAGCCAACAGCCCAAACATATCGCCTTGGCCTAATTGCTCGGCCTTGTTGTGCTGCTCAGCGGATTTAATTGCTTCGGGCAGTGAGGCCATTAAAATAGCACGTCCACCTTGTACTTGGTCTGGGCCAAGTTTATCCATGGCCCCCGACATAATGAGCTTTTCAATCACCCGTTTATTCAGGCGTTTTAAATCCACCCGTGCACAAAAATCAAAGAGATCTTTAAACGGGCCACCTTGCTCGCGAGCACTGAGGATAGCTTCAACGGGTCCTTCACCCACGCCTTTGATGGCGCCGATGCCGTACACAATCTCACCTTGGCGATTCACCGTAAACTTGTAGAGACCGGCATTAACATCCGGTGGCAACAAGGCGAGCTTCATATTCTCGCACTCATCAACCAAGGTCACAATTTTATCGGTGTTATCCATATCCGCCGACATTACCGCCGCCATAAATTCGGCAGGGTAATGAGTTTTCATCCACAGTGTTTGGTAAGACACCAAGGCGTAGGCCGCAGAGTGCGATTTGTTAAATCCGTACCCAGCGAATTTTTCCACCAAGTCAAAGATTTTCATCGCCAGTTCGCTGTCAATTCCCTGACTTTGCGCCCCTTCGGCAAAGGTTGAACGCTGCTTCGCCATCTCTTCTGGCTTTTTCTTACCCATGGCTCGACGTAGCAAATCTGCGCCACCGAGTGAGTAGCCGGCGAGTACCTGAGCAATCTGCATGACCTGCTCCTGATAAAGGATAACCCCGTAAGTGGGCTCCAAAATCGGTTTCAAGCTGTCATGCTGATACTGCGAATCTGGGTAGGAGATTTCTTCGCGTCCGTGCTTACGGTCGATAAAGTTATCAACCATGCCCGACTGCAATGGACCGGGTCGGAACAAAGCCACCAAGGCTATCATATCCTCAAAGCAGTCCGGCTTCAGGCGGCGGATAAGATCCTTCATCCCGCGCGATTCGAGCTGGAAGACCGCAGTGGTTTCGGCCCGTAACAGCAGGTCGATACTGGCGCGGTCGTTAAGGGGAATGGCATTGATGTCCACCGGCTCCTTGCCTTCACGGGCTAGGCGCTCGTTGGTCATATCCAGTGCCCACTGCAAGATGGTCAAGGTACGCAGACCGAGGAAGTCAAACTTCACTAAGCCGGCGGTTTCCACGTCATTTTTATCGAATTGCGTGACCGGGAACTTGCCTTCCTCATCACAATACAGCGCCGCAAAATCAGTGATGGTGGTCGGCGATATCACCACGCCGCCAGCGTGCTTACCGGCGTTTCGTGTACAACCTTCAAGAATACGGCACATATCAATGAGATCGCGCACTTCCTCATCGCCGTCATAGGCCTCTGGCAGTCGCGGCTCAACCTCAAAGGCTTTTTCCAAGGTCATACCCGGGTCGCCAGGCACCAACTTGGAAATACGGTCAACAAACCCGTAGGGATGGCCCAATACCCGCCCTACATCGCGGATCACTGCCTTTGCGGCCATAGTACCAAAGGTAATGATCTGTGATACTGCATCACGACCATATAATTTGGAAACGTGATCAATCACCTCATCCCGTCGGTCCATACAAAAGTCGACATCGAAATCCGGCATTGAGACCCGCTCGGGGTTCAAAAAGCGCTCGAATAGCAAATCGAATTGCAGTGGGTCTAAGTCGGTAATTTTCAGGGCATACGCCACCAGTGAACCGGCACCGGAACCACGTCCTGGGCCCACTGGGATATTGTTATCCTTGGACCATTGGATGAATTCCATAACGATTAAGAAGTAACCGGGGAAGCCCATCTGGTTAATAACATCGAGCTCGATTTGCAGGCGCTCGTCATATTCGCCACGACGCTCAGCGCGTACCTGCTCATCGGGAAACAGGAATTGCAACCGCTCTTCTAGACCTTCACGAGAGACTTTAACCAAGAAGTCGTCTATTTTTAGCGAACCGGTGGGATAATCTGGCAAAAAGTAAGTGCCTAGCTGCACGGTCACGTTACAGCGCTTGGCGATTTCAACAGTATTGGCGAGCGCCTCAGGAATATCACTGAATAGCTCGGCCATTTGCGCCGGGGTTTTTAAATACTGTTCGCTGGAGAAGCGCTTCGGTCGGCGCTTATCCTCTAAGGTGTAGCCGTCATGGATGGCGACACGAATTTCATGGGGCTCGAAATCTTGCTGCTCAAGAAACACTACTTCATTGGTTGCTACCACAGGCAGTTGATGGGCTGTCGCGTGCTCAACGGCCAAATGTAAGTAGCTTTCTTCATCAGCGCGCCCGGTGCGCATTAATTCAAGGTAGAAATTGCCGGCAAAATGTTGGCGGTAAAATTGGCTGATCTCTTCAATCACTCCAGCATTGCCCTTAAGCAGCGCCTTGCCCAAGTCACCGTCTTTGCCGCCACTGAGTAAAATTAGCCCCTCACTGTGCTCCGCCAACCACTGCCGGTCAACCATAGCACGGTGCATCACATGGCCACGCAAATAGGCTTTAGAAATCAGTAAGGTGAGGTTGTTATAGCCTTCGTTATTCTTTGCCAACACCACCAAACGACAAGGCTCATCGGGAAACTCCGGGCTATTGAGCCAAATATCGGCGCCGACAATGGGTTTTATTCCAGCGCCATGGGCGGCACCATAAAAACGCACCAAACCACACAGGTTCATTTGGTCGGTAATGGCTAAGGCGCTGAGCTGCTGTGCTTGCGCCGCACTGACAATAGGCTTGGTTTTAGCCAAGCCATCAACCATGGAAAAGTCGCTGTGAACGCGCAGATGGACAAATTCAGGTGCGGCCATTATTGCCCCCGCTCGGCGAGTACACGCTGCACCGGTTTAAAGCTCTTGCGGTGAAACTCGGTGGCTCCATGTTCGGCCAATGCCGCAAAATGAGCTTTAGTTGGGTAGCCTTTATGGCCCGCAAAGCCATATTCGGGGAATTGCGCATCCAAGGCTATCATTTCCTCATCCCGCGCCACCTTAGCTAAAATCGAAGCGGCGCTGATTTCAGCCACCAGCGCGTCGCCTTTGACCACGGCTTGTGCAGCCACATCGAGCTGCGGTAGGCGATTACCATCAACAAAGACAAAGTCAGGAGTAATATCGAGCCCCGCCACAGCTCGCGACATGGCCAGCATAGTGGCGTGCAAGATATTGAGCTCATCTATCTCGCTGACACTGGCACGGGCGATACAGTAACTCAATGCCTTTTCTTTTATCTCAGCACTCAAGGCGGTGCGCTTTTTATCGCTCAGCTTTTTTGAATCACTCAGTCCGGCTATCGGATTATTGGGGTCAAGGATCACCGCTGCGGTCACCACATCCCCCACCAGCGGGCCACGCCCCACTTCATCTACACCGGCAATATACTGAACATCGGGACGATTAATTTGCATCAATAAGCTCCAATACGGCTTTGGCTGCTTGAGCACTGGCATCGCAGCGAATGTCTTTATGGATTTGCGTAAAACGCGCAATCAAAGCTTGATTATCCCCGTATAACTTTGGCTCAAGCGCGGCGCATAAGTTATCAACATTGCACTGGTGCTGTAAAAACTCAGGGACCAGCTCCTCGTCGGCCAGTAAATTAGGCAACGAGAAGTATTTGATGGTGAAGGTAAACACATGCTGCACCATCCAGTAGGTCATGGCTTTGAGCTTGTAACCCACCACCATAGGTTTCTTATATAACATTCCCTCTAGTGAGGCGGTTCCCGAGGCCAGTAAAATGGCGTCACTGGCTTGCATCGCTAAGCTCGATTGACCATCAAGTAATAGCGCGTTTAACTTCGGTGCATGTTGTTGTTGCAACGCTAAGAACTGCGCTTTGCGCGCATCGTTCACCAAGGGCACCACAACTTTTAAGTCTGGATTGGCTTGCTGCAGACGCTCGGCCGTTTGCGCATAGGTGGGTGTCAGTAGCCCCACTTCCGAGCCACGACTACCCGGTAACAGCGCCAACACTTTATCGTCGCTACTGAGCCCCAGTTGCGCCCGCGCATGCTGGTTGCTTTGCTCTACAGCGATATCATCGGCCAAGGTATGGCCGACAAAGGTGCATGGCACTTGGTGCTTGTCATAAAAGGCCTTCTCAAAAGGCAGCAGCGACAGCACTAAATTGGTGGCTTTGGCGATGTTATGAATACGCTTTTGTCGCCACGCCCACACCGAAGGACTGACATAATGCACAGTGGTGATCCCCGCTTGCTTCAACGGCAGCTCAACGCGCAAATTAAAATCGGGCGCATCAATACCAATAAATACATCAGGGGGATTGTCGATAAAGTGCTGCACCAATCCTTTGCGAATCTTTAACAGCCTAGGCAAGCGCGAGAGCACCTCAACGAGTCCCATTACCGAGAGCTCTTCCATATCAAACAAGCTTTCACACCCGAGGGCGTTCATGCGGGGACCGCCAATACCGACGAACTGGGCATCAGGGTGGCGTTGTTTAATGGCTTTTATTAGGCCTTCACCAAGAATGTCACCGGACATTTCACCGGCAACGATGCCGATGCGAAGAGGTTGAGTGGCGCTCATATTGGGGACAGGTTCCACTTTGGGCTGTTGTTATTAACCGCCTAGTCTACCCTGTTTGCGATGCGCTTAAAACCTCGTTGCTATTAAATGCACAATCCTTCTACGGCCTAGCTTGATGAGCTGGTTGATATTTTTCCAGTGTGCCTTTCTTTTAAATTAGATGTTGCTAATATTGTGTTGACTTCGTAAGCAGTAGTCTGGATACTAACGAAAGTTTCAGTAATTACTGAAACTTTAAACAAGCTTACATTAAGGGGTGTTCCATGATAGATGAATCCTTTGTAGACATCTCCCGTCTACAATTTGCAATCACTGCCTTCTATCACTTTTTGTTCGTGCCGCTCACGTTAGGGATGACATGGATTTTGGTGATAATGGAGTCTGTCTATGTAATGACAGGGCGCGAAATTTACCGTGATATGACGAAATTCTGGGGGAAGTTATTTGGTATTAACTTCGCCTTAGGGGTGGCCACCGGACTGACTATGGAGTTCGAGTTTGGTACCAACTGGTCTTATTATTCTCATTACGTTGGTGATATCTTCGGTGCGCCCCTTGCCATTGAAGGGCTAATGGCATTTTTCTTAGAGTCCACCTTGGTCGGCATGTTCTTTCTAGGCTGGGATCGGCTCAGTAAAGTGCAGCACTTGGGGGTGACCTTCTTTATGGCGGTGGGCACCAACCTCTCTGCACTATGGATTTTAGTCGCCAATGGCTGGATGCAAAACCCTGTGGGTTCAGAGTTTAACTACCTGACCATGCGTATGGAAATGCAAAGCTTTGCCGAATTGGTGTTTAACCCGGTGGCACAGGTTAAGTTTATTCATACTGTCTCTGCCGGCTATGTTGCCGCCTCTATGTTTGTGCTTGGGATCAGTGCCTTTTATATTCTTCGCGGCCGTGATGTTGCTTTTGCTAAACGCTCGTTTTCGGTTGCCTGTAGTTTTGGCTTAGCCTCGGTATTGTGCGTGATTCTGCTCGGTGATGAGTCCGGCTACGAGGTCGGCGAGGTGCAAAAAGTGAAACTCGCGGCGATTGAAGCGGAGTGGGAAACCGAGCCTGCCCCAGCCGCTTTCACGTTATTTGGTTTTCCAGACTCGGAAACACAGCAAACCCATGCGGCGGTGAAAATCCCCTATGTTATGGGCATTATTGCTACCCGCTCGCTGGATGAGGAAGTCACCGGCATTAAAGAGTTGCAACAAAACCATGAACAACGTATCCGCAGTGGTATGGTGGCTTACCGCTACTTGGAGAAGCTGCGTAATGGCGAGGAAACACCAGAAAATATTCGTCAATTCAATCAGTACAAAGACGACTTAGGCTACGGCTTACTATTAAAGCGTTATTTGGATGACGTGTATAACGCCGATGAAGCGCAAATCCAAAAAGCGGTGCAAGACTCTATCCCGCAAGTTGGGCCCCTGTTTTGGGCATTTCGTATTATGGTTGCCTGTGGCATGGTGATGCTGCTGATCTTTGCCGCCGCGTTTTATTACAATGCTAAACGCCAAATCGAGCAAAAACGTTGGCTACTCAAAGCGGCGTTATTTGCGATACCACTGCCCTGGATTGCCATTGAAACAGGGTGGTTTGTGGCTGAGTATGGCCGCCAGCCTTGGGCTATTTCCGAGGTATTACCGACCTTTATGGCCACCTCGAGTCTGACCTTTAATGATGTGCTTATCTCCTTAATTGGCTTTATTACCTTTTACACCATATTGGCCATTATCGAAATCTGGTTAATGTTGCACTTTATTAAGCAGGGGCCAAGCTCACTGCATACAGGGAAGTATTACTTCGAGCGTCAACAGCAACTACAGGAGAGCAAATCATGATATTTGATTATGAAACGCTAAAACTTATCTGGTGGGTGCTTATTGGCGCATTGCTCATTGGCTTTGCCATTACTGACGGCATGGATATGGGCGCTGCCACCTTGTTACCTTTCGTTGCCAAACAGGATGTCGAGCGCCGAGTAGTGATCAACACCGTAGGTGCACACTGGGACGGTAACCAAGTCTGGCTTATCACCGCAGGCGGTGCACTCTTTGCCGCTTGGCCAATGGTGTATGCCGCTGCCTTTTCAGGCTTCTACTTTGCCATGATGCTGGTGTTGTTTGCGCTGTTTTTCCGCCCCTTGGCCTTTGACTATCGTTCGAAACTGGATAACCCCACATGGCGGAACCGCTGGGATTGGGCGCTTTTCTGCGGCAGTTTCATTCCAGCACTGATTTTCGGGGTGGCCTTTGGTAACTTGTTGCAAGGGGTACCTATTCATATCGATAATCTCATGCGTGTGAGCTATCACGGCTCCTTCTTTGGGCTGTTGAATCCTTTTGCACTGCTATGCGGTGTGATCAGTGTAGCCATGCTGGTTGGCCACGGTGGCGTATGGTTACAAATGCGCACCGCTGAGCCCGTCGCTTCACGTAGCGCCCGTTTCGGTCGCATCGCGCTGGTTGTCGCCCTCGCTGGCTTTGCCTTGGCCGGGGCGTGGCTGACGCAAATCGACGGCATGCAGATTGTCACTATGGCCGATACCAATGCCCATGCCGACCCACTAGCAAAAACAGTGACCACTGCGACCGGTCTATGGTTGAATAATTACAGCGAACGTAGTTGGACCTTGGCGTTCCCAATCTTGGCGTTTGCCGGAGGTCTGTTGGCCTTGTTGTGCTCACTTAAGAGTAGACCTGGTTTTGGCTTCATCTGTTCGAGCATCATGTTGTTAGGCATTATTATGACCTTTGGCGCATCCCTGTTCCCGTTCATTATGCCTTCCAGCCATGACGCCAATATGAGCTTAACCATTTGGGACGCCGTTTCCAGCCACATGACTTTGAATATCATGTTTATTGTGGTCGCTATACTGCTCCCCATAGTACTGTCTTACACCACTTGGTGTTATGTAAAGATGTGGCGCCGAGTAAGTAGTGAAGAGATTGAAAACAACACCCATGGCAGCTATTAAGGAGGCACTATGTGGTATTTTACGTGGATTTTAGGGGTCTTATTCGCTGTTGCCTTCGGCGTGATCAACGTCATGTGGTATGAAATGGGCCAGCACAATGATTGTGTGGCCGACGATCACAAGGAGCATGATTAATACATGACCCCCCGCCCCAACCGCGCGCAGCAAAACCAGCTGCGCGTTTTTTTAAAAAGCTTTTCACGTTCACAAAATGGCGCGATGCTGATAAGCATTTCCTTAGGTATCGTCAATGCCTTACTGATGATAGTGAGCTGTTATTTATTAGCACACATTTGCCATGCAGTGATGTTTGCAGATGAGCACTTAGCGCAACAGCACACCCAGTTAGCCATACTGGCTGGCATAGTGGTACTGCGAGCGCTGTGCAGTGGCGTTAGTCGCTATGTCAGTGAGCGCTGCGCCATTGCTCTAAAACAGCAAATGCGCCATGCACTTTGGCAAGCCATGGTCGCAAAACAGCGCCAAGGTCAGCTTGAACACAGCCCAGCGCAGTTGGTCAATATCCTTAACCAAGGCGTGGAATCACTGCACGATTACTTCGCCAAATACATTCCTGCTGTCGCTTACGCGGGCTTTATCCCTCTCGCTATTATCGCCGTAGTCTTTCCTATCGACTGGCAATCTGGGTTAATCTTTCTTGTTACGGCGCCACTCATTCCTTTTTTCATGATTTTAATCGGTTATAAGGCCGAGGCGCTCAATGAGCAAAACTGGCAGCAGCTCCAGCGTCTTGGTCATTATTTTATGGACCGCCTACAAGGCTTAGTGCAGCTGAAGCTATTCAATAACGAGCGCCAGCAAATTGAAAATGTCGCGCTGATGGCCGATAAATTTCGCATCACCACCCTCTCGGTACTGCGTATTGCCTTTATATCCACCTTAGCACTGGAGTTTTTGGCGACCATCAGTATCGCCTTAGTAGCTGTGATTATTGGCTTTCGCCTTTACTTTGGCTCGTTAGATTTTGCCACGGGTTTTGTGGTGCTGTTGTTGGCGCCGGAGTTTTATCTGCCGCTGCGCCAGTTAGGTCAGCACTACCATGCCAAGCTCAAAGGCTTAGCCAGTGCCAGCTCAATGCTGTCGCTGCTACAAAAAGCAGACACCGACACTATTAAAGGTGAGCAATTAGCGAACCATACCCCTATTCATACAGTGAGCACCGAGAATCTGTGCTGGCGCTTTGACGACGCCCAGCACGACACCTTACAACAGCTATCGCTTAAGTTCTGCGGCCCCGGCATGCATGCCATTGTCGGCGCAAGCGGCAGCGGCAAGTCCACATTACTGGATTGCTTGATGGGCCTAAAACCCAGTGTCGCCGGAGCCATTAAAATAAACGACCACGCCTTAAGCACTTTAGACATCCAGCAATATCAACAGCGCATCGCTTGGGTTGCCCAATCGCCGACACTCTTTAGTGGCAGCATCGCCGAAAATGTCGCCTTGGCGCAACCAGAGGCACCACTGGGTGCCATTCGCGCGGTCTGTAAAGACGTAGCCCTGGATGATTACATTATGACCCTCGCGCAAGGCTACGACACGCCCATAGGCGAGCTCGGTAAAGGGTTATCCGGAGGGCAAATACAGCGCCTAGCTTTGGCCCGTGCACTGTTAGGCAAACCCGAAGTGCTGTTTTTAGATGAGCCCACAGCGGCCCTTGATAAGCACAGTGAGGCGCATGTGCAGCGGTGTTTAGAGCAGCTCAGCAAACGCTGCTTAATTATCGTTATTGCCCATCGTTTGCATACCATCAGCGATGCACAACAGGTGGTGGTCATGGAGCATGGCCGTATCGCTGCGCAAGGTAATTACTCACAGTTGATACAGCAACCCCACTCAGCACTCAACCACTTACTCCAAGGAGCGGCGGTCGATCATGGCTAATTGGCAGTTTTTGTTATCGTTATTACGCCCCCACCTAAAGTGGACAGTCATTGGCTTGGCACTGGCGCTGTGCGCCTTAATAGCGAATGTTACTTTGCTGGCGATCTCCGGTTGGTTTCTTGCAGCCATGGCCAGTGCCGGGCTGCAAGGGATCACCATGAACTATTTTACCCCAGCGGGCATTATTCGTTTTTTGGCGGTGGTGCGCACCGCCAGTGGTTACGGTCAACGCTTGGTCAATCACAACACCACGTTTTTGGTGCTCAAAACCTTGCGAGTGAGCGTGTTTGCAGCACTCACCAAAGTGCCCTTGCAACAATTCACCAGTATTGGCCAACAGCTATCGCAATTGCAAGACGATGTTGAGCGCCTTGATGAGTTTTACATTGGTGTGCTTTTACCGATTTTACTTGCCCTTGTTGCGCTGCCTTTGTTCGCTTGGGTATTAAGCCTGTATAGCATAATGTTGATGGTGGTTAGCGTCAGTGCACTGCTGCTGTGCGGCGTACTGTTACCCTGGTGGTTAAGCCGCAACTTAAAGAGCATTGGCACTCACACCCAAGCGGCTCACACACAACTTAATGAGCGCTTGGTGGAAGCGACCCGGGGGTTAAAAGAGCTACAACTGGCTGGCGCCTGTGAGCGCTACTGGGAGCACATCGATCGTGCCCAACACGCTTTAGCTAACGAGCAACAACGCTCACAAAATTGGTATGCGCGTCATCAGGGGTTGTCATTATTTGTTAGTCAACTGACCATTATTTTCGTGCTTATCGTCATGATCCCCATGGTCACCAGTGGCGCTATGGTTAACGTCAATCTGGCGATGTTGATGTTACTGGTACTCGGGGGATTTGAAATTGTGCTAACACTCCCTGATGCTATGCTTAAACTCGAACTGACATTGGCAAGCAGCGAGCGCCTGCGCCAATTGGTGGCGCAGCCCAAGCACAGTCAAGCTAAGGAAATAGGCGAGCTCACTAGCCAAGAGGTGTACTCCCTGGACGCACTGAATTACACCTACCCCGATAGCAGTAACGGCATAACGGATATCAGCTTCACCATTAAGCAAGGCGAAAAAGTGGCTATTGTTGGTGCCAGCGGTGCTGGCAAGTCCACCCTACTGGCATTACTCAGTGCCCAGCTGCAGCCGAGCTCCGGCAGCCTAGAGTGTTTTTCTCGCCCGCTATCGAGTCTTAACACGCATTGGCTTTACCAGCACTTGGGTATGTTGTCGCAACAATGCCATGTGTTCAGTAGTAGTATTAAGAACAATTTGCTGTTGGCAAAAGACGATGCCAACGAGCAGCAACTTTGGCAGGCGCTTGCTCAAGCGCAGCTGAAGGATTTTGTCGCGACAACCGAGCATCAGCTCGATACACTCGTGGGCACTGGCGGGCGGACTCTATCTGGAGGCGAAGCACGACGTTTGCACATTGCCCAGCAATTATTACGCGACCCACGCGTGCTGTTACTCGACGAGCCCACACGCGGACTGGATAACCGCAACCAAGAGCTGGTTATTGACGCCTTAATGGCACTGTTTAACACTCGTACTGTGATCACCGTGACCCATGAAAGCACGCTGTTGAACCGTATGGACCAGGTGGTTTGGCTCGAGCAGGGCCGTGTTAGGGCCACGGGCACACATCAGCAACTGCAAAAGCACCGTGATTATGTCCGCCTAACCAGTGTGATTAACTAAGCCACAAAAAAAGCGCCCTCAAGGCGCTTTTTATTATTCACTCAAAATATCGAGTCTAGCGAATGATACCGCGTTCAGACTGTTGAACGAGGTCAATCATTGGCTGAATGGCTGGAAATTGCTGCGCATCTTCAGTTAATTGGGCCACGGCTTCATCGGCTTTTAAACCTTTACGGAACAAGGTTTTGTACGCACGGCGAAGGGCCATAATCTCATCAGCCTCAAAACCACGACGCTTGAGTCCTTCAGTATTAATTGCCACAGGGCGTGCCGGCGTGCCAATGGTGGTAACATACGGCGGCACATCTTGGTTCACCCCAGAGTACATACCGATAAAGGCATGATCGCCTACTTTGCAAAACTGATGTACACCCGAGTTGCCAGCCAAAATAACCCAATTGCCGATATGCACATGCCCCGCCACACTGGCATTGTTGGCAAAAATAACGTTATCACCAATCACGGCATCGTGAGCAACATGGGTATAAGCCATAAATAAGTTGTTGCTACCGATTTTGGTAATCCCCTGGTCCTGAATGGTACCACGGTGGATGGTGGCACATTCGCGGATCACATTGTTGTCACCAATAATCAGCTGCGTTGGTTCATCCTTGTACTTTTTATCTTGGCAGGCCTCGCCAACCGATGCGAATTGATAGATGTGGTTGTTTTGGCCTAAAGTAGATGGCCCTTTAACTACCACATGCGACTCAATAATTGTCCCTGCACCGATTTCTACATCATTGCCGATGTAGCTGTATGGACCTACTTGCACATCGTCGGCAAGCTTTGCGCCCGGTTCGATAATTGCGGTCGGATGAATCACGATTAAAACTCTCTTCTAGCACACATCAATTCGGCGCTGCACACGACTTTATCGTCGACGCGTGCTTCGCCATAAAACTTCCATAAATTGCGACGCTCTTTTAAAAACTCAACATGCAAATGCATGGTATCGCCAGGCCCTACTGGGTGCTTAAAGCGTGCATTATCAATAGCTGCAAACAAGTATAGCTCATTGTCACCGCGATTTTCCGTGGTTTTAAAGCCGAGTAAACCAGTTGCTTGGGCTAGGGCCTCGAGAATCATCACCCCGGGGAATATGGGCTGATCGGGAAAGTGGCCGGTAAAAATCGGTTCATTCACGGTCACATTCTTAATCGCATGCAAACGCTCACCGGGCGTGTAATCAATAACACGATCAACGAGCAGCATAGGGTAACGATGGGGTAGCAGGCTTAATATTTCTTGAATATCAAAGCTATTTAACTGATTAGCCAACTTATTTTCCTTAAAACTAATTTACTCTTGCGACTTCAGCTGCGCTTCAATGGACTTGATACGCTTGTGCATGTCACCAATATTTCGTAAGTGCGCGATGGTGCGGCGCCACTCTTTGTTTTTGCTATGCGGAACACCAGATGAATAAATACCAGGCTCATTAATGCCACTGGTAACCATATTCATACCGGTTAGCACCACTTTGTCGCAAATTTCCACGTGACCGGTAATGGCGCTTAGGCCACCAATTTGGCAATAACGGCCAATTTTAGTACTGCCTGCAACCACGGTACAACCAGCGATAGCGGTCCCTTCACAAATCTCAACGTTATGTGCTATCTGGCATTGGTTGTCGATAATCACATTGTCGTGGATAAGGGTGTCGTCAATGGCACCTCGGTCGATGGTGGTGCTGGCACCAATCTCAACACGGTCGCCGATTATAACAGATCCAAGCTGCGGGATCTTAACCCATTGCCCTTGTTCGTTGGCATAGCCAAAACCATCGGCACCCACCACGGTATTTGCTTGAATCAAGCACTGCGCACCTATATTCACTTCGTGGTAAACAGTGACGTTATTCCATAACTTAGTACCTGCGCCAATACGCGCATTAGCACCTATAAAGCAATGACTGCCTATTTGAGCATGTTCGCCAATGTGAGCACCGGCTTCAACAACCACGAAAGGGCCAATGTTGGCGCTCTCACTGACTGTTGCTTCACTGCTTATCACCGCACTGGGGTGCACCCCCTGTGCTGCTGCCGGCGTAGTGTCTAATAGCTGTGCTAACTTGGCATAGGCGACATAAGGATCGGCACAGATAACCTTGTTGCCATCATAATGCTCGGCATCATCCGCACTGAGGATCACCGCACCAGCTTGGGTGGTGTTCAGCGCACTACGGTACTTTTTATTGGCGAGGAAACTGATATGTTTAGGGCCTGCTTTTTCCAGTGTTTGAATACCGTCAATCTGCAGGCCCTGGTCACCAACTAGCTCAGCACCTAAGTGCTGAGCAATGTTCGCTAGTGTTGTTGTCATTATTACTTCTTACTAACAGCGTCGATAACGTCTTCAGATAGGTCGGTCACTTCACTTGGGTTGAAGTAGATAGTGCCATCTTTCACTTTAACTTCGTCAAAATCGCCTTCTTTGGCTACTTCTTGAATCGCTGCTACGATAGTTTGCTGCAATTTGCCTAGCTCTTGGTTTTGGCGACGCTTGATCTCTTGCTCAAGCGGGCGACCTTTCTCCATTAGTTGCTTTTGCATACCTTGGATCTTCGCACGCAGCTCTTGCTTCTGCTCATCGCTCATCACCGTACCTTCACGCTGGAACTTCTCAGTTTCAAAGCGGATGTCGCCTTGTAGCTTTTCTAGTTCCTGACGACGCTCAGCAAATTCGCTTTGCAAGGTCTTCTCAATGGCTGCGGTTTGCGGTACTTGCGCATAGATTGTTTGCATATCAACAATGCCCACTTTGTGCGCCAAAGCGCTCATTGAAGTACCCATTGTTAGTGCAGCGAGTACCGCCATAGCCGTACTTTTAAATAATTTTTTCACAAAAAACTCCTTAAGAATTAGAAAGTATTACTGATGTTAAAGCTAATGGTCTTGGTATCATCATCTTCTTGTTCTTTCAACGGATACGCAAAACTAATCAACATCGGCCCCATAGGTGAAATCCACTGAATGGATAGACCTGTCGACACCCTAAAGCGTGACGGATCTGAATAGTCATCTAAGCGAGCACGTTCATCAGGTTGTAAATTTTGATAACGATCTACGTTAAACTCAGTATCCCATACGTTAGCTGCGTCAACAAAGAAGCTGGTACGTACGGAACTGGTATTTTCCTCGTCCAAGAATGGCGTTGGCACAATCATTTCCATACCAGCCACAGCCTTGGCGTTACCACCAATACGCCCAGCAAGGCGCAAGGTGTCGAACTCTTCTGCCCCACCGATACTGCCAGCTGGCGTGCCATCTGGCAAGGTGGTGCCAGGAATGTTCTGAGGTGCTCTTACCACTGCGCGCGGTAAGATGGTGTTTCTATCGAATCCACGAAGCTCTTGTTCCGTGATTCGGAAGAATTCTTGCACTGGTAATACTTGGTCAAAGCCGTTGGTAGAGCCATAACCATTACCATAGCCTAACGCCGCACGGGTTGAGAATACCCAGCGATGGTCATTACTGATAGGCCAGTAAAAACGCGAGTTATAGTTCACTTTGTAGTAGTTAAGGTCAGAGTTCGGCGTGGTTGCCGTTAAGTTAAGCGACTGACGTGAACCCGCTGTTGGGAATAACCCTCGGTTCACGGTCACCCGTGACCAACCGGTTGAGAGCTCAAATTTAGTGAACTCAAAACCCGCATCCGGATTTTCAGGATCTAAGAAGGTCTCACGCAACACTCGAGTTTGCTCGTATTCGGCTAAGTCTGAGAGCTCTTCTTCAATCCAACGAATACCGAAATTAACTCGGTTATTGGCATTAATTGGGAAACCAATGTTGGTACCAAGGCCATAACTCTTTGACTTATAGTCAATCAAGCTGAACTCACTGGCATCGTAGTTACGATAGAAAATGCTTGAACCCTGAGATACCCCATCTGGTGTGAAATATGGGTCGGTGTAGGACAAGCTCACACTTTCGGAGCCGCGCGAGGTGTTGATATTAAACGACACCTGGTTACCTGACCCTAGGAAATTTGACTCACTGACACCAATGTTAAATTGCAGACCGTAATAAGAACCATAAGCCAGACCGGCGGTGAAGCTACCTGCTGACTGCTCTTTTACGGTGAAATCAACATCGACTTCATCATCAATACCGGGCACCGGGGTAACATCAAATTCAACACTTTCCATGTAAGGAAGACGCTGAATTTGAAGCTTTGAGCGCTCTAGGTTTTGGTTTGATAACCACGCACCTTCAAGCTGCGTCATTTCCCGGCGCAATACTTCGTCAGCGGTGTTTTGGTTACCAGAAATATCGATACGGCGCACATAAACACGTTTGCCAGGGTCAACTGACAAGGTTAATTGCACCTCTTTATTTTCATCGTCGATTTCAGGGATGGTACGCACTTCAGCATTGGCATATCCAAAACGGGCTAAAAAGCTCTTAATGAATTCTTCTGAAGACGTCACCACCGAGCCATTATACAACTCACCTGTTTTGAGCGGGATAACGCTTTTAATTAACTCTTCACGGCCTAACAAGTCGCCGATGAAATCAAAGCCTTTGACCATGTACTGCTCACCCTCGGTGACGTTCGCAGTGACATAGACTGATTCACGCTCGGGGCTCACTGATACTTGGGTTGAGTCAATATTAAAGCGCAGGTAACCACGGTCGAGGTAATAACTGCGGATTTTCTCCAAGTCCCCTTCAATGGTTTGCTTTTGGTAGCGATCCGACGACATGAACATGTACCAAGGCAAATCTTGCTTAGACTCTGCGAGGTTCAGTAGTTCTTCATCAGGGAATAACTCGTTACCGACGATGTTAATCTGGCGAATTGAAGCGGCATCACCTTCATCGAAGTTTAACTTTAAGCGAACCCGGTTACGTGGTAGGCGAGTGATTTCAAGGTCGATTTTGGCGTTGTACTTACCAATACTGTGGAAGAAGTCGATTAGCCCCTTCTCAACACTATCAAGCACGGTTCTGTCGAGTGGCTCGCCTTGGCGGATATTTTGTTGATTCAAGCTCTCACTAAGCTGCTCGTCTTTAATATCTTTGTTGCCATCGAATTCGATAGAGCTGATCGTGGGTCGCTCGGTCACTTTGAACACGATGCGTTCACCATCACGATACGCTTCGATATCATCGAAGTGACCAGACTTGTAAAGCGACTTGATGGTTTTTGACACAGTGTAGGTGTCTACCTGATCGCCAACGTTAATTGGAATGTGTGTCAGCGCTGCACCGAGTGCAACACGCTGCAACCCTTCTACTTTTAAATCTTCTACGATAAAGGATTCTTGGCCTAGGGCTGCAAAGCTTGCCCCTAATAAACTCGTAACTGCCAAATGTTTTTTTATAGCCATTTTATTATCTTTGTCCTTTACTACAGTGTCTTCACCCAGCTCACCCTCATTCCCGTTTTGCGCACGGCTGGCTGGGTGAGTAGGCCGTTGGCTGCATCATTGGCTGCCATCTTATCATTGCTGTTTGGCTTACACAGCTGTTTCTTTATACATCACGCTCAAAAAACACGCAGTTGACGCGTTAAGCGGATGGTGTACCTGTTTACAATCTTGCTATGTCGTTCAGTAATGCAAACGCGGTAAGCGCTAACAACAACATGGCACCGATGCGAAAGCCAATTTCTTGTGTCTTTTCAGAGACTGGCTTTTTACGAATTAGTTCAATTACGTAATACATTAAATGCCCGCCGTCTAACACCGGCAAGGGGAGCAAATTAAACACCCCTAGGCTGACGCTGATTAACGCTAAAAAGCTCAAAAAGGCAACGAAGCCGTAGCTTACGCTAGTTCCAGCCCCGACTGCAATGCCCACCGGGCCACTGATATTTTTGATTGACACTTGCCCGGTGACTAAATTAGCTATCATCTCAAAGCTCAGGCTAATCATTTGCCATGTTTTTGCCACGCCCAGGCCAGCTGCATCAATCACGTTGTAGCTGCGTGTTGAAATGGCCTCTTCTGGCCAAGGCTCAACTACCGGCACCACTCCCAAGTAACCTCGAGAGAAGCCATCTTCAGTAGGCTTATTAGCTGGGGTAATGGTCACATCAAGGCCTTGGGCACCGCGCATAACATAAAAGTTCAATGCTTGCCCTGCTGAGCGCTCAATACGATTGACCAGGGCCTGCCAACTTTTGATAAGCTCACCCTCAACACTGACCAACACATCGCCCTCTTTGAGTCCTGCACTGTGTGCTGGCGAGTCCGGAGCAACCATCGCAAGCGTCAGCGTTGCATCGGGTCGGTACGGCTTAATACCTATCGACGTCAGTGGCGACTCATCGCGCTGCTGCAGCGTCCAGCCTTGTAAATTTAAGGTGCGCACTGCCTGAGAACCAGACTCAGCTTGCACTTTGACATTCACCTCGTCATCCCCTAGGTGCTGCATCAATGCTAATGTGACTTCTTGCCAATCTTGAGTTTGTTTGCCATCAATAGTCAGCAATTGTTCGCCCGCCTGCAGACCCGCCGCTTCAGCACGGCTTTGCTCTGTCACATCACCGACGATGGGCTTGACTGACTGCACGCCGATGACATACATCAACGACAACGCAAAGATTGCAAATAGGAAGTTGGCCAGTGGGCCGGCACTGACAATAGCAATACGCCAATACACTGATTTGCTGTTGAAGGATAAATGCTTTTGTTCTTGCGGTACGTCATCCACTCGTTCATCGAGCATTTTCACGTAACCGCCCAGGGGGATCATTGCCAGCACATATTCGGTGCCATATTTATCATGCCAGCGTACCAGTGGCTTGCCAAAGCCAATAGAAAAGCGGAGCACTTTAACGCCCGCTTTGCGCGCCACCCAAAAGTGGCCATATTCATGAACGGTAACCAAAATGCCCAGAGCGAGAATAAACGAGCCTAGGTGCCACACAAATTCAAACATCAACCGCCCTCTTTGTAATTAATTGCTGCGCCGTTGTTCGTGCATCCGCATCACAAGCCAACACGCCCTCGAGACTGGCATCATACGTAAGCGTCAGCGCTGATAAAGTGTCAGCATTAATACTGTAGATATCAGGAAAACGGATCTGACCGCGTAAAAACGCCGCCACGGCCTCTTCATTGGCAGCATTAATGGTGGTAGTGGCATTTTGCCCCACACGACATGCATCCATCGCCAGTTTTAAGTTGGGGTAGCGGGTAAAGTCAGGAGCGTGAAAGCTAAAGTCTTTCATTTGGCTAAAGTTTAGCGGTGCTACGCCGGCATCAATGCGCTCGGGATAAGCCATGGCATGAGCGATAGGTGTACGCATATCGGGTTGTCCCATTTGCGCAAGCACTGAGCCATCGACATACTGCACCATGGAGTGAATCATACTTTGCGGGTGGATAACCACCTCAATATCGTCGACCTCTGCGTTGAAGAGCCATTTTGCCTCAATAAATTCAAGCCCTTTATTCATCATGGTGGCGGAATCTACAGAAATCTTTTGCCCCATAGACCAATTTGGGTGGGCAACGGCTTCGGCAACAGTAATATCGTCAAAGGTCGATAATGGCCGTTCACGAAAAGGGCCACCCGAGCCGGTTAATAAAATTTTGCTCACCCCATGGTGGTGCAAGCATTGATCGCTGTGCCCTTGAATCCCAGAGGGCATGCTTTGGAAAATAGCATTGTGCTCGCTATCAATCGGCAATAGCGTCGCCCCATGCGCTTTTACTTTGTCGATAAACAGCTGCCCCGACATCACCAAGGACTCTTTATTCGCTAACAACACAATTTTGCCAGCTTCCACAGCATACAGTGTTGGTAATAGCCCAGCAGCTCCGACAATAGCAGACATCACCATATCGACCTCGCTGTCTTGGCAGGCCATAGCGAGGTCTGTTCGGTAATCAATCACCTTAGTGGGCAGCTTCAAGCGATTGAGCTCTGCTGCGAGCGCCTGATTGGCGACATCGTCACTGAGGCAAGCAAACTTTGGATTAACGCGCTGGCAATCCGCAACCATTTGCGTCACATTGCTGCCAGCGACAAGGGCGAAGACGCCATAACGCTCGCTGTTACGGCTGACAACATCCAGTGTACTTTGCCCAATTGAGCCGGTGGAGCCTAATACAGTGACCCACTTTTTGCTCATAGTGTCATGGTCCATGCGTAGAACACCACAAAAATAGGCGCGGCTGCCGTTAGGCTGTCTATACGGTCAAGAATGCCGCCATGGCCAGGGAGGCATTTACCGCTGTCTTTCATACCTGCTTCGCGTTTAAACATACTCTCAAGTAAGTCGCCAATGGCTGAAAACGCCGCCACAATCACCGCCATAGCGCCGTAGATAAGCCATAAGCTGGGGTCGATGCCATTGAAATAGCAAAATCCCACGACAAAAAGAGCAGCACTTGCGAGACCACCGACGAAGCCTTCAATTGTTTTGTTTGGGCTCACTTTAGGCATCAGCTTGTGTTTACCAAAGTTTTTACCGCAAAAATAGGCGCCGATGTCCGCGCTCCATACGATGCCGAGCACGGCAAGAATAAGAAATGAGCCAAATTGGCTGGAGTCGGTGTAATTGGCACTGCGCAATACGTTTAATGCCAGCCACAATGGAGCCAAAGTCAACAGCCCGGCCACACCGCGCATTACCAGACCTTGTGACCAAGCATCGCTGAATCTAGGATAACGAATGACCAAGATGGTGGCCACTAACCACCAGGCGAAGGATAAGGTGAACACATAATTGGCATCTGCCAGCAATTGGCCTTGCTGCCATAAACTATCGACTGGCCAATGCCACTGCATCAATGCCACCAATACGCCGACCAAGGCAACATAGCCTAGGCGCTGTACACGCTTACAAATCCCCATTAGTGCAGACCATTCATAGGCGCCTAATAAGACGATTGCGCCTGCACAATAACTAAACCAGTCTAACGGTGTTAAAAATACCAGCACCAAGGCCAGTGGCGCTAACACCAAAGACGTTAAAATTCGTTGTTTTAGCAAATGTTATACCTTCAACTTAGGGCTGAGCTGTACAGAGTAGTTGTTTTATTTGTTCACCAGTACATCCAAACCGGCGCTCTCGCGATACGTAGCAAGCGATCGCGTCAGCAAAAGCCGACTCGTTAAAGTCTGGCCACAACGTCGGCGTAAAATAAAGCTCAGCATAGGCCGCCTGCCAAAGTAAAAAATTGCTGATGCGTAAATCACCACCAGTGCGGATCAATAAATCCAGCTCACTTTGTTCATTAAGACTAATATGCTTTGCCAACGAATGCTCGTCAATGTCATCCGCTGATAATTCGCCTGCTTGTACTTGCTTCGCTAACTGTTGTGCGGCGTACCCTATATCCCATCGGCCCCCATAATTGGCGGCGATATTTAAGCGTAACCCGGTGTTTTCAGCAGTTAGTGACTCAGCTGCAGCTATTTTTTCTTGTAACTTGTTAGAAAAGCGACTCATGTCGCCAATTATGGATAATTTAACGTTATTTTTATGGAGTTTTTTAACTTCGCGGCCCAGTACCATCATGAATAGCTCCATGAGCGTGCTGACCTCTTCCTCAGGACGACGCCAGTTCTCGCTGCTAAAGGCAAACAGAGTCAACGACTCGATACCTAGCTTAGAGCAAAATTTCACTGCATCTTTAACCGCATCAACACCCTTCTTATGTCCGTACACACGAGGACGCCCTTGCGCCTGTGCCCAGCGGCCATTGCCATCCATGATAATCGCGACATGTTTAGGTAGCGATTGTTGTGCTATTTGCTGTGCGTCTAAAGCCATAAAACTCACATTATCCACAAAAAAACGCCGCCTAGTATACCCTAGACGGCGTTACAAGCCTAATGGCAATTTATGAGCAATATGCCCATAAATTGGGCGTTAGATTTCCATCAATTCTTCTTCTTTAGCGCTTAGTTGCGCGTCCATTTCTTTGATGTACTTATCTGTTAGCTTCTGAATTTCATCTTCGCTTTGGTGCGCTTCATCTTCAGAAATATCTTTGTCTTTTAGCAAGGCTTTAATTTCACTGTTCGCGTCACGACGGATATTACGCACAGCTACGCGGCCGCTCTCTACTTCACCACGCACGACCTTGATAAGGTCTTTACGACGCTCTTCCGTAAGTGGAGGAAGTGGTACCCGAATAACCGTGCCAGCTGCAGCTGGGTTAAGGCCCAAATCAGAGGTCATGATCGCTTTTTCTACTGCCTGCGCTAACGATTTGTCAAATACGCTGATAGCCAATGTACGTGAATCTTCAACTGTTACGTTAGCCACTTGGTTAAGCGGAGTATCGGCGCCGTAATAAGAGACAGTAATGCCGTCAAGTAATGCTGGGTGAGCACGACCGGTACGGATTTTAGATAGTTGGCTGCCTAGAGCAGCGACACTTTTTTGCATGCGCTCTTGCGCACTTTTTTTAATATCGTTTATCACGCTAGTATCCTACTTATTTTGTCTCGCTTGAGGCTTCTGAGGAAATTAAAGTTCCCTCTTCTTCACCCATGATCACGCGCTTAAGCGCGCCAGGTTTATTCATATTAAAGACGCTGATAGGCATTTTGTGGTCGCGGGCCAAAGTAAATGCCGCTAAGTCCATCACCTTCAACTCTTTTTCAATAATTTCATTATAGGCAAGATGGCGATAAAGCGTGGCATCTGGGTTTTTCACTGGGTCATCACTGAATACCCCGTCCACTTTAGTGGCTTTAATCACGGTATCTGCTTCAATTTCAATGCCACGTAAACAGGCTGCTGAGTCTGTGGTAAAGAAAGGATTACCTGTGCCCGCCGAGAAGATAACGACACGGCCAGACTTCAACAGGCTGATAGCTTCTGCCCAGTTATAGGCGTCACATACACCGTTTAAAGGAATCGCCGACATGAGGCGAGCATTTACAAATGCACGGTGAAGTGCATCACGCATCGCTAAGCCATTCATCACTGTGGCCAGCATCCCCATGTGGTCACCAACAACACGGTTCATACCCGCCTCTGCTAACGAGCCACCGCGTAAAAAGTTACCACCACCGATCACCAAACCCACTTCTACGTCGAGTTCTACCAGCTCTTTAATTTCTTGAGCCATACGATCTAAGACTTTCGGGTCTATACCAAAGCCTTCATCTCCCATCAGTGCTTCACCACTGAGCTTGAGAAGAACACGTCTAAAAATAGGTTTGCGATTAATATTCATATTTTCCTGGCCAATAACGAATTGAGATAAAAAATAACCGCGCCTATGTGAGTACATAAGAGCGCGGTTATTCTAATTAATTTTGCTGTCTGACGCAAAAGCAAATCATCGCTTCAACCCCGTAAATAGAGGGATAAACCCGCTACCCGCGAAGCCTTGAACAAGTTGCTTATAATGCCAACACAACATGGTTAAATTCCAACCTAAGCGATTACTCGCCTTTTGCAGCAGCTACTTGAGCCGCAACTTCTGCAGCGAAGTCTTCTTCTTTCTTCTCGATACCTTCACCCACTTCTAGGCGCTTGAAGGTTGCAACAGAACCGCCACGCTCTTTAAGCATTTCACCAACAGTTTGCTTTGGTTCCATGATGAAAGCTTGACCAGTTAGTGAGATCTCACCGGTGAATTTCTTCATACGGCCAGTAACCATTTTTTCAGCGATTTCAGCAGGCTTGCCTTCGTTCATCGCGATCTCAACTTGTACTGCTTTTTCTTTTTCAACTACGTCTGCTGGTACGTCTTCAGGGTTAACGTAGTCAGGCTTAGAAGCGGCAACGTGCATAGCAACGTGCTTAAGCGTTTCTGCGTCTGCATCACCGGCAACAACAACACCGATGCGCTCGCCGTGACGGTAAGAAGCCAGGTTTGCACCTTCGATGTACTCAACACGACGGATGTTCATGTTTTCACCGATTTTAGCAACTAGCGCTACGCGGTCTTCTTCGAACTTAGCTTGAAGCTCTTCAATGCTTAGTTTTTCAGCAATTGCAGCGTCCGCTACTGTGTTAGCGAAACCTAGGAAGCTGTCGTCTTTAGCAACGAAGTCTGTTTGACAGTTAACTTCAACAAGCGCAGCAACACCATCAGCTTCTTTGATGATGATAGTACCTTCGGCAGCGATGTTACCTGCTTTTTTAGCAGCTTTCGCTTGACCGTTTTTACGCATGTTTTCGATTGCTGCATCGATGTCACCGTTGGTTTCAGTCAATGCTTTTTTACAATCCATCATGCCAGCGCCAGTGCGCTCGCGTAATTCTTTTACTAGGGCAGCAGTTACAGCCATGGGAATTTCCTCAAATCAATGTGTTAGAGCAAGTGACCAAGGTCACTTTGAAATAAGAATATCAAGTCTTCATCGCACTAGGATGAAGACTTGATGACAAGCGAGTTGCAATTACTCAGCGGCAACGAAATCGTCTTTTTCAGCTTGCACTGCGATGTTGCTTTCACGACCTTCAACAACTGCATCAGCAACTGCGTTAGTGTAAAGCTGGATCGCACGGATTGCATCGTCGTTACCAGGAACAACGTAGTCAACACCGTCTGGGTTAGAGTTAGTATCAACGATAGATACTACTGGGATGCCCAGGTTGTTTGCTTCTTTAATCGCGATGTGTTCGTGGTCTGCATCAATAATGAAAAGCGCGTCAGGAAGACCGCCCATATTTTTGATACCGCCAAGGCCTTTTTCAAGCTTAGCCATTTCACGAGTAAGCATTAACGCTTCTTTCTTAGTTAGCTTCTCAAACGTGCCGTCTTGGCTTTGAGTCTCAAGATCTTTAAGACGCTTGATTGACTGGCGAACAGTTTTCCAGTTAGTCAACATACCACCTAACCAACGGTGATTTACGTAGAACTGGTCACATTTAACTGCCGCTTCTTTTACTGCTTCGCTTGCAGCGCGCTTAGTACCAACGAAAAGGATTTTGCCTTTGTTAGACGCTACGTTTGACAGGTAAGTCAACGCGTCGTTAAACATAGGTACAGTTTGCTCAAGGTTGATGATATGAACTTTGTTGCGAGCACCGAAGATGAACGGCTTCATCTTAGGGTTCCAGTAACGAGCTTGGTGACCGAAGTGTACACCCGCCTTAAGCATATCGCGCATTGAAACGTTTGCCATGGTATTTTTTCCTCTAATGTTTAGGGTTAGGCCTCCACATATCCCATAGCACCAACACCTTGGAAGTTATTCCGCGATGCACCCAAGTGTATGTGTCGATATGTGTGTGTGTTAATATTAAATGGTTATGTGTCTTCGTTACAGATAAAGCACTTCACTGTTATAGGTGAACACCAACAACAAGCAAGTGATTTTAATTTGTAAAAAGACGGCGCGCTTTATACCATATTGGCCGTGAAGACTCAATCTTTTGTGCACTATTTGTGCGCACTTAACTTATTTAAAGAACACAATTGGAGCATCAATGACTGCAGTGATCAAAACCCCGGAAGAAATCGAAAAAATGCGCGTAGCCGGCCGTTTGGCCGCAGACGTATTGGAAATGATAGGCCCACATGTCAAGCCTGGGGTGACCACTGATGAGCTCAACACCCTATGCCATAACTACATTGTTGACGAGCAAGGGGCTATTCCGGCGCCGTTAAATTATCATGGTTTCCCAAAATCAATTTGTACTTCGGTTAACCATGTTATTTGTCATGGCATCCCCAACGACAAACCATTAAAAGAAGGCGATATCATTAATATCGATGTCACCGTGATTAAAGATGGTTACCACGGCGATACCTCAAAAATGTTTCATGTAGGCCAGCCAACTATTCAAGGTAAGCGCCTGTGTGAGATTACCCAACAGAGCTTGTATCTGGCCATAAAAATGGTGAAGCCTGGCGTGCGTTTAGGCGATATCGGTGCCGCCATTCAAAAATACGCAGAAGGCTTTAGCTACTCGATTGTGCGCGAATACTGTGGCCACGGTATAGGTAAAGAGTTTCATGAAGAGCCGCAAGTCATGCACTATGGTCGCCCAGGCACCGGTGAGACTCTCAAAGCCGGTATGTGCTTAACCATTGAGCCCATGGTCAATGCTGGCAAACGCCAATGTAAGCTGCTCAAAGACGAGTGGACGGTGATCACTAAAGACCGTAGCCTATCAGCACAATGGGAGCACACTTTGTTGGTGACCGACAATGGCGTAGAAGTACTAACCCTACGCAGCGATGAAGAGCTTCCTCGCGTGATTGAACACAGCTAATTAAAAAGGGGCAAACCTGTGGCCTTACCGAATAAATTAAAAGACCTGCTTGAGCAGGCTGACGAGTTGGAAGAATATAAGGCCTGTAGCCAATACTTTTATAAGTGGCTGGGCAACCAATTTGATAAACAACCGGTAGGGTCACTCATCCGTGCGCGCGCGGAATATATCGACCGCTTATTGATCAAGCTGTTTCACTGCTGCAACCTTGCCCATGAGCCTGAGCTGGCTTTGGTTGCCGTAGGCGGCTACGGCCGAGGAGAGCTACACCCCTACTCCGATATCGACTTTCTGTTGCTGGTTAGCGAAGAGCCCAACGCCGAGCTGCGTGAAAAAATAGGCCAGTTTGTGACCCTGCTGTGGGATCTGAATTTGGAAATTGGCCACAGTGTACGCACCATAGAGCAAGTGATTGAGCAAAAGCGTGAAGATGTCAGTTTTTCCACAAGCTTACTCGAAAGCCGCCTTATCTTTGGTAACCATATCGAGTTTGAAAAGCTCAAACAGCATATTTTACAAACCCCGGTGTGGCGCTCTGACGAGTTTTTTATTGCAAAGCGCCAAGAGCAAGACCTGCGACACCGAAAGTGCCATGGCACCGCCTACAATCTCGAGCCGAACATCAAAGAGAACCCGGGCGGTCTGCGTGATTTACAAACCATCATTTGGGTGGCGAAAAAACACTTTCATGCCGAAACCTTAGAAGAGCTCATCAACCATGGTTACCTCACCCATGAGGAGTACCAAGAGCTGCTCGAGTGCTTAGAAAACTTGTGGAATATTCGTTTTGCTCTGCATTTGGCCGCCGAGCGCAGCGAGAATCGTCTGTTGTTCGACTACCAGCCCCATGCCGCAGAAATACTTGGCTTTGGTAGTGATGGTAAAGCCTCGGTCGAGCGTATGATGAAGCGCTTATTTCGGATTATGAGTCGGGTCCGTGAACTCAACCAAATGCTGCTGTCTTATTTTGAACAATCCATTTTACCGGATCACCGGGATTTACCGGTGGTTGAATTGGACCGCAGTTTTGAGCGCATTGGTCATCAAATTCGCGTTAAAAACCCTTCCGTGTTTTTCCGCCGCGATCAGCTGTTAGTGCTGTTCGAGCACATCGCCAGTAACCCGCAAATCACTCATATTTACCCCAGCACCATTCGCACTATGCGCCAAGTCCGTCGGCGTCTACTTGGTGACTTGCAAGATTATGCCGCCTGTCGCGATGCATTTTTACGCCTAATAAAACACCCCAACGGCATGGGCCGCGCGTTCACCTTAATGCACAAACACGGCATCATTGCTGCGTATCTACCCCAGTGGCGTAATATTTTCGGACAAATGCAGTTCGACTTATTTCACGCTTACACCGTCGATGAGCATACTCATAAACTGATTAACAACATCTATCAGTACAGTGATAAATCCAAGGTCAGCGACTTCCCCTTGTGCAGTGAGATTGTCACCCGCATGGATAAGCCGGAACTGTTATATCTTGCGGCTATTTTTCACGATATAGCCAAAGGTCGCGGCGGCGATCACTCCGAACTCGGAGCAGTCGATGCGCTTGCATTCGCCAAGCTGCACCGCCTACCTACATCCGACGGTAAATTGATTGCTTGGTTGGTGGAAAACCACTTATTAATGTCGGTCACGGCGCAGCGCAAGGATATTAACGACCCAGATGTGATCAATGAGTTCGCTTCTAAAGTAAAAAATGAGCGCCAGCTGGACTACCTCTATTGCCTAACTGTGGCCGATATTCGTGCCACCAACGATAACCTGTGGAATGATTGGAAAAACACCCTGCTGCGCGAGCTGTATTTGCATACTCAGCGGGCATTGCGCTTAGGGCTAGAAAACCCCATGGATATGCGCGACCAAATTCGTGATAAGAAGCAACAAGCTAAGCAGCGGTTAATCAATCTAGGGTATGATGAGAGTCACATCGACTTGCTTTGGAGCCGCTTTAAAGCCAATTATTTCACCGCCTTTAGTGAACAGCAAATTTCTTGGCACTGTGAACACTTACTCAATGCACAGGACTTATCCGCACCAAGTGTCACCGTTTCCGATTGTGCAATGCATGGCGGCACGCAGGTTTTTGCCTATAGCCCTTATACCGGCGGCTTATTCGCACGTTTAGTTAGCGTCATTGGCTCTAAAAAAGCACAGATTCAGCACGCTCAAGTAATGACCACCAAAGATGGCTATGTCATTTTCAGTTTTGTTGTTCTTGAGGTGAATGGCGAGCCGTTGAGTAAAAGTCGCGGCAACGGCATGCGCCGTGCCCTTGAGCAAATAATGCAGGATCCGAAGAAGAAGATCCGGATCAAGAAAAATCGCTCGCAACGTTTTAAAGACTTTAATATTAAACCAAAAATTGTATTGCGGCCGCACGCACGCAAAGACCGTAGTTTAATTGAAATACAAGCGGTGGATATTCCTGGCCTGTTAACAAAAATAGCGCAGGTTTTTCAGCGCCATCGCTTACACATACACGCCGCCCGCATTACCACTGTGGGTGAGCGCGCAGAAGACTTTTTTGTCGTCTCAAATAATGATTACCAAGCTCTGACGGATGAAGAACAAGTTAAAATCCATCAGGCACTTCGGAAAAAACTAAATGCCGATAATGAAGCGACCACCGCTTAATCGGCTCACTAATGAGGACACCATGGCAGATTTAAAAACCCTTATTGAAAACGCGTGGGAAAACCGTGACGCGATTAGCCCAAGTACGGTTGATGCTGATGTAAAAAACGCGATAGATACGGTATTGGAGCGTTTGGATAAAGGTGATGCTCGGGTGGCTGAAAAGCTCTCGGGTGAGTGGGTGGTGCACCAATGGCTTAAAAAAGCGGTGCTGTTGTCTTTTCGGATCCGTGACAACCAGCCTATTAGCGATGGCGTTAATCAGTTCTACGATAAGGTGCCACTTAAGTTTAGCGACTACAGCAGCGAGCAATTTCAACGTGAAGGCATGCGTGTAGTGCCCAACGCCGTTGCACGCAAAGGCAGCTATATTGGTAAGAACGTCGTTCTGATGCCTTCTTACACTAATATTGGTGCTTATGTCGATGACGGTACCATGGTCGATACATGGGCCACAGTGGGCTCATGCGCGCAAATTGGTAAAAACGTGCACCTTTCCGGGGGCGTCGGTATCGGCGGCGTGCTGGAACCACTGCAGGCTAACCCGACTATCATTGAAGATGACTGCTTTATCGGGGCGCGCTCTGAAATTGTTGAGGGCGTTATTGTCGAGCAAGGCGCGGTCATTTCTATGGGTGTGTACATCTCGCAAAGCACACGTATCTTTGACCGTGAAACCGGGCAAATTCATTATGGTCGCGTTCCAGCCGGAGCCGTTGTAGTGCCTGGGTCCATTCCTAGCAAAGATGGCAGCCATAGCCTGTATGCCGCCGTTATTGTCAAGAAGGTGGACCAACAGACACGCGAGAAAGTTGGCGTCAACGCCCTACTTCGTGGTGTAGAGTAACTGTAAAGCAGCCTTCAGATCACTTTGAGGGCTGCCTTAAAACTATTTTATTCCTGCCAGCTTTTTTATTTGAAATAATTGCTTCATTACGTTACCTATAGTGTAAACGATGAGGCAATACCATGAATAAACGTCACTTCCTGAAAAGCTGTACTGTGCTCGGTGCCGGTGCGCTACTCGCTCCTGCGGCCCAAGCGATTGGTGTGCCAGAGCAAAGCACCTTAGCGACACTGAAACCTAAAGCCTTGCCTACTGATGCAACCATAGGTATAGCTAGCCCCTCAGCAGCCACAGCTGAACATAAAGACATCATATTAGCGCAGCAGTTAATCAAAGCACTGGGTTATCGCGTCAAGCTCAGCCCCCATATCATGGCGCGGCGTGGGCATTTAGCGGGTCTAGATCAACAGCGCGCTGACGACCTTAACGGCTTTTTTGCCGACCCCAATGTTGATGCCATCGTATGCTTGCGCGGCGGCTCTGGCGCTGCACGCATTTTGCCACTGCTCGACTACCAGGTTATCAAGGCTAACCCTAAGCCCTTACTGGGCTACTCTGATATCACTGCACTGCATAACGCCCTGCTTGCTAAAACTGGGTTGATCAGCTTCCACGGTCCCAACGCCACAAGCCAGTGGAATCCCTTTAATGTACACCAATTTAAACAGTTATTTGTTCACCGCGAGCGAGTGCTATACCAAAATTTAGACAAAGCTGATGATGAGCTTGTTAATCGTCACTACCTCACCCAAACCATTACCTCAGGACAATCGCAAGGACACCTTATCGGCGGTAATTTATCCGTACTGTCGGCGCTTGCGGGCAGTGACTATTTACCCAATTTTGAGGGCGCGATTTTATTTTTAGAGGATATTGATGAAGCGCCTTATCGCATTGACCGAATGATGAGTACACTCAAGCTCATGGGCGCATTGAATAAGATTAACGGCTTCGTGTTTGGTGATTGCAACCAATGTCAGCCTGGCAGTGGGTATGGGTCGTTAACGCTGGAACAAATCTGGGCTGATTACATTGCCCCGCTGAACATTCCAGCCTATCACGGAGCCATGATCGGCCATATTGATCGCCAATTTATTTTACCTGTAGGTGCCCAAGTTAAGCTTGACGCGGACCAAGGCAGTATCCGTGTTTTAGAAGAGGTGTTTAGTTAAACTAAAAAGCCCCGAATAACACGGGGCTTCAATTTCTTCGTATGTACTGTGATTAGGCGGCCAAAGATGTGGCCCAACCTAGAATGGCATTTAAGCAACCAATGCCAGCAAATACAGCGATAAACGCGACGAAATATTTAAAGTTGAAAGGGTCTTTAAAATCACCTTTTTGCGCCATCTTCATTACCTCTTTAAGCACGATAAAACGGCGCATATAATAATCGAATCGAGGTTAACAATCCAGCGTTTGCAGTACTTGACGCTGCGCCAGTTGCTCTGCAATTTGTAGGGCTCCCTGATAAAGCTGCTGATAATTAAATTGCGGCGCCTGGCGCTGTAACGCTTCACATACTTGCGCTAAGGTCATGCCTGGTTGCTGTGAAAGGGTATCAAGCAATAACGCGGTCATCATGTTTAAGGCGAGAAACTGCACCTCATCTTGTTGGTCGCGATAAACACAAATATAGCTGGGCTGTTCATCCGCTTGCTGCGGCTGATTATCCACCGAGATGGTTTGTACAGGGAAGTGATAACACACTACTTGCGCGGTTTCACTCATATACAAAGGTTGCTTTTGCACATTAAAAAGCGGCTTTAACTGGCCACTGTCTTGTGCACTAGACACTGCCAACTCCACCCACTCGTAATGGGCTAACTCTTGTAAAAAAGGCGGATCGCTGTGTTGTAACTCATACTGCTGTGCCAAAAACAGTACAAATTCTTTAGAAATATCCAAAAAATAGGGAGATGTGGCGTGATGGCTAGCAAAAAATCGACGTACTAACTGCTGCCACCGCTGATCATCGTACAAGCTTCGCAGCACAGGAAAGCCACTTTCTAAAAAGCCGTTGACGTTATTGAAAAACAACTCACGATAAATTTTCATTCGCCGGTCTTCAACATCTGCGGGGCGCGGATTAGCTTCGGGGTCGCGAATATGGGCGCTAAATTGCTTCTGTAGTTGTTGAAACTGCATGATCAGGCTCTTTGCTGTTGGGCTAAAAAAGGCTGTTGGATATCAGCGATGGTATCGATTTCTTTAAGTAGTTGGCTAAGTGGTGGAATATTAAAGTCCCGCTCTAATAACGTTGGCTGTACACCGTGCAACTCATAGGCTCGCCTGAGCAGCTGCCAGACGGGGTCGATCACATCAGCGCCATGGGTATCGACAATTAAATCTTCAGCCTCGTTATAGTGCCCAGCCACATGCATGTAGGCGATCCGCTCGCTGGGGAGACCGGCCAAGAACTGCTCGGCATCATAGCCATGATTTACTGAGTTCACATAAATATTATTAACATCAAGCAGCAACTGGCAATCGGCCTCTGCCAATATACGCTGAGTAAATTCAAGTTCTGTAAGCTGCTGCCCTGGCGCACCATAGTAAGACACATTTTCAATGACTAAAGGACGCTCTAATACATCTTGCACCTGGCGGATCCGCGCAGCGACATAGCTTATCGACTCCTCTGTGAAAGGAATGGGCATCAAATCATACATATGACCATCGGCGGAGCAATAACTGAGGTGCTCGCTGTAAAGGCGAATATCGTGCACATCAAAAAACTGCTTCAGATCTTTTAAAAACGCCACATCCAAAGGATCGGGCGAGCCCAATGATAAAGATAAACCATGGCAAATGAACGGATGACGCTCTGTGAGCGCACGAAACTGCTTGCCAAGCTTACCACCTAGACGCAACCAGTTCTCAGGGGCGACCTCCATAAAGCCAATTTGCTTAGGAATATGATTAAGCATATCGCTCAGCATTTCACGACGTAGACCCAGGCCCACATTAGCTAATGGCGCTGACTGCTGCAACATATTGCACTCCTTAAAGTGTACAAGCCGCTCTACGGCGGCTTGTTAGGTACTACGGGTAATTAACGATAGTTCACGGCTGATTAGCTGTGACCACCGCATTTGCCTTCACCACACTTACCTTCTTTACCTTTGGCTTCACCGCCACATTTACCTTCGCCGCACTTGCCCTCTTTGCCTTTGGCTTCACCGCCGCACTTACCTTCGCCGCACTTGCCTTCTTTGCCTTTGGCATGACCGTGACCGCCACATTTGCCTTCACCGCACTTGCCTTCTTTGCTTTTGGCTTCACCGCCGCATTTACCTTCGCCACACTTGCCTTCTTTACCTTTGGCATGACCGTGACCGCCACATTTGCCTTCACCGCACTTGCCTTCTTTGCCTTTGGCTTCACCGCCGCATTTACCTTCGCCGCACTTGCCTTCTTTGCCTTTGGCTTCGCCGCCGCACTTACCTTCACCACATTTACCCTCTGCTGCGTCAAGCTGGTATCCTGCAACCATCTCTTGCATTTCAAATGGGTTGGCCTGTGCATCAGTTGCAGTCACAGCCGCACCCGATGCAACAACAGCACCTAAGGTTAAGGCGATGGAGTTCTTTTTTAAATTATTCATGCTTTAGCTCTCTCTCGGTTGGTAGCATTCAACAGATCAGACCCGAATGCATCCTGGATCCTTTCAAATTATTTTTAAATTTTTATGTGGTATATCGATTACCAGAATAACTATGGCGCGATATAGGTATTTTATCAATAGCGACGAACGGGTTAGAATACGCGCCCAGCTAGCAGTGAAGGTCATATATGAAACTAATTTTAGCCCCCATGGAAGGCGTTGTTGATTTTAAAATGCGCCAACTACTTACCGATATTGGCGGCTTTGACCTCTGTGTGACCGAGTTTGTGCGGGTAGTCAATCAGCGATTACCGCGCCGTGTTTTCTTACGCTATTGCCCTGAGCTACTCAACGGCGGTTATACGCGTGCAGGAACGCCCGTGAGGATTCAACTACTTGGACAGCATCCACAGTGCCTGGCAGAAAATGCGATTAAGGCTATAGAGCTCGGCTCTCATGGCATTGACCTTAACTTTGGCTGCCCAGCAAAAACGGTCAATAAAAGTAAAGGCGGCGCCGTACTACTCAAAGAGCCCGAACAGCTTTATCAAATCGTTAAAACAGTACGTGAAGCAGTAGCACAAGAACACAAGGTAACCGCTAAGGTACGCTTGGGCTTTGACGATACCTCACGTAGTAGTGAAATTTTTGATGCTGTTGTGCAAGCAGGCGCAGACAGTATTGCTATCCATGCCCGCACTAAACGCGACGGCTATCGCCCTCCCGCTTATTGGCACTTGCTGGCACCGCTGGTGCAGCGTAAGGCTGATATTGAAATTGTTGCAAACGGAGAGATTTGGAGCCTCGACGATGCTCATAGTGCGAGAAATCAAAGCTTATGCCAACACCTGATGCTCGGTCGCGGCGCGCTTGCAATGCCAGACTTAGCGGCTTGGATCAAAGCCGCAGACCAAAACAAAATACATGAGAAAATGACTTGGCACGATGTGCTTTACCATATTATTCACTCATCCATGCACGATGACGACACCAAAGCGAAGCGTTATTTTGCCAACAGAACTAAACAGTGGTTAGGGTATCTACGACGAACTTACCATCAAGCAGATCAGCTATTTGATGATATTCGTCGACTACATGATAAGGACGAAGTGCTCGCACAATTACAGCACCACGCTCAACGATGATAAAAAATATCTGCTAAATTCGCCAAGGTTGATCCTTGTCATGTTCCCAAGTTTGAATATTGGCCACAATAAAAGTCAATTCAAGGCAAACACGGGGCGATTTATGAGTATCCTCACCCATGACTTCGAGCAACAGGTTTCTCAGGCGCTTGCGGATGCGCGCAGACAACTCTTGGCAAAGCTACAACAAGCTTCACAAGTCCATGAAAGAAGACTGCATGCTAAGCTTACCAACGAGCCGGAAAGCGACTGGGTGGCATTACTGAGCGAACATTTAGGCCCAGAATACAAAGACCTCATTATCCGGCTAGAGCGCTTAGAAGCGACTCAGTGCCAGTTTGATTTAGGATTATTTGGCTTTTGCTCTGACTGTGAAGAGCCCATAGAGCCACACCGTCTAGAAAAAGATGTGACGACGCAGCGCTGCGCGCGCTGCGACAGTATCAGTCGCGCGCAATTAAATGGCCATAAATAAAGCTCATTGCTGGATAAGCGACCACCTCATACACCATTTGCTTTGCTCGTCGCTCGCTGACCCCCTGTTTGGCTAGCGACGTTAGCGCCATTTGCTCAGTCCAAAGTTGGCTGTGAATACCTATATCAAGCTCCATATACAAAAGCGCTAACCGCGTTTGTTCCACACTCAAACTCTGTTGCTGAGCCCACAGGCGCTTATTCACATAGCCTTGTCGCCAATCTAGCCCTACATCGCGCTGGTCATTGTCTGGTTGGCGCAAAGGCGCGATGCCATATTCAGAGAGTGTAGCCAGCTTGCTTTGAATTTGCATAAGCCATTTAATCGGCGCCTGCACCTGGTCAGTGTAGTAATTTAGTTTTGCTTGATACCACTGAGTGCCATTTGGCAGCTGACTTAGCCCCAGCTGGTTGCGAGGGCGATAGTTAGCTAAATACTGTTGTAGTTGGGTCGCTGCACTTTTGAGTTTACTGTTATCAGTGAGCTCGATTAACCGCTCTACTTCACCTTGCATCATTGCTAATTCATAGCGATTAACAAAAATTTGGCTTTGTTCACCTTGTTGCAAGCGGCTTTTCACTAACTCAAGCCACTGCGCTGCTTGTTCTTGCGTTTGACTATCTTGCAATGCCTGCTCAGAGCGAAAAATAGCGCTGCTCAGCGGCCAGGGTTGATAGCGACGTACATACCTTTGCTCGGTAATTAAATAGTCCAAGGTTGCGCGCTGTGCCTTGCTGAGCGCCGCTCTATCAAACTGCTGATATAGGTCATGGCGCTGCTTGAGATACGCATCAGAATAAGGCCAAGGCGTTAAGGGGCTGGTTAAATCGCCTGTAAGTTTGGCGTTCAATTGTACTAAGGCCTGCTGCGAAGTAGTTACTGAAATAGATTGAGGCTCAGAGCACCCTGTTGTTAATAAAGCAAGCAAGATTAAGCTGTGTATGCGCACCGCGTATGGCTCCTTAAATAAGCATTGCGTGGAAATAAAAAAGGCCCCAATGAGGGGCCTTTTATTATTGCATAAGGAGCTTAAAGACTCACACCATTACGTTGTGCTTTATCTTTAATGAAGGTTTTCCAACTACGCGCGAATTTACGCGTGCTTGGATCTTCTGCTGCTTTAGTAATCGCAGCGTAGGCTTGCTTATACTTTTCTTGCTGTAGGTAAGCTTCTGCTAAGTCAGAGTAAATAGTCCCTTTCTTATCAGAGCCTTCATCAAGAGCACGCTTCAATAAAACCACTGCTTTATCGAATTGTTCCTCTTGTAAGCGCAAGGCACCGGCTTTACGGAATAGCTCTGCATCGTTATCAAACTCTGCGGCTTCCTCGTAATACTTCGCTGCTGTCTTAATGTTTTTAGCATTATGAAAGTAGCTAGCCATTGCCGTGACATTTTGCTTAATGCGCTTAACCTTACCATCAGTGATGGCCTTCTCCATGTGGAAACCGGCTTTGTAAGGAACGCCTACAAATGAGTAGAGCTGTGCTAACACTTTATAGTCAGTTTCTGATTCAAAGAAACCACTGTCGTAAGCAATATCCATCGTAGTGAGACCTTTTTCATAGTCTTCTACTTGCATATAGAACTTACCAAGGTTAACCCAGGCTTTGCCGTCTGTTGGCCAGGTTTTCACCATACGCTCAAGAATTTTAACTGCTTTATCAAATTCTTTTGCTTCATAGTGAGCTGCCATCAATAACTGAAACGGTGCTTTCTTTGGCTCTTTTTTAGCATTGAGCTCAATAGCACGCTCAGCAGGCTCTACCACATCTTTAAACTGACCAAGCTCATAACTCGCTTGAGCGATACGCGTGTATACAGTGGGATCTTCTTCACCAGTGAAGTCCATCCAGTCGATATACGCTTGCTTTGCTTCTTTGTACTTCTTGATGTTAGCCAACAAGTCACCAAGCAGCTTCATCGCCTGCTCTTGGTCGTTAAAGTTAAGCTCATCTGGCTTGATTGCGTCTTGTGTATACTTAATAGCCAACTGATAGTTGTCTACTTGGGCATACAGCTGACCTAAGTAGCGATCAATAGTCGCACGGTCAAACTCATCAGACGGGTCGAGTTCTTTAAGAACTGCGATTGCGCCGTTGAAGTCTTCTGCATCAACAAACTCAAACGCTTTCATGACCTTCTTACCAGTGCGCTCACTCATGACCTTGGTCTTAGCGTTTTTGCGCTTTTCTATCTCTTCGTAGTTAGGCGCAGCGAATACCGAAGTACTCACTACACTACCAGACAACGAGATAAGCAGAGCGAGTGCAGTCACTTTAGATAGATTTTTCATACTACACTCTCCTTACTGGTCTTGGTTAAGTTTGAAGTCAAGCTGAACAGTGATGCCAGGCTGTTTAACCGGCTTGCCATCAACTACTTTTGGCTTGTACTTCCACTTACGCAAGGCACGCTTAGCTTCACGGTCGAAGATACGACGAGGTTCTGCATCGATTACCTCTACATCTTCTACACCGCCCACTTCGTTAATGGTGAATGAAAGCTGTACCCAGCCTTCTTTACCATCACGCGCGGCTTGCACCGGGTATTTAGGTTCAATTCGAACAAGAGGTGTTGCATCACCATCTCGACCAAATGCACCTGGGCCACTTAGACCACCCGCTGAGCTACCTACATTAACACTTGGCATATTGAAACCGAGTGAACCTGGATTAGGGTTACTATTCTCAGGCTGTGGCGGCTGCGGTTTAGGCGGCTGCTTAGGCGGTGGTGGAGGCGGCGGCGGTACACGCTTACGCTCCTGCACCTTGGATTCAGGTGGATTCGTCATAATTTCGACAACGATCTTCTCTTTCTCGTTGGCTGCCCTGTTATCTCCACCGGAGATTAGGTAAGCCATGAAAAAGAATAAGCCGAAAGTAACTGCCCCACCTGCAATCAGTGAAAACAGAAAACGAATCATTACTTATCTCCAGCGATTGATATCTTATCGATACCTGCAGCTTTAATCTGGTCCATGACCTTCACAACCACACCGTGCTTCGCATCTTTATCCGCTTGGATAATTACGATTTCGGTAGGCTGCTCAGCCAATAGACGTTCAATGTTTGCAGCAACACGCTCGACATCGACCTGACGCTTGTCCATCCAAATTTCACCGTTAGAGCGAATAGCGATGAAGATATTTGCATTCTTCTTCTTAGTCGCTTGCGCTGCTTCCGGTTTATTTACATCAATACCCGCTTCTTTAACGAACGAAGTAGTTACGATAAAGAAGATAAGCATGATGAATACGATGTCCAGCATCGGCGTCATATCGACGGCTGCTTCTTCTTCTTCACGAAAACGTTGTTTACGTGCCATATTCAAATCTCTCTCTAGTGATGAGGCAAGCTATCGACGAGCTTCTCTTTAGCCATTTTTGCACGTGCTTCAAGACGTGTACTAAAGAATACACCCGATAGTGCCGCAACCATTCCAGCCATTGTTGGGATTGTTGCCATTGAAATACCTGATGCCATTAGTCGAGGGTTACCTGTGCCCTGAGTTGCCATGGTTTCGAAAACCGCGATCATCCCAGTTACAGTACCTAATAGACCAATAAGTGGACATACAGCTACCAATGTCTTAATCAACAACATGCGCTCATCTAATTTTTCAGACGCTTCAGAAATCCATGCATCGCGGATTCTGTGTGCGTACCAAGACGTAGTGTCCTGGCGGGCGTCCCACTTCGCTACAATCCCCTTTTTCATTTTCGGGAACTCAGAGAGTAGGAACCAATAGCGCTCAATCATTAAAACCCACATGAGGAAGAGTGCTATCGCGACCACGTATAATACCTGGCCGCCTGTGCCAACAAAATCCCTGATAGATTCCCAAATCTCCATCAGGACTAGCATTAGGCTTTCTCCTTCTCCGCGTGAGCAGCGATAATACCGGCGCTTTGCTCATCAAGAACGTGGATGATTGATTTACTGCGACCAGCAACAATAGCGTGAACTAGGATTAGCGGTAGTGCCGCAATTAGACCTAGAGCTGTGGTTACTAGAGCCATTGAGATTGAACCAGCCATGATCTTCGGATCACCTGTACCGAACAAGGTAATTTGTTGGAAGGTGTTGATCATACCAACAACGGTACCAAGTAGACCTAGTAGCGGCGCGATAGCAGCTAAGATCTTGATGATGTTGATACCCGCTTCGATACGTGGCGTTTCACGTAGAATCGCTTCGTCTAGTTTAAGCTCGAGGTTTTCAACGTCTTGGTTTTTGTTGTCGTGGTAAACTTTAAGAATACGGCCCAGCGGGTTACCTTCTGAAGGTGAGCTGGTGTTCTTAAGCTGACTCTTGATTTTACCTGAAACGATAGTTAGGTCGATTAGGCGCACAACAGCGATAAGTAGACCAATCACTAGTAGTACAGCGATGATGTAACCTACTTCTTCACCTTGGTGGAAGCGCTCTTCAGGTGTAGCTTTTTGCGTGTTCAGACGCAGGATTGAGCCACGAGTTGGATCAATGTAAAAGCCTGTGTACTGGTCTGCTGAAGTACCGATTAGGTCTTTCGCTGAATCAAGTACGAAACCGTCTGGCTGACGACCTAGCGGTTGAATCGCTTGGTTTTCAGCAGAATAAACTAAATAACCGTCATCAGTAATAAGGTTAAAGTTACCGATACGAGTTACTTGCTTAGTTGATGTTGAACCGTCTAGCTCTGAAACTTCAGCTTCGAAAGAAGAAACTTTCGCAGACTCAGTCATTTCAGTTTGTAGGGCAATCCAAAGCTCTTCTAGTTCACGTGTAGTTGGTAGCTCTTTCGCTGCCGCTAGTGAACGAAGAATTTCAGCACGGCCAGGCTTTTCAGCACTAACTAGTGACGCTTCGATTGAACCAATGGTTTCTTGCGCTGCACGACGTACAACACCGAACATCTCACCTAGTGTACCTTTTGCGTTTTCAAGCGCTTGCTCTTTTTCCGCTAGGGTTACTTCGTTTTGAGCATACTCTTTTTGTAGACGCTCGCCACGTGCTTTTTCTGCTGCAAGTTCACGTTTTGCTTGGTTAAGCAACGCTTGCTTGTCAGCGCGTGCAGACAAGAACTCTTGTTCACGCTGTTTGTTTAGTTTGCCTTCAGAGATACGCTCTTTTTTAACTTGATCAAGGATCTGGTCAAGTACTTCTGTGTTTGCATGAGCGTTAAGCGCAGCACCGGCAGAAACTGATAGTACTGCTGCAACAGCAAAACCTTTAAATAGTTTCTTCATTCTCTATTACTCCGCGCCGAAGATTGGAAGTTTAACAAGATCCGGTGCAGCCTGTTTACGGGCCATACGGATTGTCTCTTTAACAGGCTTTAGGAATTCTTCACCCAAAGCTTCCCACTGCTTAGTGCTGTTGTTCCACACCCAAGCATTCTTCTGGTCGAATGATTGCGCAACATAGGCAATACGACCTAGACGTGCGAAGTCTACAGAGATGTCACGACCGTCGATATTTAGGCTACCTTGGTCAGCAACCATTGTCGTGCTGTAGTCTTTCTCAACCATGTATGCTTCAAGTACCTGACGGAACTTCTCTGAAGTCGTTACAGAAGCACTGCTCATGATTTCACGTAGTTTTTCAACGCGAGCTAGGCGATCTTCGGTATTAAACGGAACGTCCGCTTTGATGAATTGCTCAAGCGTATCGATCATGCGATACATCAAAGGCACAACGTTTTGTTTAGTTTTGTCGATACCTGCAATCTGACGCTCTAGTGATTCAATTTGTGAATTTTGATCATCAACTAGACGCTGAACGTGGTCGTTATAGACCTTCATGATTTCAGTTTCATCAACAGTCGCGCGGTAATCAGCGATTAGCTCTTGCGTTTGACCATAGATGTTATCGATTTTAGTTTGAGACTTTTTAGCAGCCGTTTGGATAGTTGCACCCGCTTTGTGGATGTCATTCAACGGATCTGCCATCACATTGTTGCTTGCAAGTGCAGCTGCGCCAACCAACGCAGAAGCTACAAGACTCTTTCTGATTTTAACAGACATAGTTCCCAACCAATTAAGTAATGTTACTTTTTGAATTTTAATTAGCTTGCCTTGTGACAAACCAACCTAGGTATCTTTCTACTGATACCAACTTGCCAATAATGCTAAAAGGTTCCAGTGCTGTCAACTTGATGTTTATCGCAATTTTCCTTGATTTCGTCTTACTTTTTTGGTTTAAACATATTTTTAACAAATCAATTCTACTTATAAGCCGCTATACTGGGCATTGACATAATTTGGAAATGAAAAGTTAAATTTCTTTTTTTTTACAGTAAGTGAGGTATTAGCGGTAAGTTGCTTACTAAGTCAGTCTATATCGGCCATTTGTACCTTTTATAAGTAGTCTCACACCTACTTGGTAGGTATAGGTTAGTTACTCTGTGTTGCTCGCAATCAACATAAGGCAACTATATAACAATAAACAACAAGGACCTTTTATGTTTAGATTCACCACTGTGCTCACCACCGTGCTTATATTTGTATGCAGTGCTCCAAGCTTGGCACAGCAAAATCAGGAGCAAACATTGGCGCAGCAAAATCAGGAGCAAACATTGGCGCAGGCCTTCGGTGGTTTCAAATGGAATTCCCAATTTGAAGTCGCATACGATGATATTGACCAACTGTTAGCGATGACCGTTGTAAACACAGGAATGTCGGATCGCTCGCGCTTGAAAAGCGAGCAAACTATCGGCACGCGCATGACATCGGGTCGTAATAAAGCAACAGCGCTCGAAGCTAATCGCTTTTATTTCGAAGGAGTCAAAAAGTCTGATCTAAAGCTCGCACTCACTAAAATAAGAGAAAGCCTAGAAAACTTACCGCAAGAAATGCCCCTAAGTGAGCTTAATAAGAAAGAGCAGCTCGCCTATTGGCTCAATCTTTATAACATGACTCTGTTAGAGCAGCTGGTTAAGCGTTATCCGCTACACTCATTAGATGATGAAATTGAAGATGAAGGGCTCCTTGACGCTAAACTCATTACCGTTGCGGGCCACCCACTTTCACTCAATGACATCCAGCAACGTATTGTGTATCCCAATTTCTCAGAAAAGCCGAATGTCATCTATGGCTTCTATCAAGGTTACATTGGCAGCCCCAGCCTTCATCCCGCAGCGTTTAAAGGGGCCACTGTATATAAACAACTAGAAAAACGCGCAGAAGAGTTCATTAATTCAAATCGCGGCGCTCAAGTTGATGATGAAATACTTGAAGTGTCGCAGTATTACCGACAAGCCACATTTTATTTCCCTCAGCTTCAAGATGATTTGAAACGCCATATTGCTATTTATGCTAAAGGCCAATTCGAATATGACCTACGTAACGTTGAAAAAGTGGAGATTGAAATTGAAGATTACACACTCGCCGACTTAACCGGTTCAGCCCGCCAAATAGGTAGCGGCGTAGCTAATAATCAGGCAGGAATGCTCGATGCTGTTGTCAATGGTTCTGGTGGACAAGCTACGGGTATGGCGGGCGCGGATGGCGGTTTAGGTGCACAAAACGTGGGCGTGGTATCACAAACTATGCAAACACGCACAGCGAACTTTGGTCGCTTTACTCCTGAGCAAGCAGAAATTCTGCGTAAACTAAAGGAGAAACAGGAATTGGCTGCAGGCTCTGTGGAAATCAAAGATATTGATAAAGTGAAAAAGGAAAAGTCAAAAAACTAAATTTCAAATGCAGCATTGAGACGTTACCATGAAGTGAGATTGACTTCTCAATGCTGTATTGAGCTATTAACGGTGCTCGCGCTTTATCAAAATAAGTATTTTTATACATACCTAGTTTCGAGATGCCGTCAGTTTACACCCTGTACAGCACGTTTCCAAATTAGCCTAACCAACTGCAAAATTAAGCAGGGTTATTAGTACACTGCTGATGAGCAATAGCTGTCGGACTACGAGCACACGGTTAAGATTAAATCATTACCTACGCCTGCTCGCTTTTCTCAATTGTCGGACTTCTTATCTGAACTCTCAGCGCTTTTAACAGCCAAGCACCGTAAAGTGACCAAGCAACCATTAGATCAAAGCGTTGAATTAGGCACACAAACTTCAGGTAACTTGCTGTTTTCTAATTATGTGCTCATAAAAGAATACAAATGGGCATTGCACCTAGCCATTACCGAATATTTAGCATCTCTACCAAGCGAACGTTCACATTCCCTTTATAGAAGTAACTATGGCCAGTTTAAAGTCAATGGCAGTTGGTCGGTACAGCTTGGAAAAGGCGGTTATCATCGCAACCATATCCACCCCTAAAGATGGATTTCAGCCCCGGCTTATATTCAAGTACCGCAGTCAATGCATGAGAACGATCCCACACGAAGTGGGTGGCTGCGCCTTGGAGAAACCTGTTTGAATTTAGGTGAGCGAGAGCAGATAAATAAACTCATTTGCCCTCAGCCGGGGCGGATTATTATTTTCCCAAGCTACCTGTGGCATGGCACCTACCCTATAACCAGCGAACAACCGCGTATCATCTTGCCCACGGACATTATGCCAACCGCTTGAACCGGCTCACAGCAGTTCACTGAAATAAGGGAATGCACGCTGCGCTAAAATCGCCTCTTTATAGTGCTTAAAACGGCCGACGGATGAGCTATACAAAGGCTTTCTAACTTGCCATACGCTTGCAGTTCTGACATGTGAGCGCTGATTATGAAAGCGCTCTGCCTCACCGTCATACTGGATACCTAGCTGAGAAAACAATGTCGTGAGCACTTGCTCCGGCTGCGCTACTAGTTGTTCATACTCGACAGTCATAATGTCATTGCCGTACTGCTGATGCCAATGCGCTTTGAGGCGCTGTTGATGTTCATACATATGGCGAATGTTATCAAGGTCCGTAGCATAGTTAAGGCTCGGCCCCAAGCGCTGAAAGTAAGCAGAAAGGGCGTTGTCTCTTATATCACGTTGCGTCCATATCACTTTTAAGCCGGGGTAGAGCTGCTTTAATATGTCTATATAGAGGTAATTTTCGGGCCGCTTATCAGTAACCCATTTTCGCCCTTTGGCCACACTCACTAACAAGTCATCATACGCTTGAGCGAAATCCGGCGTCCCTGCTTTATTTAGCAATTGAATTGGTTTGTTGGTGAGCTCAAAAAGCTGGCGATGTACAAACTCCAACTCACCACCAGCCTGAATACAGCCGCTAGCGCCTAATATTTGTTCTACTAGGGTCGACCCCGAGCGGAACATACCACAAATGATGATTGGCTGTACTGATGGCGAGTCTTGCGCGGCTAACTGAGATATATGTTCAGCGCGGGCAAAAATATTTTGTTCAGTATGCTCAAGTGAAGCGACATTGAAAGGTGCAAGAGATTGCTTATTGACAGTGTTAGCTTGATAGTAGTGCATCCATGCCTGTTCATACAGTTTCGCATCATCGAGCGCTTTGCCACAACTATAGTGTAAATCACACCTTAGTTGCGCGGGCATATTAGTCATCACATCTTGGCATCGAGTCACATAATTGTGCGCCGACTCAGTATTGAACTGATAAAGGTCCGCAAGTCGCGACAGTGCCAATGGGTGCTGCGCGTCAATGGTCAGTACCTGTTCAAACAATTGCTTTGCAGCACGTCTGTCTCCGGCAAACTCTTTGATCGCAGCGAGGTTAAAGAGTGCATCAACATAATCAGGTTTTAGCTCCAATGCTTTACCTAGCCACTGTTGCGCGGTCTCTGGATCAAGTAACAGCTCGGAGTACACTAACGCCAGATTGAGATGCACCTCATGAGGGTCCTTAATACCGAGCTCTAAGGTGCGCTTAAAGTGCGCTATCGCTATTTTAGGACGTCTCGCCTTGCGGGCGTAATACCCACAATTGAAATGTGCTGTGTCGTCGGTGTCATGACACTGCAGATAACGCTCATACCCAGCACAAATAAAAGCGAAGTCTCCCAAACGCGTACCGAGATCCATAATAACTTGACGGTACTCGCGACTACTCGGGTTTAGTTGCTGTAAACATACAACATAGTTTTTCGCTTCCTCCCAGTGCTGCTCTGCTAAGGCTAAACGCAGTAATTGGCGAAACGCAGGCTCTTTTGTATCGGTTTTCTTAGCCAACTCTTGGAGCAGAGTAATGGCTTGCTTTTTATTGTCTTCTTTTAATAGCGCTGCGGCATGTTGCAAGCTAGTCAAGCGGCCTCCAAAAACCATAAATTAGGATTATTAATATTAAAATTTAGCAACAAAAAAAGCGAGCCGAAGCTCGCTTTTTCAGACATTAAACAAGTTTAGAACTTGAATGTTACGTTTGCGTGGAAATAACGACCTAATGTGTCGTAGAAACCCGCAATCGCATTACCGTTGGTAGAAAGTGAACCGCCTACTAATGGTGGCTCTTTATCCATGATGTTATTAACACCCACTAATACGCTGGTGTAATCATTGATAGTGAAGCTACCTTTAAGGTCTAAGTAACTTTGTGAACTGATACCATCTTGAACAAGCGTATCAGGACCTGTGTAGTCACTGACTTCACCATAATAACGCCATTTCAAAGTTGCACGCCAGAAACTTCCCGTATCGTAGTCCATAGTGAACACGTGACGCCACTCAGGTTGCGCGAAACAACCATCATTGAGATTGCTTACACAATCGTAAATGTCAGAAATTCCCGGTACGTTGTCATACTCTTTAGTAATGAAATAGGAGCCAAGAAGGTTAGTCGATAAAGTGCCACCAGCAACCTCAAAATCATAGTTGGCAGACAGATCAATACCTTCCCACGTTAGCTGACCTAAGTTAACGTCAAAGGATGTAATTTGACCACTACCTACCCATAGGCTGCCATTTCCTGGAGTACGTTGTACATTGTCGCAAAATGATGCGTCACCAGTTTTTGCACATTGCTCTAATATAATTAGAGGATCAATATTATCAATTGCACCTTCTAGTTCGATATCCCAGTAGTCAATAGTGAAGTTTAATCCTTCAATTGGCTCAGCTACCAAACCAAAAGTAACAGTATCGGCGATTTCAGGTTTTAACTCCTGATTTCCTCCGAAAAGTCCATTGTACTGAGAAGCCGGACTAGGATTAATTGTACCGTACTGAGCTGCTGTTACACCTGTGTTTGCACACTGCGCAGCACTTAGCTCTGGTGTAGCTCCGGCACAAGGGTCTGAACCTTCCCAAAGGCCTGTTGTTTCTTGCGCAAACAATTCGCCATTGTTAGCAGCACGTACCGCACGGTTATAACTAGCGCGAACTTTCCAGTCTGACGTGATATCCCAGTTAATTGCGGCTTTATAAGCAGGCTCAGAGCCTGAGGTGCTGTAATCTGACCAACGATAAGCTAAATCAAGAGTGAAGTTTTCGAAGCCGGCTTTACCCTCAACAATTGGTAAACTTACCTCTGTGTAAAATTCAGTTACATCGTAACTACCTTCCAAACTCTTAGTCGTGCCACCTTGACCTAGAAGAAGACCTTGCGCGTATACTTCATCCGCTGTACGTTCGAAGGTTTCTTCACGGTACTCTGCACCAAATACTGCTGCGATTGGGTAATCAGAGCTCGGTAGCGAGTAATCAAATTCACCTGATACGAAACCACCTAGGATGAGCTGTTCAGTAACACCATTCAAGATAGCTGTACCTGTTAATGCTGCAGCCGCTTCAGGAGTCACGCCCTCGTAAGTAAACACCTCGTAAGGAATACATCCCTCTGTGTCAGCACAGCTTTCACCATTCGCTGAAAGCGCTGTGGTAATACGTGGACCAAAGAAGTCATTGATATATGCTGACGACGACGACGTTGAGCCGTATTGAGCAGTCACATCATACGTCCAAAGATCGCTCAGCTCACCACGCGTACCAAGTACCATTCGGAAAGAACTATGCTCTAGCTCATCGGTACGAGGACCACCTTCAACATTTCGCTTACCAATATAAGCACCTATAGAGTCATCGTCGCCAATTCCAAACGCATCTTTAAATTGTTGGCGTTGAGCATCAGAAAACAATGGACTAGAGATTGGCAACTCATACGCCGTGTCAAAGAACGTTCCAGACTCAGCGATTTGCGCGCCTGTACGGTCTCGCATGAACATTGTCTCTAGATAAGGGTTGAAGTGCTCATTAATTTCATAGTTAGCAAATAAACCAAAGGTATGACGCTCATCAGGACGCATAAAATGGTTGACTGGCGCATAGTTATAGCGGTTGGAGCCATCATCAGGGACAAACGTTCCATCCGGGGTTAAGTTCCAGAAAACCTCTTCACTAGCGTTATAAGTACCACCAGGACCATTAAGCGGAGCAATAAAGAAATTTGGCACAATAGCGTTGGCAGAACCACCACACTCAGTACCTGCGGCGTTCAATGCACATGAAGAGTAGTCACGCGCTCCTTGACGCAATTCATTTTGCTTGGTGTAGGTTACATAACCAACTGCATGACCTTTACCACCATCAAAGGTGCCGCCAAGTGTTGCACTGAAATCGAACGCCGCGCCATCAAAACCATCGCTGCCGCTTGGGTATTCGAAGCCCTTCTCGTCCATCAACCCTTGCATGTACCCATTGTCATTATCGTGCTGGTACGCAGAGCCGCCTATATCAACTTGGAAACCTTCGAAATCATCATTCATTACGAAGTTAACAACACCCGCTACTGCATCAGCACCATAAGTTGTTGAACCACCACCGGTCATTACTTCAACGCGTTTAATTAGTGCAGCTGGAATTTGGTTAATATCAGCTGATTGTGTGTAAATACCACCAGCCTGTGCACGGCGACCATTGATAAGTACTAGTGTACGCTGAGGACCCATACCACGAAGGTCAAGCGTTGCTGTACCGGTTGCGCCATTTGATTGGAACGCAGTTTGCGATGCCTCGATTTGCGGCAGGTTATTCATGATATCTTCGACGCGGGTAAAGCCCGACATAGCGATATCTTCTGCAGACGTTACTTGTACTGGAGTAGCTGTTTCAAGATCAGTACGTTTGATACGCGAACCGGTTACTTCGATACGCTCAACATCATCAGCACCTTCTTCAGCAGCAATGGCACTTGCTGAAATGCCTGCTGTTGAAGCAGCACCAAAAACAAGTGCTAAACGCACTGATTTTGCGATTTTGCTATTTAACATTAGATTCTCCCTGGATCACTTGTAGACGTGATTGTTTTTATCGCGGCTGTTAACCGCTTGTAATTAAATGCACTAAGCAATGCACTTTGGTTACGATAATAAACAATTAAAGAATCCAGGGTCAACACCAAATTAACAAAACACCACCAAAAGTAACAACCAATCAAAAAACAGACAGAACAACACGACACCATATTGGAAATCTGGAGCAAACCAAATCAGCGTGTAAATAGCAGGTCTTTAAGATTAAATTAATGTAAACTGACTATCTAGAGGGCAGTGAAGCGATACGTCGCACACATCAGCAATGTCATCGATGATGGGTTTTAGCTGTGTCTCAAGGTAATGTGCTAAGTCCAGTGGCCTACTGCTAGGGGTGCAGCGAGGACCATCAACTGTTATAACGTACTCAACCCAATCACCTTTAGCGTAACTTTGAGTACTATTTCGTGCAGCTTTCACATGAGGGGGAGTTGCTTTGGTGTATTCATCAGGGTTTTTCCCTAAGCGTTTGGCATAAGTTAAGAGCTGAGCGTTATCCCCTTTCTGTAAAGTGTTAACATAATTATCAATGATATGTTGCAGATTTGCACCAGTGAATAATCCTTGAAACAGTTCACCTTGAAACTTTCTCGCCAGTGGCGTCCAATCGCTACGCACCGACTCCATGCCTTTAAAAACGAGTTCTCGGTGCTTCTGGACCAATAAACCAGTGTAACGTTTCTTCGTTCCCACGTCTTTATGCCTTGCCTTGGGCATAAAAAAAGGCCGATATAGGCTTTCGTATTCAAGCTCCAAATAGCTAGGCATTCCATAGCTTTGTTCAAGTGTTTGCCGCCAACGGTTGTTAATTTTTGTCACTAACTCTTTGGCTAACGTATGACTTTGTTCGTCACTAAGCTCTTCGGGTAGTGCGATAAAGGTAGAGTCGGTATCGCCGTAAATCACATCAACGCCATATTCAATCAGCCACTGTCGCGTTGTTTGCATTATATCGTGCCCGCGCAGGGTAATCGAACTGGCTAGTCTAGGGTCGTAAAAACGACAACCTTTTGAGCCAAGCACACCGTATAGGCTGTTCATGATAATCTTGATGGCCTGCTGAAGATGAGGGTCACGGTGCTTTTTGGCCTCTTGACGGGCCTGTGCGAGGCTGGCAACCAAATCAGGAAGATGATGCTTGCTGCGAGAAAAAAATGCCTCATGATACCCAGCAATTGCGTCTTCAGGAGCATTGAGCCCCTCTATTAAGCCCATGGGATCGATACAAAAGGTACGAATAATACTCGGATAAAGGCTTTTAAAGTCAAGAACTGCAACATTTTGATAAAGACCGGGCACCGAGTCCATCACATAACCGCCTGGGCTGTCGAAGGTCAATCCATGATCGCCTAAATTAGGAGCCACATAACCACTGCGATGTAACAATGGCAAATAAAGGTTGGTGAACGCCGCCACCGACCCTCCTAGCCGTTCTAATGGCAGCCCTGTAAGCTTGGTCCGCACAATAGCAAAGTCGACCAATTCAAGACGAGCAAAGATGGCTAATACAAGCTCACAGTCTTTTAAGTTATATTCAGCAAGTTGCAGTTTATCTTCGTTGAAAAGCCGGGAAATCTCGGAAACTTTGTCTTTATTTCCGATAAGCTTTCGCTCGCCAAGGATTTCGTGGGCAACATTATCAAGGGCAAAGCTGGGGTAGTAATATGTGGCGTTTTTAAGCATATCAATGCCATCAAGTACAGCGCGCCCGGGAACTATAAGCTTAGCGACTTTTCCTCCGCGCCACACAACCGCCTCGTTATTGCGTCCTAAATTAAGACGAATACCCAATTGCTGAGCGCGATAGCACAGCAGCTGAAAGTCAAAGTCGACCACATTCCAACCAACGATCACATCAGGGTCAATATGGTGTATGTGCTCTTGTAACCGCACGAGCAAAGCGGCCTCATCCTCAACATAATCAAGCCACGAGCGCTCTTCGGTGCTACGCCCAACCATCAGCACCTTTTTAAACCGTTCACTCACCAAGCCAACACTGTAAAGCACACCATCGCCACTGCATTCAATATCCAGCGATAAAACCCGCAAAGTGGGCCGGTAGTGGGGATGGCTTTTAAACCGCGCTTGAGCTAAGGTGCCATTAGCACTAAAGGTGCCGTCTACCCAAACGCCGCCGCGAATAAATCGCTCCATTAAGAAGCGCTCGTGCGCGCGGATATCATCCTCGTATAACGTAATTCCTTGCTCTTTAAGCTGTTCTCGCGCCGCATAAAACTGATTCAAGTGCGTGAAATAACACCCTGCCATGGGTTTACCGGCAAAAGAGTGCAGCGTTACTGTGCGGATATCACAAGGTAAGTTAGCGGCTTGGAGTAATTTTATCACTCGCTGCTGCTGCGATTGGGCAACGAAAAATACCGCAGACTCAGCGACAGATTGTGCTTTAACTGGGCCGTTGTCTGTGGCCAGCCAAAAGACATGACTGATACCATCGCTCAGTTGCCGTGTTTGCGCGGAAAGGATAAACCCTGCTATTGGAGCCAACCGAATACCTATAGAAGTGAGTAAATACAGCGCGTTGTTTTCTATGTCTTGCCCAAGCATCACAACATAAGTGAATTGTCACTTGAGTCATATGCAGCCACACTCTAAAATGGTCGCACTGTAAATATATACATAAGTTGATACACCATGCTATCCGATCCGCTGAAAAAAACAATCCGAAACGCTCATCAGCGGATAGCTTCAAGCATGGACGATTATCGCCCTCGTGCTAGCCAAAACTACTTGGTCGCAGAAATAGCAAAAACACTCGCTGGTGAATATGATAAAAAGCAGCGCATTTGCGTGGTCGAAGCCGGAACCGGAACCGGCAAATCTTTGGCATATTGCTTAGGTGCCTTACCACTGGCACTCAAACGTAATAAAAAGCTGGTGATTGCAACCGCTACAGTGGCCTTGCAAGAGCAGTTGCTCTATAAAGAGTTACCCTTTTTTGCCCAGCACAGCGGTCTTACTTTTAGTTATGATTTGGTCAAAGGCCGGGGGCGCTATATCTGCGCCCATAAGCTCCATAACGCCGTCAATGGCGAACAAGAGCAACTCGCGTTGATGCCCACTTTAAGCTCCCCTTTGAGTGACATGGAGCAAAAATGCCTGCATCAGCTGCATGATGCTTACCAAAACAAACAGTGGCAAGGTGACCGAGACTCATGGGCCGACGTGATCCCAGATCGCGTATGGCACCTTATTGCCTGTGATAAGCATGCCTGCCAACGGCAGATGAAAGCACACCAAACCTGTCCTTTCCATCTTGCGCGGCAAAAAATAGCGCAAATGGATGTGTTAGTGGCCAATCACAGTCTATTATTGGCCGATTTGGAGCTCGGCGGTGGCGTGATTTTGCCGGAGCCAGAAAACTGTATTTATGTGATTGATGAAGCACACCACTTACCGCATATCACTCGCGACTTTTCATCTGCCGCAGCCACCTTAAAAGGGACTCAGGATTGGCTCGAGAAACTACTCAAATTCAGCGGCAAAATGGCGCAAACCATTTTTAGCGCCAGCGCATCAGGTAGCCAATTTAAACTCAATGATGCCCTTGATGATGTGGCCAGAGGCATGAAAGCCGTGCTGAGTATGCTTGATAGTGCAGACTTTCAATATACCGAAGACGACACCTATCGTTTCTCACACGGAGTGCTGCCGCAACAGCTCACAGTGCAAGCCAAAGATATCAGTGAAGCCAGTAAAACGGCGCTACGCACCCTCAACAAGATGCACGAAGCGCTCAGTAGCGACGTGAATGATGGCGATGTGAAGCCGTTTATTGCTGACCCTATTTTAGCTGAAAGTGGGCAATATATAGCCCGTTTAGAAACGCTACAAAAGCTGTGGCAAAGTTATGCTAAAGAAAGCGAAAGCGTTCCCCATGCCAGGTGGATAAAGCGCATGGAGTATAAAAACCACCATGACTACCTCCTGAGTGACTGCCCTATTGAAGTGGGGTTTTACCTCAAAGATAAATTATGGCGCGAGTGTGCAGGAGCGGTATTGTGCTCGGCCACGCTCAGCGCCTTGGGCTCCTTTGAACATTTTGCCCATGAAAGCGGGCTACGCTCAGAGCAAGGAGTTAAGTTTATCAAGGTGCCCTCACCGTTTGATTACCCCAATCAAGCGCAGCTGCATATTCCCAAAACCGAGTGTGAACCAACCGACAAAGCGTTTAGCGATTACCTTGCCAAAGCACTGCCCAATACCCTAGATAAATCCAAAGCCAATCTGGTGTTGTTTGCTTCCTATTGGCAAATGCACCATGTCGCCGAGCGTTTGCGTAAACAGGGGTGGGACATTTTAATGCAAGGCGAGCTCTCTCGGGATACACTGATCCGACGCCATAAGCGCCGTATTGATGATGCCCAAGGCAGTGTGCTGTTTGGCACCCAAAGTTTGTCTGAAGGCCTCGATTTGCCAGGCGATTACCTGACTAATCTAGTGATCACAAAAATCCCGTTTGCGGTGCCCACCTCACCGATTGAAGAAGCGCAAGCAGAGTTTGTAGAGCAAAAAGGAGGCAACCCGTTTTTATCCATTACCGTACCGGACGCCGCCAAGAAATTAGTACAAAGCTGTGGTAGACTGCTGCGCAAAGAAAGAGACAGTGGTGTGATTACCATTTTCGACCGCCGCTTAATCACCAAGCGTTATGGTAAAGCCATGCTCGATACCTTGCCGCCCTTTAAACGAAAAATAGATTATTAGATGTTTGAACTAGCTCTCGACCCATCGACTTGGGCCATTTTATGCGCCGTAGCCCTTGCTGCAGGCTTTATAGATGCTATCGCCGGCGGCGGCGGTATGTTAACCGTACCTGCCCTACTTACTGCCGGATTACCCCCGCATTTAACTCTAGGGACGAACAAGTTAGCGGCCAGTTTTGGCTCACTGACAGCCAGTGTCACCTATTACCGTAAACGTTTGTTCGACCCTAAGTTCTGGGCTGCGTCAATTCTCGCCACCGCTATCGGCGCTACCCTAGGCACCTTATTGGTCGATAGTATGAGCACCGAGTTTCTCAACAAACTCATTCCTGTAGTGATCATCGCCGTCGCTATCTACTCCTTATTTGGCAAGCTCAGTCCACAGCAGAGTAACGATTTACCGCTGCTTTCTGGCGCTATGCGCATAAAACAGTGGCTCCAAGGCTTGGCCTTAGGCTTTTTCGATGGCATGGCTGGCCCAGGCACGGGCACATTCTGGACCGCGTCAAATAGCCTCCTTTATAAAATGAGCCTGCTGATCAATTGCGGTTTAGCCCGCTCAATGAATTTTGTCAGTAACTTTATTTCGCTGATCACCTTTGTAGCCCTTGGTCATGTTAACTTCTTACTCGGCGCTACCATGGGGTTATTCTTGATGTTAGGGGCTTGGCTGGGGGCTCATTCAGCTATTCGCTTCGGCTCAAAAATGATCCGCCCGGTATTTAACACCGTTGTTATTGTGTTAGCACTGAAACTCGTCTATGAGGCTTATTTGTAATGAGCTCTGGCCATGCATTAGCGCGATTACAGCAACAACTGGAGCGTCTGCGCAGCGATGCTGAACAGTTTGATAAAGCCAATTGGTTTGCTAAAAATCGTTTTATGCAATCCAAACATGCATTGTTCGATCGCAGTGTGTTCAATAGCAAAAGTATGCTGCTCGTTGATTACGTTGATGAAGTGCAAACGCAACTTGAAAGACTAAGGAGAAGCCTTGAGCATCAAGGTCGTCATCAATATGGTTTCGCTCTCACGCACATTACCGAGCAAATAGAAGCCATCGTCAAAGTGCTTAAAGCAACCTCTGTGTGGGCGAAAGAAAATACACCTACGGCGAGGGCAAAAAAGTACCAAAAAGTAGTGAAAAAAATTATTCAGCCAATCAATGAGCTTTATCAAGAGCTGGCTAAAAATCACGAATTTGAACGTCGCTTGGGGCAAATGATTGACGACCGTAAACAACAGATGCATGGCGCTGAAGCCACCACCGTTGCTAAGTTAAATCAGGAAGTCTTAGCGCTGCACGCACGCTTAGGACGCTGTCGTAAGGCCATTAGCGCCTGTGAAGAAAAAATACAATTAGCAGAGAAACAAGCGATACGATGAAATTATTTTATCACCCTATCTACTCTCAGCTCGACCTACCTGCTCACCATCGTTTTCCAATCAGTAAATATCAACAACTCTTCGACATGCTGTGCGCACACCCAGAACTCAAATCAGGTTTTACTATTAGTTGCGCCGAACCTATCTCGGTGAGCACGCTGGAGCTTGCTCATGATGCTGACTATGTTCATCAGTTCATCACTGGCACGTTGGCGGATAAAGCGCAAAAACGCATCGGCTTTAGCCACAGCGACGCATTGGTAGAGCGCACCCTACAATCAGTTGGCAACACTTTGGGCGCAGCCCAAGCGGCACTTAAAGACGGGGCCGCGATGAATTTAGCAGGCGGTTACCACCATGCCTTTGGCAACTATGGCAGTGGCTTTTGTATTTTTAATGATGCTATCACCTCAGCCCGATATTTGTATCAAGCGGGGCTCATTGATAACGCCCTCATTATTGATTTAGATGTTCACCAAGGTGATGGCAGCGCCGCCATCGCTGGAAGTGACGACGCCATTACAACCTTGTCATTGCATGGTGAGCGTAACTTTCCACGCATCAAGCAAAGCTCAGACTACGACTTTGCTCTGCCCTTGCATTGCGACGACCGTGTTTACTTGGAGACACTCACACAGGCGCTAAAGTTAACGCAGCGTCTGCATCGCCCGGATATTATTTTCTATAATGCCGGGGCCGATGTACACAACGATGACGAGTTAGGAACCCTGAGCTTAAGCTTGGCCGGTGTCGGCGCTCGTGATGCTCAGGTGCTTACTCATGCTAAATACCATCAAATCCCAATTTGCACTATGCTTGGCGGCGGATATCAACGCAATGTAGAGCAGCTTGTCAAAGTGCATTGGCAACTTTTAAAGCAATTTCATCAGTGCTTTATATTGGACAGTTAGGTAACCTGAGCTATGCTAATTAAGATGGTATAGTTACGGGAAAACAGTGAGTTATGAAACTACATGACGACGTCCACAATTATTACGAAAAGTTGGTATTAGAGGAAATCGATCGCCAACAATTGCAGCATATGTATGACAGCGATACACTAGCGGACCTATGTTGTACGGTGCTCAATCAACTTCCACCCCGCTATATTCGCTTTGATGTTGACATGGCATTTTACCTATCCACAGCTGAAGCTGAGCAAATGCAGGAGAAGGTTGAGGCCGCCATAAAAGTAGCCTTAAGCCTAATCGCAAAGCGAGGAAGTCATGCCCAAACCCGAGAACAATCTCGATAACGCACCAGAAGAAGTAAAATTAGCCGTAGACCTAATCATGCTGTTGGAACAAAACGACATTGAACCAAGTACCGCGCTCGCGGCACTGGAAATTGTGCGCCAAGATATGCAAAGGCGATTACAATCAGACTGAGTCGTTTAATCTAAACTGCGCCACCCGTCCTCGCTTGCTTTACCTTGAAAAAGCGACCCATTAACATAAGTTCGGGTCGCGCTTAAGCGCATCGTGCTCAAGCTTAGCCAGCTCTGCGATGAGGCCATCAATTAATTCCATAGCCTGTTCTGGGTGCTCACTTTTTAATATCTTATCCGCTTGCTCCGCTAACGCTTGAAGCTGCTCGAAACCAAACATTGCAGCGCTTCCTTTAAGGGCATGAACCGACTTACCAAGCCCGATCAGGTCCCCATATCTGGATTGGTTTTCTAGCTGCACCCGCTGCTCAGCCAATCCTGATACATAGTCATCGCGAAGAGCCTGCATATCCGACTCAGGTAAATCAATATCAACAAATTGCTCCGGCAGTGCGAGATAGTGGGCAATCTTTTTAGCAAACTGTTCTCTGTCGATGGGTTTGCCAAGGTGATCCGCAAATCCAAGCTTTAAATATCGCTCAATTTCATGGCTCATGGTATTCGCCGTGAGTGCTATCACCGGCGTGGTGCATCCCGTCGCTTGCAAAAACGACAGTGCTTGCTCGCCATCCATAATGGGCATTTGGATATCCATCAACACTAGGTCGAAGTCTCTTTCCAACGCCTGAGTGACAGCTAACTGCCCGTTTTCGACCCAAGTCACCTGCAATCCCATGCGCTCCAATATACGCTGCAGCAATTTAGCATTATCACGGTTATCCTCTGCCAACAGTACATGACCATGCAGCTCACTTTGAGCGATACAATCCTCACTATGCTCATCCGCATTGAGCGCTTTGCTGTAGCTCTCTAACCACTGCGTTTGCTCGGTTGTTTTAAGCGCCAAATCGACAGTAAAAGCGGTGCCCTGCCCCTGAATACTCTGCACGTCAATGTCGCCACCGAGTTTGCGCGCCAAGCTCTTTGATATATTTAGGCCCAACCCAGTGCCACCATATTTACGTGAAGTGGAAGAGTCCGCCTGATAGAAGGCTTCAAATAGCTGAAACTGTTCTTGCTCACTCATGCCAATACCGGTGTCTTTTACGGTGATAATAAGGCGCTCATCCTTTGCTGCAACATCAATATTAATGCTGCCAACACTGGTAAATTTTAAGGCGTTGGCGGTTAAATTTAACAATATTTGTCGCAACCGAGTGGCGTCGGTGTAGATATAGTCCGGCAATGGAAAGTGGTAATGCAACGAAAATCCCAAACCTTTATCGCGAATTTGCTTACCAAGAATAGACTCCACTTGGCCTATGGCGCTAAATAAGTGCGTTTTCGCGCTTTCGACCTCAAGACGGTTGGCTTCTATTTTCGACATGTCGAGAATATCATTGAGTAACCCAAGCACATGGCGGGCGTTTTGTGCGATCACATGAGTCGCTTGGCTTTGCTCATTCGCTTTTACATCCCCTAATAACAGCCCTTCGGCGTAACCAATGATAGATGTCATAGGAGTGCGGATCTCATGGCTCATGTTCGCCAAAAAGCGAGTTTTTGCTTCGCTGGCATCCCGTAGCTCAACCGTTAACGCCTGCAACTCCCCCGTACGCTCTTGCACTTTTGCTTCAAGATTTTTAGTTAATTCAACATTGGCATCATTAATCAGTCTAAACTTGTCGGCCACCGCAAAAGCGAGTAACAACGCATCCAACGCTGTACCGATTAAACCAAGGTGATACAAATTAATATTGACCGAAGGCAATAACCCAAGATTAGTTAAGTTGCCCACCATATTTGGTAGCGCCATACACATGTAAGCCAACACAAAATAACGGGCTGGTTTGTAGCCTTGCATTATTCGTCTAATACCAATGTAAAGCCCTAAACACAGCGCTATCGCGGTCGCAAATGTGGCCCAGATAAACCCAGCTCCGGGGGAGAGCACACTTATTGGCAAACCAATTAACGACACCCATGAGAAGATTAACGCTCCTCGGGCAAACCGTGGGTGGGTCTCATTAAGCTTGAGCAGGTGGATGTAAAATAGGGTATTAGCCAATGGTGTTAGAATAAAGCCAAACCAGTGCAGAGCGGTCAAGTCGATGGCAAAAAGCTGGCTCGGAATATGAAAGAAGTGACTCCAAGCAAACACCCAGGCGGCAGTAAAAAATGCATAATAAAGATGGGTCTTGTCTTTCGAGCCTAGGTAAATCAATAAGTTGTAGAGCCCCAGCACAATACCCACACTGAAACACAGCATCATGATGAGGTTTTCCCAAATGGCTTGCTGCTGATAGTCACCCGACGTAGATAGCTTTATCTTTGGCGGGGTATAAAATGCCGCGCTATGAAACTCGGTCACGATAATTACCGACTCATCTAGCGGCAGGGTGAGTGTTTTCCCATAGTGAAAAGCAAACTCATACTGACCGCGCTCACCGCTTTGATAAAGCGTGCTTCCTGATTGCGTAAATACCTGCGTATTAATGACAGATACCACGCTATTGTAAGGGGCATAAACCCATTGCTGCTGCGAAGACTGATTCGTGACCTTGTAGACGCTAACGTAACGCCCACCAAATAACTGCGGACGCTCTACTTTAGGCTGCTGTTCCAGCCAGCTAAGTAACTGTTTTTTTGATGTCGGTAATTGAGCTGTTTCGCTGATGCGGTAGTAATGGGGTGGCGCGTCAAAATCCATGGAATTCTGTGTTACCACCACGTGCTGCAAACTCGCCGAATGTGTCTGGGCACTTATCAGCAACAGTAACCCCATCAATACCTGTATTAAGTGCCTCGTCACAACAACCTCAAGGATCTATCTTAAAAATGGAAGGTTACGTCCAAACCTACACGCCGGCCTTCGCCCTTGAAGTCTTCATACATTCCTAAAAACTCGCTGAGATCGAACTTTAAATGGCTGTAGTGTGTATCAAACACATTTTTTGCCCATAACCTTGCTTGCCATTGCTGGTAATCGGCCACAATATGCGCATCCCACAGTGTATAATCGCCTTGAGACGCAATAGGGTTTTCGTTTTGATCAAAATAATAATCTGATTGGAAATCAAATGACACCCCCGCCCTCATATCGACGTTGGTCCATGCCCACGAGTAAGCCAGTGCGCCATTGATATTCCACTTAGAGGTAAATGGCAACCTATGGTCCGTCAAGGTGTTGCCTAGGGGATCTGTATATTGCTCAAACTCTGCATTAGGGATATAACCAAGTGCTAAGTGTGCACGCCAGGGCCCTTTAGGGCGATAGTGCATTGCCAGCTCCGCTCCGCTAATACGCGAACTAGCGACATTTTCCAACAGTTGCAAAGGCGGTTGCTGTGGGTTAGCTGATGCTTGATTCATGAAGACTTGTTGGTCGTCGTACTGATAGTAAAAAATAGCCCCATCAAAACCAAAGCCTGAGCGCATTAATGGCGTTTTAAACCCTATCTCATGGGCACTAAGCTGCTCTGGTCCGTAGTTAGCCTGTTGCGCCTGCTCTGGCGTAGATAAGAAACCGCCATTGTAGCCCCCGCTCTTGTGGCCGTCTGAATAACGATAATAATAAAGGTTATCACGGCTATCAGTGTAGTGCAGCGCCAGCTCCGTAGAAACGCCGTCATCATCTTGCTGTCCACTGACTTGGTAATAATCAATGGTGATGCCGCCTTGAGGGTCTGCGGCAATCGGCACATTGAGTGTGGAGACCGAATCATACTCGACAGTTTCATCGCTGTAGCGTACCCCAGTTACCAATGCCCAACGCGGCGATAACTGCCATTGGGCATGAGCAAACAGTGCCCAAGAGCGAGTGTCTATCTCGTTATCGTATAAAAAATTAGCCGTCAGGCTCGGGTCTAAGATGCCGCGAAAGTCACGCAGCAAATCATTGTTATTTAACTGCTCTATTTGCTCGGATAACTGATATGCACCCAAGGTAATATGATGCTGCTGATAGTGTCCTTGCAGTCTTAGTTCGTTGCTCAAGCTGCGTGTCTGCAACCCGAGGTTTCCTTCGCACAACCGCGCGAGCGAGCCATCGCAATTAAAACCATGGTCGCGCTCAAGGTCGCTCACTCCCAGTAACCAGAGCGCTTGCCAGTGAGTGTTCACTTGCCAACCTAACTCATTAGTGAGTCCCCAACGGGTAGTTTCATGGGCATTGTTGTTGTTTACCTTCACCGCCCAGAAGTCATCGCTGCCATCATTAAAACCAAATGCGTCAACACACCCACCTTGGTTAATTTGAGCCAATGTACAAGGTGAGCCATCGCTGGGAGATATAATTCCAATGTTTCCGACAGGCTGTGTCAGCCCCTGCCAGCGACTGTACTCAACTTTAGTGAACCAATTGAGCTGTTGCCACTGCCCTAAATAACTAACCCGGGCGTCATTTTGCTCAAGGCCGGCTTCGGGGTAGGCTTGGGCTAGGTTGTAACTAGTGTAATCATATTTCTGATGATTTAACGCTACTCGCAAAGCTTGCTGTTCGGACAGCTGCATATTCCCCACCAGCTGCGCTTGACGCCAATCATCACTGCCAATAGCGCCTTTGACGTAGCCGTAGTTATCGAACTCAGGGCGTGCAGTGCGTACTAAAATTGCCCCCCCGGTGGTGTTACGGCCAAAAAGCGTACCTTGTGGCCCTTTAAGAACCTCCACTTGCTGTATATCGTATAGATTAGCAATTTGATGGCTGGCAGAGCCGCTGTTTACCCCATCAACATACAAACCGACCGGGGAAGTATTAGCGGTATTGTAATCAATCAGCCCGACACCACGAATATTAATGGCCGGCGGTGTACCTTCGGCGGCATTTTGCGATATTTTCACATTTGCCGAGAACCGTCCTAACTCGGTGGTATCTTTGATAGCCGCATCCGTGAGCTGTTGCTCGCCGATATAGGTAATCGATACACCGACTTCACTGGCTTGCTGAGCCCGTTTTTGCGCGTACACTTCGATCACTTCCATCTGCTCATCAGCTGAAGTTTGTTGAGCCTGTGCGACCGTCGTACAAGCAAAAGGTATACACAGCAGAGTCCGCTTAAGTTGCCAAGTCATTTTTTTATAACGCATTAATTTAATTATTGATCTTAGTATAGAAGAAACCTCGTCATAACAGTAGCGTGTTACCAAGGTAAAAAGCCGCGCTCACCACTAATATGGGTTGGCACGCCGGATAGCGCCCGTGCTGTTTGCATGCCAGCCATCACCGCCGCCTCTACACAACCGGCATTAACGCCGGTGCTAATCCAATCTCCAGTAATGTAGAGGTTGCTAAAGTCGGTTTCTTGCGTATGCAAACGGTACTGACTCGTGCCAGTTAATGACAGCACATAGCGCTCGCTGGGGTCGAGGTTTACGCGCCAATACTGATAATCAAAACGTTGCTCATCCTGTGCGCTCGCAGGAGCATACAAAGTATGCCATTGAAAGCCTTCACTATCGCCAGCTTCTGGCCACAAATAATGCATGCTGTGCTTGAGTTTGTCGAGGCAATTGTTTTTCACGTTTTGCAATTGCTGCTGCACAAAGCCCGTGTCGCTCGCGGGAGGGAAATCAGCGCACGTATACGCGCTGCAAAAATACGCGACATTAACTGGTTGATTATCCTCTGGCCACTGTTCCCAAGGTAAAAGATGTGCCATCGCGGCCCAGGTGTCGAAGGGCTTGGAAAACGCACTGAGGATAGGCGGTTTTGTCGATGCTTGCCAACCTAGCTGCCGGTCGTCTTTATTTAGCCACAGCTGCATTGCTTGGGTAGCCACGGTGCCAAGCTCCTTAACACTCGTCGCTAACCGAGTGTCTGTTGCTAAAAGCGCTGGCGCTATATGCTCCATGCTTGCCACTGATACACCACATATCACATGATCAAAGTCCACTGCGCGCTCTAGGGTAATGCGCTCAAGCGGTGCAGAAAAATGACGCTCATACACCGCCTCCCAGTCACTCCAATGTGACTCAAGGTTTATGTTGTGGGTCTTTAATAGTTGCGCTTGGTCTGCGTTAATTTGTGTATATAACGGCTCGCTTGGCCAGCAAGGTAAGCCGTGGATATCCACTAAAGGATGATAATCTGGGTGTTTAAGATCAACTTGCTTGCACAGCTCAATCTTTTGCACAAAGCGCCCGCTACTATCGGGATACAATTGCTGCACCTGATGAAAAAAGGCAAATTTCACGCCGCGCTGCTTTAATAGCTCGTAGATGGGCGCAAAAATAACATCGCCCATTCCCGCTTGCATCTTCCACATTACGCCGCCACGGTAACACAGCAGAATTCGTAGGATAGCCAAGGCTGCAACCCCCGCCTCCACATTCGGTTTGCTAAAATCGCCATCTTGGTAGCCAAACACTAAATCGTAAAACCCTCTTACTGGAGCACTATCAACGCTAAAGTGTGGGTCTGCACCATTACCGCTAAGCCACTGGCGTAAATCACGGTCATTAATACTGGCAAAGCCACGCTCATGAATTTTGTCGCGTATTAAACCAACCAACATGGCAATCGCTAAATCGGCGCAAATATAGGCTTGACGCAGCTTCGCATTGTCATCGAGTAATTCACGAACTTCTTCACGAAGCCAGCGCTTAAGCTTACGGACAATATACCAAGTTCCCAAACGATCCGACTTGTGACTAAAACTTTCGTCGTTAACACGCAAATTGAGTAAAGCACTGAGCTGCTCTAATAATAACCTAGGGTTAGAAACAACCTGCTGCGCATCTTGGCGTAGCTCGGTGTAAAACTGACTTACCTCCAGAGTGATACTGCTGAAGGTACTTTGCACTTGCTCCATAATGCTGGCTAAAAGATGCTGATCACGCCGCTTCCGAGTGGTGAGTACAGGTTTATGTGCCAGCTCATGCTCTATATCGTCGACAAACTTCTCTAGCCAGGCGACCAAAAGCCGAGCAATTTGCCAAAAGTGTAAATCCAAAGTGCCCGCACTAGGGTTCCCCTCGATTCGTGGAAATTCAATGGCCCAAGGCTGCCATTGGCCGTTAATATGCTCTTGTAAGGCGATAACATCATGGGGTTTAAATGCCTGTTGCCACGTTGCCATAGGGTGAGTCGCAGGTCTATCCAGTGCTTGATAAACTCGCTCTATGGTGCGGAACGAATTTACATAGGCGCCAAACCAAACATGTAAGCCATGCTCCTCAATACGTTGGCCCATATTTGCGTTGCGACCACTGGCACCTTTGCCGCCCAAACGCCAGCCTTGCTGGTACACGGTTATATCAAACTGTTGTTGCCAATTGGCTTTTTCCGTTAAATACACAGCAGCGGTCATAGCACTGACGCCACCACCAAGAATCGCGATTTTTTGCTGCTCAGACATAGCCTTGCTCCACAATTACCTTTGCTCCAGCCTGCTCAAAGTCCATATTGACGTAATAAGGCAGCCGCGCCCATTGCTTACCTGTATCGATACCAAAGAGTTGCTGCAGTGGAAACGCATCAAGATGGCGAATATCAACCTCATACTCCCCTTCTAATAACCCCACCTCATGAATCGCATTGATGGTTGAGGGCGAGTGCAGCACGGCGCTGTAAAGACTGTTTTGGGCCATTCCATCCGGGCATTGTTTAAACAAAATTTGGTCTAAATAAGGGTGTGTAACCCCGCCTAACAACTGTTTGATGAGCTCTTTGCTCAGGTGCGCCCCTTGCGCTCCTTGCGACAACAACTCGGCTATTTCTTTAGTCGTCTCATACGCTTCGCTTAGCCAATTGTCATTATCATCCACTCTACGAACCCGTAATAGCTCATGCCAGGCCATTTGCGTGTTTGGGTGGTAAGGTTGAAAGGTTTCTAGTTGCAGCGAAAAGTCACTGTTTGCCTGCTTATTCTCGGGCATGCTGTAGCGACATAAATATTTGTTATAACCCCAAATCTCGCGGCCATTAATCAAAGCATTAATGTTATTTACACAAATAAAGGCAGGAAACCAATATAGATGCAAAGCGCGGTCATCACCCTTTGCTTGTTTGACGACCGGCAACCAGATGATGATATCAGTCTCTTGCATCCAGCCATACTCACTAAAGGGCGCCTGCAACGAAGCGATGCGGGTGATATCAGTAAAGCTTAGTAACGGCGATGAGCCCAGTACTTTAAAAAAGTAAGGTGAGGAGTCGATTGAATTCAACGTGGTATCAACAAAGTGCTGCATTTTTTGCTCACAGCCCGCTAAGAAAAAGCCGAACATGCGCACATCTTTCATGCCACACGGCGGTTTGGCGATGGGGTTTGAAGGGTAATGAATATAAGGTAAAGCCATCCTACTCTACTCGCTGGTTTTAATCTTTTAGGCCCAAAAGTTAGGGCAACGCGTGCACCGAGTATAGATGGCTTTTTATTTGTTCACATTATTTAAACAAGTACGTCGCTAAATTTTCTCGCCCAACTTAAACAAGACGAACTCGCCAGGTTGCATTTTTTGCCAACGCTCATCATTGGTTAATGGCCGCGTTGCGATGACCGTCACTATGTCATCAGGTGTGGTTTCCTGTTGAAAGTTAACCACCATATCAGCATCGATTAGCGTGGCTTTACCAAAAGGTGCACGGCGAGTGATCCAGTGCAAATTGTTAGTACAATACGCCAGTACAAACACACCATCGGTTAGCAGCATATTAAATACGCCTTTTTCTCTTAGTTGGTGCGCCAGTTTGGCTGCGTAACGAAAAACACTCGCCATATTGCTGGGTTTTGTGGGGTACTTTTCACGAATTTTGTCGAGCAACCAGCAAAACGCCAGCTCACTGTCGGTATTACCAACAGGACGATAGTAAGAGGGCTTTAAATCACTGTAGTCTGAGAGCTGACCATTGTGCGCGTAGGTTATCTCCTTACCCCACAACTCGCGAGTAAACGGATGGGTGTTTTCCAAGCAAGTTCGTCCACGATTCGCTTGACGAATATGACTGATCACCGACTTACTTTTTATGGGATACGCACGCACCAGTTTGGCTATTTCCGACTCGCTACTCGGCAATGGGTCTTTAAATGAGCGACACCCTTTACCCTCATAAAACGTGATCCCCCATCCATCTTTGTGCGGGCCCGTATTTCCGCCACGCTCTAACAAGCCGGTAAAACTAAAACAAATATCTGTTGGTACGTTGGCAGACATGCCAAGCAACTCACACATTTAACACTTCCCAATAAAATCAAAGATAAACTAGCTTAAGAACAAGCATGTTTTGGTATTCAAGCTGTGCAACTAGTAGTAAGGGGTTATTCGCCAGCTTTCTATACTGCTATTATTTCACAAAAACGCCAAGGGGTTAAAAGCCAGAGCCAAATTCAAACTTTCCCCTGCTTATCTGGCTGCACTCTTACCACTTGATTATTGAATAAATAACGAGAAGGCAAGGTGCACAGCCCATTTTAAAATGATCAGACTTACGCCATTATTACCGTTTGTACGTACTAGATTGAGCATAAAACGAGTAGAGCCTATCACCTTTGTTATCATCGACTAAAATTTGTCAGTGATAAAAGGTGCAAGCACCCTATAATTAGTCCAAGAGGGCTTGCAACCCTAATTGAGTAACGCTAATCTAGCTGCTAGTGGTCAGACCTCTAACAAGGAATCAGATTATGACACTTCTTTTTTTTATACTTGCGCTTATTGTGGTGCTGTCTTACGCCAGTTACCATCGCGCCAGTTTTAATACCTGCCTCGGTCTTGCCGTTGCAACAATGATTGTCGGCACCATTGCCGGTGGTTTCGGTATCATTAGCTGGCTTATCTTTTTAGTTATTGCCGTGCCTCTGTCTGTAACGACAGTTCGACAGCAATACCTCGTAAAACCTCTTTTTGCGGCTTTCAAAAAAGTCACTCCGACGATGTCAGATACCGAAAAGTCAGCCATTGATGCTGGTACTACATGGTGGGAAGCGGATCTTTTTTGTGGTCGTCCTAACTGGAATAAACTACATCAGTACCCCATTCCAAAGCTGAGCGCTGAAGAGCAGGCTTTCCTTGATGGACCCGTGGAAGAAGTGTGCGGTATGTTTAGCGATTGGGAAGCAACCCACGAGCTTACCGATTTACCGGAAGAGGTTTGGCAATATCTGAAGGACAATAAGTTCTTCGCCATGATCATCAAAAAAGAATTTGGTGGTTTAGAGTTCTCAGCATACGCCCAATCATGTGTGCTGCAAAAGCTCACTAGTAAGTCGACCTTGTTATCGTCAATTGTCGGTGTCCCTAACTCATTAGGCCCGGGCGAGCTGCTCCAGCACTATGGAACGAAAGAGCAAAAAGACCATTACCTCCCTCGTTTGGCTAAAGGTGATGAGATCCCATGCTTCGCACTGACCTCACCCGAAGCGGGTTCTGATGCCAGTGCCATTCCTGATTTTGGTGTGGTCTGTAAGGGTGAATTTAACGGCGAAGAAGTGACTGGTATTCGCTTAACTTGGAACAAGCGCTACATTACACTTGCACCGGTTGCGACAGTGCTTGGTCTTGCTTTTAAGCTACGTGATCCAGACGGCTTGCTGGGCGATGAAAAAGAGCTCGGCATTACCTGTGCGCTTATTCCAACCGATATGGAAGGCGTTAAAATTGGCCGTCGCCACTTCCCTTTGAATGTGCCGTTCCAAAATGGCCCAACCCAAGGCGAAGACGTTTTCGTGCCATTAGACTACATCATTGGTGGTCCAAAAATGGCTGGTCAAGGCTGGCGTATGCTGGTTGAGTGTTTGTCGGTTGGTCGTGCTATTACCCTACCGTCAAATTCAACGGGCGGCATTAAATCGCTTGCTGTTGCCACCGGTGCTTACAGCCGTATTCGCCGCCAATTCCGCCTACCCATTGGCAAAATGGAAGGTGTTGAAGAAGCCATGGCGAAACTGGGCGGTTACGCCTATGCCAGTGATGCTGCGGTCAGTATGTCTACCGGCGCGGTTGATTTAGGTGAAAAGCCATCTGTCATTTCAGCCATTTTGAAATATCACCTGACCGAGCAAATGCGTGAGTCCACCATGCATGCTATGGATGTTCATGGTGGTAAGGGCATTTGCCTAGGGCCAAATAACTACCTTGGCCGAGGTTATCAAGGTGCCCCTATTGCGATCACCGTAGAAGGCGCCAACATCCTCACTCGTAACATGATTATTTACGGTCAAGGCGCGATTCGCTGTCACCCGTTTGTGTTAACCGAGCTGAATGCCTGTAGCATCGAAGACAGCAACGAAGCTTTGGATGTATTCGACAATGCTCTAATGGGCCATATCGGCTACACCATTTCTAACTTGGTACGTACGAAGTGGCTAGCATTAACCGGAGCGCGTTTTACCAGCGTGCCTTATAAAGATGAAACCACAGAGTTTTATCGCGATGCGGCGCGTTTCAGTGCCTCTTTGGCGCTGATGTCTGATATTTGTATGGCGGTGTTTGGTGGCTCACTAAAACGCAAAGAGCGCATCTCTGCACGCCTTGGTGATATGCTAAGTTACCTGTACTTAGTATCAGCGACTTTGAAACGCTACAACGACGAAGGCCGCCGCAAAGAAGATTTGCCATTAGTTAAATGGGCCTGTCAGGAATACTTGTATCGCTGTCAGCGTGCGCTGGCTGATTTAATCAATAACATGCCCTCAGTGTTTTTGCGCGGTGTGCTTAAGGTTATTTTGTTCCCTTGGGGCCGCCCAGTGCGCAAGCCAACTGATAAGCAAGAGCATGTTATTGCCCAGCTACTGCAAACGCCTAACGAGACTCGTGAACGCTTGTCACAGCATATCTTCTTAACCGATGGCCCACACAGTCTACTCGGTAAACAAGAGCAGACACTACGCAACATTCTTGCTGTGGAGCCGCTGTTCGATAAGGTATGCCGCGCGACGGGCAAAAAGCTGCCTTTCACTCAGCTTGATAAGGTTGCACAAATGGGCCTTGATGAAGGCGTGCTCAGTGAGCAAGAAGCCCATCAATTGCGCGATGTCGAGCAGCAACGTTTGGATGTGATCAACGTTGATGACTTTGATCCCGCCGACCTACTCGCTGGTAAAGCGGCGCGTAGACGACCAAACAAAAAGGCGTCTGCTGCCTAATAACTTGTGCACAATTGCACTTTTCCACGACACCAAGCCAGCATATGCTGGCTTTTTTATGGCTATTGCAAAATTTGCTAACAATTTGCACCTAAAAAAGACCCTGCCTAACCTTGCTTTTCCCAGCCTGAACCCGAACACTAAAAGCGCCAATAACAATATCTAAAAAACTAACAGGATATATATTTATGATAGCGAAGCATTTTATTGCCAGTGCCTTGGCAGGCGCCATCGCGCTCTCTCTAACTGGATGCCAGCAGAGCGCTTCTAACGAGCTACAAAGTGTACAAACGCAAAGCCAGTTCCAAACTTACAGCGCCGAGACCTTCTACGATACCGTGAGTTTAAGGGGCAATAGCATCAACCATAATGGTGATAAACTGCTACTGAGCAGTGATGAGAATGGGGTGTTTAACCTCTATGAAGTTAACATTAAAACCGGCGCTCGCACACAGCTGACCGACGCCAAAGACAGCACTTATGCACTGGCATTTTTCCCCAAGGACGACCGAATTCTGTTTAGTCGAGATAGCGGGGGTAACGAGCGCACCCACGTGTTTGTTCGCGATCAGCAAGGCGAGATCACCGACTTAACGCCCGGCGAAGAGACCCGCGCGGCATTTGCAGGCTTTAGCCAAGACGGGCAACATTTTTATGTGCTGAGCAACCAGCGTGACGCCAAGTTTATGGACTTATACAAATTCGATAGCAATAGTTATGCGTCTCAGCGTGTTTATACCAACGAAACAGGGCTCGACGTCAGTGACATCAGCCCAGATGGTCGATATATTGCGCTAACTAAGCACCACGATAACCGTGATAGTGATTTTTATCTACTGGATACTGCATCGGGTGAAGGCCCTAAGCTTCTCAGCGCTCACGAGCAACCAGCCAAGTATAGCGCCTGGAGTTTCAGTGTTGATGGGCAATCACTGTATTACACTACGAATGCCAAAGGCGAGTTTCGCCAAATGTGGCGCTATAACTTGGCCACACAAGAGCATGAGCTGGCTTTGGACGCCGACTGGGATGTCAGTTTTATGGAGTACTCAAAGTCTGGACGATACCGCGTCAGCGCCGTCAATGCCGATGCCAGCACCCAGGTAACGATTTTAGACACCAAGACAAACCAAGAGCTGGCATTGCCATCGACACTGCCTAAGGGCACGCTCAGTGGCGTCGAATTTAGTGATAATGAACAAATCATGTCATTTTATTTAAGCTCAGATACCAGCCCACGCAATCTATATGTATGGCGCATTGGCAGCGATCAAGCGCAGCGTCTCACCAACACCCTGAGTGCAAACATTGCTGAAGAAAACCTCGTGAGCAGCGAAGTGGTCCGTTTTAAAAGCTTTGATGGACTCACCATTCCCGGCATTTTATACAAGCCTAAGCAGGCCTCAGCCACGAATAAAGTCCCGGCATTAGTCTGGGTGCACGGTGGCCCAGGTGGCCAAAGTCGCACGGGTTATAGTGCTATGCGACAGTTCTTAGTGAACCAAGGTTACGCGGTTTTTGCAGTGAATAACCGTGGCAGTGCCGGCTATGGCAAAACCTTCTTTCACCTTGATGACAAAAAGCACGGTGAAGAAGACTTACAAGATATTATCTACGGCAAAAAGCACTTACAAACGCTGGATTGGGTCGATAACGATAAGATTGGCATTATCGGCGGCAGTTACGGTGGCTATATGACGGCGGCAGCACTCGCCTTTGCCCCCGACGAATTTGAAGTGGGTATTAATATCTTTGGCGTTACTAACTGGGTGCGGACACTAAAATCCATTCCACCTTGGTGGGAGAGCTACAAAAAGGCACTCTACGATGAGATGGGCGATCCGGCCACCGATGAAGAGCGTCATCGTCATATCTCACCGTTGTTCCACGCCGATAACATCAAAAAACCGTTATTAGTGGTACAAGGAGCCAATGATCCCCGAGTTCTGCAGGTTGAAAGCGATGAGCTTGTTGCCGCAGTGAAAGCCAACGGGGTGCCAGTTGAGTATGTACTCTTCCCCGACGAAGGCCACGGCTTTAGTAAGCGTGAAAACCGCATTACAGCGGCCAATGCGTACCTGTCTTTTCTTGATAAACATTTAAGAGGTCAATAATACTGCTGTGGCCAGTGCATGCTGGCCACACCCTCTCCCTGTTAACGGCCTTCACGCACCGCCTACACATGTAGCGTCGTTCTTTGTTAGCGCGCTTATAGCTATCAGTTTACTGAAAACACAGCACCCGCCTATCTAGGCTTATTACAGGTAAATAGAAGCAGCACCCAACGGGTATTGAAAAGAAATATATAAAGGAATAACAAGAATGTATCTGGAAATACTGAGTGAGCACACTCAGTGGCGGAGTGGACGGGACTCGAACCCGCGACCCCCGGCGTGACAGGCCGGTATTCTAACCAACTGAACTACCACTCCGCAGTGGTATGAGTGCATCGTCTAAGTGGCGGAGTGGACGGGACTCGAACCCGCGACCCCCGGCGTGACAGGCCGGTATTCTAACCAACTGAACTACCACTCCGCAGTGACGATGTGTGTACATAGGATTTATTCAGACATTGGCGGAGTGGACGGGACTCGAACCCGCGACCCCCGGCGTGACAGGCCGGTATTCTAACCAACTGAACTACCACTCCGCGACAAGCGCTGAATAAAGCAATGTACTAAAAAATATAAAGATGGCGGAGTGGACGGGACTCGAACCCGCGACCCCCGGCGTGACAGGCCGGTATTCTAACCAACTGAACTACCACTCCGCAGAGATTTATATTTTTTCTATTCCGAATGGCGGAGTGGACGGGACTCGAACCCGCGACCCCCGGCGTGACAGGCCGGTATTCTAACCAACTGAACTACCACTCCGCGACGGAATAAGGCTGTTTACTTAACTGGCGGAGTGGACGGGACTCGAACCCGCGACCCCCGGCGTGACAGGCCGGTATTCTAACCAACTGAACTACCACTCCAACGAGTAAGCAAACACTGGATAACTGGCGGAGTGGACGGGACTCGAACCCGCGACCCCCGGCGTGACAGGCCGGTATTCTAACCAACTGAACTACCACTCCGCGATATCCAAACTGCCAGAAGCTCTGCCCTGACAGCGGCGTGAATGATACGAATCACCCCTTGGTGAGTCAATAGTTTTTTTGAATTTTTAGGGCTTTTTTAGTCATCTGACATCGAAAGGTTTAAAATTTCACCTGATTTATCACTTTTTGAGCCATTTTTATCTGAGTTAGCTTCAGAGCTGTTTGTTTCTTGCTCATCACTTTGGGCACTTTTTTTCTTCCAGAACAATAAATTAATATTGCCTAAAAGTGGCTTTTTTTGCACCAACACGCGAATGGCTGCCCATCCAGCGAGCAAAATAAACACATTCCCCAACACCACTAAGCTGTAGAATAACGCGTTACTCATCGCACTTGGCTGATCACTTTGCTCTGCCAATTCGGTAGGCCCTTGGCTCACCGGGGGCGCTATTTCTTCGACCTTTTCTATGGGCCGAGCAATGGCAAATTCATAATCAGGCAGGGCCGCCATAAACTCACGGCCATTACTGTTCGTGCCGTATAACTCTATTTGCAGCGAATAACGCCCCCATTCGTAATTGCTAATGGTGATCACGCGCGTGTTATCTTGCTCAGCTGGCAATGAAAAGGCTTGTTCATCGTTATTGGGATAAAAGATCTTTCCTTGGAGCAACACCGATTGCGGATCGAGTAGCTGCTCATCGAGGGTAATGTGTAACTCGTGGCTTTCGCCTTTGGCTCCCTCATGAAGCTCATAGGTGAGCGGCGGCTCTTTGACCACCACTGGCTCTTGCACCACTTTACGTTGGATGATGGGCGTGGTCAGGGCTATCTCTGGCCGCCACTGCCCGGCGGCAAAATCAAGACGAAACTCCCCCGTGAAAATCGCATCACCCGGGCGCTCATCAAAACCTCGACCATCATCTTTAAAGTTGGCAACATGCTCTGTGCGGGCACCAAAGTTACTGTATTCATTATTATTAGTACTAACGAAATCAACTTGCATGTTAATGACATCACGGAAGCGGCCAATTTTCACCTGCTCACCATCATTTAACACCTTCCCCGTCAGCTTAATAATTTCGCCACGAAAAAGCAGAGGGGGAAGCTCATCAACTTGAAGAGAGATATCGCCGATAACCATAATACGGCTGTCCGGCAAGATTTGCCCAACCACTTGCCATGGCCCTGGCATCGGTTTGTTGAGCACGATTAAGTCATAGCCGAGTTCGTCATGCCACTGTAGGTTGTCGTCATTGAGTGAGTGGGTGGCATAAATTTTACTACCATCTGGGCGCACCAACACAACGGCGGGTGAGCCTTGGCGGCGAAAAAAGAGCAGCGTAATCTTGTCAACATCGTGGTCAATCCGAAAGCGGTTATCCAACAGCGGGATTTCATTGCCCTCGGCCAATACGGTCAGCTTTTCCTGCTCATCGCCCAGTGCCGGCGCACTGACACCGACACCAAGTAGCAGCACCATACTGATGAAAATTAATTTTGCCATCACCACCCTTTTCATCTTTTATCTCTACTGAGTGCGCCATAAACAATGACCGCCCTCTTTCTCTACCAAGTCTAGACGCTGCTCATGTGCCGCCAACTCTTGTTCGTCAGCACGCAGCACCGTTAAGGCAGGTCTATCTGGGTTTAAACGAATGATGTCACCATCGTCGCCTTGGTTTTGCTGTTCATTATGTTGCGCCAAATTAAGTTTCTTCTGACCGCCGGTCATCGCTAAGTAGACGTCAGCAAGAATCTCAGAATCCAGTAATGCGCCGTGCAACGTTCGCTTTGCATTATCAATATCATAACGGCGGCAAAGCGCATCGAGGTTATTCTTTTGTCCAGGATGCATTTCCCGGGCCATGGTTAAAGTGTCGAGTACTTGGCACACCTGCTCAGTATTAGGATAGCCTCGATTCAGCATGGCAAATTCGTGGTCCATAAAGCCCACATCGAACGGGGCATTGTGAATAACGAGTTCTGCACCACGGATATAGTCAAGAAACTCATCGGCTATTTGGTGGTATAGCGGTTTATCTTGCAAAAACTCATTGGTGATCCCGTGCACGTCGATGGCCTCGTCTTCGATGTCGCGCTGGGGATTAATGTAAACATGAAAATTGTTACCGGTTAGCCGGCGGTTGATCAACTCCACACAACCAATCTCAATAATGCGGTGCCCCTCTTTCGGGCTAATGCCTGTAGTTTCGGTATCAAGCACTATTTGTCTTTGCGCCATATCAGTTTACGCTCATATTTGCTATCTTTGCTGCTTCGTTCATTGTACATAATAACAAGGTAAAGCGTGCAAAAAAGCGTAGAAATTTATACCGATGGTTCGTGTTTAGGGAATCCTGGTCCAGGGGGATACGGTGTTCTTATGCGTTACGGAAAGCACGAGAAAACGCTAAGTCAGGGGTATCAAACCACGACCAATAACCGCATGGAATTACTCGCTGCAATTGTCGCTTTGGAATCGCTCACCCGCCCCTGTGACATTGTCCTTACTACCGACAGCCAATATGTAAAACAAGGCATAGAAAGCTGGTTAGCGAATTGGAAAAAACGCGGCTGGCGTACCGCCAGCAAGCAACCGGTTAAAAATGTTGATTTATGGCAGCGCCTTGACGAGGCTTGCCAACGCCACACCATCGATTGGCGCTGGGTTAAAGGCCACAGCGGACATAAAGAAAATGACATTGTCGATGAGCTCGCACGCACCGCTGCAACCAGCGCATCGTTGTTGGAAGACACCGGCTATCAACCAACAGATTGACGGTGTTGAGGCACCCACCTTGTCCCTCTTTACAGACGCCGACATATGATATAAGTTTTGGTTATATCATATACCTAAAGCGGATTAACTATGTCTCTCACCGTGGTGCCTTTTTATCATTCTCCTAGTCACACGTTAAGTTATGTGCTGTTTTGCCCTACCACGCGACATGCAGCGTTGATTGATGCGGTCGCTGATTACGATGCGGCGACAGACACACTGAGTTTTGCCAGTGCTGATATCATTATCCGCTACCTTGAGCGCCACCAATTAACACTTAAATGGCTCATTGAAACACATGTACACGCCGACCACTTCAGCGCATGTAACTACGTTGGTGAGCAATGTGGTGGGCAAACGGTGGTCAGTCAACATATCCGCGATGTGCAAAAAACACTTAAACCCATATACCAACTAGCGTGTGCCACTAATGGCGAGCAATTTGACAAGCTGGTCAATGATGACGACCGCCTGCCCTTAGGTGATTATGAGCTCAAGGTCCTTGCAACACCTGGGCACACCCCAGATGGCATTAGCATTTACGTTGATGGCCATGTGTTTATTGGCGATACCTTGTTTATGCCCGATTCTGGGAGCGCGCGCTGTGACTTTCCTAAAGGCAGTGCTGAACAGCTCTACCATTCAATCCAAAAGTTGTTATCTCTACCCAGTGACACCAAGGTGTGGGTGTGTCACGACTATCAACCTGAGGGGCGAGCTTTAGACTACCACAGCACCATTGGCTGTCAGCGTGAACAAAACGTGCATTTACAACAATCAGCACCGCAGTTTATCGCACAGCGTCAGCAACGTGATGCCACCCTCAATAAGCCTAAGTTAATGGATAAAGCTGTGCCGTTTAATCTTCAGGGTGCGCGCGTCGTTGCCGCCGACTCACCTCAACGCCTTTAATAGCAGGTTTAAAACTTGGCCGTGCGTGCCATTTAGGCTTAATGGGGGTCAGGGGTGTCACCCGCTTACGTGCCACCAGCATGTACACACTGCCCATGGGTTTTAAATATTGACGGCAAAAACTGCGCCAGCGGGCAAAGCGCGATAAACGCGAGCCTCGAGCCAGTGAAGCATGTAAAAAGCGCTCATCGGCTATCAGCTCAAAGCCCAATAGGTCGAGCCAGTCTTTGACTCGGGAAGGGGTAAAGAAGCGCCCGCTCCAAGGCAGTTTTTGACGGCTAAATGGGATCAGGCTAGCAGCGCCACAAAAGCTAAACGGATTGAAGCCGGTAATAACAATGTAACCACCGGCGATCAGTGTGCGATGGGCCTCACGCAAAATATGATGGGGGTCGCTGTTATATTCCAAACACAGGCTCAGAATACACGCATCCACACTGCCTTCATAGAAAGGGAGCTCATCGACTTCGGCAAGTACGCCAGCTTGTTGTGAACGCGCTGCCACCCCAACTTGATGCTTTATGGGGCTCGCGGACGTATCTAGCTGTACGCTCAGATCGCCTATTTTTAACAGGTGATAACCGAACATGCGCTCTAACCACGGCTGCATCTTACGTTCTACGTCATTTTGCAAGTAGTCACCATGAGGAAACTGCTGCCAGGTATAGGGCGCAGGATGTTGTTGAAAGCTTAGTGCTGGTTTCACAGATTTAGCTCGTTATACTAAGGGGCATAAGTTAACGATATAGAGCTATTCGCTATGGTGCAAGTCGACGCAATCAACGCCTTTAATGATAATTATATTTGGGCCCTGGTGCACCCCACTAAACCTCACGTTTATGTAGTCGATCCAGGGGATGCTGAACCCGTAATGCACTACCTCGAACAGCATGACTACCAGCTGACGGGGATACTAGTTACTCATCACCATTGGGATCACACAACAGGTGTCGCCGCACTGAAACAAGCCTACCCAGAGGCGCCGGTGTACGGACCACAGAATAGTCCATTTACCGGCATCGAGCACACGCTCGCAGATGGCGATAGCATTGACGTATTTGGGCTCAATTTCTTAGTGCGTGCCACCCCGGGGCATACCCTTGATCATATCAGCTATATCAATGAGCAGTTGGTCTTTTGTGGGGATACATTGTTCAGTGGAGGATGTGGCCGCCTATTCGAAGGCACGCCAGAACAAATGTGGCAATCAATGCAAACCTTCCTTACCCTGAGCGACGATACCTTGGTGTATTGCACGCACGAATATACTCAGGCAAACATGGCCTTTGCCTCAGCAGCTCAACCTGAGGATGCAGAGGTGCAGCGCTACACAAACAAAGTCAATGCATTACGTGAGCAACAACAGATGACCCTCCCTAGCACTATCGGCCAGGAAAAACGCATCAACCCTTTCCTTCGTGCCGATAAAATATCGCCACAAGCACTCCCTACGGCATATCGACCCGCTACCAGCGGTGAACCCAGTGCAATCTTTGCAGGTCTTCGTGCTTGGAAGGACAATTTCTGAGTCTCTAACTGCGGTACAATTGCGCAAAATTTGTAGGATCTCATCAATTTTTGCTAGTATGCGCCGCAGTTTTGCCCAAAGATTAACAGTTCATGAATAAACATATACTCATCGCAGCGGTGTTAACTGCGTTTTTAAGTGGTTGCCAAACCACCTCTAGGGATGTTCCCATCACTAAACTCCCTAGCAATACTGCGTCACCGCAAGAGATAAGCGATGCGCTAACAATCGACACCCTAGGCGGCGATGAGGTAGTTGAACAGCTAGAAGAAGCACCTGTATTTGACGATGTCTGGGAGCGGATCCGCTATCAGCTCTCAATAGAAGTTCCGCAAAATCGTCCTGTGGTTGCTGAGCGTAATTACTATGCGCGCCATCAAGCTTATATGGATCGCATTGCCAAGCGTGCCGAGCCTTATTTATATTACATTGTTGAGGAAGTCGAAAAGCGTAAAATGCCGATGGAGATTGCGCTGCTGCCGATTGTCGAGAGTGCTTTCGACCCCTATGGCTATTCCCATCGCAGTGCCAGTGGCATCTGGCAATTTATGCCGCAAACGGGTAAACGCTTTGGCTTAAAACAAAACTGGTGGTACGACGGGCGTCGCGATATTGCCGAATCAACCCGCGCCGCGTTGGATTATCTTTCTTATTTGCATAAAACCCTTGAAGGCGACTGGCTAAACGCAATTGCTGCCTATAATTCCGGTGAAGGGCGAGTCATGCGAGCCATTAAGAAAAATCGCCGTAAGCACCTGCCTACCGATTTCTGGTCACTTGATCTGCCACGGGAAACCACCGCCTATGTGCCAAAACTATTGGCACTGGCAGACCTACTTAAACGCCATGATGAGTTTGGCATTAAGTGGAACAAAATAGTTAATGCCCAAGTGATTGACCGTGTTGATGTTGGCTCACAGATTGACTTAGCTTTAGCAGCAGACATGGCAGGTATTTCGCTTTCCGAACTATATCGCCTCAACCCGGCATTCAACCGCTGGGCCACCGATCCACAGGGGCCACATCACTTACTATTGCCGCTTGATAGCATCACGCCATTCAAACAACAATTAGCGTCAGCGAAGTTGCAAGACCGCTTACGTTGGCAACAGTATGAAGTGGCTGCGGGCGATAGCTTATCGGTGATCGCTAAAAAGTTTAATACCAGCGTTGGTGCTATTCGCACTTTAAACGCATTGGAGTCAAGCACCATACGCGCAGGGCAAACGCTAATGGTGCCTTTATCTGACAAGGCGGCCTCGCACTTACCAGAAAAAGTACGTTTAGCGGTCAATGGTACGACATCACTAACACGTAGCCATACCGTAAAGTCCGGCGATACGCTGTGGGACCTCAGCCGTGAGTACAACGTAACCGTAGCACAGCTAAAAGCCTGGAATAATCTGGGTAACAACGCCATGTTACGGTTAGGGCAAAAACTAAAAATTCGCCAATCCACAGGCCAAGCATTACCGCAAACGACCAACCGCACCATTACCTACAAGGTTCGTCGTGGTGACTCATTATCACGCATTGCTAAGCAATTCGGGCTGCGCGTTGGCGACATTCGCAAATGGAATAACTTAAACGGTAAAAAGTACCTCTACCCTGGGCAAAAGCTCAAACTCATCGTGGCTGTAAAACGCGGCTAAAAAAAGCGCTCATATAGAGCGCTTTTTTTGTCTTAAGGCATCATGCTACTTGGTTATTGCACCAGCAAACTGAGCCAACCAAGGTTGCGCCACCGGCTCGGGATCAAAGTCCTCTAGGGCATCAATATCTAAGCGTGGCAGCAGCGGCTTACCTTGCAGCTCCATCAAAAGCTCTTCAACTTGCTTACCCGCACCACAAAAAGTATCGCCATAACTGCTATCACCCATGGCAATGACCGCAAACGGGGTGCCACCTAATAAAGGAAACTGGCTTTGTAAAGCGGCGAACAGTGGCATGAGGTTATCGGGAATATCCCCTTGCCCTGTGGTCGATGTGATCACTAATATATATTCGCTGTTGCTAACATCTTCCACTTGCGGGTTATCGATCACTGTGGCTTCATGGCCGTGCTTTTGTAGCTGCTCCTCGGCACTGTCGGCTAGACGCTCCGCACCGCCATAGACACTGCCGTAAAAAATATTAATCTTGGCCATTTAAAACTCCTTCGCATAATAAGCTTGCTCACACACCGGCCACCCGAGGCGCTCAAAAACGGCGAGTGCGTGTTCACCTAGTGGTGCATTAATGTGAATCAATTCTTCGCTGTAAGGATGCCCAAAGTACACATCGGTTGCAAACAGCATTAGCCGCGAAACCTCGAAGTGCTCTGCAAAAAAGTGATTTTGCGTATTATCACCGTGGTTTACATCGTTAATCAAAGGGTGGTTAATGCCCTTCATATGGCGACGTATCTGATGCTTACGCCCTGTTTTAGGCCAACACTCCACCAGCGAATAACGAACACTGGGAAACTTTCCTAAGGCGATAGGCAGGCTTGCTTGCAACAAGCAGCGTATATCAGTGCGCGCTGATTGTGCTGGCTTGTCTTGTTGCGCGTATTTATCGGCAATTTTATCTAGTTTTTCCTTTAGCGGCCTGTCGATACATTGCTGCTCAGGGGCAAAACCTCTGACTAACGCAAGATAACGTTTGCGCATCCCTCCTTCACTAAACAGCTGTCCTGCACGATTGGCGGCGGCACTGCTAAGTGCAAACAATAATACACCGGATGTGGGTCTGTCTAAGCGATGCAGTGGATACACATGTTGACCGATTTGATCGCGCAGCATTTGCATTGCAAATTGGGTTTCATGCTTATCCAAAAAAGAGCGATGAACCAGTAGTCCCGACGGTTTATTAATAGCGATGTAGTGCTCATCACGATATAGAATATCGAGCGGCTGTACTGGTGCAACATTTGTCGAATCTGTTAAGTCGTTCACTCTCCCCCTCCGAGAGTAATATCTATGCGCTTAAGCACTGTGTGCAATTGCGCATACTGCCCTGACCAATAGACCTCAGCCATGGGTGTTAAAGCTATAGCCGAAGGCAGAGGATGTTTTGCGTGTATTAGGGCACGCATTTTGGGAATAAAGACGAACTGCAACCATTGTTCGAACCTCAGGGTATCAACACAAAAGGGTTGGCTGGATTGCAATAAATGCTCAGCAACGGGCTTATCTTGCCATAAGCCTGCATTAGCTAATTCACCTTGCAACTGCGTGAGCAATTGAGTGATGGAATACGACATAACACGGTTATTGCGGTAACTTCAAAAACGCTATATTAGCATTTCTCTTGGGTTGATGACGCAATATGCCTATAATTTGCGGAATTTTATTTTCCAGGAGCCGCGTATGAGCGACAACATCGCCACACTGGCACAATTATTAGATGCCGCCGGCACCACATGGCGTGTATTTGACATTGGTCGTCGGGTGCAAAAAATAGATAAAGCAACCTTTGCTGATATTGAGTCGACAACTATTCCTTATCCATATCCACTGGCACAGCATGCGCTACTGGCGATTCAGTTTTGGGACCCAAAAGCATCGAGTGAGCCTTATGTGTGGTTTTTGAAAATGCCGTTAGATGAGCAAAGTAAGCTGGTAGCAGCGAGTCGTGACCATTTTGCCAATATGGTGCTAGAAGCCATTGGCACATCGTTAACCGGGGCTGAGGGTGAGCAAAGCAAACTCGATAATAACCCTTATGTATTTACTCCCAATGCCAATAAGCGTGCCGCTTTCAATGCCCGTATCAAAGTAGAGTTACGGCAAAGCGCATCTCAGTACTATGAGCATGCACAGCTATATTTGAGTGGTAAGTTGGGCTGGCAAGACTGGCAAAGCGTCGCTGTGCAAGGCCTTGCCGATTTTGCTGCGCGCATTGACCATCAAGATAATGAAGCCCTGCTGTGCCAAGCATGGTCGCAGTTACCTGCACAAGTACGCCAACCTCTCGCTGCCCAGCTCGAAAATAGTGAGCTAGGTACTGAAGCAGCGCAAACCCTGCTCACAAGTATCAATCAAGCGATTCAACATCAGGATAAAGCGCTACTTATTGATGCGCTTCGCGCCATCAGCAGTGCACGCGCAGTGGGGCTGGTTGAGCAAGCGCTAGGGCAAGTAATGAACAGTGATTACGGCCAGGATGCTGACATATGCCAGGTCATCGCTGGGCGACTTTGGGCTTATTTAGAAGCACCGCAAACCTTAGCACAGTTCTTAGAGCACTGCTGTCGAATAGACACTGAGCAGCCATTGTTCGCCAGTATTTTTGCCGACTTAGTTGCAATCCCAATGTTGCGCCCTCATGTATTAGCTATATTACGGTGTGAGCAGCGTTCTGATGCGCTTTCTCGTGCAATTGGTGGGTTATTTTCGTCGTGAAAACCTTATGGATTCTGCTGCTGTGTGGCGGCGTGATAGCGTTGTTTTGGTATCGCCGTAAAGTGGCAGAAACTGCGCGGTTACATGCTCAGCGTCAAGCTGAACAATTAGGCGTGCAATTTGTTAGTGTTGCTTGCAAACAGTGGCGTTTAGCGATTTTAAGTAATGGTAAGCTGGGGATCCGCAGCCGCTTTATGTTTGAGTTTTCCAGTGATGGCGAAACCTTGTACGAGGGAGAGTTGTGGATGGAGAATGAACGTTTACGTAAGGCCGATATCCCACCGCACAGAATCTAAAAAAACTAAGGCGTGACTGTAAGTCACGCCCTAATCTGCATCATCCTTGCGCGGTATCCATCACCGCTGACCTTAAGGTCGTCCCTTTTGCTTTCCTTGCTCGATTACCCTATCTAACCGATGCACATCCTGTGCTTTGTTCCTTGCTTCATCCTGAAGTGTTCCTCTTGCCTCCTTGGCCATTCCTAGGCATCCCGCCTTCCCTGCACGTCCTGTGCTCCTGTCCTTTAACGGCGTCCGTTACCGTCTATTCCATTACTATTCCTGCATTACTTTGCGTGGTTGGCCTACATCCGTTCCTTAGCCAAGTGCATCCTGCACTGTTGTCGTCCTGACAATGATAAGTTTAGAGAAAAGCCAAAAAGATGCAGCAAGTGCTTTGCAAAAAGTTTTATTGCAATAATGTAGAAACAATGAAGCAGCCTATATAAATCAATAGGTTAAACTTATTATGGAGCTAAAGGTAGGGACATATTCATCGTTAAACCCACACCAATGTGAGAGATCTCTCACATTGAAATTTCCATTAAACGCAATGTGGACTTTTTTTGAATAACAACTCTCCACTGACTTTGCTAAATTGCAATGTTTGCATGGTCTCAAAACCGTGGTTAGCAAAGAAAGTTTGATGCTGAGACTGCGTAACAAACACTGCAAGTCCTTGCGTTTCGTTATCTTCCTCAACAAGATTATCAAGGCCTTTAAGAAGGTAGTGACCATAACCTTGGCGTTGATAGTGAGGATCCACCGCAATAAAGGCTAAAAATAAGTAGCGCCCCATCGTTTTTAAGGCGTTGCGAATGGTCTTTTCCTTTTCAATGAGCTGCTGAGTCGTCAAATAGCCAGCACTGAGCATCAGTTTCAGTCGCCAGTGCCAATAACGATCCGCCTGCATGCTGGCGTCAGATTGAAATACACAAGCAATGGCTCGCAGAGCATCATCAACATACAAGCCAACTAATGGTTGTTTGGCCTGCCAAAAACTGTGTAGTTCTTCACGGATGAGCGCGCGTAACTTTTTTTCATACTCTTGGGTTTTACTGCTCTCGGCGCTGAATATTTCTCGCATTAGCGGGTCGTCATGATAAGCCTGATAAATCAGGCTCGCAGCCACGTTCAAATCTTCCGGAGTAAGATACCTAACTTTATAGTCGCCGAGCATGGTATTTCCTTGTTATCGTTGTTGTTCTATAGTTAACCATAGCCTTTTATGAGCACAATGGAAACATTATATGGATACCTCAAAACATACGATGACGACCCTTTTTCAACAGCTCGGCCTGCCCAGCAGCGATGAGCAAATTGAACAATTTGTGACTGACCACAAATTAAGCCCTGAGCTCAAACTCGCTGATGCGCCGTTTTGGTCACAGGCGCAGCGCCACTTTATTACAGAATCTTTGGAACAAGATGCGGATTGGTGCGAATTAATTGACGAGTTAGACGCCCAGCTAAGGCATTAATACAGCGATAAAGCTCGCCCAAGACAGGTGTGGTTCATACTTTCTTCGTTAATATTGAACATCCAAAATTAGGGTCCTTGCGGCCCTTTGCTTTATACTGTTCAGCGATTAAAAAGAAGGAATCCATTTGTATGAACCCTGTGGTTTTTGACGCCATCAAAGCCTTATTAGCACAAAACAAAACACCTACCGTAGCAATGACCAAAGCGATGCTCAAAGAGCCCGTGCCGATGCCAATGATTATTGCCGCTGTAAGCCAATATAAAAATAACCCCGAGGCATTCAAAAACATGGTCATAGAGCCACAATTGCCGAATAACGAACAAAAGTCGACACAACTTGATCGCATTGAGGAAAAACTTGATAAACTACTCGCTTTGCTCGAGAACTCAAAATAGCGAATGTTTGTTGTAGACCTCACTTTTGACTGTTACCAAGACACCCAACTCAGCGCTGCCGAACAGGCGATAAATCAGACGGTGGTGGCGCTTCGAGCCAATGGCCAAATCATCGGCGATGAATTTCCAACCGTATTGAAAGAAGGCTTCTTCGTGACTCGGGTAATGTGCCCAGAAGAGGACTCATTGCACCCGCTCAACCACAGTCCGTTTGTGAAGTTTGCGCTCGATAAGTTAAACGATGCCGGGTTGTTAGCGCCCAAGGTCAAGGTAATAGGGCAAGATATTCACGCCAATAGTGCAGATAACTGCGCTGCACCGAGCAGTTACATTCTTTACACCACCTATTTGCATACGTGCAGCCCGTTGTATTGTGGTGATGATTTTTTACCGGTGCCGCTGTATCACATTCCTGCTATCGCCAATGGCGATTACAAGACACTGATAAAATGGCAAGAAGACTGGCAGGCATGCGATCAAATCCAAATTAATGGTGCAACACGCTGCGAATTTGCGGCGCTGCATGAGATCAGCGCCTTTGATAGCGACCTGACTCGTCGCGGCTTGGACTTGGCAAAGCGGATCCGTTATCTAACCAAAAAGCCAGTCTACTATTACTTGTACCGTGTCGGTGGTGAGAGCCTGACAGCCGAGCAACAACGTCGCTGCCCAAGCTGCGATGGTCATTGGCATCTAGCAGAGCCATGGTTTGGATTGTTCGACTTTCGCTGTGAACAATGTCAGTTGGTATCTAATATTTCCTGGGATCACCAATAGTATTTACAGCACGTCTAATTGCTGTAACAACGAGCTGATATCATCCGCCAAAACATGGTGCGGTTCTTTACCGACATATTCTAAGCAGACTGCACCATCGTTCAATCGCACGCTCAGCAACAAATCATCCTGCTCAGTCAGCCCAATAAACACGGTGTCTTGCTGCTTTAACCGGCGTTTCATTAATACATGACCGGTTATATTTTGCTGTAAGCGCACAAAGTCGTCCTCGTTCCAAGGTAAAAGGAGCTCCACGCCATGACCGTCGATGCTCGCCGGCAGATTACCACTGTAGTAGCTGCCAAATAATTCGCTCAGTTGTTGTGGGAAAGGCACTTCCAGGGCCGCTGCCAATTCATTTAAGTCAGCACTGGGGGTACGCTCATGAATTTGCCATTGAACTTGCTGCTGTTGTTCAGTGCCGGCAATGGCTGCAGGGCTTGGCGAGTCCGGGTCGAAAAACGCCAGCGGGTTACGGCCATACTGTTGTTGCTCGTTGCTAATGTGTGCCTGTAAACAGCGCTGAAGTTCTGTGCTTACGCTCATGCATGCCTCAAATAATTTAGGTATAATTACGCCATATTGTAACGCCAAATAGCACAGCATGACAGATTACAGCAACGCCCCAGAGTTAAAAGCCAGCCTACTCGGCAAGGCAACTGAGTATAAAGACAGCTACGATCCATCCCTACTTTATCCCATAGCACGCAAGCTTAATCGTGATGATTTGCAAATAGATGAGCGTGCCCTGCCCTTTAAAGGGGAGGATATTTGGACCGGTTACGAGTTATCGTGGCTTAATCCTAAAGGCAAACCACAGGTCGCGGTGGCCACCTTTACCTTCCCTTGTCAAAGCCCGGATATTATTGAGTCTAAATCGTTTAAGTTGTACTTAAATAGCTTCAATCAAAGCCGTTTTGAAAGCATGCAAGCAGTGCAGCAAACTATGGCTAAAGACTTAAGTGCGGCGACCCAAAGTGAGGTGCAAGTAACACTGTATGGCCCTGAGGATTATCAGCACTTCGCAGCCACCGCGTTACCAGGTCAGTGCATTGACGAGCTCGATATCACCGTCGATACCTATGAGTTGACACCAAGCTTACTGCGCCTAGCCGAGGATGCGCAGCAAGTTGAACAAACGCTGCATAGTCACTTATTGAAGTCTAATTGCTTGATCACCTCACAACCCGATTGGGCCAGCGTGGTCATACGCTACCAAGGCCCGGCTCTTTGTCATGAGTCGCTGCTGCGTTACCTGATTTCATTTCGCAGCCACAACGAGTTTCACGAGCAGTGTGTGGAGCGCATTTTTACCGATATTATGGCCTGTGCACCCATGCAGTCTCTGGAGGTCTATGCCCGCTACACCCGCCGTGGCGGCTTGGATATTAACCCTTACCGCGCCACACACAGCGACAAAACCTTATTTGACGTGCGCATTAACCGCCAATAATCATCGGTACATTCATGGCGCAGGTATCAATATAATCAGGCGTGGTCACAAACCACGCCTCGGGGCGATTTTTACGCGCTGCAACGAGCGCTGCAAAGCTGTGTGAGTCGGTGCGCATTACTTTAATTACCGGGCGCTGCTTGGCAGGCAGTTGATCGGCAAATTGGATATCAACAATTGGGTTAAAAGGCTGTCCTGGCTTTGGCGAGCGCTGTAGCTGCTGTATATGGGCCATGCCCGCAAGTACGCGACCAAATACGCTAATGTTCTTATCCAAGTAACGCGGTGCCTGACCAAGCACTACAAAAAATTCACTGGTTGCGCTGTCGACTCCATTGCCCCGCGCCATACCTAATGCGCCAGGACAGTGAATTTGCCACGTTTGTGTGCCCTGCTTATTTTGGCCGACGGCAAAGCCATTAATAAAACCACTGCGCGCGCTGTAACCATCATCTTCATTGATGACGATATCTAACGGCCGCGTTGTTTCGCTGTGACTGACAAACTCGTTTTTCAGCGTCGGCACATCCGTGTCTTTGTCTCCAGCGCCGCCTTGGGCAACAAAGCCTTCGACAAAACGATACATACTTAGCCCACGATAGAAGCCTTGGCTAGCTAGTGAGCGCAAGCGCTCAACATGCGCCGGCGCCAACTCTGGGTTTACCTCCAGATACACTATCCCTGTCGCTAAGGTAATCATCATTAGGTTTTCATCAGTAACGGCTCGCCATTCGCTGGCATCGGCGTTATCAATAATGGTTGTAGGAGAGGGATTGTCGTCTGCACTGGTAGTCGCGCTTAAAAATAAGCTCACAACTATAAGTAGGCGTGTGATCATTGGCGAGTTCCTTGTTTATTGTTATACCAATAATGAGAAATATGTAACGGTGCTGAGGCGGGTAATAACGGATTGGTCAAGCGAATATAATTGCGTGTTGCCAGTTCCGCCGCATCAATATTGGGGACTAAATGGGTGTGCAGTAAGCGCTCTATGGTGCCATCTGAAAATAAGCTTCGCAGCGCCGAGCTCAGCAATTGGTGGCGCTGTTTATCACCTTTTGCAACAAACAAGTACACCGCCGACGGGTAATAAAAGACATTGTGTTTGTCGTACATCAGCCCCTTAGGCAGTGATTGGGGGTCAAATGCTGTGAGCTCCTCAGGCAGAAAGTCGAAGCGGCCTTTTCTCAGCATATCGTAATGAGACGATGATTTAGAAAATGCATCCACCGTGAAACCGTTACGGCTGAACACGTTGGCATCCGGCCAATCTTCACTTAGACCCACTCGTAATGATGAAAAATCGCTTATATACTTTTTTTGCGCCAGGATATCGGGATTATCAGAGCGCACTAGCGCAATGCGATAACCCAGTAAGCCTTTGGCTATCGGGATTAAAATCGCCCACCCTTGTTGCTCTCGCTGCTGCGAAGTCACACCCCAGAATAAATCAATACCGTGCTCATCCCCCAACAGTTGAATCGCTCGTTGCTGTGATGGCAGATGGTCAACATACTGGTATGTGACCTGCTTTTGGTGCAAACACTCAATGCGCTCAGCTAGTTTAGTAAATAATGCCTGCATATAAGGATGATCGGCCTGTGCGACACGCATCGTCACTGACTGCTGCGCACCACACTCGCATATCACCAGTAATAAAGACAATGCCCATAGCCAGCATTTAAACATGCGTTAGTCCACATCAAACCGATACAATATATCTAAGGTATCATAAAGCCCGCTGGTTACCTCTATATATAGTTTTTGCAGTATTTGATAGCGCACAGCCACTTCACTGATAGACTCGAAGACACCAACACTGTATTTTACTTGGATCCCCGGCGCGATATAGCCAGCAATTTCAACCTTAGTATCATCACCACTGCCTTTTGAATTTAAGGTTATATCGCTGAGGCCAAATGTTTCCCCTACTCGCGATACAAACCCCTCACTGCGATTGAGACCTTGGGCTAGAAGAATCTGCGTTAGCATGGCATCGGTGTTCGTATCACCATCACCAAGAGGCTGACCGTTAAGCACGTAAGAAAGCGCTTGTGAACGATCCATGGCAGGCTCCGAGAACACGTTTAATTTCGGCTGTTCAACATTTCCGATTAACTCGATACCCGCTATCACCCCGTTGGCGGTGGTGTCTGGATTACGGATCGCGCGCACATTTAAGTAAGGTTTATCAAGCGCACCACTGAACCCAATTTGCCCGGTACGGATCACTAAATCTTGGCCAAATGCACGGTATTTACCATCCACCAGTTTTAACTCGCCACTTGCCAATGGCGGACTTTCATTACTCGCGGTTAGCTTCAAATCGCCCATGATGTAGGACTTCAGGCCAAACGAGTCTATATACACATCGTCATGTACACCCACATCTAACTGCACTTGATAAGCGAAAGGCGCACTTTGCTGCTTTTGTGGTGCGTCCACAATGATTTCATCATCACTGACCTGTACCGCTCCTTTAGGTAACTCTTTGATTTTGATACGTCCGTAAGGAACATCAACACGACCATCAACTTGCACACTTTGGGCGCTAATATCTATGTTTAAATCCGGAGAAATAGCGACATTGACCCCTTGCTGCGGTACCACCATAAAGCGCTCGCCCGAGAGTGAAATGGTAAGTTCCGGATTATCACTGAGCCACACACCTGAGCCGTCAATAGCAAGCTTGCCACCATCGGGCGTGAGCAATTCCCCCTCCAAGGTCATACTCTCACCTTCGAGTTCAGCTTCGAGACGAGAGTTAGCAAGTGCTACTGGCAGTGCGTCCCCTTCAATTGCCAATTCATGCGCCTTGAGCTCACCATTGAGGTAGGGCTGCGCTAGCGTACCGCTGAGAGTGAGGTTAGCACTTAACCTGCCCGCTAACTTTCTCACATCAGGCACAAAGTGAGCGAATTTGCTAATGTCGGTATCTGTTAGGTGCACCTCTCCAGAGAGTTGTTGCGCTTGAGTGATATCCTCTACGGCTAAATCAGCGTCAATACTGCCAACCACTGAGGAGTCTATGCTTAGCTTAGCATTGGCATTTTTTGCATCACTGCTTAGCTTTATCATTAAGGTTTCCACAGGCAATCGCTGCAACTGCCCTTGGTTTCGATACAACCCTTGTAATTGCTGGGTGTGGAACTCAGCATCAATCTGCATTGCTTGGTTGTCTTGCCATGCCAACTGCGCATGTCCTTGCGCTTGCCCCTCTATACCCAGGTTGGGTCCCAGCAAAGTGGTAAGAGACTGTAACTGAAAGTAGTCAAGCTTAGCATTGACGTGTCCCTGCTTGGCGCTGATATCACTGGGCTCTATGCACAAGTGCATGGCATTGCCCTGCAAACAAAAGGGCTTAGTGCGCACGCTCTGCTGGGCCAGATCAATGTCCAACTGGGTACTTTGCTCCAGTGCGACCTGAAACTCGTCGCCGCGCAATTCCAACTCGGTAATTGCCAAGCTCAATTGCCGCTGTTGCAGTTCAGACTGAAACGCCAACTGCGCTTGCCCTTGAGCTAATCCAGCACGAATATGGTTTTGTTGGTGATGTTGGGAGCCCTGAGACTGTACTTGAATGCCCTTGATAACTTGGCCATCAAGGCTAACGTTAGCTACTTCTGCATCCAGGTCATATTCTAAGTCGGCTTGTTGATATTGCCCTGTAATATCTAATGTTGCGTCGCTCACTCGCAATCCCTCACCTTGCAGAGTCGCTAATTGCAATTGCAATTGCAGCTTAGGAGATAAACGTTGCCCTTCGATACTAAACTGAGCGTGTCCCTGCCCTGAATAACCTTGATAAAGTGGCGATGATGATGACAAGTTTAATTCGCCGGCTAGTTGCCACTGCTCATCAATGCGGCCATTGATAACCAATGTATTCTCGCCTTGGCGCACACTAAAGGCATGAATATCGCCACTGAGATCGCTATCAATATTCAGTTCGGCATTAAATGTGAGCGGTTGCTCGTTTATCGTGCCTGATAATGACGACGGTTTAAGCTCCACCCACCACTGCTGGGGTGATTCAACACTCACTCGGCCTTGCAGCTGGCCCGATAGGTCGCTGCGCACGGTGTCTAATAAGTACTCACTGTGTAAATTAGTTAGCTGCGCAGAAAAATTGGCGCTAATACCATCGCGCCAGGCTACCGATGTTGTTACCTCAACGTGGCTATCATTCGCTCGCAATTGTAACGGCGCAGCGTTGATGCCGGTAAGGCTTCCTTGAGCCTGTAAAGAAGTGCTCACTTGTGGGTATGCTGCTAGCTGTGTCAATGCATCGACATCGACGCGGTAGTTATCTAAAGTACCCGATGCATTAATGTTGGTGCGTTCTATCTGTAACGGCTGGCCTTGCACCTCAAGCTGCCAAGGTGTGTGCGCAAACGCTAATTCAAAAGGCCAATTTTGCTGTCGCAATTGTGCCTGTGCGTCTAATTCGAAGGTATATTTGCCTTGATTACGCGCCTGAACATTAAGTTCATCTAAACTGCCCGTGAATGAAAGCTCGCTGCGCTCGCCCAAGGCAGCTAATTGCAGCGACATTGTTAAAGGGTTGCCATCAGCAAAAGAGAATTGACCCTGAGCTTGGGCCTCAAGTGTATCCCCTTCGTTTGTCGCGATATCAGCAGGCAATTGGTAAGCGGCGGATAGTTGTGAAACGGACAACTGTTGTTGTTGCAGTGCCACAGCCACTTTTAAATCACTGATACGGTGGCTTTGCTGCCCTTGAGTGATAATAATGTCATCAACCTGTGCTTTTTTAAGCTGCGCATTGATGCCCAAATCAAAAGCGATAGGCGGTAACGGTGGCAGCGCCTCAAGTGGTGCTGAGGAAGGCTGCTGCTCACTCTCAGGTAAAGTAAGTTCAAGCGAGCGCAGACGCAACGGCTGCACCTTAACGTCTCGTTGATGCGCCTCAAGCGCTGATTTAAAATCCCGTGCTGACACGCTAAGGCCCGCAGCACGGATATTGGCTTGTCCTAAAAATAGACTTTTGATGGTGATAGTCGGCAATGATATTGGCTCGCTGGCCGGCGGCTGTACATCAGTCGCTGCCGCCTTATCGTTTTGCTGATCAGCCACTTGCACCGTCAGCGACTCAGCCCCAACTTGGCGAAAGCACAGCCCAGCACAACCCAATAACTGCCAGTCAATACGCACAGCCTCAGCGTCGATGCTTATCTGTTCGCTGGTAAAAGAGATATCAAATGGGTCATCATATAAAAACCGCCCCTCTTTGAGCGAAATGCGCAACCCATCAACGCTGTGATTGGCCACATAAGCAATGCCCTTGTTACCCACCTCTGTAAATAACAAACAAAACAAGGTGACTAAAATAATGCCCACAAGGCCGCCAAACCATCGGAGAATATGCTTATATCCTTTGCTCATAATTCCGGCCCCACAGTAATGCTCAAACGAGTGGTGTTATTAGGTGTGGATAATGCCCATGCGTGATCAATACGAATGGGGCCCACTGGGGTTAAATAACGCACCCCGAAGCCGGTGCCAACCGACCATGATTCAGAGAAGTCATTGGTGGCGGTTCCGGCATCAACGAATAGCGCCGCCCGCCAATTCTCAGCAAACTGATAATTATACTCCAAGGTGCCGGTGGCTAGGTATTTACCACCAATATTATAGCCATTACGCTCAGGCGAGATAGACTCATATTTATAGCCGCGAATACTCTGATCGCCGCCGGCAAAGAAGCGCATAGAAACCGGCACGTCATTAATATCATCCACGTAAATAGCACCCAGATTGACTCGGGTAAAAAACATATGGCGCTGCCAATAAGTGTTTAACCACGCATACTGTAGCTGTACTCTGACAATATCGGTGGTCGAAGCCAAGTGCTCAGTGCCGACTTCGGTGCTGATTAACCATTGCTCACCCCAAAACGGCGTGGTGCCTCCTTTACTTTGCTTGCGGGCAAAGCTCACTCCGGGTAGCAACATCTTAGTGCGCTGATGCTGCTCGCCAATGCGAAACTCTTCATACTCTCGACGCAAAAATGCGGTGCGTATCCAATCTTCTCCCACTTTCCACTGTCTTTGCACTAAGCCAGTCAGTGTTTTCGAGAAGATATCCGTATCGACATTATCTTCGAGCTTGTAGCCGAGGCTAAAGCGCCAGATATCGTCATTAGGGTCGTCCACCGGCACGGTGTAGGCAAAACTGATGTCTTGCTGACGTTTGGAAATGTTCAGGTTACTCTCAAGATAGTGGCCGTCTTCGGTGATCCAAGGACGAGACCATTTGAATCTGGCTTTGGGGCCTAAGTCCGTTGAGTAGCCGCCCCCCACTTCAAAGCTATCTTGTGGTTTATGCAAGACTTCCACACGAATCGGCACCTCGCCATTAGTCCGAGCGGGAATATCAGCATAAACGCGGACGCTGCTAAAGTAAGGCGTTTGCGATAACGCAAGATTGAATTCTGACACCTTAGTAGCACGGTAGGGCTGCCCGGTTTTAAAATGCGCCAGAGAATAAATATAGTTACTTGCTGGTGTATCAGAGCTGATGTTAATCGGCCCATAATCATAGCGTGGGCCCGTTTGCACATGCAGCACTACCTCTGCACTGTGTTGAGAGCGATTAATCGCCAACTTAGATTGTTGCCACTTAGCGTCAAAGTAGCCAAGCTCTAACAACTGCCTATCTATGGCTGATTTAGCACTATCATATTGGCCATGGTGCACAACCTGCCCTTGCTGCAGAGGTAAGCTATCAAGCACCGCCTTAAGCTGCTGATCGTCTTCTCCGGGACCACTAAATTGATAATCCAATCTAGCGATGCGCGTCGCTTTGCCGGGTGTGATGTTCGCAATTACTTGCGCTTTGCCTTCGCTGCGCTCTAAGCTGAGTTCTACTTCGCTATGGTAATACCCCAGTGCGCGCATACTCGCTTTAACTTGTGCACTTGCATAGCGCTGTAATTGCCTGGAGGGGACCTCGCCTTTTAATTGCACTAAATAAAGCGCAACATTTTCTTCTAACTCTCCTGATAACCCGTTAATGCTGTAGCCAGTAATGGTTGTTGCTTGTTGCACAGCAGCATGTGCAGTGACAGCAGGCCATATTAAAATAGATAGAAGAATGAAAAAGCGGCAGAAAATCAAACGACTAGAACTCCATGATCTAAGAATACTGCAACAATGAATGGTCAGATCACTCATACGTCCCAAAGTGGGTCCATCAGTTTAACAAATGCCACTGACTTCGCGCACCCACTGAATAAATAAAATTTGCCTTCAAGGCTTTTTATTTCTTACAAGATAATAGACAATTTATCGATTCTTAAAAAAACGAGACATGGTATGCAATTTCCCGACGACGACACCGGACACATGTTACAGCAAATACACGATGAAGGTGTGGACTTGACAGGCTTTCATACATTGGACTTCTTTATTCTATTTGAAAAGCAAGAACATGCTATTAGTTACCAAGAAGCACTGAAAAGTTCCGAACTAAGCGCCGATTCACAATTGGGAACTTGCCCGGACACTGGCGTATTTGAAGTCAAAGTAAGTATCAAAATGGTGCCGCAACATGATGTTATCATGGATACCGAAGCCTATTTGGAAAGTCTAGCTGATAAGCACAATGGTTATGGTGACGGCTGGGGGCTAATGGCTTAAAGCATTCCGTACAGGAGCATTTCACACGCCCTAATACAGGGCGTTTGCCTTGCGAAAAGCGCCCTCATAGTCAAAGAGTTTGTCACTCACCTGCCACCCATATCGTTTCGACTTTCGCGCCACCACAAAATCAGGTGCTTGCAGGCAGTGCTGATGGTCAACCACCTGCTGAGCATGGTGCCAAGTTGTGACTCCGCTAACGGTGTGCCGCTTAGCGTAAAAGCGATTAAATCGAGCCACTACCTTGGCATTATTAAAGTCATAGCTCTCATCGACACTGGCCCCATCTTCATCAAAGTAGGTAACTTTGAGTTTGCCTGGCTGAGTAATTTGACAACTTAAGCCACTACAGCGCAGTACCATGGCTTCTTTTAAATTAAGTGCTTTTCGCAGTTTATCATCTGGGTCAACCAGCTGATGCTGGCAGGCGCTGCACTCGCGCGCAGCAATGTCATTTTCGCTGCCGCACTGCGGGCATTCTTTAAATTTAAAGCGATAGTCACACTGCTGCGTTTGCTCACCATCATCAAGCAGCCCCTGGCAGCGCCGACCATGATGCTCGATAACTTGACCACTGGCATCCGTTTTTCCCCAAAAAATATTGGCAAACCCGCACCCAGGGCATACGACTTGAACGGGTTCACTTAATGGGTCTGGGCGCTTCGCTCCCACTTCTGGATAAAATAAATCGAAGCCATTGGCAGCATAATCGATCACTAGGCAGTCTTTTTTCCCTTCGCACAAACGCAGACCTCGACCCACAATTTGCTGATATAAGCCAACCGACTCGGTGGGCCTTAAAATGGCGATGAAATCCACATGTGGAGCATCGAAGCCCGTGGTTAATACCGATACATTAACAAGGTATTTTAGCTCTTTGCGTTTAAACCTAAGGATAATTTCATCACGCTCAGCCGCCGGTGTCTGACCAGTTATAACCGCTACTGACTCACTACTCAAATAGTCAGCTATTTCATAAGCATGTTTGACTGTAGCAGCAAATATCATCACCCCTTGTCTAGCATTTGCTTGCGCTTGAATATCACTGACAATACTTTTTGTTGCCCGGGTACTCGATTGCAATAGTGTATTCATATCGCCTTCACTGGGTATACCTGAGGGGCCGGATGCCAATGAGTTAAAGTCATAGTTTTGCACTGCAGCGTCAACGCAATTCGGCGGGGTTAAATAGCCTTTATTGATTAAATAACGCAGCGGTAATTCATATATACACTCGCTAAATGGCGCACCTGCCGAGCCACGCACAAAGCCATGATAGTGGCGGTGATATATCCATCCTGATGTTAAGCGATATGGGGTCGCGGTTAGACCTAGCACTTTCAATCTGCTATTTGCTTTTTTTAAATGCTGAATAAGCTGTGAATACTGACTGTTTTCATCGTCACTAATACGGTGACACTCATCGACTATAATAAGTGAGTATTGCCTTTTTAGCTTATCTCTACTTTTAGCGAGAGATTGAATACTGGCAAAGGTGACTTGCTGGTTTAACTCTTTCTCATTAAGACCTGCAGAAAAGATCCCCGGTGTTAATCCCAATGCTTTATATTTTTCGGCATTTTGCTGTACTAATTCTTTAACATGAGTCAGCACCAAAATAGGGAATCGCGCAAGGCGCGTAAGTTCAGCAATAACCACACTTTTGCCACTCCCAGTGGGAAGTACGATCACGGCTGCACTATCTGAGCGGCGAAAGTGGGCTAAGGTGCTATCAACGGCTTTTTGTTGGTAATCTCGGAGTGTAAACACAACTAACACCCAAGTGAGTAAAAGGCCCGAAACCGGGCCTTGGAGGTTATTATTTTGCGAGGTATTTAGTTAGGTCAACATCTTGGAATGCTTTGGGACGCTTACCACGGCCTGACCATTCAACTACTTTTCCTTCAAACTCGCGACGATACTTAGGTTCAACCTTAGTTCGCTTGTCCTGTTTCGAGTCAACAATATCATCCACACTGAGCCCTTTTTCCTTCATCAGTTCGAGAACTTCCTGTTTCGCTTTTTCCTGCTGTTGCTGACTTTCGAGCGCAGTATTCAGAATATTAATTGCTTTCTCTAACTCATTCATCGATGCCGTTTTGGCAAAGGCTCTGATCTCTCTCACTATGGTCTCTTTTAATTGTTGAACATGGAGATTAAATAATAATTGAAGATTGATAATATATCAAAAATAAAAAGGCACTATACGCTGGGAAGGCTTATTTTAAATTAATATGACAAAGAAGGTGTAATTTGAGGGGGAAAAGTGAAGCCGAGTCGACTTCACCAATTACTCGCTCACAGGCGTGAGCAAATAAGCATTAAACGGGTGTTACATTTTCCGCTTCTGGTCCCTTTTGGCCTTGTTTGATGCCGAAAGTTACCTGCTGGCCTTCGTTAAGAGTACGAAAACCGTTACCGTTAATGGCACTGAAGTGAACAAACACGTCTGGACCATTTTCTTGTTCGATAAAGCCAAAGCCTTTTGCTTCGTTGAAAAACTTTACTTTACCTTGTGCTTCTGCTGACATACTTAGTTTTCCTGTAAGTCAATTTGTATCAATCGCCTAAAATTAGGCACTATCCTCCCTGAGCCAGTGTCGCCGCCGATGGGTCAGGTACAGTACTAAGGGCACACTAGCTAAATAGTCACTCTTACAGCATTGGCCGCACAAAACCGTCACATTACACGCCTTAACTCAAGGCAAGTTAAAGACTACCACAGAAAAATATAATTAGCTTTAAATAAATTCGAATTTTCTCTTTACGGGGAACTAACGGCTGCGGTAAAAAACTAACAGACTACGCAGTTCTCGCTTTCTAAGAACCTGTGTTATGTTATTCGTAGGACTTACACTTTGCCCAACTAAGGAGCATTCAATGAAAAACCTTCTGCTAGCCGGTTTGGTACTATTACTGGGCGCCTGTGCTTCGCACCCGGATTTTGACTACGACAAATCGGTCGATTTCTCGCAATATAAAACCTTCGCATGGATCCCCAATGCCAGCCTCACCAAAGGCACTAATAATTATCAAATTAGTGAGCTAATGGAACGCCGCGTGCAACAAGCGGTCAATGATGAGCTTCGCGCCAAGGGCATGGAACTGGTATCCCCGCAACAAGCAGATGTGTTAATTAATTACCATGCATCCGTTGATACCAAGGTCGATGTCGATACGTTTTCTACAGGTTACGGCGCTCGCTGGGACTATTGGGGCATTGGTTACAACGTGCAAACCACCACGCGTGAGTATGAGGTAGGTACGTTAGTCATTGATGTCGTTGATAAGTCTTCAAACCAGTTAGTGTGGCGGGCAGCTAAAGAGGGACGCCTGAAAAAGAATCAAACCCCGATTGAGCGCACCGAAGTGGTACGTGAATCAGTGGCAGATATTCTCAGCAACTTCCCTCCTCAAGCTCAGTAAAGCTCAAACAGAGGCGCTTTACGTGAGCGCCTCCAATTGGGTGATGCGCCACATTGCTTGGGCATCAGTGCGACCACACACATCCGTGGTGGCACTAAACTGACTGCATACAGCGGGCCGCGAAGGTTGGTTAAACAACTTACATAAGTTGTTAGTATCCAGTTGAACACAACGCTCTCCCGCTTTCTTGCCGTTCGGCATACCCGGAATGGCGCTGGAAATACTCGGTGCGATGCAGCAAGCGCCACACCCTAAACGGCAATCCATCTATCGCTCACCTCTTCATGATATAAATTCGCAGTATACCATAGCCCGCTTCGAGCCATGACTCTGTCTATGCAGAGTACAATATAAATGATATGTTATAACAAACTATAAATAACGAGAGATGCTATGCAAGTAACACAGTCCCATGCCCCTGATGCGCCCCCCGTGCATCAGCCAAAAACAGCGAGAGTGTCAAGCAATGTTGATGTATTACCTTCAATTTACCAGCCAGCTCATAACATCGTCATTTGGAAACGCGCACTCGACTCAACGATACGCGGGCAAATCCAAACCCTTATTCAGGCGCAGCCAAATCTCGCATTGACTTCGACGGTGAGCGCAAAGTCAGTACTTCACACCTTGCAAAGTAACTTTGATAACCACCAAGATTATCAGGCCTTGTTCAGCGATATCTCTACATTAGTGGATATGTTCAGCTGTTTGCTTGACTGTGAACACGTTGGTTTACGGCTCAAAGTGATCAGCCAAGCCATGTGCCCTCGGTTTCACATTGACCGCGTGCCCGTGCGCTTAGTAACCACTTACCAAGGCCCGGGGTCGCAGTGGCTAGCCCACGCCGATGCAGACTACAGCAAGCTTGGCAGCGGCAATCAAGGGCTCAGTGACGAAAAATCAGGGCTGTATCGCCATGCTGAGCATATTCATCAATTACAAGCAGGTGATGTGGCACTGCTCAAAGGACAACTTTGGCCTGACGGTGAGCATAGCGCATTGGTGCATCGCTCTCCCCCACAACATGATCAGCAACCGAGGCTATTACTGACTCTCGATGGCATTTTTTAGCCCTGTATAGCTGTATTTAATAACCCCCACACCGACTAACCAAATGAGGAAAAAATGGGCCATTTACCTGATATTACTGCAGTGCAACCAGCAGATACCGCTTTAACGCTGAAATGGGTCGGGATGGAGCACATTGCCCTACCCATACACGTTCCAATTTCCAGCTCGCAGATACAGCAAACTCATGCACAAGCAGATGTTTTTGTCAGCCTAGATAGTAAGCAGGCAAAAGGGATTCATATGTCACGGCTTTATCAAATACTGAACCAGCATTTGAGCAACAAAGCGATGACGCCCCATCGCTTAGAGCATCTGCTTCGCGAGCTTATCAGTTCGCAGCAAGGGCTAAGCCACAGTGCCAAGCTGCAGCTGAGTTTTGACCTTATACTCGAGAAAAAAGCCTTAATCAGCGATAAGAGCGGCTACCAAGGCTACCCGGTGACGCTACATTGTGAATATCACCAAGGCCAGTTTACTATTGAGCTCGGCTTGTCTATTCCTTATTCCAGCACCTGCCCTTGCTCCGCTGCATTATCGCGCCAAGCTCTGAGCGACGCTATTGCCTGCGAGTTTACAGACGATGCCATCGACAAGAACACATTGCTCAACTGGCTAAGTAGCGAACAAGGCTCTATCGCCACGCCGCACAGTCAGCGTTCATTCGCCTACATTCACATGCAGATGCAAGGTCATACCTTGGGCTATATCAGTGATCTTATCACCGAGTTCGAGGCCGTCATTGCCACCGCCGTGCAAACCGCAGTGAAAAGAGAGGACGAGCAAGCCTTTGCCAAGCTCAATGCCGAAAACCTGCTGTTTTGTGAAGACGCCGCCCGGCGTATAAAACAGGCGTTGCAGTACAAACCCAGGCTACTCGGTTATTGGTTCAAGGTTGAACACCAAGAAAGTCTGCATGCCCATAACGCAGTCGTCGTTGACTATAAACGGATGTCAACGCTGGAATAAACAGCGTTGCATTGAAGTTGCCGCCTATTATTTGCGCGCTGCTGACACACAATTCATGGTTTGTTACATCTTCCACATACCTGTAAACATCATTCACGATAGTATTAAGCTGTCATCGAAATATACGGGAGCAACACTGTGGCTAGTAAAAAACAAATATTTTTGCCGCTAGGGGTATTGGCAGGCGCCATCGGGGTGTTTGTCGCCCTCAGCGCCATGAAGTCGCCGCCACCACAAAAAGCACAACAGGATATCGCCCCTCTGGTTGAGGTAACGCCAGTGGAATTAACGGACGTAACATTAAAAGTGCATTCGTATGGCGAGGTTATGGCGCAAGAGCAAACGGAGCTTGTGGCGCAAGTAAGCGGTCAGGTAGTCTCTGTTTCTGAGCAATTTGTAAAAGGTGGCTTTGTTGCCAAAGGCGATGAATTGCTGCGTATTGACCCGAATGATTATGAAGCGGCGCTCATTGAGGCGCAGGCAGGTCTAGCTCAAGCTCAATCAGCACTAGAAATTGAACAGGCACAGGCACATGTGGCTAAAGCTGAATGGCAGCGTATTAAAGACAATGCCAATGAGGTGATCCCCTCAGAGCTGTATTTACGCAAACCGCAACTGGCAGAAAAGCTCGCCAACTTTAGAGCTGCACAAGCGCAAGTGAAACGCGCCAAACGCAATTTAGAGCGCACCTCGATTCGTGCTCCCTTTGATGCCTTAGTAACAGCAAAAAATATTAGTTTAGGTAGTGTTGTCAGCCCAGGTAGTAAACTGGGTCAAGTCGATGCCACCGACATTGCCAAAGTGCGTTTACCGGTTGCCAATCACGATATGCAGTATCTTGTCGACGGCGGCGTCGGCGCGAAAGTCAGTTTACAAAGCGATATCGCCGGCAAAGCGGTGACTTGGCAAGGCACCATAGTGCGTAATGAAGGCGTGGTTGATAAACGTTCACGCATGACCTATCTGGTCGCCTATGTAAACACCCCTTACCAACACAGCGTACCGCTGCGTTTTGGTGCCTACACCAATGCGACTATTACCGGCAAACAACTGCGAAATGCGGCAATAATCCCCAGCCACTTAATCAAAGAAAATCGCGTCGCACTGTTGAATAACGACAATACTTTGGAATTCAGTGCCCTTAATGTTATTCGCGAACAAGACGGTATGGCTTATGTTGACACCGGTTTGACTACCGGAGAGCAACTCATTACCTCAGCGCTTGAATACCCTACTGAGGGCATGGCGCTGCGCTTAAATGATGAGCCAACCCAGAAGCCACACACGCAATTGGCACTGAAAGAGGACTAAGTGATGACGCAGCAAAGAGAAAAAGGCTTAATCGCTTGGTTTGCGCGTAATCCGGTGGCAGCCAACTTATTGATGGTATTCATCATTGTTGGCGGTATCCTTAGCGCCCTATCTATTCGCAAACAAATGTTCCCACAGTTTGAGAATAACTGGTTAAGTATTCAGGCGGTTTATCCCGGTGCGGCCCCTCAAGAGGTTGAAGAAGGGATCACCATCAAGGTTGAGGAGTCTTTACAGGGATTGGAGGGGATCAAACGTTTGATCACCTACTCTAATCGTGGCTACTCACAAAGCTGGATTGAGGTCGAAGAGTCTTACGACCCGCAAGAAGTGCTCGATGAAGTAAAAATGCAGGTCGATGCAATTTCCAGCTTCCCTGCGGAGATGGAGCGCCCTAATATTCGCCGGCAAAAGTTTACTCAGGAAGTCATGATTTTGGCTCTCTACGGCGATATGAGTAATTATCAGCTTAAGGAGCTCGGGAATAAGCTGCATGATGAAATGCTCAGTCTGCCGCTAGTGAACTTAGTCGAATTTAACTCCGGCTTGGATTACGAGATAAGTATTGAAGTCAGCCCCGATAAGCTGCGCGAATATGGCCTTACCTTCCGCGATATCGCCACGGCGGTGCGTAACTTCTCGGCCAATATGTCTGCCGGACAAATCCGCTCCGATAACGGCTACATATCCATGCGCGTGGAAAAACAAGCCTATCGCGGTAATGAATTTGAGAAGCTGCCATTAATTACCCTTGAAGATGGCGCACAAGTCTTTTTGGGGGATGTGGCCACCATTCAAGACGGCTTTGAAGAAGGCCTACAATATTCGAAATACAATGGTAAAAACTCGCTGATGTTCGAGGTGGCAGCCTCCAAAGATCAAGACATCACCCGCGTTGCTGCGGTAATGGATGACTACCTCAAGCGCAAAGAAACCGAATTACCCGCAGGTGTTAAATTAACGCCTATGGTCGATTTAACCTACTACCTCGAAGGGCGTCTCGATATGATGATCGAGAATATGATTTGGGGCGGTGTGTTAGTCATGCTGATGCTGGCGATGTTCCTACGCATTCGTTTGGCCTTTTGGGTGATGATGGGGTTACCGGTGTCCTTTCTCGGCGCTTTCCTGATGATGCCCGTGGGGCTAGACATCACCATTAACCTTGCCTCACTGTTCGCTTTTATTTTGGTTCTGGGGATCGTTGTAGACGATGCCATTGTGGTGGGTGAGTCGGCCCATGCGGAGATAGAAAAGCATGGCCAAAGTTTAGATAACGTCGTACGCGGCGTAAAACGCGTCGCCGTGCCCGCCACCTTTGGTGTGCTCACCACCGTCGCCGCTTTTTTACCACAAACACTCGCCTCCGGCCCTGGCGCAGCATTCAGTAAAGCCATAGGCGGCGTTATTATCCTCTGCTTACTGTTCTCCTTGGTGGAATCAAAACTGATCCTTCCAGCGCACTTGGCGGCGATGAAAAACCGCCCGGTTAACCCACGCAACCCGTTGCATCGTTTGCGCAGTCGCTTTGATGCGGGCTTAAAGTACGTGATTGAATCACTATACCGCCCTGCGGTTACCTGGTGTATTCACTACCGTTACACCGTCATTGTGGGCTTTTTGGGTATTTTAATTGTCAGTGCGGGGCTATTCGCCGGTGGACTCATTAAGTTTATCGCCAACCCAAAAATCCCTCATGATTTCCCTGGCATTAATATCGAAATGAATCTCGCCAGTTCAGAGAGTGCAACCTTGGCAACGGCTCGCAAAGTTGAGCAAGTGGTGCTCGATGTTGAAAAACAAATTGAACAGCAATACGGCCAGCCAATGATCCGCGATATTTCTGTCAACATGCAAGGGCGCACTAACGCTCGCTTGATGATGGTATTGGTAGAGCCGCATTTGCGTCCTATGGATACCTTTGCGCTCAGTGCTCTGTGGCGTGAAAATATGCCGCCACTGCCGGGACTGAAATCAATGACCATCGACGATAGCATCATGAATGGCGGCGGTCGTGATGATGGCGATATCAGCTTCCGTTTAGAGGGTCGAGATAACGAACAATTGAAAGAAGTGGCCGCCAAACTCAAAGACAAACTTGCCACCATGGCCGGTGTGGGTGATATCAATGACTCCATGCAAAGTGCCACCGAAGAAGTACAGCTGGATTTAAAACCTATTGCCTACAGCTTAGGGCTGACCTTAGCCGATGTTGCATCGCAGGTGAACTTTAGCTTTTATGGTTTAGAGGCGCAGCGCATTCTTCGCGATGGCGAAGAGTTAAAAGTGATGATCCGCTACCCCATTGAACAGCGAAATTCCATCAGTGAAATCAATGATGTGCGCATTATCACGCCTGCTGGCGCAGAAGTGCCGCTGGCAGAAGTAGCCGAGGTAACGCTGGTCGACGGTGTTAACCGCATCCGTCGCGAAAATGCCAAACGCACGGTTAACGTGTGGGCTGCGGTAGACCCCAATCAAGCTGAACCTTTCACCATTGCCCGAGAGATCCGTGATGAGTATCTGCCAGCTTTATTGAAGAACTACCCCGGCGTACAAAGCAAGGTTGCTGGGCGCGTGCAAGAGGAAATGGAAAGCGTTGCCGAGCAAATCCGCGATTTAGTGCTATCGCTGATGATTATCTTTGCGTTATTGGCAATTCCTTTGCGCTCTTACACCCAGCCCTTGTTGATCATGTCGGTGATCCCCTTTGGCGTGGTCGGCGCGGTTTATGGCCATGTATTTATGGGCATGACCATGAGTAGCCTGTCATTCTTTGGCATCATCGCCGTGGCCGGTGTGGTGGTTAACGATTCACTGGTCATGGTGGACTTTGTCAATAAAGCGCGTGCCCAGGGTATCGCTATAAAAGATGCGGTGGTCGAAGCAGGTTGCAAGCGCTTTCGCGCTATTTTGCTTACCTCAATCACCACCTTTATCGGCCTTATCCCGATTATCACTGAAACCAGCTTGCAGGCACAAATTGTGATCCCTATGGCGGTTTCCTTGGCTTTCGGGGTGCTCTTTGCAACGGTGATCACCTTGGTACTCATTCCTTGCCAATATGTGGCGCTGGAAGATGCCAAGCGTCTGATGCGCAAATGGTTCTCTCGCCCTGATCCAGGCACCGAAGTAGGTGATAAACCGGCTGCACAACATAATTAAGCATTGTTACTAACCCAACCATAAAGCCCCGCATCGCGGGGCTTTTTTTTTGAGCTAGCCATTTATTTGAGGGGTTATAAGCTAATCGCTGCGGGCCAGTAACAATACAGATTTTTGCTTCAAGGCTGTTAAGAGCGAGAAGCAAACAGCTACTCTAAATCATTATTGGACAGAAACACGTTAGAGTATTTATTCGGTAACGCCGCATTAAGGTGTGAGCAACGCTACCACGAAACTTAACCATGCCACCGTAAACACAAAACCCAACGATGGAATAAAAAATGCTATGCGTTGGGAATCACTCTTAAATGCTTTGTTATAGCGCGTTTACCCTAAAAATCTTGGCAACATTCGATGATGCGTTTTAGCAACTGAGTTGAGTCTTCATCATCTTCATCATCTTCACTCAAAGCAAATTCAATAAACTCTTCACAAGCAGACTTAAACTTATCGTTTAGAGCAAATAAGGCATCGTCTCCACTACCAAGCAAATATATAAAATCCATTGATGCTAATAGCTGATAAGTAGCAACAAAGTTGCCTTCCTGAAACTCAAAAAATGATTTTCTATCCGAATCTGCTTCGAAATCAATAAACTCACTAAACACCTGCATAATAAAATCACTGACAACATTACCGATTTCAAATTTATGTTTTTCTGCGTAATAAAGAAATATACAAGTATACGATAAGCCTACATACCCACCAGAAAATGGTTTGTCATAATAGTCATCACTATTCTTTTGGGCCGCGGCATACTTTCTGACCATTCGGTCACTACCCAGTAGATTTTCAAAGTCGATTTCATTGAACTCAGAAGTCAAAGACTCAACCTGCTCTTTTATTTGATGTTGGTGATCAATAGTAATATCTATTTTTTCACTGACTTTTTTTAGGTGGTCTAGAGTAAGACTTAAATCGTTTTTACTTAAGTCCATTCTCTCTGTAACTGACATGAGTTTTTCAACTTGACTACTGATTTGTGTAGCTGAATTTTGTTGTGACAAAGATTGAATATATGAATAAACAATAGCCAAAACTGCAAGAATAATTGAGACAACAGTACCTGCAAATGAGATGTAACCAAGAGCACCACTATTGCCACCGTACAACCAAGCTGCAGCTTGTACAATAAATTGGAGGAGAATAATTATAAAAATTATGTAAAGCCACTCACGAGATTTCATTTTTTCTTTCATTACAATCACCTAGTTACGAAACCGTGCACTTTATCATCATTAATGAGGGTAGATCTATTTGCTCATCAAGCGCTATAACAGCTTATTAGTGAGACCTTGTAAGGTATGCTACCTTGTAAGGTAGGAGATTACCTATGTATAGACAAACTAATAAAGCTTCAAAAAATTATCGTAAATCATACACTAATCGAAAATTTGCTATAGAACAAGAAAGCTTTGTAGAGCCACAAAACATTCCTGAACTAAGAAGAATAATCGAAATCACCGATTACGATAGTGGTGAACCCATTACTCATAAACTTGAACTGTATAAAACTGATCGGATCGATTGTTATAAAGTTTTAGTCGACGGAAAGCTTTGGAAAAAGCGTATTGGTTGGAGCAACATCTTGGCAGGAATTAGAAAAGCCCTCCCTAGATTAGCTAGGGAATGAGTGTCCGTACTTCGCCCAAAGCCACCATCAGAGCATTCACGTTAACTCGTTTTGGAGCAAAAACGAGTTATGTATAAAGGTGCGCTTCTTGTACCAAGCTGACTAGCCAGCCTATTTCCATTGTATTAGTGCAAAATGAAATTACCGATATAAAGCTTAGTCCTTGTGCGACAACAATGAATACAGCGCATCGATACGTTTATTAATGCGCTTGTGTTGATTGTGCATGTCAAAGCCCTGAGCGAATATCAAAATCACCAGCACATAAAGTACTGGTTCGCTCAGCACCTCTGGATACATGGCTTGTAATAGCATCACAACCAGCAAATTGCTAAGCAAACGCGCCACCCAGCTTTTCCATGTAGGGCGCAAATTATTAAACGTGGCTAAGTGTTGTTGTTGACGGCGTTGCTCCTCTAAACACCACTGCGCCATCGCTTTGTCCTTTTGCATTTATTAGCTCCTTAAAAATTATATATCAGCCTTTGTATATCGCGCTGTTAGCGATAGTGCTGCACTAGGCTAAGTTCACCCTGTTTAAATTCACATTCAGTATCGGCACCATTAACCATGACCCAGTTGGGCGCAACATGACCAATATCAGCATCGATAACAACCGGACACGCCACCCCTTGGAGGGCGTAATCGAGGGCATCATAGTAGCTAAAATCTCCCTGCCCTAGGCACAATGAACGCCCGAGAATAATGCCACAGAGATTCTCTAAGCCTCCAGTGGCGCGCACCGCCAATAAGCCCCGAGCAAATTGTGCCGGGCTCAGCTCGGCATTTTCCAAATACAAAATCACACCTTGATTGTTATGTGCTCGCCACTGCTTTAGGTCTAACAGCGAGCTACATAACAAAGGAAACAATGTATCGGCGCAGCCACCGATTAAACGCCCAGCAAACTGCGCTGAGTGCGACCCTGATAACATGCGCGTGTGAGTTGGAATATCTCCCTTAAATACGGCGTTGGGATGCGTGCGGTAGTTGGGGTGTGTCGCCTGATAACATTGGCTACTGCGTTGTTGCAATTGCTGGCCCAAGCTCAAGTTCAGCGCCGTAAATACTTGCTCAACCTGAGCACTGCGGTCATTGATGCCTAATTGCATTAAATTAGCGCAGTGCATGGTTGCCCACTGGCAGCGATAGCTTAATACGGCGCTAATGGTGCTGATATCGGAAAACCCTGTTAACCACTTAGGTGCGGCATTGGCTAAGGCATCAAAATCCAAGTGGGGCAATAAATCTAAAGCGAAATCCCCACCCCAAGGCGGCATAATTGCAGCCACCGTCTCATCCAATAGCAGTGTCATCAGCTCATTGGCGCGCGCTTCAGGAGAGGCACTCACTAACCCTTGTTTTCGTAGCGAGTCGCCCTCTCGTACTTGAAAGCCGCGTTGTTTAAGGCCCTCCAGTACATAATCCAAACGTGGCCAAAAAGGCGCATCGACCCCCGAGGAGATCGCGGGAACGGCGATAGTATCACCGGGTTTTAACGGTGCAGGATAACGCATGGGAGCTTCCTTGTTGAGTCATTTGCGCAGGCTATGATGCGCAGTACACGGTTTCCCGGCGCAAGTGCATCACTGCCATAAAAAAGCCCGCGTCAAGGCGCGGGCTTTTTAGAATGAATACGCTCGTTTAGAGGTATTCAACTTCGATAATTTCGTATTCCACCGCACCATTAGGTGTTTCAATGTTCACGCTGTCGTCGAGTTGTTTGCCGACAAGACCGCGAGCAATGGGTGAATTAACCGAAATCAGGTTATTTTTAATATCCGCTTCGTCGTCACCAACAATGCGATAACGTACTTCTTCGTCGGTATCCACATTTAATATGGTGACCGTGGTGCCGAAAATCACTTTGCCGTTGTTCGGCATTTTAGTGACGTCGATAATTTGCGCATTCGACAGTTTCGCTTCAATTTCTTGAATACGACCTTCACAGAACCCTTGTTGCTCACGGGCAGCGTGATACTCGGCGTTTTCTTTCAAATCTCCGTGTTCACGCGCTTCGGCGATATCAGCGATGATCTTTGGACGCGTTACTGTCTTTAATTCGTTTAACTCTTCACGCAATAGCTCTGCACCGCGTGCGGTCATTGGAATTTTTTGCATAGTTTTCCCACTTACGGTAGGCCGCAGCAACACTGCGGCCAAGCGCTTAGTTTACTCGTTGGTGTAACTCTTGAACTGACGCTACGTGGCCACGATCGTCTGCTGAGTTAGCCGTACAGTTGGCAAACGCAGCATTCAAGGTGGTGGTGTAGTTTGTCTTGTGCATCAAGGCGCCACGACGTAACACTTTGGAATCCTCAATCGCTTGGCGACCTTCGGTGGTGTTTACGATGTAGCTATACTCGCCGTTTTTAATGCGGTCAAGGATATGAGGACGGCCCTCAAATACCTTGTTTACACGGCGAACTGCGATGCCCGCATCTTCAAGCGCTTGCGCTGTCCCTGAGGTTGCGTCTAGTTCAAAGCCTAGTTCAGTCATGGTTTTAGCAAGCTCAATAGCTCGCGCTTTGTCACCATTACGTACTGATAGTAACGCGCGACCACCGCGTGGTAAAGCATTACCTGCTCCAAGCTGCGCTTTTGCAAAGGCTTCGGCGAAAGTATCACCAACGCCCATCACTTCACCGGTAGAACGCATCTCTGGGCCACGAATTGGGTCAACACCTTGGAATTTAGCAAAGGGTAACACCACCTCTTTGACACTGTAATAAGGTGGAATGGTCTCTTTGCTGATGCCTTGGCTCGCTAGGCTTTGACCAGCCATACAACGCGCCGCTACCTTAGCTAGTGGCACGCCCGTCGCCTTTGATACGAACGGAATTGTACGCGCGGCACGAGGGTTCACTTCAATCAGGTAAACTTCACCGTCTTTAACTGCGAACTGAGTATTCATAAGACCAATTACGCCCAGCTCAAGCGCCATGTTGCGCACTTGCTCACGCATAACATCTTGAATGTCTTGGCTCAGTGTATGGGCAGGTAGAGAACATGCCGAGTCACCAGAGTGTACCCCTGCTTGCTCGATGTGCTCCATAATACCGCCGATAATAACGGTTTCACCATCACACACCGCGTCTACGTCAACCTCAATGGCATCATCAAGGAAGTGGTCCAAAAGCACTGGGGCTTCATTAGACACCGATACCGCTTCATTCATGTAGCGGCGTAGGTCGTCTTCATCATAAACGATTTCCATCGCTCGGCCACCCAGTACATAAGAGGGACGAACCACCAGCGGGAAGCCAATTTCTTTTGATTTGGCAATCGCCTCTTCTTGCGACGTGACGGTGGCATTTTCAGGTTGCAGCAGGTTCAAACGCTCAACCATTTGCTGGAAACGCTCACGGTCTTCTGCACGGTCAATGGCATCCGGTGAAGTACCAATGATTGGCACACCGTTCGCTTCTAAAGCACGCGCCAGTTTCAATGGCGTTTGTCCACCGTATTGCACGATAACGCCTTTTGGCTTTTCAACACGCGCAATTTCCAGAACATCTTCAAGGGTGATTGGCTCGAAGTATAGGCGATCTGAGGTATCGTAGTCTGTTGACACTGTCTCAGGGTTACAGTTCACCATGATGGTCTCATAACCGTCTTCACGCATCGCCAGTGCTGCGTGCACACAGCAGTAGTCGAATTCGATACCTTGACCAATACGGTTTGGACCACCACCGATAACCATGATTTTGTCTTTGTCTGAAGGCGCCGCTTCACACTCTTCATCATAGCTTGAGTACATGTAGGCAGTGTCTGAGCTAAACTCAGCTGCACAGGTATCCACGCGCTTGTATACGGGCAGAATATCCAGCTGCTGACGCTTTTTACGGATTTCTTTTTCCGACACACCGGCAAGTTCAGCAATACGCGCATCGGCAAAACCTTTACGTTTTAAAGCGCGTAAGAAGTCGCCAGTAAGACCAGCTAGGCCGCCTTCTTTGACTTTTTCTTCGTCTTTGATGATGTCTTCAATTTGCACCAGATACCAGCGGTCAATCTTGGTTAAATTAAATACATCTTCCACGCTCATACCATGGCGCATCGCATCGGCGATGTACCAGATACGCTCAGCGCCCGGCTCACGTAGCTCGCGAGTGATTTTCTCAATCGCGCCTTTTTCACCAATAGGCAATACCGGGTTAAAGCCGGTCGCACCTACTTCTAATCCACGCAGTGCCTTGTGCAGTGACTCTTGCTGATTACGACCAATAGCCATTACCTCACCCACTGACTTCATCTGTGTGGTTAGGCGGTCATTAGAGCCGGCAAACTTTTCAAAGTTAAAGCGTGGAATTTTCGTAACAACGTAGTCAATAGACGGCTCGAATGACGCCGGAGTTTTGCCACCGGTGATATCATTTTGCAGCTCGTCCAGGGTATAACCCACAGCCAGTTTGGCAGCGATTTTTGCAATCGGGAAACCAGTCGCTTTTGAAGCCAATGCCGATGAGCGTGACACTCGAGGGTTCATTTCAATAATGACCACGCGGCCGTTATCTGGATTAACGCCGAATTGTACGTTAGAGCCACCGGTTTCTACGCCGATTTCACGCAGTACCGCCATCGAGGCGTTACGCATGATTTGGTATTCTTTGTCGGTCAGTGTTTGTGCCGGCGCTACAGTGATTGAGTCACCGGTGTGTACGCCCATAGGGTCGAAGTTTTCAATTGAGCAGACAATGATGCAGTTATCATTTTTGTCCCGCACGACTTCCATTTCGTACTCTTTCCAGCCCAGTAAGCTTTCGTCAATCAACAGCTCATTGGTCGGCGATAGGTCAAGACCTCGCGTACAGATTTCGTCGAACTCTTCCATGTTGTAAGCCACACCGCCGCCGGTGCCGCCCATGGTAAATGACGGACGAATAATACATGGAAAGCCAATGCGCGAAAGCACATCGTGGGCTTCATCCATAGAGCGCGCAATTTCCGCACGCGGACACTCAAGGCCAATATTTTTCATCGCGGCGTCAAAACGTTCGCGGTTTTCCGCTTTATCAATGGCATCCGCCGTGGCACCGATAAGCTCAACGTCATATTTGGCAAGCACGCCGTGCTTATCCAGCTCAAGTGCACAGTTCAATGCGGTTTGTCCGCCCATTGTTGGCAGCACCGCATCGGGCTTCTCTTTGGCGATGATTTTCTCTACTACTTCCCAGTGAATAGGCTCGATGTAGGTGGCATCGGCCATTTCTGGGTCGGTCATAATCGTAGCAGGGTTAGAGTTAACAAGGATTACCCGGTAACCCTCCTCTTTAAGCGCTTTACAGGCTTGAGCACCCGAGTAGTCAAATTCGCAAGCTTGACCGATAACGATCGGGCCTGCGCCTAAGATAAGAATGCTTTTTATGTCAGTACGTTTTGGCATTATTACTCCGGTCTTAAATTAGTTAGATTGCGCTTGCATCAGTTCGATAAAGTGATCGAACAACGGGGCTGCGTCATGGGGGCCTGGGCTAGCTTCTGGGTGGCCTTGGAAACTAAACGCAGGCTTATCGGTGCGGTGGATACCTTGTAAGGTGCCATCAAACAACGATTTATGTGTCGCTCTAAGGTTCTCTGGCAAGCTTGCTTCATCCGCCGCGAAGCCATGGTTTTGCGCAGTGATCATCACTACCCCACGGTCAAGGTCTTTTACCGGGTGGTTACCACCGTGGTGGCCAAATTTCATTTTTGCAGTGCTTGCACCTGAAGCCAGTGCTAATAATTGGTGACCAAGGCAAATGCCGAAAATAGGGATGTTTTTATCAAGGAAGGTTTTAATGGCGTCAATGGCGTAAGTACAAGGTTCTGGATCGCCGGGGCCGTTAGAGAGGAAAATGCCATCGGGATTAAGCTTTAACACCTCTTCTGCCGAGGTTTGTGCCGGCACCACCGTGAGCTTACAGCCTCTATCCACCAACATCCTGAGAATGTTGCGCTTAACGCCAAAGTCGTAGGCAACCACATGAAACTTTTCATCCTCAGCGCTTAGGGTTTTAAAGCCCTCGCCCAGTGTCCAGCTCGTTTCGCGCCACTCGAATGGCTCGCTGGTACAGACTTCTTTGGCTAAATCCATGCCTTTCAACCCAGGGAAGGCTTGCGCCGCTTCCAGGGCTTTATTCTCATCAACCTCATCGCCCGCGATGATACACCCGTTTTGCGCCCCTTTATCACGAAGGATACGAGTCAACTTACGGGTATCGATATCGGCGATGCCTAAAATGTTACGTTCTTTTAGGTAATCGTCGAGCGATTGTTGGTTGCGGAAATTACTCGCTAGCAGTGGCAAATCGCGGATAACTAGGCCTTTAGCCCAGATACGTGCCGCTTCTTCGTCTTCGCTGTTAGTACCCGTGTTCCCGATATGCGGGTAAGTCAGGGTAACGATTTGTTCGGCATATGACGGATCAGTCAAGATTTCTTGGTAACCAGTCATCGACGTGTTGAATACTACTTCACCCACTGACATGCCGTCAGCGCCGATCGCAGTACCGCGAAACACTGTGCCGTCTTCTAGGACTAACAGAGCGGATTTAGTCAAGTTAACCTCCTAACAGTAAAAAACGGGAGTAAAAATGACCGATTTACTACCCGTTTGCAGCGCTTGGTTATACGCATTATGAAATTTTGGCAAATTGACGATATTCTACACGAGAGTCGGAGAAAGATCTAATTAAAAGTTTGTAAATATAAAAAACAGCACCTATTCAATGAAAAACTCCCGAAACTCGTAAAAACACCCTTAAAGTTCTATAGTTCGAGCACATCTTGCATAGTATAAAAGCCAGGTTGCTTATTTTGCACCCACTTCGCAGCCCTCACAGCTCCTTGCGCGAACGTCATTCTTGAGCTTGCTTTGTGTGTTAATTCAAGCCTTTCACCCATTAATGCAAAGTAAGCCGTATGTTCACCAACTATATCGCCACCTCGTAGCACCGAATAGCCAATTTCCTTTTGAGATTTGGCCTGCTCACTTTGTGAGCGGTCATACACAGCGATGTCATCGTGTTGCCATTGTTTGGCTTCGGCAATGGCTTCACCAAGGGCTAATGCGGTCCCTGATGGTGCATCAATCTTATGGCGGTGGTGAGCTTCGAAAACCTCTATGTCGGCGTCATCACCCATTTTCTGCGCTGCCGTTTGCACCAAATTAAGTAATAAATTAATACCGACGCTAAAGTTACGGGCAAAAACAATGGGGATATGCTCGCTGGCATCATACAAACGCTGCATTTGTTGCTCATCAAGCCCGGTGGTACCAATCACCATCGGCGTGCCTTTAGCAACGGCGATATCAAGGTGGGCCAGCATGCCAGCAGGAAGGGTGAAATCAATCAGCACGTCACACTGACTTTGCTCATCGAAGGCGCTAAAAGCTAAGCCCTCAGCGTGTTCGCTTAGGTCTTTAACTACATTGTTAACATTGACACCGAGCAGTTGTGAGTGCGCGCGTACATAAGCGCCTGCGAGCTGCGTGTCACCATCATTATTGGTTGCAGCTAATAACACTTGCCCCATTCGGCCATTGGCACCGAGTACCCCTACACGAGCAGACATATATTTTCCTTCAATCAATGAAATACTGATAGCCTCTATGCTAACGCAGATGCACAGGGTGCGCGAGTGAGAAAGATTCAAAACAATGCCCTGCGGCCATGTCGTGTGCGATTTCATTTTAAGCCCAGGGTAAGCCCGCTAATTATGGCTAAGCGCTCGATAAAGTTAATTTTTTGTGTTACTACTGGGTAAAATAACAACAACCACAATGAACGCCGTAGACTTTAGCCGTCCATACGTATAAACTGCCCAAAATTACGCGCCGATTTGGTCTTTGGCTTGCGGGCGCACGCAGGGTTTGATGGACAAATCATGCGAAAGAAATACAGCTAAAAGAAGAACTTTTGGCTGTTGGCGATCATTTTTTGAGGTATTCATGCAGCCTACTTACAACGCAACAACGGCAAAACTGTCGTTGCTTCCACTGCTTATTTTTGTCGCGCTATTTTTGGGCACTGGATTGTATTTGCAATCGCAAGGTGTCGATTATGCGTTTTACCAACTCCCTGCCCCAGTCGCGATTCTACCAGCCATCGTTATCGCCTTTTTGATAACAAAACAAAGTATTAATGCCTCGGTGGAAACCTTTATTCGTGGTGCTGGGCATAGCAACATCATCACCATGTGTTTGATTTATCTATTGGCTGGCGCATTTTCCGCTGTTGCTGGAGCCACTGGTGGCGTTGATGCTGTGGTCAATGCTGGTCTGTCTTTTATTCCTGCAAGTATGTTATTACCTGGGCTGTTCTTAATAGCCGCGATAGTATCGACGGCCATGGGCACGTCTATGGGCACCATTGGCGCCATCGGCCCAATCGCCCTTGCCGTCTCGGCGAAAACAGGCATCGACCCTGCACTTATGGCGGGTACTATCGTCTCCGGGGCCATGTTTGGCGATAACTTATCGATCATATCTGATACCACCATTGCGGCTACACGCACCCAAGGCTGCGAGATGAAAGACAAATTCCGTGAGAATTTAAAAATCGCCCTGCCTGCCGCCATTTTAACTATTACATTATTGGTCATGCTCACACCACCGCCACAACAGGTAGAAGTAGCGGAGTTTGACTGGCTCTTAGTGTTGCCGTATTTCTTTATTCTTGTGCTTGCGGTGATGGGACTGAATGTCTTTGTCGTGCTCTTTAGCGGCATAATCTTCGCAGCAATAATGGGCTTTACAGGCGACTACCAAGGCGGAGCCTTTGTAAAAGACGTTTATCAGGGTTTCAGTGACATGCAAGAGATTTTCTTGTTATCCATGTTCATCGGTGGCCTGTCGGAGTTTATTCGCCGAGGTGGCGGGCTGGATTACCTTGCCAATAAAATTCAAGCGTTGACCAAAATCATTGCCCGTTTCAATCGCAAGGTGGCTGACCAAATTGGTATTGCGCTGCTGGTGATGACATCGAATTTGTGTATTGCCAATAACACGGTCTCCATTATTGTCGCAGGCCCAGTGGCTAAAAAGCTCGCAGACGATGGCGACATTGCAGCAAAACGCTCGGCCAGTTTACTGGATATTTTCGCCTGTGTACTACAAGGCTCATTGCCTTACGGCGCCCAAGCTCTGTTACTAGGTGCAACGTTTAGCATTAGTCCATGGCAGGTATCAACCTCGGCTTATTACTGCTTCATCTTGGCTGTTACGGCAATTATTACCATCATACTGCGGCGCCATCGCGGTTAAATCAACGCCATGCAGATGGTGGTTGTTCGCCATCATCTGCTATAATTGCGTTGACTTTCCTTTTAGAAACATCTTGTTATGAAAATCAATACACGTAACCTTGTCGCCTGTGCATTGACAGGCTGTAGCTTGCTGAGCATGCCAGCGTTCGCAGCCAATTGGAGTCAGACTCAACTGCACGTGAATTATGGCGACTTTAAAAATCCTTTCTCAGGCCAAAAAGCAGATACCAGCGTCGTGTCTTTGCAACACGCGTCGGCTTACGATTACGGCGATAACTTCTTTTTTATCGATGTTATTCATGATGACCTTGATGATGGCTACCAAGACAGTGATTTCTACGGTGAGTGGTACTCGAATTTCAGCCTATCAAAAATCTCTGGCGAAAATATTAGTGCCGGTCCTCTCAAGGATGTCGGTTTTGTGATGGGCTTTAATGCCGCAGGCGATGCCAAGGTACTGAAATACCTACCCGGGGTGAAACTCGACTGGCAGGTAGATGGCTTTGACTTTTTCTCTACCTTAGTCACAGCTTATATTGATGATAGCGATGGCGTTAGTGCCGGTGGCGCGCCAACCGAAAGCGACAGTTGGATGCTGGATATTGCCTGGGGCACACCTTTTAGCCTCGGCGAGCAAAAGTTCTACTTTACCGGCCACGTTGAGTACATTGATGGCCGCACTAACGAGTTTGGCGAAAAAGTACAAAACTGGGTACTAGCACAACCAATCCTGCAGTGGGATTTGGGCCACGCGCTTAACGCCAAAGAACGCACCTTGATGCTAGGTATCGAATGGCAATATTGGCACAATAAACTGGGCACCAATACCTCTGAGTCGGTTCCGCAAATTCACTTGGCTTGGACCTTTTGATCAGGTAACTTACAGCTCTTAGATAATCGAGGAATAATAATAATGCCCAAGGCAAGTGAGATAAAAAAACACGCGGCTATTGAGTATCAAGGTCGGGTGATGATTGTACGCGACATTGAGCGCTCTGTGCCTCAAGGCCGCGCCGGTGGAAGCCTATACCGCATGCGTATGTATGATGTGGTTGATGGCACCAAGGTGGATGAAACGTTCAAAGCCGAAGACATGCTTAATTTTGCCGATTTACAGCGTCGTGCTGCGATGTTTTCGTATGTTGACGGTGATGAGCATGTGTTTATGGATGAAGAGGATTACACCCCCTATCACCTCAACAAAGACAGCATTGCTGAACAGCTACTGTTTATTGACGAGTCGACCAAAGGTTTACAGGTGGTGTTAGTTGAAGGACGCCCAGTGTCCATCGACCTACCAACTAGCGTTGAATTAGTGATTGAAGACACCTCTCCATCAATTAAAGGGGCGTCGGCCAGTGCACGCACCAAACCGGCAACCTTGAGTACAGGGCTGGTAGTACAAGTGCCTGAACACATTTCCAGTGGTGATAAGATTAAAATTAACACCGCTGAGAGCAAATTTATCAGCCGCGCTTAGCGCTGATTTATTGTAGAGGTAAGCGCTCGCTTACCTCTTCCTTACCAAGCGTGCTGTAAGCATCATACTGCGTTTCACACTGGCTATTCGTTACGTGTATACACCTGAAGCAGCGGGTGGTCATACTGCGCAAAATCAACGGTAATAGACAAACGTTGTCGCCCCGTAAATAATTGCTTAAAAGCCTCTGGTGAGCGCCGCATACCATCTGCAAAAAGCCCCATGACCTGCTGATGATTCAAACTGCGTTGGCCGCTTTCGGTGTTTTCAATGGTCAGCATCGCCACACGACGCCCAGAGCGACTGCTCATAGGCACCACATTTAAGACTTTGAAAGCACTGATATCCGGCTCAATATTGTTATCGTTGGCAAAAGCCAGCGCTAAGCTTGTTGGCAAACTAGGGTCTAGATGCAAAGCGCTATCACTGCCCTTGGCATCGCTAAAGCCGCTATAACTCGCCACGGCTATCAATAGTGTCACTAAGTAATTATTGGCCACAGATTTCTCCAGGTGATGGCAGTGCATGGTCAGTGCCTTGCACAAACCATTGTTTATCTCGCTGGACTAACAGCATCGCAGGAGGCCCGGGCTGGCGCTGAACCTCTTTTAAGCGGTAAAAACCCAGTGCTTTAGGGCAATATACATAGAGCACCTGCATGTAGCCAGGCTCGTTATCATTGTGCTGTTGCGCCAACACATAAGGGCCAATCTGCTCATAGTGCTTTGATTTATCGATCACACTCTGCATACCCACAAGCAGTAAAATGCCATGTAAGGCACTCATTAGCATGACTGCTTGCGCGGCGATAGTAGCCAAAGGCCTGTAGCTGCGCTTTTCTATCGCCCACCACAAATATGCGCTCAAACCACCAGCCAGTACTAACTTAACCGAGCTAAACACCACACCGATACGATACATCAGCATGGGACTGTGCCACTGTATGGCAAATACCGGCGCGCTAATCAAACTATCAATAACAAGCACAAGCGCCAGTAACAGTGGGATAAATACTGGCGGCCTTTGCTTAAGTTTTTTATAGGCGCTGAGCATTTAAGTGCTTACCGAGCGACTAACGGCATTGCGGGCGCTTGCCTTGTTTTTGAGCACTGCTATACAAGCTTTGTGCATTGGTCATTTGCTTTTGCAACTGCGTAATGCGACTTGATGGCGCTGGGTGGGTTGATAAAAATTCTGGCTGACGAGCGCCACCTTGCTTGGCCATATTCTGCCACAATGCCACTGACTGTTGGGGCTCAAAGCCTGCTTTGGCCATCAACTCAAGACCAATTTCATCGGCTTCGCTTTCATGAGTACGACTAAAAGGCAACACCACACCAAATTGGGCTCCTAGACCCAAGGCCTGCATAATCTCATTGCGATAGCTCACCTCGCTCATATCCAGTGCCACGGCGCCTAACTGCATACCCGTTTGCAGTAGTTGGCTTTGCGAAACGCGTTCATTTGAGTGCTCAGCAATCACGTGCCCCACCTCATGACCCAACACCGTCGCGAGTTGATCTTGATTCTGCGCGACATCTAATAGACCGGTGTGCACACCAATGTAGCCACCTGGTAATGCGAAGGCATTCGCCGAGGGTTCATCAAACACCACCACTTCCCACTCTTGTTGCGCGTATTGCTGCGGTAGAACGGTGATCACCGCATCAGCCACACACTGCACATAGGCATTGGTGGCCGGATCTTTGTTGATCTTCTGTTCTTTTTTCATTTGTTCAAAGCTAGCACCGCCGAGTTGGCTCATCTCACTGTCTGAATATAAAGCCACTTGGGTGCGCCCTGTGGGCGATGTTTTGCATCCACCAAGCGCGGCGACAAGCGCCAGCGCGATTAAAGCATGTTTCATGATTTGTTCCCTATTTACCGAATGAGGTTAGCATAGCAAAGTGTGATGGGGCTCGCCTAGCTCTACGCAAAAGTATAAAACTTTATAATTAACATTATCTTAATAACATTTGGCTGTTACCTACTGGCAGCGGGTGATATAGTGAACAAACCAAGGTGTTTTATCCGTCTGCGCTGAACCCCAATACGTTAAAAGTATCAAGCCAGCCTTGGTTTCTCCACACTATCAAATTGAAGACTGAATTCTATGTCCACAGACGATATAAGAACGCCTAGTCGGCGTTTATTACTGCCGCTGTTAGCCAGTATTGTTGCTATTACCCCGCTTGCGGTGGATATGTATCTGCCGGCGATGGTGCAAATTGCCGCTGATTTAGGCGCGACCATGCCACAAGTGCAAATTTCACTGAGTGTGTACTTAGGTGGTTATGCGTTAGGTATGCTGTTTTTTGGCCCCATAGCCGATCAAATGGGCCGTCGTCGCCTTGCCCGCATTGGCCTTGGGCTATTTGCGCTGTGCTCATTGGCATTGGCATTTTGCCAAGACATCCATCTTTTTTGGGCATTACGGGCTGCGCAGGCCTTTACCGGCGCCGCTGCTACCGTTGTGGTGCCTGGCATTATTCGTCATATATATCAGCAAAATACCGCTAAAGGCATGAGCTATGTGTCGATGATTATGATGATTGCACCGCTCATTGCCCCGAGTATTGGCTCGCTGATCCTCGGCCTTGCGCAGTGGCAAGTGATTTTCTTAACGTTAGCGGGCTATGCCGTATTCATTCTCGTATGGGTGCAAATGCACCTGATCGACATTCCCATTTATCGCAGCGAAAAGCGTGGCTTGAGGCTGTTTTTTGAAAGCTACTCGGTAGTACTGAGCGAACCAAAAGCCCGGGCAGATATACTCTCCTCAATGTTGGCGTCATTCGCTTTCTTTTGCTTTTTGACCTCGGTGCCGTTTATCTATTTAGATTACTTTGAAGTGTCAGAGCAATTATTTGGGGTGTTATTTGCCTTTAACGTAATAGCGCTGATGATAGGCAACTTCGTCAATACCCGTGTGGTGCCAAAAGTGGGTTCTCGGCGCATGTTGTTTATCGGCTTAGCTCTGGCTTTTATTGCCGGCGGCACCTTACTCACAGTGAGCCTAATGCAGCAGTCACTGTACTTTATCGTCTTTAGTATTGCGCCATTAATGATGAGTTTGGGTATCATTGCCAGCAATGCTGATGCCCTTATTTTAATGGAATTCGAACGCAACTCCGGCACGGCAACCGCCGTGATTGGTACCTTGCGTTTTGGTAGCGGCGCGCTGGTAGGGCCAATTCTCGCCCTGATCCATCCTGAAAATGCGGTGCCATTTTCAAGTATGATGTTCAGTGCCCTAGTACTGATTCTGCTTACCCAGTTTTGGCATCACAAAAAAAATGCCCGCTAAGCGGGCATTTAAAGCATTATCTAAAGGCTATTACGGTGCCTTTGACACCATCACCATAGCCGGGCGCAATAGACGACCGTTGAGTGTGTAGCCCTTTTGCATCACTGCAAGCACAGTATTAGGTGCTACGTCTTCACTGGGTTGCATACTCATTGCCTGATGTAAATCAGGGTTGAATGTTTCGCCTTGTGGCTCAACCACTTCAACGTTAAATTTGCCCAGCGCTTCGACAAAGCTTTTCGCTGTCATTTCAACGCCTTCGAGCATAGGCTTAATAGCCTCGTTGTCTTTATCAGCGAACTCAATGGCGCGTTCAAGGTTATCGAGCACAGGAAGCAGATCACCGGCAAACTTTTCCAGTGCAAACTTGTGCGCCTTGTCGACATCTTGAGCCGCACGACGACGAATGTTTTCCACTTCGGCAGCAGCGCGAACAACGCTATCTTTTTGATCTTCTATCGTTTGCTTCGCCGCTTCTAATTCTGCGTGAAGCGCAGCGATTTCAGCTTCTGCGCTGTTATCATCACCTTGAGCTTGTTGCTCACTCGCCTGCTCTTGATCCACCGCTTCTTGCGGGTTGTCCTGTTCGTTTTCTTTCGCCTGTGTTTGCTCGGACATTTATCTGTTCTCCAAAAACTGCTTAACTGCGTTTCATTATGGGGATGGTTTAAGTGGTTTCAAGGTCCACTTCTTCGATTTGCGCAAATTCTTGAATAATTGCTTCGATCTCTGCTGATTTCGGGGCAATCACACAAAACCGGCTTTGGTATTCGTGATTCGCAAAGTACGCCAAACTCAATATTAAGAAGTCATCGAATCCCGGCATCGGCACACTGTTACCTAGTAGCACCGACACGCCATTGCGAAAGGCCAGCTTATCTTCAACCGCATGTAAAAAGCGCACTCCAATAGCATATTCTTGGTCGTGCTGGCTGTGAGCGTAGAGGTTATTCTCGCCCACCACTATGCTGTTATCAGTGCCCAACTTATTACCCAGCTCTCGCGTCCACTGAGCCAGCGAACCATGACAATAATGCGGTGCAGTGCGACTCATTGCTTTCATGCGGTGGATCCCCTCGAGCAGGTTTTGCTGGGCAAACACCGAATTCAGCCAAGTTGCAAACTGATAGCGAATGTCGTCATTGGCTTCGACGGGCTTAGTAATAAGAATGTTATGGCTTTGCCCGTGCCGGTCAAGCAGCAGCACCAGCCAATGTTTGCGGTCAAAATCAAGTACTTCAACTCGAAATACAACTTGCGTCGTTACCTGTGGTAGGCCGACACAGACGCACACTTTAAAGCGTCGCGCGAGGTGATGCGCAAACTCAATTAGTTTGTCCTGCGGGGGCTGCCAATACAAGCCGAGTTGGTCGAGGTCGAAATAGCTGTCAAACCAAAACGCAAACCCCTGCTCAGTGGGAATACGCCCCGCAGAGGTATGAGGTGAGTACAGTAAACCGAGCTTTTCAAGTCGAGACATGGCATTGCGCACGGTGGCACTGCACACCGCCATGCCTTTTTGCTTAGCAATGCGGGTCGAGGCGACAGGATTACCTTCGCCGTCGCAATACAAGCTCATTACAGCAGAGAAAATCTGCTCGTCACGTGGTGATAATTTCATATAGTTATAATTTAGGCTCTTTGCCTCAGTTTCAACACCCTGACTTTTGCGTTACTCTATAAGGAGTTAGTTCGGTCTTGGCACATTTATGAGCGCATCTTTTAAAACCATAGGCTTAATTGGTAAAGCCAATCATGAAGGCGCGGCGCTGACATTACAACGCCTCTATACCTTTTTGCAAGCACTAGGCTACAAGGTTTTGGTCGAGCGCCACTATGGCGGCCAACTTGAAGACGCGAAAGAAGCCACTTTGGTGGACTTAGTGGAGTTGGGTGAACGGGCCGACTTGGCGATTGTTGTCGGCGGTGATGGTAACATGCTCGGTGCCGCTCGGGTGCTTGCCCGCTTTGATGTTGGGGTGATCGGCGTAAACCGAGGTAACTTAGGCTTTCTAACCGATTTAAACCCCGATAGCTTTGAAGCCTCTTTAGAGCAGGTTCTCAGCGGTCAGTATATCGAAGAAAAACGCTTTTTATTGGAAGTCGAAGTGTTTCGCCATGCCGAGCTAAAAAGTGCCAACTCAGCCATGAATGAGGCGGTACTGCACGCCGATAAAGTGGCTCATATGATTGAATTTGAGTGTTTTATCAACGATGATTTTGTCTTTTCGCAAAAATCAGATGGCCTGATAGTGTCCACGCCCACGGGTTCTACCGCCTATTCACTTTCTGGTGGCGGGCCCATACTCACGCCAGGTCTAAATGCCATGTCGCTAGTACCTATGTTCCCACACACCCTCTCCAGCCGCCCGCTCGTCGTTGATGGCGACAGTGTGGTGCGTTTGCAACTCAGTCCTAGTAATACCGATAGCCTGCAAGTGAGTTGTGATAGTCACGTGGTACTGGCCCTGCTCCCTGGTGATGAGGTTGTTATTAAAAAGGCTGAAAAGCCTTTGCGGCTAGTCCATCCAACTGACTATTCGTACTATAACGTGTTGAGGCAAAAGCTAAACTGGGGTTCACGCTTGTATTAGCCAGCGTTAACTTAGCGTTCAGTTTTTATTGCAATTAGGCCCTATTTACATAAGAATAGGGCATTCGTTGTTTTCGGTTCCCACTCGTATCCTCATGGTTTTCGTCGTCATCTTGACACTTATTTTACTTATTACCTTGCTTGGTGTGTACATGGTCATTGAGCGCAACCGTGAGAAAGCGCGAGAGGCTCAACGGCGTATGTTTAACGCTCGGGTCAAGCAAGTTCAACAACGCTTTCAAAGCCATCTGCATGAGTATGAAGAAGCTCGCATTCTACGTCCCAAACATGTGCCGCAACTCAATGCTATCTGCAGCAACTTCTTCGTTGTTCAAGGGCACAATGAGGATAACCTCACGTATTTAGAATACATCAGTGAACGTGTGCTGCAGACGTTGGACAGCGAGTTAGCTAAGTCTTATGTGCGTAACGACATAGATACTCTAGCAGAGCGGATTCAATACTTTATTAGTGAATTACCCACACGCGGTATCGAGTTTAATGCTGCGTTTTACCATGACATCCTCCCTACCCTGCTGACGCAGCTTACCTCCAGCGATCTCAGTGACCACGAGCAGCTTAAAGACGAGCCTGATGAGACTGAGGACGACGTCGATGAGCAGCAAGAGCACTCATCAGCTCAGCACGAAACTGTTTAAAATTTAATTTGCAAAAACCACAAACACTGTATAGATTAACAGTTATAAATAACTGGATGGATGAACAGTATGCTGTGTGGATTAAAAATTACTAATTTTGCCATTGTAAGCGAATTGGAAACCCAATGGCGCAGTGGCATGACCGCCATAACCGGTGAAACAGGGGCCGGTAAATCCATTGCTATTGATGCGCTGTCGCTGTGTTTAGGTGAACGCGCTGACGCTGGCGCAGTGCGCCCAGGGGCAAAGCAAGCCGATATTAGCGCGCGGTTTGATATTAGCCAGCTGCCTAAAGCACAACAGTATTTGCAAGAGCATATGTTAGAGGGCGATGATGACGAGTGTTTGCTGCGTCGCGTGGTTGCTAAAAATGGCCGTAGTAAAAGTTACGTTAATGGCATTGCCGTCACCGCTGGACAGCTAAAGGAGTTGGGCCAATATTTACTTTCCATCCACGGCCAACATGCTCATCAACTGTTGTTAAAAAGCGACCAGCAGCTGCATTTGCTAGACGAATACGCAGGCCACGGTGCACTACTTGAGCAAGTGGCCAGCGCACATCATACTTATACCAATCTCCATCGTGAACGCCAGCAGCTAGAAGCTAAGCACGCCCAACAACAAGCACAGAAGCAACTGCTTGAATATCAAGTTGCTGAGCTTGATGAGTTCTCCCTCAATGAGGGTGAATACGCTGACATTGAAGTTGAGCATCACAAACTCAGTCATTCACAGCAGTTACTAGAAGGCTCACAACAACAGCTTTATGCCTTGTATGAGGGCGAAGAACAAACCATTAACGGTGCATTGCAACAAAGCGCCGCTGCTATTGCCGAACTGGCCAACATTGATAACGCGCTCGAGGGCGTAGCGACTATGCTCAATGATGCGTGTGTGCAAGTGGAAGAGGCTAGCCGCGAGTTACGCGCTTATTGCGATGGCGCCGAGCTGGATCCACAGCGCTTACAGTATCTAGATGAGCGTCTTGGCACCGCAGTAACTCTGGCAAGAAAGCACATGGTTGAACCCGAAGCCTTAGTAGAGCACCATCAGCATATTAAGGCTGAGTTAGAAGCTATTTGCGTTGATGACCAACGTTTAGCCCAATTAGACGAAGAAATAGCCTCGGCACTGGCTGCTTATCAGCAGCACAGCTTAGCGCTTTCAGACAGCCGCAAACACGCGGCTGAGCAACTGGGCGAGTTAATTGGCGCCAGTATGCATGAATTATCGATGGAAAATGGCCGCTTTGCCATTGAGCTTGATTACGACAACGAACGAACCCCCAGTAAGCTAGGCCAAGATCGCATAGAGTTTATGGTCAGTACCAACCCAGGCCAGCCCTTACAGACGCTTAGCAAAGTAGCATCCGGAGGCGAGTTATCGCGCATCAGTTTAGCGATTCAAGTAATTATCGCTCAACGGGTTACCACGCCTACTCTTATTTTTGATGAAGTGGATGTGGGTATTTCTGGCCCGACAGCCGCTGCGGTAGGTAAGTTATTACGTCGTTTGGGTGAATCAACACAAGTAATCTGTGTGACCCATTTACCGCAAGTGGCTTCCAGTGCTATGAACCAGTTTTTTGTCGCCAAAGAAGTGGCCAATGATGAGACCTATACACAGATGCAGCCGTTGAATAAGCAAGGACGAGTCGATGAAATTGCACGGTTATTAGCAGGGGACAACATTAGTAAAGCAACTCTGGCTAACGCCAAAGAGTTGATTGCCGCACACGGGTGAGGGATTACACTCGATTAACTCTATATGAGCGCTCAGAGCGCTAACAACTCGACATTAGCCAGTGTACGGTCTTATGGATTGAGGCTGTGCACTAAAGTGCTGTTACTATTTCCTTGAGCACAGGTATCACCGATAACACCAGTAACAAAGCCATCGTCAGGTTAAACCAGCGACGTCTGTTTGCGGTGTTGAGTAGATTTTTAAGCATTGAACCGAACATTAGCCACACGCCAACGCAGGGAAATGACACCAATAAGAAAGTCAGAACGATAACAATATTGTCGCCACTAAACTCCCCTCCAACACTCGTAAAAGCGGCAATAGCGCCGCTAGCAACAACCCAAGCTTTACCATTAACCCATTGAAATAACGCACCGTTGATAAATGATAAAGGTCGATGCTGCTCCTTCCCCTCAATGGCAGCGGATGAAAAAGCAATAACGAACGCAAGGTAGAGTAAATAAAGAACACCTAAACACTTTATGACAAAGTGCAGGCTTGGGTATCTGCTAAATACATAAGAAAATCCTAGGCCGACAAGCAACAACATAACAGCAAAGCCCACGCAAATGCCTGTCAGTAACGGCAGACTGCGCTTAACGCCAAAGTTAACGCCAGAAGTCATCACTAAAATATTGTTGGGTCCTGGAGTGATGGAAGCCGAAATGGCAAACAGAGTCACCGCTAACACATATTCCATAGCTCATTACCTCCCTGTCATAATTTGCACTTACGGATGAAAAACCGGTTGAGCGGTTTTTAGCTTATCCTTTTTCAGTCACTGTTAGCTATAAAAAAACGGGCCAACAAGGGCCCGCTTTGATTTTCCCAGAAAAGAACTTTATACCTCGAGGTAGTCCATGATGCCCTCGGCGGCGTTTCGACCTTCAAAGATCGCGGTGACGACCAGATCTGAACCTCGTACCGCGTCACCGCCAGCGAAAATCTTTGGATTAGTCGTTTGGTGAGTATATTCGCCTTGCTCGGGCGCAGTGATCCCACCCCAACTATTGATTTCGACACCAAACGGCGATAACCACTCCATCTTGTGGGGTTTGAAGCCAAAAGCCATGAGCACGGCGTCAGCGGCCACGACATGTTCAGAGCCCGCGACTTCTTCGGCGCGGCGCCGACCATTTTCATCCGCCTCTGTGAGTTGGGTTTTTATCATTTTCACACCGGTGACGATGCCTTGTTCATTCACCTCAATACCTTTAGGTTGAACGTTGAACATGAATTCCACGCCTTCTTCTTTGGCGTTTTTCACCTCGCGCTTTGAGCCCGGCATATTTTCTTCATCGCGACGATAGGCACAGATCACATGGTTTGCCTGTTGACGCACCGAGGTACGCACACAATCCATCGCGGTGTCTCCACCGCCGAGCACGACAACGCGCTTGCCTTGCATATCAACAAAAGGCGTTTGGCTTTCGTCATAGCCCATCACGCGATTCGTATTACCAATTAAAAATGGTAATGCGTCATAGACGCCTTCGGCATCCTCATTGGCTAAATTGCCGCGCATGCTTTGGTATGTGCCAACACCTAAAAAGACTGCATCGTATTGATCAATAATACTTTGCAATTCAATATCTTTGCCTATTTCGGTATTCAGTTGAAACTCCACTCCCATCTCGGTGAAGATTTCACGACGACGCTGCATTACTTCTTTTTCAAGCTTGAAAGAAGGAATGCCAAAGGTTAGCAACCCCCCGATTTCCGGATGACGGTCAAATACCACCGGCTTAACGCCATTGCGTACCAACACATCAGCACACCCCAAGCCAGCGGGGCCAGCACCAATAATGGCGACTTTTTTATCGGTCCACACCACGTGCTTCATATCAGGCTTCCAGCCCATAGCAAACGCGGTATCGGTGATGTATTTTTCTATATTTCCTATTGTCACCGCGCCAAAGTCTTCATTGAGCGTACAAGCGCCTTCACAAAGACGGTCTTGCGGGCATACCCGACCACACACCTCTGGCAGGCTATTGGTGCGGTGAGACAGCTCAGCTGCCTCGAGTATACGCCCAGTGCGGATCAGCTTTAGCCACTGCGGGATGTAATTATGGACCGGGCACTGCCACTCGCAATATGGGTTGCCGCAATCCAAGCAGCGATCCGCCTGAGAGTCGACTTGGTTTTGCGAAAATGGTTCGTAAATCTCGACAAACTGCTGCTTGCGTGTGGAAATCGGCTTTTTCCTTGGGTCCACGCGCTGCACGTCAATAAATTGATAAACATTCTGACTCATACTTCCTCCTATTGCGCCTGTACGCGCAACTCCGCGCTACTGCGGGCGCGGTGGCCCAATAAACTCTGCACATCACTGGATCTTGGTTTCACCAACTTAAACAGCGGTAGATACAGATCAAAGCTAGCAAGAATAGCCTCGGCTCGCTGCGAACCGGTGAGTTCTAAGTGTTCAGCTATCAATCCACGGAGGTGCTCATGATGTGTTACTAAGTTATCCAGTTCGACAATTTCCACCAGCTCTGGGTTGATGCGTTTATCAAAGTCTTGGGCTTCGTCGAGTACATAGGCAAAACCACCTGTCATCCCTGCACCAAAGTTGACCCCAACCTTACCAAGCACACATACGACGCCGCCGGTCATGTATTCGCAGCCATTATCTCCTAAGCCTTCAACCACAGCGGTGACGCCGGAGTTACGCACACCAAAGCGCTCGCCAGCACAACCAGCAGCATATAAATGACCCCCAGTTGCACCATATAGGCAGGTATTGCCAATAATTGCCGCTTGGTGTGATTGGAAACATGAGCCCATTGGTGGGCGAACAACTAAGCGCCCACCGGCCATGCCTTTACCGACATAATCATTGGCATCGCCAATAAGGGTCATCTCGAGACCACCGGCATTAAACACACCAAAGGATTGCCCGGCAGTGCCATGTAGCTCAAGACGAATTGGATCAGCGGCCATACCCTGGTTACCGTGCTTCGAGGCAATATAGCCGGAAAGCATGCCACCAATGGAACGATCGGTGTTATTAATGCGGCTCACCAAATTTAAACCCGATAAGTTATCAATGGCCTCCTTGGCTTTATCGAGCAGCTCCTCATTCAAGCGCCCCGTATAATGCGAAGTATTGTGCACCGAGCAGTATAGGGTCTCACCGCTGATATTATTGGGCTTCTCCAATAAATGACTGAGGTCGACTTTTTGCTGTTTCGGCGTTTTGCCCTCAATGGCTTCGAGTAATTCGGTGCGACCAATTAAATCCACTAGCCGCGTGACGCCGAGCGATGCCATGATTTCTCGCGCTTCTTGGGCAATAAACTTAAAGTAGTTCATCGCCATCTCAGGCAAGCCATGATAATGCTTGGCCCGTAATGTCTCGTCTTGCGTCGCTACACCGGTTGCGCAGTTATTGAGGTGACAAATACGCAGGTATTTACATCCCAGAGCCACCATAGGTCCGGTGCCAAAACCAAAGCTTTCAGCGCCGAGGATGGCCGCCTTAATGATATCTAGGCCGGTTTTTAAACCGCCGTCTGTTTGCAAGCGAATGCGGTGACGCAAGCCATTTTCGACTAAGGCTTGCTGCGTTTCCGCTAACCCCAACTCCCACGGGCTACCCGCATACTTTACTGATGTCAGTGGGCTGGCCCCGGTGCCACCGTCGTACCCGGCTATGGTGATAAGGTCGGCATAAGCTTTGGCCACACCGGTAGCAATGGTGCCGACCCCTGGCTCTGACACTAACTTAACCGAGATCATCGCACTTGGATTCACCTGCTTGAGGTCGAATATCAGCTGCGCCAAATCCTCAATAGAGTAAATATCGTGGTGTGGTGGAGGTGAAATTAAGGTCACACCTGGTACCGAATACCGAAGTTTTGCGATATAAGGTGTGACCTTCTCACCGGGCAGCTGGCCTCCCTCGCCGGGCTTAGCGCCTTGGGCGACTTTGATTTGGATAACATCAGCACTGCGCAGATAGTGCGGAGTGACGCCAAAGCGTCCTGATGCCACTTGTTTAATACGTGAATTTTTCTCGGTACCAAAGCGCAGCTTGTCCTCGCCACCCTCGCCCGAGTTAGAACACCCACCTAAGCGGTTCATCGCAATTGCTAGAGCTTCATGCGCTTCTGGCGATAAAGCGCCGATACTCATGGCGGCAGAATCAAAGCGCTGGTAAAGCGCCTCTGCCGGCTCAACATCATCGACACTAATGGCCTTAGTATCACTGCGCAGCGCGAGCATATCGCGCAAATTAGTGATGGGACGATTGTTTACCAGGGCCGCATAACGTTGATAGTCCGCATAGTCTCCTGAGCGCACTGCGGTTTGCAGTGTTTGGATCACATCGGGGTTATAAGCGTGATATTCGCCGCCATGAACGTATTTTAACAGCCCACCATGGGAGAGCAGTTTACGTGCACTAAATGCCAGTTTGCGCAACTTGCCTTGGTCATGCTCAAAATCCGCAAAACAGGCACCAGCGATACGACTCGCCACGCCTTTAAAGCATAGCTCGACCACTTTATCGGATAGCCCCACCGCTTCGAACAACATAGAGCACCGGTATGACGAAATGGTACTGATCCCCATTTTCGACATAATCTTAAACAACCCTTTGTTGATAGCATTGCGATAAGACAGCGTCACTTCGCGGTAGCTCTTGTCGATCACCTTGTTATCGCTCATTGCCACCAGCGACTCATAGGCAAGGTAAGGGTAAATAGCAGTTGCACCAAAACCAAGTAACACCGCGAAATGATGAGGATCGCGTGCGCTTGCAGTTTCGATAATTATGTTAGTGTCACAACGCAAGTTGTTATTCACTAAACGTTGCTGAACCGCGCCAACGGCCATTGCCGCCGGAATAGGCAGGCTGTCTTGGGTAATATGGCGGTCGGTTAAAATCACCATCACCGCGCCTTCTTCAGCCTTACGCTGCGCCTCGTCACAAACGCGTTCCAACGCCTGCTCTAAGGTCTCATCACTGGTGTAGTTTAGGTCCACTTGGCTGTGGCTATAATGCTCATCATTGGCACTGCGCAGCTGCACCATATCCGAGTACATCAGCACTGGCGAATCAAATTGCAAGCGCTTAGCGTGTCCTGTGGTTTCATTGAAAACATTTTGCTCACGGCCAATGCAGGTCGTTAGTGACATGACATGGTTTTCGCGCAGTGGATCGATAGGCGGATTCGTGACCTGAGCAAACTTTTGTCGAAAATAATCATATAAGGAGCGATGGCCTTCAGAAAGTACCGCAAATGGCGTGTCATCGCCCATTGAACCGGTGGCTTCTTGGCCATTTTCACCCATCACCCGAATGACCTGGTCCAACTCCTCATTGGTGTACGCAAACATTTTCTGGTAGATCAGTAGCGTATCAGCGTCAAACGAACGGTTACCGGCTTCTTTGTCGGTCAGCTTCTCAAAAGGCGTGAGGCGCTTAACGTTTTGCTCCAGCCATTGTTTGTAAGGGTGCCTTGCTTTGAGGTCTTGATCGATTTCCCCTGAGTGCCATACCTTGCCATGCAGGGTATCAACCACCATCAGTTCACCGGGACCAACACGGCCCTTCTCCACCACCTCATCAGCCGCATAATCCCAAATCCCGACCTCTGAAGCCAAGGTGATAAACCCGTCTTGAGTCACCACATAGCGAGCAGGTCGCAAGCCGTTACGGTCGAGGTTACATGCCGCAAAGCGACCATCGGACATCACAATGCCCGCAGGTCCATCCCAAGGCTCCATATGCATAGAGTTGAAATCATAAAATGCGCGCAGATCATCATCCATCGCTCGGTTCTTTTGCCATGCCGGTGGCACTAACATGCGCATCGCGCGGAACAGGTCCATCCCCCCAGCTAAAAACAACTCCAGCATGTTGTCCAAGCTTGAGGAGTCTGAGCCACTCTCGTTGACAAAAGGGGCGGCACTTTGCAAATCAGGCAGCAGTGGCGAGGAAAACTTATAAGCACGGGCCCGAGCCCATTGTCGATTGCCCGTTATGGTGTTGATTTCACCGTTATGAGCCAAATAGCGGAACGGCTGTGCTAGAGGCCATCGCGGCTGGGTATTGGTGGAAAAACGTTGGTGAAAAACACAAATTGCCGAGGTCATGCGGATATCTGCCAAATCGAGATAAAAATTTGGCAAATCCTCTGGCATCATCAAGCCTTTATATACGGTGACTAGCCCAGACAGGCTAGCAATGTAAAAATCCTTATCCTGTTCTAGCTGTTTTTCGATACGTCGGCGGGCAATGTACAGCCGACGTTCCAAATCTTTTGGTCGCCATCCTTCCGGGGCGCTGACAAAAACCTGCATAAACTGTGGCAATTGCTTTAAGGCAATATCGCCTAAGTAACTGGTATCGGTCGGCACTTCACGCCACCCTTGTAGGGTCAGTGTTTCTTGTTCTAATTCTTTGGTGATAACGCGTTTTGCCGCTTCGGCTTGAACCGGATCTTGGCTTAGAAAAACCATTCCCACAGCATAGTTCTTGCCCAGTAACCAGTTGTTTTCTTTGGCTACAGCTCGAAAAAAGCTGTCTGGCTTTTGCATCAGCAAGCCACAACCATCACCGGTTTTACCGTCTGCAGAAATACCACCCCGGTGTTCCATACGGGCAAGACCCGTGATCGCGGTGCGAATCAACTTATGGCTGGCTTGCCCATTGACTTGGGCTATCAAGCCAAAGCCACAATTATCTTTTTCTAATGCTGAGTCATATAACATTTGCGGACTCCTCTCCCCTTGCTACTGCGTGCTAACCGCGTTGCAAGCAACCCTCACAGGCGGCCTAGCAGACCGTCAACGCTAACGCTTTGCAAACAGAGTGTCAATGAAATTATGAATACATATTCACATTCTTGAATATTTTTCACGCTTTGTAAACATATGCGAAGCAAGGGGGTATAGAGGTATTTTTACTATTTATACTCGTTATTTTTTATATGACACCAGTGTCATATTTACAAATCGTGTAAATAGCGACCTTAAAAACGGACGTTTACGTTAACGTAAAGATGGGACAAGCGTGAATAATTATTCATGTTACGAATAAAAATTCACCTTAATATGTGCCCTGAGCTGCACAGTGCTCGTCAATACGCTCAGTAAGCTGTTGGCGCAATTGCTGAGCATTGGCAACAGGAATGGTTTGATTGATATCTTGCATCAACACTTGCCACTGTGGCCGCGTTTTCGATAGCGCAAAATACAATGGCTGATTGGTTATGCTTGGTTGCAATACTCGATAGGCAGCGCGGTCAATACCGTTTGCACTGGCAACGGTATGTAATACTAAGGGATCGCCAATAATGAGGTTAACGCGCCCGTTAACCACTAAGTTAAGGTTTTGCGCATCATCTATAGCTTGTTGAACAATGACTTGGCCACTGTCGATCACTTGATCTACCTGGGGGGCATTTTGATAGCCACGAACGATACCAAGAGAGTAATTGGGCAATTCCGATATTTGCGGGGCCTGGGTGATAGCACTGTCTGCTGCAGCCACATAATGCACCGGTGCATGCGCTAATGCTAAGGACAATGCGAGGTGATTAAGCCGCGTGCTGCCAGGGATGACGTCTGAGGGCGCGGATGATTCTATTTCATACTCTGGAGCTAAAATGTCCGCATGACCCAATTCAGTCATGCGCACCGCTCGAGCCCAAGGCAAAAACCTGAACTCAGGATTATACCCAGCCTGCAATAGCAACGCCGCCATATAATGCAATAGCCAGCCACCCTGACATTGATTACGCCCCAAGTAAGGAGGCCAATCAAGCGTCGCGACAATCACATTACGCTTGAACCCTGCATCAACAATAAAGGTGCTGCCGCGCCAAAAGCCTGTGTAACTCATAGTTACATCATTTACTTGATAGTCAATCGTAATAGATTGACGCTGCGCGTAGGAGTAGCTAGCGGGGAGTAAGGCCACTGCCAAAATTAAAACGGTCATACGAATATAAAGCATGAACATACAAGGCACGCCCAGTAAACTGCTATTAATAACAAAGTTTAACCGAAGATGTGCAGATAGAAAGTTTTTACCGAGGGATTCGAAAAATTGCTTTTTTAGTGAGAAATGCGTTGCTGCTCGATGGTATCAGTAAAGCCGCTCAACAGGGCTTTGACTGATAATAAAAAAGCCAGGAGAACCTGGCTTTTTTTACTCTTATTCGCTATCAGCGTCTTTGTACTTTGCCGCTGTTTGCTCAATGAGAGGCTGCAACTCGCCGCGTTGGAACATCTCAATAATAATGTCGCAACCACCGACTAACTCACCTTCCACCCATAACTGCGGAAAAGTTGGCCAGTTCGCATATTTTGGTAACTCAGCACGAATATCCGGGTTTTGTAGGATATCAACGTAAGCAAACTGCTCGCCGCAAGAAATCATCGCTTGCGCTGCTTGAGAAGAAAAGCCACAGCTTGGTAGTTTTGGAGAGCCTTTCATATAAAGCAGAATGGGATTTTCAGCAATTTGCTGTTTAATCTTTTCAACGGTTTCCATGTACAACCTCAATTTCTGTTAAATGTGACGGTAAGTGTTGAAATCCATCACTTTGACCACAATGTCTATCGTTAGCAGTAATTTTAAAGCAAACAGCGCGCTGTTGATACCGTAGCATGACGGTGATGAAGGCAACCACGATATTTTTTGCTCTGATGTAGCAAAATCGTCGTATAAGACGTTTACTGTAAACGCAGGATCAGGCACTTGTCGCCGTTTTGGCGTTGCTGTTTGCTAAAACTTGAGTAAAATACTCAGGAATTATAGTACCACTATAATGGCATTCAGTACACTTTGCGCAGTCCGCGCGCAGCTGCTTGCCCTTTTTTCAAATAATGATAGATGGAGAAAAACATGGCATTTGAACTACCGTCACTACCATACGAAATCAATGCATTAGAGCCACATATCTCTCAAGAGACGCTTGAGTATCACCACGGTAAACACCACAACACCTACGTGCAAAAGCTAAATGGCCTTATTGCTGGTACTGATTTCGAAGGTAAATCTCTCGAAGAAATCGTATGCTCATCTGAAGGCGGTGTTTTCAATAATGCTGCTCAGATCTGGAACCACACGTTCTACTGGCACAGCCTTTCTCCAAACGGTGGTGGTGCACCAACCGGCGCTGTAGCCGATGCGATTAACGCTAAATGGGGCTCTTTTGAAGCGTTCCAAGAAGCATTCAATGACAAAGCAGTAAACAACTTCGGTTCAAGCTGGACTTGGCTAGTTAAAACGGCAGACGGTTCATTGGATATCGTTAACACCTCAAATGCAGCTACGCCTCTAACTGAGCAAGGCGTAACTCCAATTCTGACCGTTGACCTTTGGGAACATGCTTACTACATTGACTACCGCAATGTACGTCCAGATTACCTTAAAGGTTTCTGGTCGCTAGTAAACTGGGACTTCGCAAACCAGAACTTCAGCGCTTAGTTTAACCGCTGATATAAATAGGTGAAATTTTTTCACCTGCTTGTTCTAAGTTGATAAAAGCCGTGTGCGCACCATGCTCATGCGGCTTTTTTTTGGCTGTTCATAGCGCTAAATATGAATAACTAAATTCCTAATATATTTCGCAAAATTTCACTTTACTGTCTACGCTTTAAGTACCGAGTCGCATCTTTCCACCCTTTCATCTCAGCTTCGGGTAACTTGGAGGTCGGTATGACAATTTTCGAGCATTATCAATCACGATTTGAAGCATCCCAGGAAGAAGAGTACAGCATTAGCGAGTTTCTAGAGCTGTGCAAAAAAGACAAGACAGCCTATGTCACGGCACCAGAGCGCCTGCTAACAGCCATAGGCGAGCCAGAAATGGTCGATACATCGCAAGATGCGGTGTTAAGTCGGCTTTTCTCTAACCGAGTTGTACCAAGATACCCCGCCTTCAATGAGTTTTATGGTATGGAAGATGCCATTGAGCAGATTGTTTCCTACCTAAAACACGCCGCACAAGGCCTAGAGGAGTGTAAACAAGTATTATACTTGCTTGGCCCTGTAGGCGGTGGTAAATCATCGATTGCTGAAAAGCTTAAGTACTTGATGCAACAAGTGCCTATTTACTGTCTTAAAGGCTCACCGGTGAATGATCACCCCCTGAGCCTTTTTAATGCCATTGAAGACGGCGAACTGCTAGAAAAAGAATACGGCATTAAAAAGCGTTATTTGCGTACCATCATGTCGCCTTGGGCGGCGAAAAGATTAAAAGAATACAATGGTGACATCAGCCAATTTAAGGTGGTAAAGCGCTACCCCTCTATTTTAAATCAAGTGGCCATTGCCAAAACTGAGCCTGGTGATGAAAACAACCAAGATATCTCCGCCCTAGTGGGTAAAGTTGATATTCGTAAACTTGAACATTACGCGCAAAACGATCCAGATGCGTACGCGTACTCAGGCGCTTTATGTCTTGCCAACCAAGGCTTGATGGAATTCGTCGAAATGTTCAAAGCGCCCATTAAAGTACTGCATCCGCTGCTAACTGCCACCCAAGAAGGCAACTACAACGGTACTGAAGGGATTTCCGCCCTGCCCTTTAATGGCATTATTTTGGCCCACTCAAATGAATCAGAGTGGCAAACGTTTAAAAATAATAAGAATAATGAAGCCTTTTTAGACAGGGTTTACATCGTGAAAGTGCCGTATTGCTTACGTGTCACTGAAGAGGTAAAAATTTACGATAAGTTACTACACAACAGCGAGCTAAGCGACGCTCCGTGTGCTCCAGGCACTTTAGAAACCTTAGCGAAGTTCTCGGTGTTATCGCGGCTAAAAGAGCCTGAAAACTCCAGCATTTACTCAAAAATGCGGGTCTACGATGGTGAAAGCTTGAAAGATACCGACCCCAAAGCCAAATCCTACCAAGAGTACCGCGACTATGCCGGCGTCGACGAGGGCATGACAGGGCTATCAACCCGTTTTGCATTTAAAATCTTGTCGCGCGTGTTTAACTTTGATCACAGTGAAGTGGCTGCCAATCCGGTCCATCTTTTCTATGTATTGGAACAGCAGATAGAGCGGGAGCAATACAGCGCTGAAGTGCAAGAACGTTACTTGTCGCACTTAAAAGGCTACCTGATCCCTCAATATGTCGAATTTATCGGTAAAGAGCTACAAACAGCTTATTTAGAGTCGTACTCCGAGTACGGGCAAAATATCTTCGATCGCTACGTCACCTATGCCGACTTTTGGATCCAAGATCAAGAATACCGCGACCCTGACACCGGGCAGCTATTCGACCGCGCCGCACTCAATGCTGAGCTGGAGAAGATCGAAAAACCTGCGGGTATTTCTAACCCCAAAGACTTCCGCAATGAGATCGTTAATTTTGTTTTAAGAGCGCGCGCTCACAACAACGGTAAGAATCCGCTTTGGACTAGCTACGAGAAACTGCGCACAGTGATTGAGAAAAAAATGTTCTCCAACACCGAGGACTTACTGCCGGTTATCTCATTTAATACCAAGACATCAGCAGAGGATCAGAAAAAACACGAAGACTTCGTTAACCGAATGGTTGAAAAAGGCTACACCCAGAAACAAGTGCGCTTACTGTCTGAGTGGTATTTGCGCGTTCGCAAATCGCAGTAACCAGCACGTAGTGAGTTGAGGGAGGTTTTATGGCGCACTTTATCGACAGGCGCCTGAACGGCAAGAATAAAAGCACGTTAAATAGACAGCGCTTTATTCGCCGCTATAAAAAGCAAATTAAAGAAGCCGTTTCAGACGCTATAAATAAACGCAGTGTTACTGATGTCTCTAGCGGGGAAAGCATTTCTATCCCCGCCAAAGACATCAAGGAGCCTTTTTTTCATCAAGGTCGCGGGGGGCATCGTGAGCAGGTGCACCCGGGCAACGACCAATTTAATAAAGGCGATAAAATAAAACGCCCGCCGCAGGGTCAAGGCGGCGGCGCTGGTGAGGGCGAAGCCAGCGATCAAGGCGAAGGGCAAGATGAATTTGTATTCTCAATTTCAAAGGATGAGTATCTAGACTTATTATTTGAAGATTTAGAACTACCGAACTTACAAGAAACCAGTGTCGATAAGCTGGTACAAATGAAAACGCACCGCGCTGGTTTTTGCAGCGATGGCATGCCAAGCAATATTGATATTGTTCGTTCTTTACAAGGCTCACTTGCCCGAAGAGTGGCGATGACCGCAGCAAAGCGACGCGAGCTCGCTGAACTAAAAGCGCAATTGATTGAACTTGAGCATGCCCCTGTACCAGAGCAAACCAAAATTAACGCGCTCCTTGAGCAGATAGAAGTGCTTGAGCGAAAGATATCTGCGGTGCCTTTTATTGATAATTACGACTTACGCTTTCGCAACTACGAAAAGCGTCCGCACCCCACTTCTAAGGCCGTTATGTTTTGCCTTATGGATGTCTCTGGTTCGATGGATCAAGCCACCAAAGACATGGCGAAACGCTTTTATATTCTTCTCTACCTATTTCTTACCCGCAGCTATGAAAACATTGAGGTGGTGTATATCCGCCATCATACTCAAGCCAAGGAGGTCGACGAACAAGAGTTTTTTTACTCGCAAGAGACTGGCGGCACCATCGTCTCCAGCGCATTAAAACTGATGCATCAAATAGTGAGTGAGCGATACGCATCCAGTGAATGGAATATCTACGCAGCGCAGGCGTCCGATGGCGACAATTGGGCAGATGATTCACCGCAATGCGCCGATTTGCTGAGCAACAAAATCTTACCCATGGTGCGATACTATGCCTATGTCGAAATCACCAATCGTGCACACCAAAGCTTGTGGCGAGAATATGAGCAACTCGCGGCTCAATTCGGCAACTTTGCCATAGAGCACATTCGTGCTGTTGATGATATTTATCCTATTTTCCGAGAGCTATTTAAGAAAAACGCCAACAAAACGGCGCGTAGCGCCTAGTAATGAGGGGCGATTATGACTCGAAAGCCATTAAGTGATGGTCCAGATTGGACCTTTGATTTGCTTGAGCAATACCGCGACGAAATAAAACGCGTTGCACAACACTATAAGCTTGATACTTACCCGAACCAAATTGAAGTGATCACCGCTGAGCAAATGATGGATGCGTACTCCAGTGTCGGTATGCCTATTGGCTACAACCATTGGTCGTACGGTAAGAAATTTATCCAAACTGAGCAAAACTATAAGCGCGGACAAATGGGACTGGCCTATGAGATTGTGATTAACTCGAACCCTTGTATCGCATACCTGATGGAAGAAAACACCATGCCGATGCAGGCCCTAGTCATGGCTCATGCCTGCTATGGCCACAACTCATTTTTTAAGGGTAACTATCTGTTTAAAACCTGGACGGATGCTGGTTCCATTATTGACTATTTACTCTTTGCCAAAAACTACATTGCCGAATGCGAGCAAAAATACGGTATTGATGAAGTGGAGAATATTCTCGACTCCTGCCATGCGCTAATGAATTACGGTGTAGATCGCTATAAAAGGCCACAGCAAATCTCTTTGTTCGAAGAAAAGAGACGACAGAAAGAGCGAGCAGACTACTTACAGTCTCAGGTTAATGAGTTATGGCGCACAATTCCAGAGGCAGAGTCGCACAGCAAACAAAAGCGCGAGCGTTTTCCTCGTGAGCCGCAAGAAAATATTCTTTATTTCATTGAAAAAAATGCGCCTTTACTGGAACCGTGGCAACGAGAAATTGTGCGTATTGTTCGCAAAATCTCGCAGTACTTTTATCCACAAAAACAGACCCAAGTAATGAATGAAGGCTGGGCTACTTTTTGGCATTACACCATACTTAATCACCTGTATGATGAAGGAAAGGTCACCGACGGCTTTATGCTCGAAGTACTGCAAAGCCACACTAATGTGGTGTATCAACCTCCCTACAACAGTAACTACTACTCGGGAATTAACCCTTACGCCTTAGGGTTTAATATGATGACGGATATTCGCCGAATCTGCGAAAATCCAACGGATGAGGATAAACAATGGTTTCCGGAGTATGCTGGCAGTGACTGGCTGGAGACCCTGCACTTTGCCATGCAAAACTTCAAAGATGAGAGCTTCATCAGCCAATTCCTTTCTCCTCGTATGATGCGGGAGTTCAAACTGTTCTCCATCGTTGATGATGCTCAACAACCTCACTTGGAAGTCGGGGCTATTCACGATGAAGCGGGTTACCAAGTAATTAGGGAAACCCTATCAGCGCAGTACAACCTCAGTAATCATGAGCCTAATATTCAGATCTATGATGTTGATATTAGAGGGGATCGTTCTTTAACTTTACGTTATGTACCACATCAATCGATTCCTTTAGCGGACTCAAGCGATGAGGTGATGAAGCACCTATACCGGTTATGGGGGTTTGCGGTGAGGTTAGAGCAAGAGCAACAAGATGGCAGCACCCAACTGCTTAGTCAGTGCCCTGCAGCGCAAAACAGCGACGCTTAATTAAGCGCCGTTGTTAGCGATAGAAATGCGGTTTCGCCCTTCTTGTTTCGACTTGTACAGCGCTTTGTCTGCTGCGGCGACCCACTGCTCATGTTGCTCAAAAGCGCTGTCGTATTGAGCTATCCCTACACTGATAGTCATTTTAATGACTTCCTCGTCAACAACCACTTGCGAACTTTCAACCTGTGCCCGCAAGCGCTCGGCAAATACTTTGGCGCCTTCTGCATCTGTATCATATAAAGTAATAGCAAACTCTTCACCGCCATAACGCCCAGCCATATCACTTTCGCGTAAGGTGTTGCTTATAATATTGGCTATGTGTCTTAACGCCTCATCTCCTGCCGCATGGCCATGACTGTCGTTAATATTTTTGAAGTGATCGATATCTAGCATTAACAAGCTATCATGCCCTTGTGAGCGACTCACACGCTTAAACTCTTTTTGCAGACTTTCTTCCCAAAAGCTGCGATTAGGTAATTGCGTTAACCCGTCAGTGCGACTGATTTGCTCAAGCATACGATTGGCTTCTTCCAATTCGATTTTATTCACAGCCTCGTCGGTTACATCATAAATGATGATGCATACGTGAGTCACATCTCCGGTGGTACTGGTTAACGGGATGAAAGTCGCATTTTGGTACATATGATTCGCTTTACCAGTGATCGGACGGTAGTTCTTAAAGCGAAAAATATAGGGCTTTTGCTCCCAAATAGTGAATGAGCGATTTTTCAGTACAAACACTGACTCGGTTTTGGTTCGAAACCACTTCTCATCAATGCTGGGGAACAAGTCGAATAAGTCTTTGTCTTTCACTGCACTAGGCAGCAGCCCAGAGTGATTCTCCATAAAGCCATTCCATATGCACACCCGGTATTTGCGATCCAATACCACAAGGCCCACATCCACGGTATTAAACATATCCATGAGCCAGTGTATTTCGTGCATATTAAAATCAGCTGCAGGCATAAATTAATCTTCCAATAGGTATTCGACTTTGTATTTGAGAGTTTTCAGGGAATCTTCTGTGAACAACAACATGAGGTCGCAATTTATATCGTGGTCCTCGATTCCATAGCTGATTTCTATCGCCAATGTACGTTGCCAACGCGAGCGGTTGGCCGAGACCAATTCTTCAACTTCACGATGCTGACCGAGCACCACTGGGTGGCCTTGGGAAAAACCCACATCAAGCTGCTTCGCTAAGCCGGTAAGTACCGAGCCCACTAAAATATTGCTGACATCCATTAATAATTCGAGCTCGACCGCATCGGTGATCTCTCCCTCGTAATTCATCAGTGAAGCAATTTCTTTAAAGCTGGAGTCATTAAGCAATAACAACGCCTCGCCCGAGATCCCCCCACCAATAAAGCCCTGACAGATGCCTGAAGTTGCCGCATTTTGGTCGATTGAGCGAAGTGCCATTGCCAGCTCATTCACTTCAAGTACGTTTACGTTAGGAATAGGCAGCTTCACGAATACATTAAGTAGCCGCGCGAGCAAGTCACCCGCCTGCCCCATCGCCACATTGGTGATCTCTTGATAAATGTCACGAATATCCGGGTCAAGCTGTTCCCCGAGCTGCAAGGCTAAACGTTGGCGTGCCGCCTTATCTTTTATGCCGTGCTGATCAATAATTTGCTCTAACTTGCTGGCATCGCACGGTTTGGCAATGAAATCAATCGCACCAAGCGCAAGGACACGCTCGTGCGCTGTCGGTTGGATATCACCAGAGACCACCACAACGAGCACCTGAATATTACGCTCTTTGATGGCCTGCAAGACTTGATAACCATCCATGCCTGGCATGTTGAGGTCTAGAAACAAGATTTCCGGTGAAAACGACTGCAATTTGTCTAGGCAGTCTTCGCCGTTGACGGCGTATTCCAGTTTTATTTCCCAATCTTCGGGTAGGGATCGGGCTAACTGCCTGCGAGCAACTGTGGAGTCATCACAAATTAACACTGGTGTTTTCATGACAGGCAGTACCTCACTCGCATGATCGTTGAATGGTGGTTAGTCGTATCGGAATGCGTTGTTATTGTTGTTGATCGCAAACTAGCCTGTATTAATGTTAATAAAAGATAACAATAAACACAATTTAAATATCCACCGCCGCTATATCCTTTTGTACTGGCGTATAGATATAATAGTTCATAGGATTTTGCAGAAAATAGAAAAGAGAGCGTTATGTTTAAGAAATTAGCACTGTGCACCCTGTTGACCTGCAGCACTGTAGCGCTAGCTCAGCAAAGCGAGACTATCAATACCATTGATGCTGGTAAAGTCACAGCCCAAGGAAAGCCCGTCACCCTGTTAGGCAAAGGAGTCAAAGTGGGTGATGCCGCACCGGATTTTCGTACCGTGAATGCCCAATTTGAACCACGCAGCTTAAATGACTACCAAGGCAAAGCGGTTCTATTGAGCGTAGTTCCGAGCTTAGACACTGGCGTGTGCAGTATTCAAACAAAGCACTTCAATGAAAAAGTGGCCAGCGAATTCCCTCAAGTCGCTATGTTAACTGTCAGCACTGATTTACCTTTTGCGCAAAAACGTTATTGCGCCGCAGAGGGAATTGACAAGCTAGAGACTCTCTCTGATGCAGTATGGCGAGATTTCGGTGAGCAGTATGGTTTACTTATCAAAGATATGGGCTTGCTTAGCCGTGCCGTATTGGTGTTGGATAAAGACCACAAAGTCATCTACAAACAACTTGTTAGCGACCTATCCAAAGAGCCTAATTACGATCATGCGATCAGAGCACTGAATAGCTTATAGACTCAGTTTTATTGGTGATAGTAAAAAGGCGCCTTGTGTGGCGCCTTTCGTATTACCAATTCTGCAATTGCTGCTGGGCTAGCTCAGCCAGTAAGGCGATATGAGCCTCGCTATCATTAAGCGCGGGAATGTAGTCTAGGCTCTCGCCTCCCGCCCCTTTAAACACTTCGGCGTTTTCCACGGAAATCTCTTCCAAAGTTTCTAAGCAGTCTGCAGCAAAAGCCGGGCAAACCACCTGCACTGTTTTCACCCCTTGCTCTGGCAACGCTTCCAAAGTTTCATCGGTATAGGGTTTTAACCACTCTTCAGCACCAAAACGCGATTGGAAGGTCATCATCCATTGCTCATCACTGAGCCCCAACTTGGCTGCTGTATTTTGCGCCGTAGCCTGACAATGCTCAAAGTAAGGATCGCCTTTTTTAACACAGCGCTTAGGGATGCCATGAAAAGAGAAAATCAGTTTATCCGCCTCGCCATGCTGAGCGCGGTAATCGGCAATAGATTGCGCCAATGCATTAATATAGCTAGGCTTCTCGTAGTAGTGCTTAAGGAAACGAATTTCCGGTAAGTTACGCACGGTTTTTAGATGCGCCATCAGCTTGTCGAATACCGCAGCCGTGGTTGTCGCAGAGTACTGTGGATACAGTGGCAACACCGCTATCTTGTCAATGCCACGCGCCTGCATATCTTTAATACGGCTAGCGATGCTGGGGTTGCCATAGGTCATGGCATAGTCGACATGTATGGCCTCTCCCGTCCCTTGTTCTAAGTGCTGCCGTAAGGCAATGCTTTGTTGCTCCGTAATTGCGCGCAGCGGCGAGCCTTGCTCCTGCCATATTGATGCGTATGCTTTAGCCACCTTGGGCGAGCGAATAGGAAGAATGATGCCATTGAGAATAAAAAACCACACAGCTGGCGGTATCTCAACGACGCGAGTGTCGGATAAAAACTCGCGCAAATAAACACGAACGGCTTTTGACGTGGGCGCATCAGGGGTACCAAGATTAACTAACAGCACCCCGTAACGGCTGGCGCTTTGCGATAAAGCAAGTGACATAGCAATGAAGTCCTAAACGCTAAATTAAAAGTGATTATACTTTGAAAACAATCGCTAAGATCAAAAAAACCGCCTTCAGGCGGTTTTTTTAGTGCGGGGTTAGCCTAGCAGTTCGGCTAACTGCTGGCTGACTGCTTCAACAGCTTGGGTACCATCGAGTTTATGGTACTGAGTGTTGCCAGCAGCCGCTTCTTTTTGATAATAATCAACTAACGGCTTAGTTTGCTCGTGATATATAGCAAGACGTTTGCGTACTGTTTCTTCAGTATCGTCGTCACGGATGATCAAATCTTCACCGGTGACATCATCTTTGCCATCCACCTTGGGTGGATTGTAAACCACATGATAAACACGACCAGAACCTGGGTGAACACGACGTCCGCCCATACGCTCAACAATCACTTCATCAGCCACATCGAACTCAATCACGTGATCGACATCGATGCCATTTTCTTTCATTGCATCGGCTTGAGGGATGGTACGTGGGAAACCATCTAGCAAGAAACCGTTTTCACAATCAGCCTTGGCGACACGCTCTTTTACAAGACCAATAATAATCTCGTCAGACACAAGTTGTCCGGCATCCATCACCTTTTTCGCTTCTAAGCCAAGCGGTGTGCCCTCTTTAATAGCTGCGCGCAACATATCGCCGGTAGAGATTTGCGGAATGTTGTATTTGTCCATTAAAAACTGAGCTTGCGTGCCTTTACCTGCACCGGGTGCGCCTAATAGGATGATGCGCATAATTGATTCCTCGTGTCTGAGTTGGGGTTACAAAATAAACTCAAATTTTTTCACATGGGCCGACGTTACTCAAGGGTAAAGAGATAAAACTTTGGTCCAATTTTCATATTCGTGTAATAACTGAACAAGCAGGTACAAAAAAGCCCAGCAATTGCTGGGCTTTTTCACTCTTTATGCGATTTATGCGTCAGCATCACGCTGAGCTTTTAAACGCGCCAAACGGCCCACTTGGTGAGTAGACGTTAGGAACGAATAAATAGGCGCTAAGTAACCGCGCTTGCGAAGCTCTAGGAAAGCTTCGTCGCTTAGCTCATTTAACTTTTTCTCATCAATTAGATAGATACCTGAGATATCTTTCTTTTCGCCTTTGATATCCACAGTCAGCGTTTGTGGTATCAATAGCTCTTTATCTGCAAGATACTGAGTGAAGGTTTCAGTCACACCTGAGAATTCAATGAACGACACAAGTGCATCTTTACGACGCTTCAGGTATTCAGTTTCTTCGCCATTTTCAAACAGCGCATTACCGTCTTCCTCGCCTACCAACGGGCTAGCTTCATCGATAACTACACCGTACTGCTCTTCTTCTGGGTGCTTAACAAGACCTAGCGGATAGCGAGTCACAGCTAATGGGGCAAAACCTGCTACCCACTGATCGCCATCTACAAATAGGTTTTCACCTGGTTCAAGTCCAAAAATCGCTACCGCTTGGAATTTACCCGTTTCATTATTTTTTACGAATGCCATCGGAAATTCGTTAGCAACACGACCAAACTCGTGAGCAACTACAGGAACGAGGTGCTGAGTTTTCAAAAATTCTAGGTTAATGCCATTTTTGATTTTTGTGTTGGCATGTTTTTCGTTATGCAAAGGCTGCACTTGTTGCTCCGCCATATTACTGCTCCATTAATTTTACGTATTTGTTACTTATCTAGTGGCACTAAGGCTAGCGGTTTTACTAGGAAAAAGGAAGTGAAAATTTTGTGGCAACGGAACATCGCATTTGACTCCAATTGATTTTGGCTAACATAATGCTGTCTAACCCGTTACAAGCTAAAACCAATGTATACACTGAATTTAGATTACCAAGCGAACGTCATTGCAATTCCTGCAACCAATGAAAGCGTGGTCGTCGTTGATGACTTCTTAGCTAACCCTGAACAAGTCATTCACTATGCCAAAACCACCGCATACTTTAACCCTCCGGGAACGGACCGCTCCTTTTATCCAGGTAAACGCGACAAAATGCCTTTGCCCTATAAACGCGCGCTATCAGAATTACTCAATAGTCTGCGCGACAGAGAAGTGTTGCAACTTGACGGTAAAGTAGATATTTACAGAAACGAGTTATCTCTGACCACGGTGAAAGAGTCTCAACTTTCGCTCTTTCAAAAAGCCCCCCATATCGATAGCTTAGATAATAAAGACTATGCAACCGTGCACTATTTATGCTCTGAGCAACATGGCGGCACCTCCTTTTACTCCTACCGGCCAACGGGGATGGCGAAGTTTAGTGATGACAACGCTGTCAAAAACATGCTTAAATCAATTCAGCATCATGCACATAGTTTTGATGGTTATATTCAGGGCGACTCTGACCTTTTCGAGCGAGTACTGAGTGTGCCGGCGAAATTCAATAGAATCATTATTTATCAGGGCAATATATTGCACAGCGCTGATTTAAAGGGACAACATAATCAGCAGGATGATATAGATAATGGTCGCCTGAGTGTCGCTTCCTTTTTCTACTTAGAATAAAAAATAAAGGAATAAGAATGAAAGATTTATCACGTGTTATTGTCGTTGGCGGTGGCACTTCTGGCTGGCTTAGCGCAGCCTACTTAGCCAGTAGTTTTAAGCGAACCGGACGAGATATTAAAGTCAGTATTATTGAGTCAGACACTATCCCCACAATTGGCGTTGGCGAAGGCACTTTCCCTACTATCGTCAATACCTTGTATGAGATTGGCCTTTCTGAAAAAGAGTTTATCGCTGAGTGTGACGCCAGCTTTAAGCAAGGTGCTCTTTTTAAAAATTGGCTGTATAACCCAAGCGACAAACCTCATGCCTATTACCACCCTTTTGATCCCCCCGCCAAACCAAAAGGCCTTGATTTGAGCGCATATTGGGTGAGCCGAAAACACCAAGGCACGATGCAGCAAGATTTTGCCCACGCGACGTCGGTGCAGTCATTCCTGTGCGATGAAAACCTCGCACCTAAGACACCTGAGACGGGAGAATATGCTTGGCTTGCCAAGTATGCATACCACCTCGATGCCGCAAAGCTGGGTCAGTTACTCAAAAAGCATGCAATGAACAAGTTACAGGTTGAGCATATTGTTGCAGATATTGAGCAAGTAGAGCTTGATGAGCAAGGTTTCATCGCGCACTTAGTTGATAAGCAGCAACGCCAGCATGACGCTGATTTTTTTGTCGACTGTACGGGCTTCTCCTCTTTGCTGTTAGCAAAAGCTTTAAAGGTGCCCTTTGTTGATAAGAGCCACTATCTCACAGTTGATACCGCCGTAGTGTTACCTGTGGAATATGCCGATTCCGAGACCCCTATCACGACCCATACGGTGTCCACGGCGCAAGACGCCGGATGGATTTGGGATATTGCCTTACAAAATCGCCGAGGCACCGGTTATGTTTACAATTCACACTACTGCTCCAAAGAGCAGGCTGAGAAAACCTTGTGCGATTATCATGGTATTGCCCATGATAGTGAGAAGCGCTATCGTCATATCAGCTTCAAAACCGGCTACCGAGAAAAATCGTGGGCCAAGAACTGCTGTGCTATCGGTTTTTCCAGTGGCTTTGTCGAGCCTTTGGAAGCAACCGCTATAGCCATGGTTGAGGCGGGAGTGCGCTCTCTTGCCGCCCGTTTCCCTGCAACTCGAGAAGCGATGCTCGAGAGAGAAAAACAATACAATCGTATTTTCACATCCCGTTGGGACAACATTATCGATTTCATTAAGGTGCATTATTGTCTTACCAAGCGCGATGACACCCCCTTTTGGCGAGAGCAGAAAAACCCCGAGACCATTCCTGCCTCACTGCAGGAAAAGCTCAAGGCTTGGCAGCATTACGGTATCACCGATGGCGACTTACCCTACAAATACGACCTGTTTACTCTCGCTAGTTGGCAATACATTCTCTATGGATTAGAGTTTTTACCTGACTACGTTGAAAAAGCGCCAATCAACGAGGAGATCATCGACAAGGCATTTGCCTCAATCGCCGCACAAAAACGCAGTGCCGCGAGCAAGCTCTTGTCAAACAGAGCATTGCTCGAAGCGTTTGGTGCATCGTGTAAAAGCTAAATTTTCTGCAGCCCATGTTGGGCTATATTGTTAAGCAAGGCTCGGTGCTTAGGCAGCTGCTTTAGCAGCTGCTCACCATAGCTTGCTAACATAGCTATCAATTCTTTATGCTCAGCCTTGGCAACTAAATGAGCGCATGGCTTAAAATGCATACCATAAAGAATGTACAAGTAGTTCTCTAGCTCAAACACTTCATATTTAGAGTTAAAGTCAGACTTTTTAGGGACTTGGTATTGCCACAACGCAAGACGTTCTTTGAGCACCACAGACATGCTGTCAGTTGACTTCATTGCCCGCCAGAACGCAGAGTCTTGACGATCTGAAAGATAATAGTGCAATTGGATAAAGTCGACGACTCGGCGCCATGCATAATCGATAATTTCGTTATACTTCTTAGCGGCTAACGCTAGCGCATGATGCTGCACCGGCAAATTCTCAGCCAACAGCTTTGCACTAAAGTCAGTCAGCAGAATGGAGGTTGCCTCTAAAGGCTCAACAAAGCCTTGAGCAAGCCCTAAAGCCACACAATTCTTATGCCAAGCCCGCTCAGCGAACCCCGCTTTCATGTCAATTTCCCGTACTTTTAAGCCAGACAACGGCTGACCTAAATAACGTTCAAATTTGGTATATGCCTGCTCTTTTGTTAAGTAGTCACTGGCATACACAAAGCCGGTCCCACGTCGTGTGGTCAGGGCAATGTCCCATATCCACCCTGCCTGATGTGCTGTGGCCAGCGTGTAAGGAGGGATCGCATCATCTGCAGAGGTCGGGACTTGGGCCGTAATGGCTTTATCAATCGGCAGCTGATCACTTACATCCACTGATTTAACGCCCAAGGCTCGTCGATGCAAAATACTCGAAAAGCCACTGCAATCAACAAAAAAATCGCCGCTGACTTGGCCACTATCGTCAGTTTGCAGCTCACTGATATGGCCTTCATCATTGCACTTTACCGCTGTAACGTTGGTTTTCAGTAACTTCACGTTGAACCGAGATATGGCATTGTCCTTCAATAGTTGGGCAAACTTGAGCGCATTAAGGTGATAGGCATAACTGGCGTGGCCAGTGTATTGCGCTTGAGTTATCGCCTTAGGGCCGACACCGTGCTCACAGAGCATGTGTTGAAACGAAACGGTTTCAGCAAATGAGGCGGCAGTTGTGTCACTGAGCCAAGTTTGCGTGACATCTTGATTATTTGGAAAGGGGTATTCGAACAAGTGATGATAATAGTTGTGTTCACCATGGTGGTGTTTATCAAGCCAGTTTATGAACTTTATTGATTGTTTAAACGTCGCATCGCACTGGGTAATAAAGGTTTGCTCGGAAATACCAAAACTTTGTAAGGTACTGACCATCATCGGCACAGTGCCCTCACCGACGCCAATGGTTGGAATAGTAGGTGACTCAATTAAGCACACCTCAATATCGCTGCCTAACAGTCTCTTGCCAATGTGATTTGCAGCCAACCAACCAGATGTACCACCACCGACAATAACGACTTTTCTCAACTTTTTCATTTTCAAACTGCCACTTGCCTAAACAAAAAACCCGAGCATGAGCTCGGGTTTTATCAACAATATCGCTTTAGAAGCGGAATTGTAAACCAACAGAGTAACGCGACTCACCCTGATAATTATACGCTGGGTATCCACGACTGAAGCGAGGGTTATCAGTGTCAGTCCAGTTTTGGTGGTTACCAACCTGGATGCTGTCTTCCTCTAGAAGGTTTGTAACATCGGCGATAATAGTGAAGTTCTCGTTGATATCGTAACTCGCACTTAAGTCCAATGTTCCAAAGTCTTCGTGTAGACGACTACCGTAGAAACCTGTTTCACGAATCATGTACTCTGAACGCCAAGTATAGGCTGCACGTAATGATAGTGCGTCAGTCTCATAAAACGCCACTGTATTCACTGTGTGCTCTGATGCATCAGAGAATACAGAGTTGCCATCTACGAAGTTCTCTGCATTGGCATCTGAATCAGAGTAAGTGTAGTTTACAACAGCCCCGAAACCGTTATCAAACGTATGCTGCAACTGGAACTCTGCACCATAAATGGTGCCACCGTCACCGTCTGTGTACGTTTCTACACGCCAGTTGTCGGTGTTTGTTCCTGGGTCAACGATACCAATACTTTGACCTGGTTGTTCTGTATTTGTGGTAAAGGTGTCAACGTCTTTCCAAAAGAAGCTACCTGCAATTAAGCTAGACGGTGCGTAGTAATACTCAACACCAACATCAGCTTGGTTCGCTTTAAATGGGCTCAGTGACGGAGTACCTTTGGTGACCGACTGGTTGTTATCGTCGTTGTCGTCATAACCTGCTAATGCAGCGTTACTGAACATGTCATTGTAGTTTGGACGAGAAATAACGGTCGCAGCAGATACACGTAAGATCATGTCTTGAGAAAGGTCATAAGCCAAGTTAAAGCTAGGTAAAACCTCTGAATAGTCATGCTCTTCAGTTGTTAAAGCTGTCGAATAACCATTATTAAATGCATGCGTTGGGTCGACAAAACCAGGTGCTAAAGCATAGGCTTGCGAGGTTGCTTCAGTTGACACGTAACGTAAACCGAAGTTACCACGGAAATTTTCACCTGAGTAATTAGCCATTACATAGGCAGCAACCGTTTCTTCGTTTAGTGATGCATATCCTGAGCGTTCACGAGCCCAGCTTTCGATGAACTCTTGAGTATAAGCAATCATCTCAGCGCCATCACCATTAGGGATAGAGATATCGCTCATGCCAGCATCAATTCGGCCATCGGTGAAGCGGTCAGCATCAACGATTTCAGCCTCTGCGGCACCATCAAAGTTCAAGTTTGGACGGTTTTTGTCACGAACAACATCGTGATCGGACCAACGTAAACCGGTTTTAATTGACGTGATGTATTCAAAGTCTGTTTCGAACTCTACATCTACCTGTGCATACGTTTCTTCATCCGTACGCGGCTCATTAACAATCGCGCCCGGCTGTAAACCTTCCCAGCCAACGTACTCGCCAGCCGCAGGCAATGGATAAGATTGGTCTTCGGTATCAAAAATCCAATTCGTGCCCGTGCCATCAAGTGTGCCTACCGAGCCGCCTAGGCCCGAAATATAAGCAACGTTGGTTTCAAAATTGGTACCACCCGTGGCTTCTGATGTACCCACTTGAACTTCAACCGTGAAGCCATCGCCTAAGAACTTCATGTCTGCGGCAATCAGTTCAGTTTCCATTGTTGCGTTACGTGGACGCACGTCCCAATAGCTGTTTGCACCTAAACCTGTGTCATCAAACCACTGTTGCGATGAAGTACAACGCTCTGGCACACCATCGGCATTCAGCGCTTCGCAGTTAGACGTATCTTGTGGGATCCATACCTGGTTATTTACGCCATCAGCACCCAACTCAAGATTCATATAGTGTACGCCGAACTCAAGTGCATCAGTTGGTGCGTATTGGAGCTGGATATCATAGGCTGTACGCTCACGCTCTTGCACAAAAGCAGTTGGCGCAATACGACCACCCCAAATAGGTAACGCCTCATCACCGCGACGTTCCAGTGTATAGTCCGATTGTGCAACAGAAATTAATGCACCAAAATTCTCAGCTTCGTTTTTCCAACTGACTAACCCTGAAACGGTTGGATCAATTTCATCTGACTGACTAGAACCCGAACCTTTAACGCTGCCAAAAATAGTCATTGGCTCTAAATCTAGAGGCTTGCGGGTATTTACGATTACAGTACCGCCAACACCACCTTCTAACAGGTCTGCTTGCGATGACTTGTACACTTCCATATCAGCGATCATTTCTGGTGGAAGCATAGAGTAGTTGAAGGTACGGTCAATGGCTTGTTGTGAATACCAACCCGTAGAGGCCACATTCTGACCATTTAGCGTGGTTAATGTCAGCGAGTTTGACGCACCACGAATAGAGACGGCTGAACCTTCACCAAACTGACGAGAAACAGTAACACCAGGTACACGACCTAGAGCCTCGGCAAGGTTATTATCAGGAAATTCACCAATGTCTTCTGCTGACACCGCGTCTACCACGGCATTAGCAAAGCGTTTGGTATTCATTGACGCTTCTAATGAGCGGCGGATACCGCGCACTTCAATGACTTCAACATCTTCTTTTGCTTGAGTTTGTGCATCAGCCGCTACTGCTGCGCCGGAAAAACCAGCACCCATAGCAAGGCCGATATTCACTGCTAATAAGCTTTTTTTAAAATTTTTAGCTAACACAGGATTCCCCTTGAATCATTTTGTTGATTTTTTTATCACTTCTGCCCAGTGATGATGACAACGCTGTCATCTACTAACAAACCATACACCCTAAATTACAATTTCGCTACATCTTTTTGGCTTTTTGTTTAAAAAAACCGCGAGTTAATCTTTAACTCTATGATTTAGTGAACATTTAATAGAGGTGAATTTAGCTCTGCTAGTGTGAAATCGAGATGAATATAACACAAATGTGACAACAAAAGTAAAGCCTAATTGGCAACTTGGTTTCTGATTAAGGTAAATAAGAGGGCAGTTTTGATTCTAATTACCGCTAAGTGAGCGACTAAGTACCTGTAAAAGTAAGAATAATTTTAAAATGCTTAAAGTATCCCCTGTTCTACTCCCATTTGGATAACTTTAACAACAACTATTCTCATAGCACTATTTTTATACAAAAGATAATAGTTGAGCGGCGCTTTAATACAGAGCATCGGGCAGAAGCGTTTGTATCTTTTCAAGGGTCACAATTAATTATCAATAACAATGACAGCGCTGTCATTGTTATTTTATGCAAATATTCTGCTGCCGTCTAGTGCCCATTGCAATTAAATCTATATTTGCTTACAAAAACTTGGGGGCACGATTTTGCAGCCATTGATTAGCGCCTTCTAGCAGGATACCAAAAGCTAAACTGTCAGCCATTTAGCTTACATCCCTAAAAAACAAAAGCGCGGCTATTGCCGCGCTTTTGTTATTCATTATTGATAGTCATACGGTTAAGGAGCCCAATACACCTCGAGCTCAATATCGGGATGCTGCAATATTGCTCGCAGTGGCATCTCTGCAACATCTCCTTGCTGCTTAGCCGCTTTATAAGTTGCAAGCTTCTGCTCACCACTGATAAGTAACTTCACGACCTTTGATTGGGCAATAGCATGCACCGTTAATGTCATTCGCTCGGTAATCGCTCCTGTCACCTCACTTTCAATCGCATTAATAGCACATACCAGTTGCTCGGCTTGAAGCCCAGTTTCTAAACCCTGCGCGTGCGGGAAAAGAGACGCAGTATGACCATCCGGTCCCATGCCCAAAATGGTTACATCATAAGGGCGGTGCACTTGCTGATAGTGCTGCTCACATGCCTCAACGCCTTGCTCAGCAGTCGGGGCTGCGTTTTTCATGGTGATAAAGTTAGCGCGCGCGGCCTTATTTTGTAGCAAGGTATTGTTGATGAAAGTCTCGTTACTTTTCTCATGGCTGGCATCAACCCAGCGCTCATCAACCATAGCAACATCCACTTTGTGCCAATCAATATCAAGGTTTGATAGGTACTTATAGGCGGGGGCCGGCGATGAGCCGCCAGATACCATCAGCGCTGCACGGCTATTCTCAGCTAAACCTTGGGTTAAGCGCTGCTCTAGTGACTCGGCCAAACTGGCGGTCATCTGCTCTTTGGAATCAAAGAAGTGTTCTGTAATATTCGCCATTACGCGCCCTCCCCGGTATTAAACCAACGGTGGTTATTTGTTGCTAAAAGCTCATCTGCATCATCTGGGCCCCATGAGCCAGCTCGGTATAGGGACGGGATCCCTTTTTCCTGCCAACGTTCGATAATAGGATCAATCCATTTCCATGCTTGACGCACTTCATCACGATGAATAAATAGCGCTGGGTTATTGGCCGCCGCATCCAACATTAAGCGTTTATAGGCATCTGAATGGAAACCCTTTGAGTAGGTTTCTGAAAGCTCGATATTTAACGTAACAGGCTCTAGTTGCATTTCTAGATTGTCCAAACGCTTAGACATCAGCGTAAGTTGGATGCTTTCCTCTGGTTGCAGGCGGATCACCAGGCGATTAGGCTGGATAGGACCGACATCTTGCTCATACACATTGTGCGAGACCGGCTTGTATTCAACAACAATCTCCGCACAACGCTTATGCATACGCTTGCCTGTGCGCAAATAAAATGGCACGCCAGCCCAACGCCAGTTATCGATATGCGCTTTGATAGCGACAAAAGTTTCTGTTGCGCTTGAGCCTTCACCCAGTTCTTCTAAATACCCCGGCACGAGTTTACCGTCGAGATCGCCTGGCACATATTGGCCACGTACGATATTTTCATCGACTTGCTCACCCACCAACGGCCTTAGCGCCTCAAGCACTTTTAATTTTTCAGTGCGAATGGAGTTCGCATTGAGCTTATGCGGCGACTCCATCGCCACCAAGCAAAGTAATTGTAACAAGTGGTTCTGCACCATATCACGCAGCGCGCCGGCTTTATCATAGAAGCCCGCGCGGCTTTCAAGGCCCACCGTTTCCGAGATGCTAATTTGAATATTATCAATCGACTTGGCATCCCATAAATTCTCAAACAAAGAGTTAGAGAAGCGCAACGCCATCAGGTTTTGAACCGTCTCTTTACCTAAATAGTGGTCAATACGGAAAATCTGCTCTTCACTGAAGAATTGTGCAATTTTCGCGTTAATCTCTTCTGCTGACTTACCACAGTAGCCGATGGGCTTTTCAACCACCACACGCGAGGTATCAGTAATCAACTCTTTAGCAGAGAGAATTTCACAGCAGGTGCCATACACTGCTGGCGGCAATGATAAGTAGAATACACGTGATTTATCTGCTTCGTGCTCATCTAAAATCGTTTTTAGCTCATCCCAATGACTGTCAGCCTCGGTCACATTGACAACGACTGGCACTAAGAACTCTGCGAACGCCTTCCAATCTTTGGCGTTGTACTCACCTTTGGCCAAGTACTCTTTCATTGCTTTGTGAGCAGTATCAATATATTCGTCACGTTTATCAGCGCCACGAACAGTGGGGAGGATGCGTGTCCCTTGTGGTAGGTTCCCTTCCTGATAAGCGCGATACATCGCCGGAAGCAATTTGCGCAAGGCCAAATCGCCACCGCCGCCAAAAATGATAATATCAAAAGGATTTAGCATGATTTACTCTCTACCTGTTTGGTGCCCATTTCGTGTGGATGCAGATTCACACCCTAGGGGCTGCTCTCATCGGCTATCTATCGAGCCAATAATACTTGTTATTATGAGGACAGTATAACCTTTCGCGGCTCTATCCTGTGACAGTTTTCACACTGACATCGATGAATACGAAGTCAGCAGCCAAATCCACCTAAATGAAAATGGCAAAGCTCCGACACAGTTTTCGTGTTATCGGAGCTTTAGAATAAATGAGTCTTAGGGTAACCATACGTCCTCTCACAAACATACAGGCCCTAAAGACTCCAGCGCTACCCGTTCAAAGGTATTCTTTTGTGCTGGTCCGTAAAGGAAATAGAGTCTTAGAGGGTCAGTAAAACCACACTGCCCCTCTAAGCCCTCCAGCGCTACTCGGCTGTGCTGCCTAGGCAGCAAATTCAGTTTATCGTTTACTTTGATAATAATTCATTAATCCGGCTGTCGAACTATCGTGATCGCCGACTTGGCCATCGCTCAGCTCAGCTTCAATGCTTTTAGCCAATCCTTTGCCTAATTCCACACCCCACTGATCAAAAGAGCAAATTTCAAGGATGATACCTTGGACAAAAATTTTGTGTTCATATAACGCAATGAGGCGGCCAAGTCCTCTCGCATCCACTGTGTCTAACAGTATCGAAGAAGTAGGACGATTGCCTTGATGTACTTTGTGAGCAACCAATTGGTCAATTTCCTCGGAGCTGATCCCTTTTGCTTTAAGCTCATCGCGGATTTGCTCAGCGCTGACACCATTCATCATGGCTTCGGTCTGCGCAAAAAAGTTCGACATCAATACGCGGTGATGCTCACCCACTTCAACTTGCGGCTTAATCGAGCCAATAAAATCAGCGGGAACGATGGTGGTGCCTTGGTGTAAATATTGATAAAACGCGTGCTGACCATTTATTCCCGTCATGCCCCAAATTAACGGGACTGTGGTGTAATTAACGCGAGAACCGGAAAAATTAACTGACTTACCGTTACTTTCCATTTCCCCCTGCTGCAAATAGGCGGGGAGCATATGCAATGCTTGGTCATAGGGTAAAATAGCTTGCGCCTTATGGTCTAAGAAAGTGGTATTCCAGACACTTAATAACCCCATCAGCACCGGGATGTTGTTCGCCATTGGCTGGTTTTTAAAGTGTTGGTCAATTTCAAATGCCCCTTCAAGCAACTCGATAAAGGCATCGAAACCTAAATATAAAGCGATAGGTAAGCCAATTGCGCTCCACATTGAAAATCGACCACCGACCCAATCCCACATGGTAAATACATTCTCAGGCGCAATGCCAAATGCAGAGGTTTTCTCTAAATTGGTGCTCACAGCAACGAAGTGCTTAGCAATTGCATCTGCTTCGCTCGTAGCATCTTGTAACCATTGCACCGCTGTTTGGGCGTTGGTCATGGTTTCAGAGGTGGTAAAAGTCTTTGAGGAAATAACGAACAGTGTGGTTTCAGGGTCAACTGCATCCAATACTTTCGCAATTTGTACACCATCGGCGTTGGAAACATAATGTACGTCTAGGGTGTCATCGGCAAAGCTTGCGAGAGCCTCAGTGGCCATTTGTGGACCCAGGTTTGAGCCACCCACGCCTATACTCACAACATGGCGAATTGCCTTGCCGCTAAATCCGAGCCACTCACCTGAGCGCACTTTGGCAACAAAGGCGCGCATTTTCTCCAATTCAGTCTCGACTTGCTCGCTCACATTTTCACCATCAACGATAATCGCCGATTGGTCACGGTTGCGCAGCGCGCTATGCAAAACGGCGCGCTGTTCGGTAAAATTAATTTTTTCACCCGCGAACATCTTGTCGCGCCACTGCGCTAATTCACAGTCCTCAGCCAAACGAAGTAAATCGTCCTTCACCGGCTGGTTAATTAGCTGCTTAGAATAATCGAATAAAATGCCAGGAGCCTGAACGGAGAAAGTGTTGAAACGCGCATCATCGTTTGCAAAAAGCGTTTTTAAATGGGTGTTTTGTAATTCCTGAGCGCGCTTTTCTAGGCTCTGCCAGCTCGCTAGTTGTGAACGACTTGCTACCATTTTATACTTCCTTTAAGTCCTTGCTTATGGGGCTATTGTTACTATCATTAGCGCTAGATAAAAATACGAAAGGCTCGCTGTGAAAAAGTGAATTGTCAGCGAAGATACTTTTTTACCTGCAAATATACGAAATTCAACCTAACGGCGTTAACACTAAGTTAAAATGACAACGCTGTCAATCTGCTAATTTGCGATTTTAGTGGAGGGATCATAGCGCATAATTTCGTCTTTGACACCGGTATCATGAGGAAAATTTAAAATTTTCTCTGCTATTTGTATTTAACTTTAGATACACTCATGGAGAAGCATGGCTATGTATGCGTTTTAAGCGATGTAAATGCTCTACAGCAACGCCAAAGCGATTTCATCGGCAAGGAAATAATAGAGCACGCTTAAGCAAAACAGGTCCACCGCGATAGTGACCTCTGTGTCTGCTACTCTTAATGACAACACCTGTGTGCCAACACAGACATAATAAGAAAAGAACATGAAAGTAACGATAAATGATGTCGCGAAACTAGCTGGTGTATCAATGAAAACGGTTTCGCGAGTAATAAATAACGAGCCGTCCGTGCGCAAGAAAACGCACGATATCGTTATGGCCGCTGTAAACGAATTAAACTACCAACCTAACCTAGCTGCCCGCAACCTTGCAGGAACATCCTCTTATGCCATTGGCCTAGTGTATGATAACCCCAACGCCTATTATGTAATTGATATGCAAAACGGGGTGTTGTCTCACTGTCGAAAGGAGGGTTATGAGTTGGTCATTCACCCTTGCAGTTATGCCGATAGCACTATGCAAGAAGAACTTAAAACCATGATCAAGCGCTCGCGTATCGCAGGCCTAGTGTTAACCCCACCCCTTTCAGAACAGCAAGCATTGATTGATATGCTCGATGAGATGGGTATGCATTATGTGCGCATTCTCTCTGGCCGTGGTGATAGCGAACAGACTAGCCCGTGTATATATGTAAATGACTACGCTGCTGCATACGAAATTACGTCTCACTTAATAAGTTTAGGACACCGTAACATCGCTTTCATTTGTGGTGATCAAGGGCACAAATCAACCACCGAACGACTCGCTGGTTATGAGCAAGCCTTGCAAGATCATAGTATCAAGGTGCGTGAAGAGCTAATTTATCGCGGCGATTACTCATTTGAATCTGGCGTCAATGGTGCTAAAGCACTGCTTAAAGAAGGGAACCGTTTGGATATCAGTGCGGTGATGGGTGGTAACGATGAAATTGCAGCAGGCGCACTCTTTGCAGCACGCCTTATGGATATGGCTATTCCCGATGAGTTATCGATCACGGGGTTTGAAGACTCGCCCTTCTCCAAACAAACTTGGCCAAAGCTGACCACCGCGCATCAGGATAACGATGTTATCTCTCAGCACGCCGCACGCTTGCTTTTTAGTAAGACTCGGGGAGCCCGTAATCAAGATAAAGAAATTATCCGCACTTTTACCCCCTCATTAGTGATGCGCGACAGCTCAGGCCCATTGAGCTAGGTATACGCCTTAAAAGCGGTGCTCGTCACCGCTGTATTGTTCGTATAAGCCCTTACAACTGTTGTGAAATGACCGAGAAATAAGGATAATACGCGGGTTCTTTTCAGTTTTTTGGGTAGCTATGACGGAATATCTCTTACTGCTCGTCAGTACCGTGTTGGTAAACAATTTCGTGCTCGTACAGTTTCTTGGCCTATGCCCCTTTATGGGCGTATCAAGTAAGCTGGACACCGCCGTGGGCATGTCTATGGCCACCACCTTTGTATTGACACTGGCCTCCGTCACCAGCTACCTGGTTAATCAATATATTTTGCTGCCCTTAGAGCTCACCTTTTTGCGTACTATGAGCTTCATCTTGGTGATCGCCGTGGTGGTGCAGTTTACCGAAATGGTGGTGCAGAAGACTTCGCCGACGCTCTATCGCTTGTTAGGTATCTTTTTGCCGTTAATTACCACTAACTGCGCCGTACTCGGCGTTGCCCTGTTAAATATCAAAGAGCAGCATAGTTTTGTTGAATCTGCCGTATATGGCTTTGGTGCTGCCGTTGGTTTTTCTCTGGTACTGGTTTTATTCGCCGCCATGCGTGAGCGTTTGGCCGGTGCCGATGTACCTGTGCCATTCAAAGGTGCAGCAATCGCTATGGTAACGGCGGGACTTATGTCGATGGCCTTTATGGGCTTCAGCGGATTGGTAACGTTTTAATATGACCTTATTTTATGCCTTAATCGCCCTGGGTGTACTGGCCCTTATTTTTGGCGTGATCCTCGGTTTTGCTGCTGTGCGCTACCGAGTTGAGAGCGATCCTGTTGTCGAGCAAATTGATGCCATTTTGCCACAAACTCAATGCGGTCAATGCGGCTACCCTGGCTGTCGCCCTTATGCCGAAGCCATTGCCAACGGTGATGATGTCAATAAATGCCCGCCAGGGGGTGAAGCAACTGTTAAGAAGCTAGCCGACTTAATGGGGGTAGAAGCGAAGCCACTCGCCGGTGGCGAGGAAGCAGAGCCAGAGAAAAAAGTTGCCTACATTCGCGAGGACGAATGCATTGGCTGCACTAAGTGTATCCAAGCATGCCCGGTTGACGCCATTGTTGGGGCAACACGACAAATGCATACCGTACTCAAAGATGAGTGCACTGGCTGTGATTTGTGTGTTGAGCCCTGCCCGGTGGATTGCATAGATATGATTCCTCTAGCGCAAAGTAAACAAACGTGGAAATGGCAGCTCGATGCCATCCCCGTGACTCAGATAGATTAAGAGGTGTAGTGTGGACTCTTTATTATCACGTATTCGTCGCGGTGAGTTATGGCAAAGCCCTGGTGGCATTCACCCGCCTACCCATAAACATAAAACGAACTCGCTCCCTATTCACAGCTTACCTTTGCCCGAAAAACTGGTGCTGCCAATCAAACAGCACATTGGTGCTGAGGGGCAGTTATTAGTAAACGCAGGTGAGCAGGTATTAAAAGGCCAGGCTCTCACTCGCCCCAATGCCAATTGGTCAGTGCCCGTGCATGCACCAACCTCGGGGCGTATAGTGGATATCACGCCTATGCCCTCGGCGCACCCTTCAGCCATTCCTGAGCTGAGTATTATTATTGAACCCGATGGCCAAGAGACTTGGTGTGAGCTTGTGCCTCACCCTAATTATCAGCAGCTTAGCGCCGAGCGACTAGTTGACATCATTCATTATGCTGGTATTTCTGGCATGGGCGGTGCGGGTTTTCCGACCTATGTTAAAACCGCAAGCAAACAGCCAATCGATATTTTGATTGTTAATGGCGCCGAATGTGAACCTTATATCAGCGCCGATGATGTGCTTATGCAAGCGCACAGTGAAGAAATCGTGCGCGGTATCCATATCATCCAGCACTTACTGGGCCCTGAGTTGACTATCATTGGTATTGAAGATGATAAGCCAAAGGCCATTGAGGCGATGACTCAGGCCTGCGCCGACTACGACAATATTATCGTCCGAGCGATTGAAACCAAATACCCTTCGGGCGGCGAAAAGCAGCTTATTCAGATACTCACCTCTAAAGAGGTGCCTGCTGGAGGGATCCCCGCCGATATCGGTGTGCTGGTACAAAATGTGGGCACCTTATATGCGATACAGCAAGCTGTCGAGCTCGGCAAGCCGCTGATCGAACGCGTTGTCACCCTTGCGGGCGAAACCCTTGAGCAACAAGGTAACGTCTGGGCTTTACTGGGAACGGAAATAAAGCATTTATTAGCTTTCCAAGGTTTTAATCCTGAGCCAATGCAGCGCGTGATTATGGGTGGGCCAATGATGGGCTTTACCTTGCCCAGTGTGCGCATACCTGTAGTCAAAACCACCAACTGTATATTAGCTCCCAGTAACAAAGAAATGCCAGCGCCCGGTGATGAGCGCGCTTGCATTCGCTGCAGTGCCTGCGCAGATGCCTGCCCTGCTAGCTTATTACCCCAGCAGCTGCAATGGTTTGCCAAAACCAAAGAGTACCAAAAACTCGAAGAACATAAGTTATTTGATTGTATTGAGTGCGGTGCTTGCGCCTACGTATGCCCAAGTGAAATTCCGCTGGTACAGTATTACAGAGTCGCAAAAGCTGAAATTCGCGAACAACAAATAGAGCAAGTAAAAGCTGAGCGTGCACGCGAACGCTTCGAAGCGAGAAAAGCACGCTTAGAGCGCGAGCAAGAAGAGCGCCGCAACCGCCACAAACGGCCCAGCCGAAGCGCTGCTAAAAGCAGTGAAAGTAAGGAAAAAGTGGCTGAAGCCCTGGCTCGCGTGAAAGCAAAGAAAACAGAGCCAGGTGATAACAAGGCAAAAGTCGCCGAAGCTATTGCCCGCGCCAAAGCCAAAAAAGCGCAAGGTGAAGCCCCTGAGCCAGATAACTCAGACGTTGCTCAAGCTCGTGCGCAAAGAAAAGAGCAAGCTCGTGCATACAAGGCACAAAAACAACAGCCTGAGCAAGCGCCAAGCGCAACAGCGGATGACAAAAAAGCCGCAGTCGCCGCTGCTGTTGCTCGTGCCAAGGCGAAAAAAGCCCAGCAAAGTGAACAAAGTGATAGCCAGCCCACAGCCGCAGAAGATAAAAAGGCTGCTGTGGCCGCTGCCATTGCTCGCGCCAAAGCGAAAAAAGCGGCGAAAGCCGATGCATCTACTCAGCAGCCCAACGAGGCAGCTGAAAATGTCGAAAGCGAGACCGAGGCATCCTCTGCTGAGGATAACAAAAAGGCCGCTGTGGCCGCTGCTATTGCTCGCGCCAAAGCCAAGAAAGCCGCCCGAGAAGCCGATGCATCTGCGCAGCAGCCCGATGGGGCAGCTGAAAATGTTGAAAGCGAGACCGAGGCATCCTCTGCTGAGGATAACAAAAAAGCGGCTGTGGCCGCTGCCATTGCTCGCGCCAAAGCGAAAAAAGCGGCGAAAGCTGATGCATCTAAGCAGCAGCCCGACGAGGCAGCTGAAAATGTCGAAAGCAAGGCCAACACCGAGGCATCCTCTGCAGAGGATAACAAAAAAGCTGCTGTGGCCGCTGCCATTGCTCGCGCCAAAGCGAAAAAGGCGGCGAAAGCCGATGCATCTGCGCAGCAGCCCGACGAGGCAGCTGAAAATGTTGAAAGCGAGACCGAGGCACCCTCCCCTGAGGATAAGAAAAAAGCCGCTGTGGCCGCCGCAATAGCTCGAGCCAAAGCGAAAAAGGCGGCGAAAGCCGATGCATCTGCGCAGCAGCCCGACGAGGCAGCTGAAAATGTTGAAAGCGAGACCGAGGCACCCTCCCCTGAGGATAAGAAAAAAGCCGCTGTGGCCGCCG
>NZ_JAKRFS010000016.1:0-1192 GCF_022347875.1 Pseudoalteromonas sp. CNC9-20 | reverse complement strand
CCCAAAATTAACACCATGACTTTGATGAGATTTCTAATAAACTGGAGACAATGGAGATCTCAAAATGAAAAAACGTTACACCGAAGAACAAATTATCCGAGCAATCAAACAACATGAAGCTGGCGCTAAAGTTGATGATATTTGCCGAGAGATGGGAGTATCGACAGGCACTTTTTATAACTGGCGCAGTAAATATGCAGGCCTAGAAGTAAATGAAGCCAAGCGTTTAAAAGAGCTTGAATCAGAGAACAATAAGCTCAAGCGTTTGTTGGCTGACAAGATGCTTGAAGTTGAAGGTATGAAGGATGTGCTCTCAAAAAAGTGGTGAAGCCTTCGGATAAGAAACGGATCGCTAGCCACCTCATCGAGCTATTTAACCTCAGTGAGCGAGCTGCATGCCAACTATCAGGGGTTAGCCGAACCGCATTTCGATATCGTCCAAGAGCGAAGGCAGATAACACACTAAGAGAGCGATTAAAACGCTTAGCTACTGAATACCCTCGTTATGGTTATTTGATGCTTCACGGCCTGTTAAAAGCTGAGGGCTTAGTGAGGAATAAAAAGCAGACATATCGTCTTTATACGGAAGAAGGGCTCCAAGTTCGCACCAAAAAGCGGAAGAAAGTACAACGGTCAGGACTTCCTTTGGAAGTACCGTCAAAGCCGAACCAGCGCTGGTCTATGGACTTTGTTTCAGATCAGCTAGCCAATGGTCGACGCTTCAGAACGCTGAATGTGGTTGATGATTATTCACGAGAAATGGTCGGGCAGCTTGTCTGTGTTTCAATTAGTGGCAAACAGGTTGCTCGATTTTTATCTGAGATGATAGAAAGAAACACGAGGCGCACCTAATTCAATAGTGTGTGATAACGGCACAGAGTTTACGAGCAAAGCCATGTTCTTCTGGTCAAAAGAAACCAAAGTAAAACTCAGCTTTATCCAGCCCGGGAAGCCAACTCAAAACGCTTTTGTTGAAAGCTTAAATGGTAAATTCAGAAATGAGTGTTTAAACCAGCACTGGTTCAGGACGATGGAAGAAGCAAGGTATGAAATTGATTTATGGCGAGAACATTATAATCATGTTCGACCACACAGTTCGCTGAATTATTTATCGCCAGTTGAGTTTGCTAAACGGGCCGCTTAATATGAATTATCTCATCGAATGAATGGTACTAATTCAGGGGAAAGGTCA
>NZ_JAKRFS010000015.1:0-1336 GCF_022347875.1 Pseudoalteromonas sp. CNC9-20 | reverse complement strand
GTTGCAGCCGCAGCTTCGGTGGTATGTTTAGCCCCGTTACATCTTCCGCGCAGGCCGACTCGACTAGTGAGCTATTACGCTTTCTTTAAAGGGTGGCTGCTTCTAAGCCAACCTCCTAGCTGTTTTAGCCTTCCCACATCGTTTCCCACTTAACATACACTTTGGGACCTTAGCTGGCGGTCTGGGTTGTTTCCCTCTCCACGATGGACGTTAGCACCCACCGTGTGTCTCCCGGATAGTACTCATTGGTATTCGGAGTTTGCATGGGGTTGGTAAGTCGGGATGACCCCCTAGCCCAAACAGTGCTCTACCCCCAATGGTATTCGTCCGAGGCTCTACCTAAATAGATTTCGGGGAGAACCAGCTATCTCCCGGTTTGATTAGCCTTTCACTCCAAGCCACAGGTCATCCCCTAACTTTTCAACGTTAGTGGGTTCGGTCCTCCAATTGATGTTACTCAATCTTCAACCTGCCCATGGCTAGATCACCGGGTTTCGGGTCTATACCTTGCAACTCAACGCGCAGTTAACGCTCGCTTTCACTACGGCTACCCTATTCGGTTAACCTCGCTACAAAATATAAGTCGCTGACCCATTATACAAAAGGTACGCAGTCACCCTCGAAGGGCTCCTACTGCTTGTACGTACACGGTTTCAGGTTCTATTTCACTCCCCTCACAGGGGTTCTTTTCGCCTTTCCCTCACGGTACTGGTTCACTATCGGTCAGTTGGGAGTATTTAGCCTTGGAGGATGGTCCCCCCATATTCAGTCAAAGTTTCACGTGCTCCGACCTACTCGATTTCACTTATTAGACATTGTCGTGTACGGGACTATCACCCTGTATCGTGGCACTTTCCAGAGCCTTCCACTAACATCAAATAAGCTTAAGGGCTGCTCCGATTTCGCTCGCCGCTACTTTCGGAATCTCGGTTGATTTCTTTTCCTACGGGTACTTAGATGTTTCAGTTCTCCGCGTTCGCCTCTTACACCTATGTATTCAGTGCAAGATACCTGCAAGCAGGTGGGTTTCCCCATTCGGAAATCCTGGCCTCAAGCGCTTTTTACTAGCTTGACCAGGCTTATCGCAAGTTAATACGTCCTTCATCGCCTCCAACTGCCAAGGCATCCACCGTGTACGCTTAGTCACTTAACCATACAACCCAAAGTAGTTTGAGCTGTTTGGTGTGACTGTTTAACTTCGCCAGAAGTTATAGAATACTAAAGTAGACGCACAATTAATCTGTCGATTAACTGGCATTTTCTTTACTTATTGAGAACTCTAAATCACTTACGTGATTCAAAGTTTTTATCAGCTTTCCAAATTGTTAAAGAGCAA
>NZ_JAKRFS010000014.1:0-1762 GCF_022347875.1 Pseudoalteromonas sp. CNC9-20 | reverse complement strand
CTTAAACAGTCACATACAAACCACTTTGGCGTTGTATGGTTAAGCCTCACGGGTAATTAGTACAGGTTAGCTTAACGCCTTGCAGCGCTTCCACATCCTGCCTATCAACGTTGTCGTCTTCAACGGCCCTTTAGTGGCGTTAAACGCCAAGTGAGAACTCATCTCGAGGCTCGCTTCCCGCTTAGATGCTTTCAGCGGTTATCGATTCCGAACGTAGCTACCGGGCAATGCCTTTGGCAAAACAACCCGAACACCAGCGGTTCGTCCACTCCGGTCCTCTCGTACTAGGAGCAGCCCCTCTCAATTCTCAAACGCCCACGGCAGATAGGGACCGAACTGTCTCACGACGTTCTAAACCCAGCTCGCGTACCACTTTAAATGGCGAACAGCCATACCCTTGGGACCGACTTCAGCCCCAGGATGTGATGAGCCGACATCGAGGTGCCAAACACCGCCGTCGATATGAACTCTTGGGCGGTATCAGCCTGTTATCCCCGGAGTACCTTTTATCCGTTGAGCGATGGCCCTTCCATTCAGAACCACCGGATCACTATGACCTACTTTCGTACCTGCTCGACGTGTCTGTCTCGCAGTTAAGCTGGCTTCTACCATTACACTAACCGTACGATGTCCGACCGTACTTAGCCAACCTTCGTGCTCCTCCGTTACTCTTTGGGAGGAGACCGCCCCAGTCAAACTACCCACCAGGCACTGTCCGCAACCCCGATTCAGGGGCCAACGTTAGAACATCAAACATACAAGGGTGGTATTTCAAGGATGGCTCCATGATTACTGGCGTAACCACTTCAAAGCCTCCCACCTATCCTACACATGTAGGCTCAATGTTCAGTGCCAAGCTGTAGTAAAGGTTCACGGGGTCTTTCCGTCTAGCCGCGGGTACACAGCATCTTCACTGCGATTTCAATTTCACTGAGTCTCGGGTGGAGACAGCGTGGCCATGGTTACACCATTCGTGCAGGTCGGAACTTACCCGACAAGGAATTTCGCTACCTTAGGACCGTTATAGTTACGGCCGCCGTTTACCGGGGCTTCGATCAAGAGCTTCGACAAAGTCTAACCCCATCAATTAACCTTCCGGCACCGGGCAGGTGTCACACCGTATACGTCATCTCACGATTTAGCACAGTGCTGTGTTTTTAATAAACAGTCCCAGCCACCTGGTCACTGCGACCCACTTCAGCTCCAGACGCAGGTCCTTCACCTAATGTGGGCGTACCTTCTCCCGAAGTTACGGTACTATTTTGCCTAGTTCCTTCACCCGAGTTCTCTCAAGCGCCTTAGTATTCTCTACCTGACCACCTGTGTCGGTTTAGGGTACGATTCGATATAGACTGAAGCTTAGAGGCTTTTCCTGGAAGTATGGCACCAACAGCTTCCACTCCGTAGAGTGTCGTCTCGACTCTCAGCCTTAAAGAATCCCGGATTTACCTAAGATTCAAGCCTACTGCCTTTCACACGGACAACCAACGCCGTGCCTGCCTAGCCTTCTCCGTCCCCCCATCGCATCTATACCAAGTACGGGAATATTAACCCGTTTCCCATCGACTACGCCTTTCGGCCTCGCCTTAGGGGTCGACTCACCCTACCCTGATTAACATGGGATAGGAACCCTTGGTCTTCCGGCGTGCGGGTTTTTCACCCGCATTATCGTTACTCATGTCAGCATTCGCACTTGTGATATGTCCAGCATGCCTCCCGGCACACCTTCAGCCACTTACACAACGCTCCCCTACCCCGCAAC
>NZ_JAKRFS010000013.1:0-10839 GCF_022347875.1 Pseudoalteromonas sp. CNC9-20 | reverse complement strand
TTAACTATATGCCAATACCTTCCGCTACAATCTTCAACCCCCCAATTACAAGGCCTCTTCTTATATTCTTAGCAAAATCGTAATACCTTAAGTCTTTAAAATTCTCATCATTAATATATGAATCAATTATCGATTTTGGTTGATCAAGCCTTAATGAATTGGTGCCGCCTTTATTAGTTTTATAGCTAGCGTATGAACCATTATCATATCTATCTGTCAATGCACTCTGGTCTGTTAAGACCTTGCGGAAGGTATGAAGATCGTAAACCCATATACCTTCATGCATAGGAATCATATCTATTGCTCCTATATTATGCACAAGGACTGGGATCAATCCGCTAACCTCTTCTTTTGTAAGTCCTTTCGCAATTAGATAATCGAGTGCTTTAGGGTTGATTGCCAGCTCAGATTTCAAGTTTTGCAATTGCAGTACACCAACGTTAAGTTTCCTATCGTAGTGCAAAAGCATATTTACCCAAAAAGAAACTCCTGAACTGAATAACATTGAAACATGCTTTAGCTGTATTGCGTACACAATACCTTTACTCTTATCCCTGACAAATAAATCCACATCCAATTTTTCTGCTTTTGGATCTATACCCATTTCTACAGATGTAGTGTTAAATTCAAAATCCAGGACATCTAAATGGGAGAATTTTTTCAATTCATCTTTTAAGTATCGAGTTTGCTGCCTTTCGAGATCTTTGTTCCAATTCTGTCCAAATCGTTTTTCAGAAAAAAACTGTGCTTGCGATAGCATTCCTCTAATTGTCTCAACGTCTCCTAACCTAAGATCGCCATTGATGATATTAAATAGCCTGTCCTCTGGCGCGAGGTTTAGCTGATGTTCAACAACCATGTCATATGTATTTAGGATACCTTCCCTTTCTGGGTAAACCTTCACTAGCTCTTGATAATATTCACGATTTACAACAACGCCCTGTATCGAAAACGATTCCACTTGAACAACTTTCGTCAAGATCAATACAAGGTCGGCTAATTCATGAAATATACTTAAGATTAATTCGTCGGCACCTAATCTCCAATGTTGAGCAAAGATAGACAATACTCTAGCATGAAGCAGATTGACTGAATCGATGTTTTCTTTAACACTTTCAGGAGTAAGTGTTAACTCTGCATATTTCTTTATAGCTACTGTTGAAGCTACAATTGACTTTTTCTCAAATGCTGATGCAAACCACAAATTATGAAACAACTCCGGTGTTGTCACACTGAAGATAACTGATCCATTTTTATCAGCATCCAACTTAACCGCACCTAAGAAGTATAAGCTGAGGTGATTTACTATCCATACTATATCCAATAACTTTGAAACAATTATCTTCAATCCCTCGTCGTCAACATTGAGAATCGATATCCCGCTTAGATCTTCTGCATTCTTAACTTCAAGTTCTTTCTTATATTGTGAAAAAGTCTGATTATCTAGCTTTAAATCAGAAGTTATTGAAGATAGAACAGTAGACTGAGCAATTTTTAAGGTATTTATTGACGAACCTAAATACGTTCCCTCGAAATTTGAACCCACTTTAAAGTCAACAAAAGTGCAAACTTGTTCTATTTCAAAAATGACTACTTTAACAAGATTTGTGGCTATTGGGTTTGCACCACACAGTTCAAGAATGGTGTTTTTATTTCGTGAGTGTGTAAAAAACTCAATTGGATAATTGAGCATCGATTGTATCGTTTTAATGGTTTCTTTCGGTCTTGAGTCAAATAGTGAAATGTGCATTTTCCTACCCTGATTATTTTAGTCTTACCTACTAAGTGTCTTGGTCTTCCCCCTGAATTCCCACAAATCTTCACTATTATTAAAATGAGCTACCTCATATTTTGGAACACTTAGTCCGATATAAATCGGCAAGCTAGGAGTTCAGGAGAAGATCAAGCGATTATTAAATCCATGTCTTCCATACAATATTTACCCAAATAACCAAGCTTTCACTTCGTCATAATTTTCTAAATACAAAGGTCTGACTAAGGGATTACTTTCCCTTATTTCCTTATCTATGAGGTGATACTGAATATAATACTCAGCCATAGCAGCTCTAACTTCTACAGTGAAGCTATTCCCCTTTCCTTTGTCCATCATAATTACCTGTTTCTGAGATTCAGTTAAGGCGGGTTGCGGCGCGATTTTCAGTTTAATCATGGTCATCCAAGCTTCATCTTGTTCATACTCAACCTCAGACGACTCATTCAGTTCCGCAGCAGTGATTCTTCCAAGATGAAAGTCTCTAAATTCACTACGATATTCATCATATGCTCGGCAATGCCAACGAACACCACTATCAGCTAATGCAATAGGATGAATAATCCTTTCGATGCCATTGGGGTTGGTTAGAGAGTAATAAGTAGCCTTAACTGATAGCTTCTTGTTTATAGCTTGAGTTACAACCCTAACTATTTTTGGGTCAACGTTTCCAGTATGTAAAGGTCCAAAATCGACAGCCAAAGCTCCCCAGTAATCGGATCTATATACTTGACTATTAATCCTTAAAAAAGCCACATACTCCTGCCATGTTTCATCAATATAGTGGCAGGTGAAACTAGAAGTTGGCTCATACTGTTTTAAGCTTTTATTATATTCCAATGAATTAGGGTATAACTCCCTATATTCCGTAAGACTTTTAGTAATATTGCTAATGGTGACTTTAAATAATTTTGCCAACGTTGAAGCGTTTACAACCCCTTCCCAATACGCAAACATCTCGATTGCTTTTAGTCTTACTTCCTTTGTATTTAATCCTCCATTAATCATATGGTTTCTCCCACATTTTTAATTAACTTCAGGGGAACACCATGCGTGATTAGGTGTTCTTGTGTTATGGCCAACTTGTTATTTTCTAGGTTCTTTAAAACTTCTCTAATTTCATAGGGCGTATCAGGAGAGTTAAGTCTTCGTGTTAACTGTTCAAACTGATTCCCAAACTCCTCCAGCTTTGATTTGGCAATCACATCCTCAGGAAGTATGCTTGGAATGATCAGATCGATCACTCTATGCTCAGCGAGCTTTAATGCCATGTCTATTCCCGCAGCATCATAGTCAAAGAACACTCCAACCTTAGTATCTGGCCGAACTTTGCAAATTAACTCGTTTAAGTATTTTTGATTTTTACCATAACCACGAAATACGGCGATAGCACTTTGATATTCAAGCGGTAAAGAAGGAATGACTAGTTCCCAATTTGTTATGAGTTCCCCATTTTCAACGATGATTAACTTACTTATCTTAGTGACATCAATATCGCGAAGCTTCATGGAATAGACAATATTTGGCTGTGCTTCGATTGCGTCTTTAATTCCAGGGATGATTCCTCTGCCCGTCATTGAGAGCATCACTTCAAAAACGCCTCCAGATGCCCATTTTTCATTACTAAAAAAGGAGGAAGCCTCAAGCCTAGTTTCCACATCTAAATCGATGTCTAAAATTGACTTTCCCAATTCTTTGTTAAAATAATTTTCTATTTCAATTAGGTTTGATGGTGTGAAATATATTTTTTTATTTCTGATTATGCCAATTTCGAGTTCTTGAACAATTGCACGCAGAACAGCCGATTCGCTGATTTGACTGGGAGATCTTCTGATTAAATTCTGGGCAGCTCTTATAGTCTTTTTATCTAGCTTCATGAGCAACCTTTCTGAAGAGTATGTCTTTGACATATATAGCCCCATCGAAAGGCGCTATAATTTCTCTAACTTCTTCCACCTCAGCTACTTTCAGTACTGCTTTTCTCTGGGCCTCAAAATAGCTCATGATCATCAACATCCAATCTTCTGGAGTAGACTCTACATTCAAATTGTGAAATACAGCCATAGCGGATAGATCTTGGGTATACTCATCGTCGAAGATTGCATCAAAGAAAAACTCTACATTTTGTATGAGCGGGTCTAGCTCTTCGGTAATTTCTGCACCTCGACCATCTGTAATTTCTACCTTTTGCCCATCAACTCTTAATTCTAAGCTGGAACTCTTTGATTTTTTTAGAGCCGAGAGCGCCGCATTAATTAAATGCTCTTCATCTTTTGCACTTTCCAAATCGGCGAAACCACCTAGAGAAAGCTTATCCGCAATTGAGACACAAATAGGCAGATCAGACAAAGCTGAAATGCTAGGCCTGTAGCCTGGCTCTGATACATACTTGTTATGAAAAGAGTCGATAAGTTTATTGAGCTTTTGAGCGCTTTTATCTTTCAATAACTTATCCAGCATTTTTACGAGTTTACGATTGCTGGCAGCCAAGTCTTTTAAGCATTTATCTACATGCCCCTTAAGCGCTTTCATCAGTAACCTTTCAAGTTGGAGATCTAGTCCAACCCAATCACTCATTTTCTCAACACTCAGTTGAGCAAATACTAGGTTTAGTTTAGTAATTTCGTCCTTACATCTCGTAGTAAGTTTTATTTTTTCATCGATATCAAATGCCACGCTAAATTCGTCACCAATAACGTGATGGAACATATTTACTGTCTCAGTGAGTGTGTCCATGAGTTCCATGACGATTTCTCTTGTCTCATCAAAGAATCTTTCTCCATCATTAAATCGACGTGACTTTGCTTGTTTATAGCTTTGAATTGAATTTTCTAAGTCATCAATTAATCCAGAAAAAGCACCATGCCTTTCTCTAAAGCGGTGCCTACTAGTCACATGATCGAGTAAACCGCGAACTTTACTATGGAGCTGTACTCCTAGGGACTCATCCAAGTAATAAGCCAGTCTATTTTTGCGAAGAGAGTCAATAACCTTCTCATTTTCTGGTGAATCTTCAATTTGCCCTCTAGCGACATAACAAGACTCATCTACGATCTCTACGTGTTTATTAAGAGCTCGAATTGCAGCCTTTGAATCTTCTTTTCTTCCCATTAAAACAACTCCGTTTGTTGCTCTACAGGTTCTTCCTCCTCGAAGCCGTCATACATTCGAATAAACTCTAGCTGATCATAAATCAGTGACCACTTTGCAGTAGCTATATACACTGAACCAGTATTACCAATGCTAGTGAAGTACTTTTCATTTTCCAAGAAGTTTAAAATAGAACGTAGCTTTGACTTCACCTCTGTAGATTTCTGCGCTCGATTAAATTGATGAGCAATATTGTCCAACTGCAAGTTAAGAGAAGAGGATTCCTCTATTGCTGACAACAATTCGGATTCATGTAACCTCATTCCTGCTTCAATTGGCCTAGACTCATTACCAGCATTTCTGACGAGCCTAAGCCAATTGATTAGGCCTTCCAAATTTACGATGACATTTTCAAAATGTCGTTCGACTGCATTTCTCTTTTTTGTTTCTTCAATGGAACTAAATACACAGTAAAAACCTTTCTTATCTCTAGTTCTAACTACCTTTCGACCTATTCTATGGAGAAAATTATTAATGCTTTCTTCATGTCCCGAATTATCTAAATAAGCGAAGCCCTCTGGATTCGTGACTTCACAAATAATATTTTGACTCAGAAGCTCCTCTACGCAGTTCTCAAAGCGACTAGACATTAGCTTGCTCCTGTTCTTTTTCAGCTAATAGCTTAGATTTAAGCGGATTCTTTTTCTTAGCTTCGTTAGATACATATTTCTTAATTCCAAGATTTTTATCCACATGATTTTTAGTAGAAAAATATCTAAGAAGAACAACTGAAGGATTAGGTTGGGCACAAAACAATGAGATGTTATTCTGATCCATAAAATCAAATAAAAGCATCACATTTTCATCTGACAATTCTCCAAGCTCATCTAAAGGCCAATGAATGGTAATGTTTCTGTCTTTACATAAATAACGAGTCATTCCACAGAAAACTACAATCACTGCTAGTTTGGATATACCGGTACTGCTTATATTCTTAAGATCTGCGTCTGTTCTGATATTTACAGGTCGACCATTTTCCGTCATAGAGATGTCAATATCTACCAATGAGTCTATTGAGCTAGAAATTTTGCTTTGTTTTAGCTCCGCTATTACATTGGAAAATGCCACAATGAACTCTTTTTCAGGTAAGCTTTCTCTTCCTGTTTCTCCCCATTTATTCCAAGCACTATTGAAGCTCCTGAGATCTCCCCAAAGGTCAAACTCATCGACTTTGGATACCAACTCCACTCTAATATTGTCTAATGCATTAAAGTTATTTGAAGTGTTAATCTCTTTAACCAGCTTCGAAGAAACATTTTTAACTTTTCTTTTTAGACCATCGAGAGCTTGATAAAAGCGTATGTACCTTGCACCCACAGTTTTTATTGACTCTAGTATTACTGCTTTGATGTCTGGTATCGACTCTTCAATTAGCCTCTTTACATCAGTAACACTTTCAATATGAAATTCTTCCGAAAATTTATCATGAGGAGACAGCGTTATACGTTGCTCTTCCATGTTTTTCCAGATATGTAATACCTTATTGTTGGTACTGCCTGTACTCAGCAGTATGTCGCCAACTTTCTTAACAGCAGAACTGATTTTATGTCTAAGTTTATTAATTGAACTCAAGCATTCTTTCGAAGATTCAATCAGTAATTCTAATGGGAATGATTCATCTAATTGGATTGGCTGGTGACCAATAGGAATCTTTTGTGTATGTAATTCTATAGATTCAAGAATAGAAATAATCGCTTTCTCTTCCTTTTCGAGCTTATCGTGCTGTTCGGCGAGGCTCTCAATATCATCGGTCAGGCTTTTTCTTGTTTTTTCATATTGCTCTTTTGCTAACTCGAGCTCTCTATGAGCCACTGAAGCCTTATCTAATAGGGCAGATAGCTGACTCTCGTAATTTTCTAATTTAACCCAAGCCGAACTTTCCCATAACCTATACTCCGAAATTTCCTTATCAAAAGCCTTAACTTCTCTATACTTGCTTTCAGATTGCTCTTTTCTTGTGCGGGCGGCATCAATTGTTGTGGGATCTATTTCCTTTTTCTTTAACTGACTATCGAAAGCAGCTTTTAAGTCGTCTAATCGTTTTTTTAGCTCTTCTTGGCTATTGGTAATAGAGTCATTTTTGACAGAAATCTCTTCCCGTAAAAGACCTATTTCTGCCGATGCATTTGCCCTAAATGCAAGCTTGTCTTCCTGAAACTTAGCAGTTTCCACTTCTTTAATATTATTTGTTTCTAGCTCAAAGCTTTCGAGTTTTTTAGCCGACACTAAAATACTTACATTTATTTCTTTCTGTCGGCGTTCGATATTGCTATCGATTCGCTGTTTGGTCTTTTGTTGAAGCAAAGTACAAGTTTCTATTTCTTTCTTGATACGATGCTCTTCCCTCACTAAGCCATCAGCCTGTAGTTTTAACTTCTCGATTGATTTATTTTGATCATTCGCTTTTTTCTCAACCGCACCTATATCAGACTTAATATTTTCTATCTCTCTCCCTAACTCCTCTCTTCGTTGATTCAAAATATCATCAGATAAAGCTTCTTCAGGAGGCACTACATTTTCTAGGTTTATGCATAACCCAAATATGCTGTTTGTTTCAGCATCATCAGATACTTCAGGAGATAGTGTTCTGAAAGATAATAACTCGGGTCTCAAGACCTTACCTATAGACTCTCTCCAATCAACTATATTTTTATTAAGAAAGCTTCTTACGGTCCCATCGTCTGGATTTAACTGACGTGTTATTTCAACTCTTCTTTCTTCAGTATCTTCCAACTTTTTCTTTAGTCTTTTGATTTTCTGAAGCAAGTCCTCCCTAGCCACTTTTGCATCACGAACTTCAGCTTCACAAGTCGACTTTTTCTGGGCGATGTCGTATATAACGTAATTTTTTAAGGATTCAACTTTGCTATTTAACTCTTTTAACTCCGAATCCTCAGTGTCTGTATACTTCCCTGCAATTTCATACTGAACTCGACAATTGTTCAATTCCTCAGACAATGACTTACTCAGGAGTGCTCTATCTTCGCTAACAGCTTCCATCTTTGAAGCAAATTCATCGCTCTTCTCTAGTAGCCTTTGTTCAGTAGCCACCTCAACTTCATGTAGTTTTTGGGTCAAGTCAGCAATTTTCTGGGTTTCAGCTTTCTCAAATTGTTCTGAAGCTTTTTCTACTTTACGTACATTTGCATCATAAGCTTGCGTCTCAGCGCTAGCTGAATCGAGCAGCTGCTTAAAGTGTTCGGCATCTTGCTCTGCTCTGAATTTAAACGCCTCTAATGAACCATACTCAGAAAGCTTCGTGGCAATATCGACTTTTTCATCCCACCTTTCACGCTCATCGTAAATACTATCGATAAGGTTTTTCTTCGTTTCAGCTTGATTGGTTAGCTCTTGGAATGTTGTGTTGAGCACAGAAGTATCTTGGTTGTATTTTTGTTGTAGTTCACTTCTCTCAGATTTTAAACTTGAAATTCTCTTTGCCGCCTTCTCAAATTTATCTTTAACAGTGGCTAATTCCTGTTGAAGACTAGCTTGATAAGCAAGTAAGTAACTCCATGATTCTTTTAAAGCTTCATATTGGTGTATGGATTCAGAAAACTTATCTTTGTGCTTATCTAATTCAATTAATGATTCAATACTACTCACATACTCTGAGTCGTCTTTGTGATAAGGAGCCTCTCCGATTTCAATCTGATCTGTAAGAAAACTATCAACCACCATAAGTTTAAATTGAGCTAACAGTTTGTCATGTCTCATCAAAACCGATGCCAATGACTCAATATGCCTCATTTGTGAGTCATGAGTGCATAGAGAAAATTTATGAGCTTCCGGTGCCAAAGACGCTTGTGCTTTTCTTATAACCCTTAAACGTTGCTTGTCGTTTTGTATGACCGAGCGATAATCAATACTGGTCGAAATTTGCTTTGAAACATCAAAGCTGCTTGCAACTACATCTTTCAACCAGTCTTTAACACTTGCAATTTTGTTCAAGGTATCTAATGTAACTTGATTAAACAGCGCTTCATTAGCTGAGCCATCAACAAACCTATAAGCCACTGCATCACGAGATCTATACAATACTGCACATTTGAGGCTACCTTCCTTCTTATACTCAAACACAATCATAGATAATTTTGTTGGCAAATAATGATCGACGAAAGATAACTTTCCAGCGGCCCTATCAACTACTTTGCTCGGCTCCATCCCATAAAAAACAGGTATTAAACTAAGTAAGGTTGTCTTACCGGCTCCATTTCCTCCAGTGTTATTTGTATGCCCCAAGCATTCAACTGGAGTTAGCCTACCTTTGAAGTATGAATGATGAAGATAAATTTGCTCTAACCCAGTTTCCATTTAAACACCCAGAACATATATACATCATTTTAATATACACCAAAACAATATATATGAAAGCTGTTTATTTAAACAGTATGATTTTTGAACATCTTGAAGAATGAGAACCAATAGTTACAACGCATCAAACTTGCCTAGAACCTTAATGAAAAACCGCCATGTATCACTGATTCGTTGTTTCTGACCTCGCTCACAGCCGAATTTCGTAAAAGTGCCAATATTAGAAATTTATCTATAATGAAAACATTCAACATACTTTAGGTTCTTATTCATGATTTTAACTGTTGGTAAAAATAGAACCCTCCCTCTACCTGATGAACTGTTAGAGGATGGCAAACTAGGCATCGGTGATATTTTACTGTGCACAGTCATGGAAGATAATCGTTCAATTAAACTTGAAAAATTTAAAGACCAAACATTAAGCGATGAACAAATCAAAGCGCAAGGTTCGTTGGCTAGGGTCGAAGTATTGAACCCAAAATATTTCGAATAGAGAAGTCTCGCATCCAAAGCTCGCCTGTATGTTAATGACTTGCTATGAATCTTTTTGTATCCCATTATATTGAATTTAGCCTTGGTGCCAGACTAAATCCGCTCTGGAACATTCCATAATGTCACTAATTTTTAAGACTAGTTTTCGGTTGGGCTAGGCTTAAAAGTTGCCGCAAGCTCTTCATTGCTAACATTAAAAAGACGTAGTGCCGCACGAGTAGAAGATGGCGATTCAATACGAGCAAACAACTCTTCAAATTGCATTGCATCTCTGCGCTTTTCAAGTTGTTCTATCAAAGCAGGCTCACCATACTGATAAACATCTGGAATATTGAGGTTGATGACTTTGTCTAAGAAGCGCTGACCAGTATATTGCTCGATTCGGCGCACATGTTCGTCTTCCATAACAAACACAACATCAGACCATTCGAGCAGCTCTTCACTGCATAATGTTGTACTGTTTCGCTTGCACTCTTTCTCGCTCAAACCCGCTGAGCGATAGACGCGTAGTGGGTCTTTCTCCGCAAAGTGCTCTTCAGCTGTTTTGCTGCGATTTAAATTCGAGGTGCATAAAAATAAGATATTCATTACAGCTTTTCCTCAGTTGACTGCCGCTTCCACTCTTGAGCAGCTGCTCGATGTAATAGTCTCTGCGTATCGTCAAATAATGCGCCAAAGTCTTTCTCATTAAGCTGGGGAGGCAACATAAGCTGAACGGTTGGAATGTGTGTTTTAGGGCATATCTCAACATGAAGCACTTCCACTTCGCCGCCTTCAACCATGCCGGACAGTGTCCGAAGTAATCGATTCATTATGAACACGAACTTATCGTCCACCAGCAAAGGGGTGTAAATGAGTACATTCGGTGAGTGTTCACGAAGGTGCTGTTCAAGTGCAGTCGCATACATATGAGCCCCTTAGAGCGATAAAAAACCTTCTATATAGAATGAGACAAAAAGTGGGAAAAATCTCGGAAGTGTCACTTAAATCTCGGAAGTGTCACTAAAATTTCGCAAAAAAATTGTTTAATGGTCTCGACGAACAAAAAACAAAACGATTAAACGCTCAAAAAACGACGCTATCGCAACCTAATTAGTTCAAGTCTGTAAATC
>NZ_JAKRFS010000012.1:0-19698 GCF_022347875.1 Pseudoalteromonas sp. CNC9-20 | reverse complement strand
CCCCATGCCGAACTCAGAAGTGAAACGGAACTGCGCCGATGATAGTGTGGGTTCGCCCATGTGAAAGTAGGTCATCACCAGGCTCCTAATTAGAGAGACCCGTTGCAGAAGTGCAGCGGGTTTTTTAGAGCGAAAAGAATTTTAAAGATTTTCCTGACGAACATAGCGTTTTGGAACCACCTGACTCCATGCCGAACTCAGAAGTGAAACGAAACAGCGTCGATGATAGTGTGGGTTCGCCCATGTGAAAGTAGAACATCGTCAGGGCCTTATTAAGAGAAACCCGTTGCAGAGATGCAGCGGGTTTTTTTATGCGTGTAGGCAAGGCTTCAGCCTTGCATCATCCTAGTCAGGGTAAACCCCGACCTACAACATAGCGCCACCGATCACCACACCTGTAGGCAAGGCTTTAGCCTTGTAGCAACTTTGTCAGGATTAATCCTGACCTACAACAGATCGAGACACCCGTTAGAGACTGTTTCCTGTAGGCAAGGCTTCAGCCTTGCATCATCCTAGTCAGGATAAATCCTGACCCACAACACAGCGGAACACTTATCACCATACCTGTAGGCAAGGCTTTAGCCTTGTAGCAACTTTGTCAGGGTAGAACCCTGACCTACAACAAAGCCTCTCTAAGGCTTAAAATTAAAATAGGGATTCTAGATATAAGGAAGTAATAAAGGAGGAGTGTTCCCCGGCGTTGCGGCTGCGAATATCAGCCCTTGAACCCTAAGGTTCAAGGCGGAAGACACCTGTAGACCGTAGGCTTCTCGGTACATGCCGAGCTTGCACAGTAGCCCACAAGATGTGTTCCTAATCAAAGTTTATCGGCTCAGGGACATCATTCGCTGGCCAACAAGCTAGGGAACTCTTTCAGTATATAAGACACAGGCCTAGGGATACAGCCTCAGTTACAAATTATCACGTCATTTGCTGTTAAAGTAAGCGAGAGCCTGATCAAGTGCTGGATATTTGATCGCTGTCATACAATACTGTGGAGTCGGCCTCGCAGCAGTGGTAGCATTAATAACTGTAATTTAAAATATTTCGTCATACGCGAGCCTATCATGAGCGACCAACGTACCTACCAACAAGCACAGCAACTTCTCGAGAGTAATGATATTTTTGTAATGCCGGCTGAAGTCCATGGCATTATCACTGGGTTGTTAGCCTGTGGTGTCGATATTGAAGAGAAAGACTACCAAGGGCTGTTGTGTGATGTGCTGAACGACGGTATCAGTTTTGAGAAAAACCTTAAACACTGGCTTAGTGAACTCTATACCCAGGTGGTAGAGAGTTTCACCAATGAACAGTTACAGTTTGAGATGCTATTGCCCGACGAAGAAGACAGCCTTATCGACCAAGCGAATGCCTTGGTTGCCTGGGTCAATGGCTTTTTACTTGGTTTTGGCTTAAAACAGCAGGACTACGGCAAGATCTCCGGCGATGTCAAAGAAGTGATCCAAGACTTCACTGAAATCAGCCGCCTCGATACCCACTTTGATGAAACAGAAGAAGATAAACAAGCATTACACGAAGTGCTTGAGTACGTGCGCGTATCGGCTATGTTGTGCTTCTCCGAACTGGGTAAGCATGAAAACACTGCACAAACATCAAAGACTTTACACTAATGACTATTAGCAAAAACGAATACCTAATGCGTCAGCAGCGGTTATTGGCGCAAATGAAAACTAATTCCGTGGCCCTGATCCCGGCGGCCAAAGAAATCACGCGCAGCCGCGACACCGAATTTCCGTTTCGCCAAGACAGCGACTTTTTCTATTTAACAGGGTTCAACGAACCAGATGCCATGTTGGTGCTGGTCAATGGCGAGCAGCAGAAGTCGATACTTTATTGTCGCGCCAAAGATAAAAGCGCTGAAATTTGGCATGGCCGACGCTTAGGCGCTGATGCCGCCAAACAGCAGCTGCCGGTGGATGAGGCTTATACCCTAGCGGAGCTGGAGCAAGGCCTGCTTGATGCCGTTAATCAAAAAAGTACCTTGTACTACGGTCAAGGTGTTTACAGTGACGTAGATAACCAAGTACTCGCGCTTTTAAACACCTTACGTGGCGCCCCCAAAAAAGGTTATCGCGCCCCTGAAGTGATCCGTGATATTCGCACTTTAGTACATGAAATGCGCCTGTTTAAATCAGACGCGGAAATAGCCATTATGCGCCGCGCTGCAAAAATTAGTGCCGAGGCTCATGAGCGCGCTATGCGTTTTGCAAAACCCGGTGCCACCGAGTACCAATTAGAGGCGGAGTTGCATCACCATTATGCTATGAATGGAGCTCGTCACCCCGCTTACGGCACTATTGTCGGCAGTGGTGACAATGCCACTATTTTGCATTACACCGAAAATGAGTCGACCTTAAAAGATGGCGACTTGATATTGATAGACTCGGGATGCGAGCTCGACGGTTATGCAGCCGATATCACCCGAACCTTCCCGGTTAATGGTCGCTTTAATGCTGCGCAAAAAGCCCTCTATCAAGTGGTACTGGATGCTCAGCTTGCCGCATTAGAGGTCGTTAAACCTGGAAACACCCTCGCGCAAGCAGCTAAAGTGGTAAACCGCATGTTGACCGAAGGGCTGGTGAAACTAGGTCTACTTGAAGGTAATGTCGATGAGCTTGTGGAAAGCCAAGCGTTTCGCGCGTTTTACATGCATGGTCTCGGCCACTGGTTAGGGCTCGACGTGCACGATGTGGGTGAATATAAAAAAGATGAGCAGGATCGTGAGTTTGCCCCTGGCATGGTGCTGACCATAGAGCCAGGTCTCTACATTGCCGAGGATGCGCTGGTGGCGGAGCAATATCGCGGTATTGGTATCCGTATCGAAGACGATGTTCTGGTGACAGAAAAAGGGCACGAAAACCTCAGTGCCAGCGTACCAAAAGACATTGCCGCTATAGAAGCATTAATGCAGGAGAGTTAAAGGGTGCAGCACACTGATGTTGTTATTGTTGGCGGTGGGCTTGTTGGAAGCACACTGGCTAACATTCTTATGCAGCAATGCCCCAAGCTGAGTATTGCTGTTATTGAAGCCCACGAATTACAAAGCTACCATCCCAGCTTTGATGATCGCTGTATCGCTTTGGCAGCGGATTCCGTGGCGTATTTGCAGCAACATCAGCTGTTTGACACCACTGTGGACTATGCCAGCGCGATCAAGCATGTGCAGGTCTCAGATCGTGGTCACTTTGGTAAAACGCAAATCCATCATCACGACTATCAGCTCGATGCATTGGGTTATGTTGTTGAGGTTCGCCCTTGGGGTCAGCGACTTACGCATGCCGCAAAAGAGCACAGCCAGTTAGCTTGGCATTGCCCGTCGCGCGTGAGTGATATAACACTGCATGCTGATTACAACTGCGTTACTCTTGATTGTGGCACGCAGTTAGGGGCTAAGCTAGTGGTGATAGCGGACGGTGCGCAGTCGCCAACGCGCTCATTAGTGCATATAGATTTTCCTACCACACAGTATGAGCAGCACGCGCTGATCGCTAACGTCCAAGTCCAAGGTGGGCACCACCACCATGCTTTTGAGCGCTTTACTGAGCACGGCCCTATAGCGCTGTTGCCTATGTCACAAAGCCGCTATTCATTAGTATGGTGCGATAATCCACAGAAGCTACACACCATGCAACAACTAAGTGCGGCGGAGTTTACCGCTGCCTTGCAACAGGAGTTTGGCTACCGAGCTGGGCTCTTTACCCAAGTGGGAGAGCGTAGCGTGTACCCGTTAAGCTTTGGCCAAGCACAAAGCCTGAGCAGCCATCGCACCGTGGTAATAGGAAATGCTGCCCACGCCATTCACCCTATCGCTGGGCAGGGTTTCAACCTTGGCCTGCGTGATATCAAAGAATTAGCGCAGCGTATTCGCTATGCTGATGCACATAGCTTGGGGAATTATCATTTTACTCAAGGTTACAGCCGTGCTCGTCTAAACGATGTTCGCCGAGTGATGCAGCTTACCGACTCGTTAGTGCGGCTGTTTTCCAATGGCTCGCGTACCCTTGCTTTAGGGCGTAGTGTTGGCCTCAGTACGATGCAATTATGTAGTTCGCTGCGCCAACCTCTAGCAAAACAATTGATGGGATTTAATTAATATGCACCAGGCAAAAGTAGCCATTGTTGGCGGTGGTTGTGTAGGCTTAAGCACGGCGCTGGCACTGAGCTTAAAAGGCATCTCTGTGGCCGTTATCGACGCCAAAGGTAGTAGTGAGCCGCTGAGTGAGGAGTTTGGGTTGCGCGTGAGTGCTATTAACCACGCCAGTGAAGCGCTATTTCGGGAGTTGGGTGTGTGGCAGGGTATAGCCGCGCAACGCATGACTCCTTACACGCAAATGGACGTGCGCGATAAAGATAGCTTTGCGCATATTCACTTTGCCAGCGAGGAGTACGATGTGAGCCATCTGGGTCATATCATCGAAAATGATGTGATCCACCGGGCATTGGTGGAAAAGCTAGAGCGCCAAGATAACGTTACCCTGCTTTTTAACACCGCCTATCAAGACATCCATCAAGGTGATAATAATGTGCTTATTACCTTAACCGATGGTACGCCGGTGATGAGTGAGCTGTTAATTGCCGCCGACGGGGCCAATTCGGGAGTACGCCAGCGCTTCAATCTGCCTATTACCTTTAAAGATTATGGTCATCATGCCCTGGTAGCCACAGTAAAAACGGCACAGCCCCATGATAACTGTGCGCGACAGGTATTTTTAAGCGACGGCCCGCTTGCCTTTTTACCACTGGCTGATCCCCAGTACCATTCTATTGTTTGGTCCTGCTCACCACAGCAGGCCGCCACTTACCAAAACATGAGTGAGCAAGAGTTCAATAAAGCCTTGTTTGCTGCGTTTGATGGTCAATGCGGATTATGCACCGTGCAATCAGCGCGAGCGGTGTTCCCGCTGACTATGCGCTATGCCCGGCAATGGGTGAAAGAACGTGTTGTGTTGGTTGGCGATGCCGCCCATACCATTCACCCTTTGGCAGGACTCGGCATGAACCTAGGCCTGCAAGATGCGGCACGACTGAGTGCGCTTATTAGTGACGCACTGACTGATTCAATGACCGCCACAGCGCGAGCATTGCGTACCTATGAGCGTGAGCGTAAGCTCGATGCGCAAAAGCACATTGCCACTATGGGCGCACTCAAAGGGCTGTTCGCAGGTGATAATCCAGTGAAAAAAATAGTGCGCGGCCTGGGCTTAAGCGCGGTTAACGAGATAGCGCCATTAAAGCAAGCTTTTGCTGAGCAAGCCCTAGGACAACGCCGTTAGCTCAATCGTAAAGTGATAAACTCGGCGAGTTTATCAATGGCTTGCAAAGACTCCTGACCACGTTTGATAAGGCTGATCCCAACCTGGCCCAGTGCCGGCAATACATCGGAGTTAGCGGTGTAGGGCAGCTCTTCGGGCACGGTTTTACGAGCGAGTACGGTAACCCCAAGCTGCTCTTTTATGGCTGCTGTGAGGCCGGTTAAATCGGCATTGGTGTAAACAATACGCCAAGATACACCGGCTTGCTCCAGCGCTTCAATCGCGCGGCGGCGATAAATACATCCCTGTGGCGCCACAACCAAGGTGACCGGCTCGGTAAGCTTAGCGGGGGTATTACCGACCCACACCAAATCATCTTGTAAAAAGCTCGGGTAATGCGGGTTGTCCAGTTGCTCCACTAGGGTGAGCACTAAATCAAATTCGTCACGATTACTCACATGCATCAACTGTTTGCTGAGCTCAGATTTTACTTCCAGTGAAACATCGGGGTACAACGACACAAAGTCACCGATGATAGCCGGTAAAATACTGGCGGCAAATTCACTGGGGATCCCCAAACGCACCTTACCGGTGATGGTTTCGTTACTAAACAACTGTAAAATGGCGTCATTATCTTTGAGCATTTGTTTTGCCAGCGGCAACAGTTGCTCGCCTTGATGGTTAAGAATCTGCCGTTGGCCTTGCTTTTTGAATAGCTTACGCCCGAGCAGCTCCTCTAAGCGCTTTATTTGCAAACTCACGGCGGGTTGCGACAGCCCGAGCAGCTCACCCGCTTTGGCGAAACCGCCGACTTCAACTACGGTCACTAGCGTGCGCAGACTGTCGGTAGGGATATTTTTCATATTAATAAAGCCAATTTAAAAGGTTTTATACATTGCAATTATTTATCAATCGATAAAAAATTACAATTTGTTGTTAATTTAGCCCAGCTCTATACTGCCCTCAGTTTAGTGCTAGGAAGTAGAAACAGCTATGGCTATTCAGTCGGTATTCTTTGCTCGCCATCAAGGCGTTAACAGTGCCTCGAGCAATACCTTTGTCAGTGCTCACGAACAAGTCATCGATTTAGGCGGCAGTGAAGTGCTGTTATTCTTAAAGAGTTTACGTGACTGTACCCTTAACTGGGCCAAGCAGCCAGGCATGGCAGTTCGTTACCAGCTTGATACAGTGAGCTTTGATGCCTTTTTCTTTAGCGACAGCGCATTGCGTCTAGTGACCACAGAAGCAGATAAATTGATGCCCATACTCAATAGCGCCAGCGAGCGTTTTGATGTTGACGTATTACCGCGCCCAGAGTTACAAAGCCTCCATTTTCAGGGCCCGGCAGCCTGCGACTTTCTGCAACACCAGTTTAGTTTGTTTAGCGGCATGGCCCTTGGTCGTGTTGAGCAACATTACGGTGTGCAACGAAATGATTATTTTGTTGTTGCCAGTGCCGCCGAGCAACAGTTCTACCGCGTATTTGCGCGCAGTTCAGCGCTTGATACACTCAAGCAGCAACTTGTTGATGCACACTTTAACCCCAAGGCTGATGCAGCCTAGTGTGAGTACAACATAGTGTACGCATTACTGTTTTAATGTGTGAAAAGTAAATGTTAATTTGGGTGCCAGCGGCGCATAACTTATGTATAATCGCGGCCCATGTTATTCCCCCTCGAACAACGAGGCCACGCCCACCATACTGGGTTTGTAAAACGTGAAGGAATATTATGTCTTCTAAAACACCTCTACACGCCAAGCACCTTGAAGCAGGTGCTAAAATGGTCGATTTCCACGGCTGGGATATGCCGATTAACTACGGTTCGCAAATCGAAGAACACAAAGCGGTGCGCACTGATGCCGGTATGTTCGACGTATCACATATGACCATTGTTGACGTGCAAGGCGATGACGCCAAGGCATTTTTGCAAAAGCTGGTTGCCAATGATGTTGCTAAACTGACAGTAGCAGGCAAAGCTTTGTACACCGGAATGCTTAACGAGCAGGGCGGTGTAGTGGATGACCTAATCATTTACTACTTCAGCGAGAATGAATATCGCCTTGTTGTTAATTCAGCGACTCGCGACAAAGATTTGGCGCACATGGCTAAAGTAGCGGACGGCTTCAGTGTGACCGTGACCGAGCGTCCAGAATACGCCATGATTGCCGTACAGGGTCCTAATGCTAAAGCCAAAACGGCCACTATCTTAAGCGCCGAGCAGCAGCAAGCCGTTGCTGATATGAAGCCGTTTTTTGGTGTTCAAGCGGGTGATTTATTTATCGCTACAACAGGCTATACTGGCGAAGATGGTTACGAAATTGTCGTCCCTAACGAGCAAGCAGCCGAGCTATGGCAGCAACTGCTTGATGCCGGTGTTGCCCCAGCAGGCTTGGGTGCTCGTGATACCTTGCGCCTAGAAGCTGGTATGAACCTATACGGTCAAGATATGGATGAGAGCGTTTCGCCATTGGCTGCGAACATGGCTTGGACCATCGCTTGGGAACCTGCTGAGCGTCAATTCGTAGGCCGTGAGGTCGTTGAACAGCAGCGCGCCGAAAAGAGCACTCATAAGCTGGTTGGCTTAGTGCTGGAAGAAAAAGGCGTGTTACGTGGTGGCTTAAAAGTAGTGAGCGATGCCGGCGAAGGGGTGATCACCTCGGGTTCGTTCTCACCAACGCTTGGTCACAGTATTGCCCTTGCTCGCGTACCGCGTGACATCGGCGAGACCGCGCAGGTAGAAATGCGTAAAAAATTAGTCAATGTTAAAGTGGTTAAACCTTGCTTTGTGCGTCAAGGTAAAGCCGTAGTATAAGAATTTAAACTTAACACCAAAGGAACAGATAATGAGCAACATTCCAAGCGAGTTAAAGTACGCCCCGTCACACGAATGGGTTCGTCCTGAAGGCGACGGCACTTTCACTGTAGGTATCACCGAGCACGCGCAAGAGCTTTTGGGTGATATGGTATTCGTAGAGCTGCCTGAAGTGGGCGATGAAGTTGACGCTGGCGAAGACTGTGCCGTTGCAGAGTCTGTTAAAGCAGCTTCAGACATTTACGCGCCAATTGGTGGTGAAATTGTTGCCATTAACGAAGAGTTAGAAGACGCACCAGAAACGGTCAACAATGACTCTTACGGTGACGGCTGGTTGTTCCGCATTAAAGCCTCTGACGAATCAGAGCTGAGCAACCTGCTTGATGCCGAAGCGTATCAAAATAGCATCGACGACGAATAAGCGTCGGTAGGGCCCCGGCCCCAAAAAGCCCCGTTTCGGGGCTTTTTAAGTTGTGCCGCCATATCGGCACCTTTACAGGTTTAGTGACGTGCCTGCATGTAGGCCATAACCCCTCACTAGGCCGCGTTAATTTCTTGGATCATAGGAATCTGGACACATGTCAAATGCCAAATCTCTTGAGCAGTTAGAGCAAAAGCAAGATTTTATTCGTCGTCATATTGGCCCAAGCCCGGCGCAAATGAGCGACATGCTAAGCGCTCTTGGAGTATCGAGTGTTGAACAGCTGATGGAACAAACCGTTCCTGCCAGCATTCGTCTTGAGAACGGCCTGCAAATTGGTGAAAGCCGCACTGAGGTTGAAACGCTGAGCTACTTAAAGTCAGTAGCGAGCAAAAACAAAGTATTTAAATCTTACATTGGTCAGGGCTATCACCCCACCCATGTACCTCATGTGATCCTGCGTAACGTTTTGGAAAACCCAGGATGGTACACAGCCTATACACCTTATCAGCCAGAGATTGCGCAAGGGCGTTTGGAGTCACTATTAAACTTCCAAACTATGTCGATGGATTTGACTGGCCTAGATTTAGCGAGCGCTTCTTTGCTCGATGAAGCAACGGCGGCAGCTGAGGCCATGGCGCTTGCTAAGCGTGTTGCCAAAGCGAAAAAAGCGAACAGCTTCTTTATCGCCGACGATGTGCACGTACAAACCATCGATGTGGTTAAAACTCGTGCCGAGCAATTTGGTTTTGACATTATCATTGGCCCTGCTCAGGAAGCGGCTAACCATGACATCTTTGGTGCCTTATTCCAGTACCCAACAACCAGTGGTGAAGTCGTTGACTTAACTGATCTTATCGCGGCGGTACAAGACAAAAAAGCACTGGCCTGTGTTGCAGCAGACATCATGGCCCTGATGCTACTTAAAGCGCCGGGTAAACTAGGTGCCGACGTAGTACTTGGTTCAGCGCAGCGCTTTGGTGTGCCAATGGGTTATGGTGGCCCTCACGCCGCTTTCTTCACCACACGTGACAAATACAAGCGTTCATTGCCAGGTCGTATCATCGGTGTATCAAAAGACCGCCTTGGTAATGATGCACTGCGCATGGCGATGCAAACTCGTGAGCAGCATATCCGCCGTGAAAAAGCCAACTCAAACATTTGTACTGCACAGGTGTTACTGGCGAACATGGCAGCGTTCTACGCGGTTTACCACGGTCCAGAAGGCCTTAAAACCATCGCCGAGCGTATCCACCGCTTTGCTGACATTCTAGCTGCTGGGCTTAAGGAGAAAGGCGTCACGCTTAAGCACGACACTTGGTTCGACACCATCACGGTTGTGGCACAGAACAAAGAAGAGGTGGTTGCACGTGCAGTGGCTGCTGAAGTGAACTTTGCCACCAACCACGCGGGCGAGTATTCGGTATCGGTGTCTGAGACCACCACTCGTGAAGACATTGTTGAACTATTCGATATCATTCTGGGTGAAGGTCATGGCCTTGATGTGGCAGCCCTTGACGCACAAATCAGCGCCAATGGTTCGCAGTCTATCCCAGCTAGCCTAGTACGTGATGACGAAGTGCTAACGCACCCGAACTTCAACTCGTACCATAGTGAAACAGAAATGCTGCGCTACATTAAGCGCCTAGAGAATAAAGACTTAGCGCTTAACCACTCAATGATCTCTTTAGGTTCATGCACCATGAAGCTAAACGCGACCGCCGAGATGATCCCGATTACGTGGCCGGAGTTTGCAAACTTGCACCCATTCTGCCCGCTGGATCAAGCCGAAGGCTATCAGATCATGATTGGTGAGCTGCACGACTGGCTGGTTGATATTACTGGCTACGATGCCGTATCAATGCAGCCAAACTCCGGTGCTCAGGGTGAGTACGCAGGCCTTATCGCCATTCGTAAATACCACGAGTCACGCGGCGAAGGTCACCGTAACGTATGCTTGATCCCAAGCTCTGCCCACGGTACTAACCCTGCTTCAGCGCAAATGGCGAGCATGAAAATTGTTGTTGTTGATTGCGATAAGCAAGGTAACGTCGATATGGACGACCTGAAAGCCAAAGCGGCCGAGGTATCGGAAAATCTATCTTGCATCATGATCACTTACCCATCGACGCACGGTGTATACGAAGAAACCATTCGTGATATTTGTGATATCGTGCACCAGCACGGCGGCCAAGTCTATATGGACGGCGCCAACATGAATGCACAGGTGGGGGTCACAAGCCCGGGCTCAATTGGCTCTGATGTATCGCACCTAAACCTGCATAAGACCTTCTGTATTCCGCACGGTGGCGGTGGCCCAGGTGTGGGTCCAATCGGTGTTAAATCGCACCTTGCGCCATTTATGCCAAATCACAGCGTGATCAACGTGCCTGGCACGAGTGTTGATAATGGCGCGGTATCAGCGGCGCCTTATGGCTCAGCGGCGATTCTACCTATCTCATGGGCATACATTGCTATGATGGGCAGCGAAGGCTTGCGCCAAGCGACCGAAACCGCCATTGTTAATGCTAACTACCTTGCGCAGACACTTAGCGAGCACTTCCCAATTTTATACCGTGGCCGTAATGACCGTGTTGCACACGAGTGTATTATTGACCTGCGTCCTTTAAAAGACGCCACGGGCATCAGTGAAATGGACGTCGCCAAACGCCTACAGGACTATGGTTTCCACTCACCAACTATGTCGTTCCCGGTTGCCGGCACCTTAATGGTTGAGCCGACAGAGTCGGAATCAAAAGTTGAGATTGATCGCTTTATCGAAGCGATGGTGGCAATTAAAGGCGAAATCGAGAAGATCGCCTCGGGTGAATGGTCTATCGAAGATAACCCACTGGTGAATGCTCCGCATACCCAAGCCGATGTACTAAGCAGCGACTGGAACCGTGCATATGACCGCTTCGAAGCGGCCTTCCCAGTACCGAGTGTGGCAAAAGATAAGTTCTGGCCAACGGTGACCCGTATCGATGACGTATACGGCGACCGTAACCTACTGTGCTCTTGCCCAGCGGTAGATACGTATCGCGACGAGTAATTGGTGTTGTGATCATGTAATTAAGTGGGTTAACGTTTTAATTAAGATGGTTAACTTATTTAAGTGGGTTAACACAACTTTCAAAAGGTGAGCATTTTGCTCACCTTTTTTGTTTTGACTATCAGATATATTACTCTCTACTTCAATTTAGTTGGTTCGCGTTCACGGCAAAGGTAAAAAAGAACGTTTGGTGCCAATCTGTTTGCGTGGATGTGAGTGGTTAGTTTTTTATATTGATAAGATTCGCACAATGTTTGCCTTCATCGGATCTGGAAAGGCACTGTTTATGGTTTACAAAGGCAAACTCTATGTGCCGGGTAAGTTGTCTGATATGGCATCTCAGTATGCCAAACTTGCAGGTCTTGACCGTAGTGGGGCGTGCCACCTATACCGACACAACACAGCGACAACGATGTTAGATAATGGCGATGATCTTCGCCACATTCAAGAAATGCTGGGGCAGCTAGCATCCTTACTACACAATTTTATACTCACGTAACTCGTAAAAAGTTATCTGAAGTTTACGAAGCAACTCACCCTTCTGCTGAAGGTGGTAGCGGGTTGTTTTGATACGCATTCTGCTATCTAAAAATAAAGTTGCTCTTTAGGATTGATAAATTTTTAACCAATCCCAATAACTCTATTATTGATACTAATAATAAGTAAGGGGAAAGGATGTCACTGGAGCATGTGAATCATAAAACATTATGCGATTTTGCAAAGGATAAGGTCAATTTGCCCAAAGACAGGGCTGATAAGTTTCGCAAACAAGCTCGTAATCTTCGTGAAAAGTTGCAGGATTATTTGAAGGAGCACCCAGACTTTGCTTTAAAACGAATGCAGTTATCAGGTAGCTTGGCAAAAGGGACTGCACTTAGGTCACTAAATGATATTGATGTAGCTGTTTACATTGGTGGCGTTGATTCAAATATAGCCTTGAATGATCTGCTTGATTACTTGGAAGAAAAAATTCGAAAAGCGTATCCCAACTTTAGTTATGATCAGATTAAAAGACAAACATACAGCATATGTGTATCGTTTAAAGGCAGCGGTTTAGACGTTGACCTTGTGCCAATAATATATGAAGGAAAGGCTGATTGGCGTGGATACTTAGTGAGCCAAATGGATGGTTCATATTTAGAGACAAGCATTCCCCTTCATTTAGAGTTTGCAAAAAAGAGAAAAGACCAACAACCAGAGCACTATGCGCAAATTGTAAGGTTGGTTAAATTCTGGGCTAGGAAGCAGAAAAATGAAATAGATGGGTTCAGGTTTAAGTCGTTCATGATCGAAATGATATTAGCGAAGTTGAGTGATAATGGTGTCGATTTTTCTGATTATGTCGAGGCACTTCAAGCGTTTTTCACTTACATTGTTAAATCGAATTTAGATCAAAAAATAATCTTTGAAGATTATTATAAAGCTTCTGAAGTAAAAGATTTTAGCGATCCAATTCAGATAATTGATCCTGTAAATACAGAAAATAATGTCAGTAGCTTGTATACACGACATCAGGCAGATCTGATTGTCAATGCGGCTATGGATGCTGGTGATGCAATAGACGCGGCTGAGTTCGCTCCAACCAAAACACTTACAGTCCAATATTGGCAATCGGTCTTTGGGCCATCGTTTACGGGGTAATTATGAGTAGTAGCTATACGTCAACATCAACCAATACATTTACAATTACCCATGCCCGCCATATGTCAGCTAAAGTGTCGGCAGATTTAAGGAGAATGCAGCGTTTTTATGGTAAGCCATCATCAAAGCAAATAGAGGATTTTGAAGAAGAAGTTGCTCAACTGATAAAAAATGGATATCTAGACACGGTAACATTTGGATTTCAACGAGATGATAAATGGATTGAACCTACTTTTAGTTATACAGCTAGCCAAATAAGTAATGGTGTTGATGATGTACCCGGAGCGCTAAGGGCAAATGCAGATGTAAGCAATGCCTACTTTTGTAGTTATCTTACTTACACTAATAAATTCTTTGAACTCAACCAAAATGAACGAGACAGCTTTAAGAAAACTTTGCCAGTTCAGAGGGTTACAGGTGATGAACCCAGTACATCCGGTTACTATGAAAGTGATAAAACGTATTCATCTGGTGAGCAAAGTTTATCCAGAAAATCATTAAGGAGTTATTAAGTCGTGATGACAACCGAAGTAAATAGTCTGTTTGAAAATAGTCGGCAATTTCCCGATTATGAAGCACAAATGAGGTTAGATCGATTAATCGGCTTAGATGACTATAAAATCAGGTTAACTAAAATGTTGTCCGTTCTTATTGATCCGCGTTCTATGGAGCAGTGGTTGAATAAATTCCACGGGGATCATTATGAAGTTTTAGAGCCGATATTAAGCAGGCCACCTCTAATAGTACTTGCTGGAGATGTTGGTTCAGGAAAAACAGCATTAGCAGAAAACATAAGTGATAAGGTAGCTCGGCTAAACAAGATAGATATTACTTTGCTACCGCTTAGCTTGTCGTCCAGAGGGCAAGGTCGAGTGGGTGAAATGACTCAATTAGTTTCTAGTGCTTTTCAACAAACAAAAGATTTGGCTAAAAAGTATAAGAGTGAATCAGGAAAATCTAGAGGAGCTGTCATACTTCTAATCGATGAAGCTGATGCGCTGGCACAATCGAGAGAATCCGAACAAATGCACCATGAGGATCGGGCTGGAGTTAATGCATTTATCAGGGGGATTGATTCATTGGCGAGTGATGTCTTACCTGCCGCAGTAATCATGTGTACCAATAGGTTAGACGCCTTAGACCCTGCGGTTAAAAGAAGAGCTGCTGAGATTTTGCCTTTCAAGAGACCAAGTGCAGAGCAGCGCAAATCTGTATTAGAGCAAACATTAGTTCCATTCGGTTTAGATAATGGAACTATTGAAAAAATTGTTGAGATAACTGGGGAAACAAGCGAGAAAACATATGGTTTTTCGTTTTCAGATATCACTCAACGGCTTGTCCCCTCGATCATTTTGGATGCATTCCCAAATAAGCCAGTTACTAAAGAGAGGGCTATTGAAGTTACATTATCAATTCAACCTACACCTCCATTCGGGGGCAGTAAATGAGCAATGATATTTGGTTAAAAGGAGTTTTTGAGGATGTGCAAAAAGATCTTCACCATGATTTATACCGGGCTTCGCGAGGTGTGGAACATGCTCCGACAAAAGGGGATATCCATGAAGGTAGTTGGATAGATGTACTACGTGATTACTTGCCAAAGCGATATGGGGTAGATAAAGCAATTATAATTGATAGCAAGGGAAACAAAAGTGATCAAATAGATATTGTAATTTTCGATCCGCAGTACACTCCGATGTTATTAATTCAACAAAGCCACAAATATATTCCTGCCGAGGCAGTGTATGCTGTATTTGAATGTAAACCGACTATTAGCAAAGAATATTTGGAATACGCTGGAAATAAAGCAAGCTCAGTCCGAAATCTCATTAGAACAAGTGTACCGATAGCAACTGCATCAGGAACTTTACCACCTAAAACACCACACACTATCATTTGCGGTATATTGGCCGCGAGATGCGATTGGGTTGAAGGAGTAAAAAGTAAGTCATTTGACAATAACTTACCAACCACGGCAAATAGCTTGTTAGATATAGGGTGTTCTCTTGAAGGTGGTACTTTTGTTAGTGAAAGTAGTGGACTTGATAAGCATCAATCAAACAATAATCTAATGTATTTCTTGTTTAATTTATTAGCTAAGCTTCAAACCTTAGGAACTGTTGCAGCTATAGATTGGAAAGCTTATGCCAACATTTTGAGAGAGGATTAATTAATCCATTTCTTTGGATCGTAGTTCGTACTAAATTATATGTAGGCACGACACTATGATCCAAAGATAGGTTGTTTCTATTCGAAATTCGTGATTGTGCAACCACTCACATGCTTGAGGGCAGTGCCGAGATTTGCCAAATCTAAGAATATTTAGGTTATGCCGACATCTCGACTAGGATGGTTTATACCCACGTAACCAACCGCAAACTTGAACGCGCTTGCGAGTAATCGACCCCTGCTGCTAGATAACATCAATGCAAATTTAATGCTTGTTTTAACGGTATATTTTTTAAGTGAAATATAGGAAGATAATAAACAGAATAATAATTTTAAATTTGGATGACTTATATATAGATGGAACTAGAAAACGAGATCCCACCCCCAAAAAGTGCCAATGCTCCCTTGTCGGCAGTATCAGCTTTAGCTGGCGAAGTCATATCGCCATTAAAGCGATTACAGCATATGGACGAAGACGATTGGGAAGAATTTACTTGTGAACTAGCAACTTATTGGAAAACACAATATTTGCGAGTCAATCGGGTTGGGGGAGCTGGTGATATGGGGCGTGATGTTATTGCTTACACTCCAGATGGAAGTTGGGAAAATTTTCAGTGTAAATATTACAGCTCACCATTGAATTTGACAGATGTTCTTTTAGAAATTGGTAAGCTTTGCTACCACTCTCATCAAGGGCATTTTTCTATGCCTGCAAAATATTACTTTGTTGCTAAGAGTGGCTTAAATGGTGCTAGCCTTAATGCTCTTAAAGATTCTAATAAGCTGAAAGCAGAACTTATTTCTGGTTGGGATAAAAAGTGTAAAGACAAAATCACCAAGAAAAATAGTGTAAGGCTAGAAGGTGATTTTCTTAAATTTGTTGAGCATGATGTTGATTTTACAATATTTGATCAAATTCCACAGTTGAAGCTTATCGAATTACATAAAAATCATACTCCTTATTACATAAGGAGATTTGGAGCATCAGAGTTTGATCGACCAGCCCCTGCAACACCTCCAAATGATATTCAAAGTAATGAATTGAAATATATTGCAGAGTTATTAAAGGCAATAGAGTCTATAGAATCTCAGGTGAATTCTGTTGATGATTTAGAAGCCTTTCCTGAGTTTTTGACGGAACTAAAAAGTGCGCGTAAAAACTTCTATTCAGCAGAAAGCTTAGAAAAATTTTCCAGAGACTCAATGCCTCCTGATACATACGAAAATTTGCTTGAAGATTGTTATGAAGCAATTTCTAGCCTTGTTCTGATGGTTCACAACAATGGCTGGGATAAATATTTGGCTATATCGAGTCACGTAACACAAGTTTCATTTTCATCGCATCCATTAAATCTATACATGAGTATTCGTGATAAGAAAGGCGCTTGCCATCAATTAGTGAATAAAGGATCTTTAAAATGGAACAAGTAAAACTTAAAGCCCCTCAGATATTTAATAGCGATGTTGAATTGGCAACTAGAGCCGCACTAATACTGTCGAGTATGGAAGGTGAGAAATTCGACATAGATGAATTGGTCTTATTAGATTACGCGCTATTGTATTCAAGCGAATTTAATGGGCCATCAAACCTTCATCCTGCTGTCCCAAATCATTTGGCAGAAATTGCACAACGGAGAGAGCTGCTACCTAAGTCGCTTTTGTTTTTTATTAAAAAAGGGCTAATTGATGTTCACTATGATGAAAGTGGAAAATCTTTTTGTGCGAATGAAAATACAAATAGCTTTGTTAGCTGCTTAAATTCGAGCTATTTCATCAAAATTTGGGAACGATTAAGTTGGTTGTCTGAGCATTACAATCGGATTATCCAGATACCAATAATGGAGTTAAGAAAAGGAGTATCTAGTTCGGCATGATTATTAAAAGAATATCCGTAATAGGAAAAGGCAAACCGAAGGCTGAACTTTGCTTCGATAAAGGACTCAATGTTGTTGCTGGTGCATCTGATACTGGTAAGTCATATGTCATAAAGTGTTTTCAGTATATTTTTGGTGGTGAAGAACCTCCTAAAAATATTGTCGAAGCTAAAGGCTACAATACCGTTGAAACAGAAATTCAAGTTGACGAAAATGAAAGCTTTATTCTTCGAAGGGAGATATCAGCTACCAAACCTAAAGTTACTCTAATTGAACTTGAGCCTGATGGTACAGAATCAGAAACAATCGTTTTAAACCCAAGCCACAAAGGAAAAAATAATCTATCGGCACATATACTCGGAAAATTGGGCTTAAACGACAAAGTATTAGTAAACGGTGTACAGAGTTTAAAAACCTCTTCTTTGACATTGCGCGTACTGAGTAAATTATTTTTGGTCGATGAAGGACGGATAATTACCGAATCTTCACCTCTGGGTGAAGGCCAGCGAGAGTATACTCAATAAACATCACTACTTAAAACTTTACTCACTGGTGCAGATGATTCAGTGGTTAAAGAGTTGAAACAACAACAAGATACAGAAGGAGCTGTAGAATCGCGTGTCAAAGCTTTGGAGGAATATGTTGCCAAGAAATTTTCTAACCATGAAGAAGTAAAGTCCACAACAGAAAAGTTAGACTCAGAACTGAATGAGTTAGAGGAATCTTTATCTAAGGCTCAAGACGAACTAACCGCTCTGGTTGAAGCCAATAGTGAACTTGATTCTAAAAGAAATAAATTCAGGGGTGAGCTAAGTAAATTACGTGAATCAGAAAAAGAAAACCTTCTACTACAGGGGAGATTTAGCCTTTTAATTGAGAAATATAACTCAGACTTGGAAAGGTTAGAGGCAGGAGCTGAAGCCGCTTCTTTTGTTGAGCTATACGAGATGGCGAATTGCCCTACTTGCGGACAAGAGTTTGAACAAGAAAAAGATGTAAAAGAGCTAAAGCAATTAGTGCAAAGCACTGAGGCGGAAATTAATAAAAATAAATTTCAAGTCAAAGGGTTAACTGATTCAATTGAGGATCTAAAGCAAGAGTATCAAATTCTTGCAAAAGAGATAGTTCAAAAAGAAGCAGCAGTTAAAGAGCTATCGGAAATCATCGAAGGGAATATATCTTCGAAGTTTAAGGACTATAACGTAGCTATTCGGCTATTAAATAGTAAAAAGAATGAATTTTTAAAACAAAGAGCCATAGTGGATTCTCGTGAAAGCTTATTGAAAGAAATAGGTGAATTGCGTGTCCAGCTTGAGGACAGAACTGCAAAATACGTATTTCCTGATTTTAGTGCCGAGTTAACAGCCTTGTGTAAGAACATTAGTGCAATCTTACAGCGTTGGTCATTTCCAGGACATGAAGACGTTTCTTTTGATATGAAAACTAGGGATTTAGTAATTGGTGGTAAGCCAAGGTCCCATTTTGGTAAAGGATACCGAGCAATTTCGTATGCAGCTTTTTCACTAGGCTTAATGGAATATTTGTCTAATTTTGAACGCCATCCAAAATTTGTAATTCTGGATTCTCCCTTGACCACTTATCGAGCGGGTGACAATGATGTGAATGATGATGAGGTTCAACTACATAAAGATATGATTTTTGCTTTCTACATTGATCTTTGTGATTCGTTTAAAGATAAGCAAATAATCGTGTTTGAGAACCAAGAGCCAGATGAAGATTTGAAACCAAAAATGACTTACTACCACTTTTCTAAGAACAAGGAAATTGGTCGATATGGATTCTTTCCAGTAGTATAAGTTAAGGATCGTAAATCCGCTGTATCAATATGAACAGTCGGATTTACGATCCAACGCTAGGTAGGTTCTTACAGGCTCCGACTAACTGCTTATCATCCATAACAGCAACAATGTACCAATTTTTTAACGTGGTGTTCATAAGCTACCCTCGCTTTTTGCTTGATTATTTATGGTAGATAAATATGGATATGAAAACATATCTAATGCGTGCGTCTCATCTTGAACTTTTTCAGGTTAAATTCGCCACTATGATACGCGGCATGAGAAGATCATGATACGAAATGTATTTATTTAATCAATATTTGATCTTTAATCGATAACTACGAGAAATATGCATATTTGTATACTCAAAAAATATCACAAAATATTTTATGTTTTTTCAGTTGTTTATGGGGTCAAAATAATTAATAGAAAATTATAATATTTATTTTCATAAATATTAATTCTTTACTTTTCAGTGTGTTATACATATTTGCAAGTTGAATTGATCAAAATTGAGATTGACCTTTCTCCCAAAATTAACACCATGACTTTGATGAGATTTCTAATAAACTGGAGACAATGGAGATCTCAAAATGAAAAAACGTTACACCGAAGAACAAATTATCCGAGCAATCAAACAACATGAAGCTGGCGCT
>NZ_JAKRFS010000011.1:0-41943 GCF_022347875.1 Pseudoalteromonas sp. CNC9-20 | reverse complement strand
TTGGTCACTCAGCTCAATTGAGACTCTAAATTTGTTTGCGTCATCTAGCGAACTAGAATCGGCTGTTAGAACTCAATCTGTACGAGTGCCCACACAGATGATTGCTTCATATTTTTAAAGAACGTTTCGAGTTGCTTTCGCGTCTCGAGGGCTGTGCATTCTACTCAACCCTGTTTTATTGTCAACACTTTATTTTAAGAAGTTTGCATTTTTCAATGCGCTGTTTAAAACTCAGTTTTACTTGACTCACCCAACTCGTTGAAGTGCTTGTTTGTAAGCAGTCCGCCGTGTCGGTGGATGCGCATTATAGGGAGATTCGATTTCCACGCAACCCCTTTTTTAAAGAAAACTGCAAAAAACGGATCGTTTGCTTTTAATTTAGGCATTACGGCTTAAATTAATACAAAAAGCCGCTGTTCGGCGGCTTTATTGTAGGACTTTTATTGTTGGATGGTTAACTTCCAACCAGCATTACGTTGGTAGAGTGTCTCTTGGTTAAGTTCGCTTAGCATAAGCGGGTGTTGCTTTAACCATTGCGAGTCTATAGATAAGATGAGTGCCTCACCTTGAGCATTAATGGCTAGTTGCGGTAGTACATCATCTTTACGGCGCATAGAGAGAATAACAGCTAAACGCAAAACTCTAACCAAACATATCGCTAGTTGTTGGTGCGCACCAAGGGACTCAAACTGGTTTGCACTCAAGTCCCCCTTGTGGCTTTGCACTAACATCGTCACTAATAAGTGCTGTTGACGAGTGAACCCTGGCATATCGGTATTTTTAAGAATATAAGCGCCGTGTTTTGGATATTGCTTATATTCAATTAATAAACCCACTTCATGGAGTTTTGCAGCGCTATGCAGTAAAGCGTGATCAGTCTCATTCAAATGCCAATCACTGGCCAGTTGTGTGGCGAGCAATTTGGCGATACAGGCTACGCGCTCACCCTGGCTATGATCTACATGGTAACGGGTAACAAAGCTGTCGATAGTACGTTGTCTAATATCTTTACGCTGTAGTTCGGGGATCATGCTATAGAGCACCCCTTCGCGAAGCGCACCACCGGCCAAGCCCATCGCTTCAATTTCTAACACTTCAAAAATAGCAATGAGGATTGCTAATCCAGAGACAAAGACCAAACGACGTTCTTCGCTTAAGCCAGGAAGTTGAAGGCTATCAATATTGCTATATTGTACCGTTAGCTGTCGAATATCATGGAGCTTATCCAAGGTCAGTGTTTCGTCCTGACGCTGTGCGACCATAATTTCTTGAATTGCTTGTACGGTGCCCGATGCACCAGCGGCATAGTCCCATCCGGTGTGTTTATACTTAGCGGCGATCGGCTCGACAATATTTTTCGCCGCAGCAATAGCAGCATTATAGTTTTCTTGGCTTAAAGCGCCGTCTTTGAAATAAGCTTCTAGATAGGTAACACATCCCATATTGAGGCTTTGATAATGTATAGGGTGGGACCCTTCACCGATCACCACCTCGGTGCTCGCGCCACCAATATCAATAACCAGTTGCTTGCCACTGCATGAAGAAGTGTGTGCAACGCCTTGATAAATGGTTTTAGCTTCCTCTTCACCACTAATAACATTCACGGGGTGACCGAGAATCTCTTGCGCACGGTTCTTAAACTCTTCGGCGTTAGTGGCTAAGCGCAGCGTTGCCGTGGCAACAATGCACACCTGATGGGCAGGAATATCCTGCAAGCGTTCAGCAAATAAGGCCAAGCACTCCCAACCGCGCTCCATCGCCTCTTGGCTCAGGCACATTTGCGCGTCTAACCCTGCTGCAAGACGTACTTTACGTTTAACCCGACCAATTGTTTGCAAAGAGCCAGCAACGGTCTTAGCTATCAGCATGTGAAAACTGTTTGAGCCAAGATCGATTACCGCATATAAATCATCTTGGAGGGAAGGTTTCACCACTTGTTATTACCTCAAAAAAAGCTTGGCATAGGCCAAGCTTGGGGATCATTTACTTCTAACGCGGCTGACGACGCCGATTTTGCCCTTGGCCTTGGCCTCGACCGCCATTACGAGAACGTCCTTGCGGCCCTCGGCGTTTAATCATTTTTGGTGCTTTGATGTCATCCAACAATGCACTCTTGTCATAATGGGATAATGGGATGCTGTGTTCTATATACTCTTCTATCTCTTGAAGGTTATATGCATACTGCTCACAGGCAAAGCTAATAGCGTGTCCTGAAGCACCAGCGCGCCCAGTTCGACCGATGCGATGCACATAGTCTTCGCAGTCATCCGGTAGGTCATAGTTAAATACATGGCTTACTTCCGGGATATGCAATCCGCGAGCGGCTACATCCGTAGCTACCAGAAAGTCTAAATCACCTTTAGTGAATTGCGCCAGGATAGACTGACGTTTTTTCTGATTGACATCGCCTGTTAATAGCCCAACTCTGTGGTCGTCAGCTTTAAGCCATGCATATACCGTTTCGCAACTGTGTTTAGTATTAGCAAACACAATCGCTTTATCTGGCCATTCTTCTTCAATTAAGGTTAGCAGCAGCTTCATCTTGTCTTCTTGTGAAGGATGGAACAGCTCCTCTTGAATACGCTTACCCGTTTTCACATCCGGCTCAATTTGCACATGCTCTGGATTTGTCATGTGCTCAAACGCAAGCTCTTGGACACGATAAGACAGTGTCGCGGAGAACAATAAGTTCAGTCGCTCACTTGCTTCTGGCATCCGCCTAAACATATAACGGATGTCTTTAATAAAGCCAAGGTCAAACATACGGTCGGCTTCATCAAGGACGACCACCTCAATATCATTGAGGGTGTAACAACCTTGCTTATAAAGGTCGATCAATCGTCCTGTGGTGCCAATTAAGATATCAACACCTTTTTCCAGCTGTGCCCGTTGTTTTTCATAATCCTCGCCACCATATAATAAACCTAGTTTAAGGTTGCAGTGTGGCGCCAAGATTTCTGCGTCTTTGTGGATCTGAATCGCGAGCTCCCGAGTGGGAGCCATGATCAGGGCTCTTGGTTGCTGACCCGATGGCTTTTGACTACGCAATAAGTAATGGCAAGTGGCCGTAAGAAACGCCAAAGTCTTGCCGGTGCCCGTTTGTGCCTGACCAGCAATATCTTGGCCAGCCATAATGTATGGCATACACTTTGCCTGAATTGGCGTGCAGTATTCAAAGCCACTTGCTTGCAATCCGGCAACCACTTCCGGTGCTAAAGCAAAGTCTGCAAATTTTTTATCGGTTAAATGTGTCTTATTCATAGCGATAAAGCATAACGCTTAAACTTGCAATAAGAAACAAGAGTGTTTAAATACGCACTAAATAAATTCGCCAAAATTAACGGAGAACGTGATGAGCGATAAAATTATCCAATTAACTGACGACAGCTTTGACGCTGACGTATTGCAATCAGACAAGCCTGTACTAGTCGACTTTTGGGCTGAATGGTGCGGACCTTGTAAAATGATTGCGCCAATCCTTGACGAAGTAGCTGGCGAATTTGACGGCCGTGTAAGCATTGGCAAACTCAACATCGACCAAAACGCAGGCACTCCGCCTAAGTTCGGTATTCGTGGTATTCCAACTTTATTGCTATTTAAAGATGGCCAAGTTGCAGCAACGAAAGTAGGTGCATTATCTAAAGCTCAGCTAGTTGAGTTTTTAGAGAACAACCTGTAATCACGCCGTTAAAAAAGGGCTTTGGCCCTTTTTTACTCTACAATTGTGTTTAAACACTGGACGATGCGCTTTCGAGCTGCTAGTTTATAACCCCAACAATCCTAAGTTTATCCAAAAACCTCACTCGGGATACTTCCATTTCGAGACGATAAATAGTTAAAGAACCCACCAATATGCATTTACGCGAACTGAAAGACAAGTCTATCAAAGAACTTGTAAAACTAGCCGAGTCTATGGGCTTAGAAAACGTAGCCCGCCTTAGAAAACAAGATATTATCTTCTCAATCTTAAAAGCGCACGCCAAAAGCGGTGAAAACATTTATGGCGGCGGTGTCTTGGAGATTTTGCAAGACGGCTTTGGCTTTTTACGTAGCTCTGAAGCCTCGTACCTAGCCGGCCCTGATGATATTTACGTCTCGCCAAGCCAAATTCGTCGTTTCAGTTTGCGTACTGGCGATACGATTGCGGGACTGATTCGTCCACCTAAGGATGGCGAACGCTACTTCGCACTATTAAAAGTGAACGAAGTTAACTTCGATAAACCTGAAAACTCCCGTACTAAAATCCTCTTCGAAAACCTTACTCCACTGCACGCAAACGAACGTTTACGCATGGAACGTGGTAATGGTAGTACCGAAGACATCACCGCACGGGTACTGGATTTAGCCTCACCAATTGGTAAGGGTCAGCGAGCCCTGATTGTTGCTCCGCCAAAAGCGGGTAAAACCATGTTGCTGCAAAACATTGCCCAGTCTATCAGCTACAATCAGCCTGATTGTGAGTTGATGGTTTTACTGATTGACGAGCGCCCAGAAGAAGTAACAGAAATGCAGCGCTTGGTGAAAGGTGAAGTAGTAGCGTCAACATTTGATGAACCTGCCAGCCGTCACGTACAAGTAGCCGAAATGGTAATTGAGAAAGCCAAACGTCTGGTTGAGCACAAAAAAGACGTGGTTATTCTTTTAGACTCCATTACCCGTTTAGCCCGCGCCTACAACACCGTAATCCCATCATCAGGTAAAGTACTGACCGGTGGTGTTGATGCGAATGCGCTACATAAACCAAAACGCTTCTTCGGTGCAGCGCGTAATGTTGAAGAAGGGGGTAGCTTGACCATCATCGCTACAGCTCTAATTGATACCGGCTCAAAAATGGACGAGGTCATCTACGAAGAGTTTAAGGGTACAGGTAACATGGAACTGCACCTTAACCGTAAGATTGCAGAGAAACGCGTATTCCCAGCAATTGACTTCAATCGCTCAGGTACACGCCGCGAAGAATTACTCACCAAGGCAGATGAGCTTCAGAAGATGTGGATTTTACGTAAGATTGTCCATGACATGTCGGAAATCGATGCCATGGAATTCCTCATCGATAAGCTTGCCATGTGTAAAACCAACGATGAATTCTTTGATTCGATGAAGCGCAAGTAATAACTGCTTTAGCTTACTCCTAGGCCGTGACTGTTTTGCAGTCGCGGCCTTTTTATTTTGCGCCTAGACGAGATTAGTCTATATCTTAGATAGGGCAAAATATAATCAGTAAGCTAATGAATCTTAGAAATTTTTACCTTCTCTTTGTGGCGGTATTAACACTCACGCAAGTGATAGTGGCCTACCAGTTCACATCATCGTGGTGGCACACCGCACTTATTTTATTGCCCACTGTGGTTATCCTCGCCTTATTTATCTACGTTTTGAAGCAAGGCTCTGTACAAGACCATGAGCTGACCGCTGATCTAGCACAGCACTTGGTAGATGGAGAAAAAGTGAACGTCAGTTTTCGCTTTGATGACAGCAAACACGCTCCCCAATCTTACCTGGTATTCAATAGCTGCTTAGCCACTATTGAGCACTTAATCATGGAGATTCATGCCAGCTCTGCACGCCTCCTTCCGATGGCTGATGAACTTACCGATACCTATTCCTCAGTCACTCAAAAAGCGATGATGCAAAGTACCCATGGTAACGACATGGTAAACTCATTTAATGACATGCTGCACATTACGACCCAACTCGGTGATGGCATTGACAATATTTGTGGTTCGTTGGAGCTGGCAACTAACTCAGTAAAGCAAACCAAAATCGATGCTGATAAAAGCCAGCGCAGCATGCAAACGCTGTCATCACAGATAGCACAAACCAACGATGAATTAGCACAGTTGCAACAAGACAGCGAAAAAATTAGTTCGGTGATTGATGTTATCAATGCCATTGCTGAACAAACCAATTTACTGGCATTAAACGCCGCGATTGAAGCGGCGCGTGCGGGTGAAATGGGTCGAGGCTTTGCTGTGGTCGCTGACGAAGTTCGCCACCTCGCCGCACGCACGACTAAATCCACCAGTGAAGTACGGGAAATGGTGCACCATATTCAGCAAGGGACGCAGCGGGTCACCGAGTTGATGCAACAAAGCATCTCGCTGACACAGGAAACCGTTGAATTATCCGCGCAAGCGACTAACGAGGTCGACCAAATAGAGCATTCCATGCTCGACATTAGCGCCCATTCAGAACGAATCCGCAGTCAACTGCAGCAACAGCATACGTTGTCGGATAGAGCGCAAAGCTGCGTCGATGCCATGCAAGAGCTCAACTCAGACGCGCTGTCTAGCTCGCGGATACAATCAGTATCATCACAAGACTTGCTCAATCTCGCACAGTGTATAGAGCAGAAGATAAGCTTATTTATTACCAGTGAAGAACATTATGATACCCGCAAACGTAATGATCCCAGCCGAAAACACATAGATGCGCTGCCGCAAACGACAAGCCATAGTGAGGACCTTACGGGTGATATTGATTTATTCTAGTTCCAGATTTGCCAAGTCTTCGATTAATACACCGACTTGCTCTTTATCCTGATACTTTGCCGCAAGTTCAATATCGCATACCAACTCCGCAATGGTTTGGCTGGCAAACATCTGCGCAGCCCCTGCTAAGCGGTGGGCGACGGCCTTAATTTCATCGAGGTCATTACGAGCGTGTGCATTTACTAAGCTTTCGATCTCTCTTGGCAAGGTGTGCATAAAGCTTTCGTGCAAGTCGCTCATATCCACACTCTGAGCCGCACGAGCGTCTATTTCAACGTTCAAAAAGTGCTCTAGGGTGCGGCAAAACTCTTCTTTTTCGATAGGTTTCGCCAAGTGATTAGTGAACCCAGCAGCTTTGTACCTCTCAATATCATGGGTCATGGCGTTCGCCGTTAAAGCGATGATCGGTTGCGTATAGCCACATTGGCGCAACAAATTAAGAGCCTCAAGACCATCCATTTTTGGCATTTGGATATCCATCAACACTAAATCAGGGCAGTGCTGCAAAGTAAGCTCTACAGCTTGTTCACCATTAGCAGCGCTGTGCACTTTAATACCTAAGTTGGTAAGTAGACGCTCAATTAGTCTCCGGTTATCCTCGTGATCCTCGGCCAGTACCACCTCACCGGAAAAGCTCAGGGCCCGTGCTGCCTGAATCGTGTCGTTGCTGCGCTCGTCCATTTCCATACAACGACAAGGGATATAGAAGCTAAATGTACTGCCCTGCCCCAAAACACTGGAGACGCTTATATCTCCACCCATAATCTGCGCTAGTTGCTGCGATAGGCTAAGACCGAGGCCTGTGCCGCCAAAGCGCCGGCTGATGGAGTTATCACCTTGGCTAAAGTTCGCAAAAATGGCATCAAGCTTATCTTCAGCAATACCAATCCCGGTGTCTTTTACACGAAAGCACACGCCTTGCTCATCAGCAGTAATAGCAAGTTCAACCTCACCTTGCTCAGTGAACTTCACCGCATTAGAGCATAAGTTCACCAGCACCTGTTTTACTCGAATGTAGTCAAATTCCGCGCCGAAGCTTGCTGGCAACTTATTATTAATACGAAAAAGAATGCCTTTTTGTGATGCGCTTGGCTGGAACATGGCATTTATATCCGCAAGCAAGGAACAAATACTCACTGTTGAAATAACCAACTCCAGCTTGTTGGCCTCGATTTTACTCAAATCGAGTACATCGTTAATCAGCTCTCCAAGATGTTGGCTATTGTTGTAGATAACTCGTAGCTCCTTGGCTACTTGCTCGGCGGGCACATCGCCTTCGATGATTGCTTGCGCTTGACCCATAATAGAGGTCAGGGGGGTGCGTATTTCATGGCTGATATTGGCCAAGAATTGGCTTTTTATTTCGTTTGCCGCACTGAGCTGATCGGCCAACTCCTCCAGCTCTTTGGTACGTTGCTTTACTTTATCCTCTAGCATTGCCGTGGCTTTGCGCTCGGCAGAGCGCCGGAATAACAGCACTATGCTGATAAAAGCCAATATCAGTATACCTGCAGCTAGAAATGTCATTTGACGACGCTGCTGCGCTTCGAGTTTGTCTAACTGTTGCTGTTGCTTGAGCGAGTCAACCTGTTGTTGTAGTTCCGTGGCATTGTACTTAGCTTGGAAATCATTCAAAGAACTGGCTATTTTATTGCTTAGCATCTCTTGCTGCTGGCGCTCATAGCGCTCGTATAGCAATGCGCTTTTGACATGATCACCCTGCGCCGCAGTCACGAGTAATTCAATTAAGGAAATCGCAGGAGAGGCTTTGTCATCGGTCACCTGCTCGCGCATGGTGTATACCTCTCGCAGCGCTTGCTGTGCCTGCTTATATTGACCTTTAGCGAACAGCAACTTGGCTTCAATTTCTTTAATATTGCTGTTGTAATGCAAATTATCCATTACCTCAGCCTGCGCTTGGGCGTCACGCATTTGCGTATAAGCGGCATCAAAACGCCCTTGCACGAAGTTTAATTCAGCTAAGCGAATAAGATTGACAATATGGTTTGGGCGGTCGCCATTTTCTTGGTACTTCACCAGAGCCTTTTGGTAGTAAATTTCGGCTTGTTCGAAATCCATACGTGATTGGTAAATAGAGCCTAAGTTAGTCTCCATTTGCGCTTGCCCTATCGTATCCCCCAAACGCTCAAAGCTATCACCTATTTGCTCATAAATATCAAATGCAGCTTCGAAGCGGTACCAGTCCATATAAGCAACGGCGATGTTGTGCATGATATTAACTTGGTCATATTCGTCGCCATATTCATCGTAAAGCTCTTTTGCCTTTGAATAAGAGGCGATGGCCGCTTCGATTTGGTCTGCGCCAGAATAAGCCAGGCCAATATTATTATATAAATGCGCCGCAATAATGGGTTTGTCGATTTGCTCGATGATCTCGATGGCGCGAAGATAGTCTTCAATGGCGGTTAAATCTTGACCCCGGTAGTAGTGGCTAACGCCTTGCATCTGTGCATATCGGGAATGCTCAATTACCGTGCCGTGTTTTGCAGCTAGTTGCTCTGCGCGTAAATAGTAGCGAGCCGCCTTTTCATAGTTACTGTCTTCAAAAAACTGTTTGGCGATAAAGGCATTGACTGCTAATTGTTGTGGTTCAGAAAGAGGTTGAGCGAGTTTGCTGATGGCGTAATCGCGTTGCAATTGCTGAGGTTGGGAGCGAATATCGTCAATCAGCGCATCACCATAGCTCAGGCTAGTAAAAAGTGAGCATACAAGTAACTGGATACACACCAGTAACCGAGGGAGCTTCCTTTGCGACATATTCCATTTCACTGTATTTTAAACCCTGTACACCCTACGCTGGGCAATCTCAATTACGTTAACGGTTTTATTATGGACGACTCACATTACAACCCACTCATAGAGCCTATTTTAGCGCTCTTAACGGACGGTCAAAGTTGGAAAGTCCATACCCTGGCTAGCCAATTAAAAGCACACGGTCACCTTGGCCGCCTGGATGAAGACTCCATGGCCGATCTAGCTAAACGCAACTTCATCATTATGAATGCACTGTTTCAGCTGCAAGATGAATTGCTCAAAAGCGACTGCTATTTGTCCATATCTAGTTTACATATTCAGCTCGTTTACGGCCACCCAAAACAACGACCTAGCAGCAACGATTCATTGCGAGAATATTACCTCAATTGGCAGAATTACGCCTTATCTCGCGAGCAAGTTATAGACTTGTTAGACCAGTTTTGGCAAGCCTTGCCCATTAACACTTTAGACGATACGACCCTAGCACGTATTAACAAACGTTGGAAATTGTCACAGCCGATTCAAATGCAGGCACTAAAAAAGCGATGGCGCGCGCTTGCGCTTGCGCACCACCCGGATAAAAACACCCACAGTAACGCAGACTTTCAACAAATTCATAATGAATACCAACAGTTACTTCAATATGTACGAGTAAAAAATAACAATTGCAATTGATAATTACTTTCATTAACATGCGCAACGTTGTTTTTTATCTAGGTAATTATTATGAACCGCCACGCGCTCACTTTAGCAATCGCAGCTGCCTTCCCTACCGCGACTCTCGCAACTGAAAACATGGAAAAGATCGAAGTCGTCGGCTCTTATTTTAACGACTATAAGGTGGATAGCGCTTCAGGCGCCTTACGCACAAATACTTCACTGCTAGAGACGGCTCAGTCTGTGACTGTTATTCCTGACACTATCGTTAATGAGCAACTGGCCACCACACTCGGCGAAGTACTGAGTAATGACGCCAGCCTTACATCGGGTTCGAAACAGCGTAACCGAGAGACATTCAACATGCGTGGGTTTGGCTTAAGTTCATCGACTGGCTACCTACGCGATGGCCACCAGCATTGGTCTCATTACCAACAACCGATTGAAATCCTTGAGCGTGTTGAGGTTATCAAAGGCCCTTCGAGTATCCTCTATGGTCAGTCTGGTCCGGGCGGATTGGTCAATATGGTGACTAAAAAGCCCACCGCCAATCAATTTATTAACCTTGCGGCAGATATCGATCAACACGGCTCCACTCGCTTTATGCTTGATGCAAGCTCTGCACTAACCGAAGATGAACGCCTGCGCGGACGCGGCATTTTAGTCAAGCAAGATGTGAACTTCTGGCGCGAATACCCCAGCGGCGAAGAACGCGAACGAGACCGCTTTTTGGGCGCTGTGGTGTTAGATTATGACCTCACGGACGACACCTTATTACGCGTACATTACGACCGCACCGATGATAAAACAGGATTAGACACTGGGGCTTGGCTAAACAACGATGGCGAGCTTATCGGTGACGATAAAACGATTTACGATTTTTCTTGGGCTTTCACTGATATTACTGTGGAAAATATCGGCCTTGATGTACGCCATTTCATTAATAACCAGTGGCAAGTGAAAGTAGGCTACAACGAGCAAACGTTCGAGCGCCAACGTTTTGAGTCAGCACCGCGCAAACCGAGCGACTATCAAGTCGGTGATAGCTACACCTCGCGCCCCTATGATCGCTTTGATGATTGGCAATTTACTACCGCCTACATCGACTTTGTTGGCGAATTTAAGCTGGCCAATATGCAACACCAACTACTGATTGGTGCCAATAGTCTAGATTACTATTATGGACAGCTTCGCACCCGCGCAGATGCAGTGGATTACACACTCGCTCAGCAACAGCCTAGCCGCCCCAATGTAAGCTATCAGAGCGATGATAGCTTATACACCGCAGAATATGACTACTATGGTATCTATATTCAGGATTTGATCACTGTGAACCCACAGTGGCAAGTCTCTATTGGTGGGCGCTACGATAAGCAAAATAAAACCGGTGCCGACAATGAATCTGTACTTCCTAAACTAGGCGTACTTTACCACCCACTGGATACCGCCACGATTTACCTCAGCTACTCAGAAGGCTTCGAGCCGCAGGGCGCCGATAAGCTCAATAATGAAACCGACAAGAATCATAATATGAAACTTGACGCTGTGACTTCTGAGCAAATAGAGCTCGGTGCTAAGTGGCAGTTGTTCGATGACCGTTTACTGCTAAGCGGCTCACTGTTTGATATCAGTAAAGACGGCACCTTAGTCACTGAGCTCGTTGAACACCCTGATTATGATTCAATCACTACACAGGTTGGCGAGCAGCGTCATAAGGGCCTAGAGCTCGCCGCACAGGGCGCGGTCACCGATCGTTTTTTCGTCATGGCGTCCACTATGTATTTAAATGCTCAATACGAACGTGATGAGAATTATGAAGGCAACCGCCCTGCGGATGCACCCAAGTGGTCGGCTTCACTGTGGTCACGCTATGAGCTTAACGATGCCCTGGCCTTTAATGCTGGCGTTTTTTACACCGGAAAACGCTTTGCCGACAGTGCCAATACCGTTGAGAAAGATGCGTATACGCGCGTCGATGTCGGTGCTACCTACGCGCTTAAGCTTGCCGGTAATGACATTGACTTAAGACTCAATATTGAGAACCTATTTGATACTGACTACCTTGCCGGCGGTGGCGTCAGTAATGTCACTGTTGGCGAAGGCACGAACTTCCGCCTTGCGGCCCAGTTCAGCTTCTAACCATAAAGAGGTCGCCAATTGGCGGCCTCCTTCCCTCCCGACCTAGCGCATAAATTATCACCATGAGTAAGGATGTGATTAAATACACTTTTATCTCTAGACCTAGGAACAACCATGAAGTTTGTCTCTTTGTTGGCACTGCCCCTACTCGCATTAGCGCCAATACAGCAAGCAGCCGCAGAGCAATTTACCACTGAGCAATTACGACACACCGCACAAATTCGTCAGCAAGCACAAAACAGCGAATTAAGTTGGCAGCTCGTAGAGTCTCTTACCACCGAGGTCGGCCCTCGCCTGCCGGGTACCGAGAATGATAAAAAGGCCGTCGCTTGGGCCAAAGCTCAATTCGAACGGCTCGGCTTCGATAAAGTGTGGCTCGAAAAAGCCCACTTCCCACACTGGCGTCGCTATCATGAATCAGGACATATACTCACTCCTAGCAAACAACCGTTGCATCTAACGGCTTTAGGCAACAGCGTCAGCACCGCAAAAGACGGCCTAACCGCTCCTATCGTCTTGTTTGAAACGCTGGCAGAGTTACAAGCTGCACCCGCCGGCTCGCTAGCAGGAAAAATTGCCTATGTGAACTATCGTATGAACCGTGATATTGATGGCAATGGTTATGGGCCTGCAGTAAAAGCGCGCAGTTCAGGCGCCGTTGTCGCGGCACAAAAAGGCGCAATTGGCTATATGATGCGCTCAGTCAGCACCAGCCATCACCGTTTTGCTCATACCGGTGGCAGTCACTATAAAGAAGGAGTAAGCAAGATCCCCAATGTGGCTATTGCCAACCCAGATGCCGATCAAATTGCGCGACTTATCGCACTCGGCGAACAAGTCACCGTGCACATCAATATACAAACTGAAGATTTAGGACAGGGCGAGAGCTACAACGTGATTGGTGAGATAACTGGCCACAGTAAACCTGATGAATACGTTCTCTTAGCTAGCCACCTTGATTCATGGGATTTAGGCACCGGTGCCTTAGATGACGGCGCAGGCGTTGCAATCACCATGGCAGCAGCAAAGCATGTGGCAGCGGTGAAACGCCCACAGCGAAGTATTCGTGTTGTTCTCTTTGCCGCTGAAGAGCTTGGCCTGTGGGGTGCTAAAGATTATGTCAAAGCACATAGTGATGAGTTAGAGCACATCGTTGCCGCCGCCGAATCGGATTTTGGCGCCGATGTCGTGTATGCGTTCGAATCGAACGTGCATGCCCAATCCTTACCCATAGTGCGCGCTATTGCTGAGCAACTGAAACCTCTTGATGTAACCTATATCGGCGCAAACTCAGCCCGAGGAGGGCCGGACTTAATCCCGTTTGAACGAGCACAATCGAGCCCTATATTTGCCTTGCATCAAGACGGCACCGACTACTTTGATTACCATCACACCGCTGATGACACCTTAGATAAAATCGAACCACATAAGCTAAAGCAAAATACCGCTGCGTATGCCGTTTTTGCCTATATGGCCGCCGATGCTAAGGACAAAATTCAAGCAAAATAAAATCTTGCTAACATTTTTTAGTTGCGCTAGTGTGAAAATACTTGCGCAACAAGGAATGTTAGTATGCCAGTTTCTGCCGTCCCCACCGAGCGACTCGCTCCGACTCATATCAATAAACGCTTTGGCCGCTATTCAGTTCTCAGTGCTTATGGCTTACCCTTGATGCCGCTAGGCAGGCCCGGCGCAGCTCTGAGCCATTGGCTCATTTGGGCGACTTACCATAGCTTGGGCTTATGGCTTATTGCAGCATTAGTGGTTTTGCTTGTTAATCATAACCACCAACAAGGGCAACAAATGGCTGCCAACTTAGCTGCGCCCAAAGTTTGGGATGTGTACGTTTTCGAAAAGCAAGGCTTAAGTCGTGCCCTTGGTAAAGACGCAGCGCCGGGGTATCAAGTGCTTCAGGTTAAAGCTGTTGATCCTGATACCGTCACTTTCAAAGTCAGTAGTGTCACTTATAAGCGAGAAAGCGGCACAGACAAAGCCATCAGCATGGATAATTTAATGCTTGATAGCTACTTTTTAACAAATTCCATCTCTCTTGAGCGTCAGCAGCTCGCCCCTTTATTTGCGCAGGGCACGATTATTTCAGCCCGTCGCCCAGAGCATATCTACATTGACGGCGGCATCGTTCGTCCACGACCTAAGCCAAAACCTCTCTACGAAGGGCCTAAATTAAATCAAGCCAACCAAAAAGGTATTGAGTATTTTCGTCAAGGCTTGTGGACTGAGGCATTGAGCGCTTTTCAGCGTGGTGCCGAGCAAGGTGATGCTTGGTCGCAATACAACTTAGGTGACATGTATTTAAAAGGCCAAAGCACTGAACAAGACACTCAACAAGCATGTCTGTGGTTTAAGAGAGCCGCCGAACAAAACCATCCTAAAGCTAAAATAGCGCTAAAGCACTGTAGCTAGTAAGCGATAACTCCTAGCTGTTACTAAAAACTGGCACCAAACAATGTTATGTTGCAATATAACATCTTAATGTTACTATATAACAAAACATGGAGCCAGAATAATTATTAAGGAGCTTGCTTTGCGCTTACGTTATTTACCATTATTAGTTGCGACGACATTATTGTGGGGTTGTGGCGACAGCATCGATGACCTAAATCAACCCACAGAAGCTGTACCTGAAGAGCATTCAGAGCATGAGCATAATGATGAACACATTGCCGGACGCCTGTTAATTTCGGCGGCTGAACAGGCTGAAGTAAGCGTATTTAACGCTGAGGACTTAAGCCTCGTCGAGCTACTACCGACAACGCATGTGGTATCTGGCATGTACGCTACACCCTCATTGCGTTACGCCGCGCTGATCCAGCGAGACCAAGGCTTAGTAGAGTTTATTGATGGTGGCGTTTATAGCGAAGACCATGGCGACCATATGCACCCTTACGAGCAAGCCCCTAGCTTGTCATCGTTACAACTTAGTGGTGCTAAGCCGACACACTTTGACGCTGCAGAGCAACAAGCGGCCTTATTTTTCGATGGTGATAAACAAAACACGGTCAACGCATCAGTCACCTTGCTTGACGATCATCATATTGGCGAAGGTGAGGTAATTGCCCACCATGAGTTTGCTACTTATATGCATGGTGCCGCACAGATACGCGGCGACTACGTGCTAGCAACCTATCGAGAGGCTAGCAGTGACACTGTATTGCCTAGCCAAGTTGAGCTGTTTCACCGCCATGATGATCATCTTCACCATGAACTACGCTTTGCACCAACCTGCCCGATGCTCCACGGCAGCGCGCAAAATGAAGAACATATCGCCTTTGGTTGTAGCGATGGAGTACTGCTAATAGAGCAGCAAGATACGAGCTTCAGTGCTCATAAGATAGCCAACCCAGAGGGGCTTGAGGGTCGCATTGGCACCATCAAAGCAAGTCATAACTCGCATGATCTGCTTGCCATTACCTCAGCAAAGCGATTGTTTAACCTCGATCCAGAAAATCATGATATGACCGAAGTGTTATGGCGTGATGAAGCCGACGTCGATGCTTTGGCTAGCACCTTTAGCGCTCATCACGGTGCTTACTTTATTCTCGATAATCACGGTGACTTACACGTTTTTGAAGGCGATGGAGGCTGGCATCACAGCACTCACTTCAACCTTTTTTCGGAGGTATCAGAGAACTACCAGTTAGCGGTTGCCGCAGACGAGGAAGCTCTTTACGTGCTCAATCAGCAAGAGAACATGCTACACAAAGTGGACTTAGAGTCGCAGGCCATCACTGCGACCCAAGAGCTTAACTTTGCTGCCAGTAAATTGCAGTGGTTAGGTATCGCTGAAGATGAGCATGACCACGCACACTAAGTTTGTTCCCGTGGCCTGCTTGCCCTTGCGGCTGTAGGCCATTTTCTTACTAAAAGGCCCTGTTTTAAAACAGGGCCTTTTTACATCGCTCAATCACAAGCTAAACCTTTATAAATTAAGGTGTTCAGTGACAAACGCGATCATCTGCTGGTAATAATGAAGTTGGTGCTCGGCGTTATAAAAGCCGTGCCCCTCATCCTCCAGCAACACATATTGATACGGATGTTCGGCCTTATCTAGGGCGGCTATCAAAGACTCGGCCTGTTCAATGGGGGCGCGCTGATCTTCTCCTCCATGAACAATGAGTACGGGCGCCTTTAATTTGTCGACATTGTAACTCGGTGAGAACGCCTTTAGCTGCTTCTTGTCGCTGCCTAAGACCTTGCGTAAGTAGCGCTGGCCACTATCGCGAGCAGCTACGTCACCCTCATCAAACATCAACGGCAAATCATAGACCCCGACTACGCCCACCGCACATTGGAACATATCGGGTTCAATAATAGCGCTTTGCAATGCTGAGTAGGCGCCAAAGCTGGCTCCCATGATGCACATATTATCTTTATCAACCCAGCCTTGCTCTGTCACGTAGTTAACACCGTCAATGATGTCATACTGAATATCACTGCCCCATTTGCGATACCCTGCACGCTGGAAGTTGCCACCAAAGCCGCCTGAGCCCCTGAAGTTGACCTGCAACACAGCTATGCCCCTGCTAGCCAAGAGCTGTACTTCAGGATCGAATCCCCACCAGTCACGAGGACCATGGGGGCCGCCGTGGGGAAGTACAACTAATGGTAAGTCTTTTAATTCCTTACCATGGGGCACGGTAAAGTAACCGTAAATATTCAGCCCATCACGCGCAGTATATTGAATGGGCTTGGTTTGTGACATTTGCGTGGTATCAATCCAAGGCCGCGACGAGAACAAAAACTTCAACTCGTTGGTACTGGCATTAAACAGGTAAAAGCTACTGGGGTGACGATCGCTACCTGTCCACACCACACTAAGGTTACCGTCTTCGGTGCTACTGGTGATACGCACTTGGCGCCCGGGGACTGCTTGTAAAAGCCCCTTAAGACGCTTTGCCATAGGCGCATTCTTATCGACAAAAGCATAATTAGGATATTGCGCTTCATATTCAATCGCGAATACCGATTTATCGACCTCATCAACCCATACCTTGCTAGGAGAGACATGCTCTTCTTGATAGACCAATTCATGGGTTTTAGTCTCTAAGTTCAACTTATAAAGGCCAGCTGGTTCACCATTTTTAGAGGCACTGGCGTACACGACATCCCCTTTTTGGTTAAAGCCATGCAACTTGATATCTGACAACCCCATGGCCCCGCGCTCAAGCTCAACCCACTGACCCTCATCAAGGTCACGTAAGTGAATCTCTTGATCGGTGTAATTATCAGTAGAGACCGATACCCGCAAGCGTCCTTGCTCGTCAGTTAAAAACTGCGCCATACGCGACGGTGAACGGGTGACCTGACGGCGCAACCCGCGATACACATCCACTTCATAAACGATGGTATGGGGCTCCTTGCTGCCAGTCCAAGGGTAGGTAACCACCAGCATGTGTCGCTCATCATCAACCAATGGGTCAAGAATATAAGAGGTGCCGTATACGGAGGTCGCCTTTCGTAAACGCGAGCCTGTCTGTTGCTCCCCCTGATAGCCCATCAGATATTTAGAGCGGCTACCATCGACGTTTACGCCAAATAATTCACCATAATACTCAGGATGGTCTTTCCAGCCTCGTAAATATTCTTTGCTTAACACCACGCGCTCATTATTGACCCACTGATAATCGCCAACCTGTGCGTTGCCGGGAAAACTGACGCCGTGATGCATTTTGAAGTTTTCGGTATCAAGAATAAACAGAACATCCTTGCCCTCTTTTTTGGTCATCGCCCCTAAGTAGGCGCCATCGGGAGATAATTTAAGAGAGTGGTACTGTGCGCTACGGGAGAAATGTTCTAGGGGAATAAGCTCTGTTTTGGCTTCCTCGGCACCAACGGCCGTGCTAACAAGCCCCAACAGCAGGGCAATAAATAATTTCATTATTTCACTCCATGAAATGCATTTTAAAAGTAGTACTTTTTATTTTTGTTAAATAAGTTACAAGAGTGTACCGCGATAGCAATCATGGTTCCAGCTACGGACTAGATGAAAGGGTTGCTAACATCAGCACAAACGCCAGTCTCTAGCCCAACGTTGTGTGCGATGCGGATTCAGCGCAATACCAGCACCGAATGCGCCCGCGATTTTTTGTTTGTGCTGATAACTTTATTTATCGTCGCTCACCCAAAGGGTCAGGCGCTCAAGTCATAGCAAAAAGACGGTGAGCTAACGCAGCTGCAATAAATCCTAAAAAAGGGTAATAGGCCCAGTTAAGTGCATACGCTACACTGTAGTTGTCCACAAAATAGGAGTCTTTCACTTATGAAGCCCTCCCTAATAATATTATTACTTGTCACTTTGTTATCTGCGTGTTCAGAGTTATCCATAGAACCATCCGACAATTCCGTTGGCATTAGCTATCGGTGTGATTCTGGATCGGTATTAAAGGTCGAATATAACGACAGCACGGCCACATTAACGCTTGACGGCGATACTTACAGTTTATCGGGAGAACGCTCAGCCTCCGGGAGTAAATATACTAACGGTGAAATGACCTTCTGGGGCAAGGGCGATGAAGCAATGCTAATGATAGGGAGTGAAACCTGGCAGTGTCACCGTAGCCACTGATCGCTTTTCCATTGGGTTACAGTATAATGCTGCAAACACTCAGGCTTAACGAGGCGTAATGAAATATAAAGATCTTCGCGACTTTATCGCGTTACTGGAAAAGCGCGGCGAGCTCAAACGAATTAGCCAGCCCATCGATACTTACCTGGAAATGACGGAAATAGCCGATCGCACATTGCGCGCTAAAGGCCCAGCCCTATTATTTGAAAACCCCAAAGGTTACGACATTCCGGTATTAGCTAACCTCTTTGGCACTCCTGAACGCGTAGCCCTAGGTATGGGCCAAGATAATGTAGAGGCCTTGCGTGAAGTAGGTAAGCTGTTGGCCTTTTTAAAAGAGCCTGAGCCCCCGAAAGGTATTAAAGAAGCTATAGGCCAGCTGCCGGTGTTCAAGCAAGTGCTTAACATGCCAGCGAAGGAAGTGAAGAAAGCGCCATGCCAACAAGTAGTATTAGCTGGGGAGCAAGTAGATTTAACCCGCCTGCCCATTCAGCACTGCTGGCCGGGTGATGCTGCACCGTTGATCACTTGGGGCCTAACCGTTACCAAGGGCCCGTACAAGAAACGTCAGAACCTCGGTATATATCGCCAGCAATTACTGGGGAAAAACAAAATCATCATGCGTTGGCTATCCCATCGCGGTGGTGCGCTTGACTTTCAAGAGTGGTGTAAAGAGCATCCGGGTGAACCTTACCCGGTGTCGGTTGCCCTCGGAGCCGACCCTGCCACCATACTAGGCGCGGTAACACCTGTGCCCGATACTCTGAGTGAATACGCCTTTGCAGGTTTACTTCGTGGCGGTAAGACCGAAGTGGTCAAGTCCGTTTCCAATGATTTACAGGTTCCCGCTAGTGCCGAATTCGTGCTTGAAGGTTATATTGCTCAAGACGAGCGCGCCCCAGAAGGGCCTTATGGTGACCATACCGGGTATTACAATGAGGTCGATGACTTCCCTGTTATGACGGTGACGCATGTTACGCACCGTGAAAATCCTATTTATCACAGCACCTATACTGGCCGCCCACCCGATGAGCCGGCTATTTTAGGCGTCGCCCTGAACGAGGTATTTGTACCTATACTGCAAAAGCAATTCCCAGAAATTGTCGATTTTTACCTGCCCCCAGAAGGCTGCTCATACCGCATGGCCGTAGTGACCATGAAAAAGCAGTATCCAGGACATGCAAAACGAGTAATGATGGGAGTCTGGTCGTTCTTACGCCAGTTTATGTACACTAAGTTCGTCATTGTCTGTGATGACGATGTCAACGCACGCGACTGGAATGATGTCATTTGGGCGATCACCACCCGTATGGACCCCGCTCGCGACACCACCCTAGTGGAAAACACCCCGATCGATTATCTCGACTTTGCTTCACCTGTTTCTGGCTTAGGTTCGAAAATGGGCATGGACGCAACCAATAAGTGGCCAGGAGAAACGGATCGCGAATGGGGTGAGCCTATCGTTATGGATGACAAGGTCAAACAACGCGTTGACGAAATCTGGGATTCCCTAGGTATCGACTAAAGTGCAGACTTATCGCCACAGCCGCTTATGTGATACGCTGTGGCGCAGCTAAAATCATAAAGGTTAATCATGCAAACACTAAAAGCGGATGTGGTAAGCATCACGCCACTGACAGAATTTGTTTCCAAGGTTGTCTTGGCACCAGAGCAGCCAGCTGAGTTTGAAGCGGGTCACTACTTGCAGCTCGTTTTAGCCGAGAAAGATAAGCGCGCCTTCTCTATCGCCAGCCGCCCAAGCCAAAAACAGCAAATTGAGCTGCATATCGGCGCATCGGGCGCTGATAGCTATGCGATGCAAGCCCTCGATCATTTACGCCAGCACCATGAAAATGGCACCCAAGCGCTGATTGAAGTAGGTTTAGGCGTATCGCAGTTACGCATCGACTGCACCCGTCCGGTGGTATTGTTAGCCGGTGGCACCGGTTTTTCATACGTAAAATCAATGGCCGACCACCTAGCTGAAATTGACTGTGACCGTCCCGTCTTTTTTTACTGGGGTGTGAAGCATGAAGATGCTTTATATGCCAAAGAGGAAATGCAGCAGTGGGCAGCTAAACGCAGTAACTTCACTTTTATCCCGGTGGTTGAGCAGCCTCAAGGTGAATGGCATGGTCATACCGGCCTTGTGCACCACGCGGTGATGAAAGACATTGTTTCCTTGGAGCCTTACTCTATTTATATGGCGGGACGCTTCGACATGATAGGCATTGTACGCGACGACTTCATAGAGCATGGTGCCCAGCGCGAATATATGTTTGCCGACGCATTTGCTTTTATCAAATAGAGGCAACAACCTAAAGCCCTACATTCCACCGATGTAGGGCTAACTCTCACTCAACCATCCGTTAAATCGAACACTTCCATTTATTTATTCCCTTTTACCTATCAAAAAGACAAGCCTACACTGCTCCTAAGACTTAAAGGAGTGACAGATTATGTTCGATTTAAAAGTACAGCATGCTATGAGCCGCAGCTTTCTTTCTCTCAGCCCAGACTTGGAACTAACAGCGGCCATTGCGCTGCTCAAGAAGCACCAAGTTATAGGCGCACCTGTTGTTGATGAGCAACAACAGTTGGTGGGTTACTTGTCGGAGCAGGATTGTCTGGCACCGCTGACCATCAATAGCTATTTTTGTGATGGCCGCATTACAGTGGCTGATGTGATGCACCAAGATGTGCTCACAACATCCACACAGACGCCACTGCTGGAGGTTGCGCTAAAAATGCAACAACCTCATAAACCCAAGCAATACCCCGTAGTGGAGCAAAACAAAGTGATAGGCATCGTTAGCCGTACTCAGGTTTTACATGCGCTAAGTCGCAGCTATCAAAGCTGCAATGCAGCCTAATTTATGAACGCTGCGCCGCTTTCACTTTTAATGCAGCTTTATCACCGTCACTTAAATAAGCGATAGTCAGGGCGTTTTCTTGGGCCTGAGTGATATGCTCTTGGCTGAGGCCGGCTTGGTAGGCAGCATGCTGATATTCATTAGCAAGCTCGATACCTTGCACCGCTGGGTCATCGGTGTTGATGCTAGCCAAAATACCATGCTCTAAAAATTGTTTGAGCGGATGTGTATCAATTTGAGCCACTGTGCTGGTCAGTACATTACTGGTCAAGCAAGATTCAATACCGATACGGTGATCGCGCAAATAATCCATCAGCTTGGGGTCTTTAGCGGCGTTAACGCCATGGCCGATGCGGTCAGCCCCTAATCCTTCAATGGCTTGCCAGATACTGCGTGAATCTTCGGCCTCGCCAGCGTGAATAGTCGCTCGCAAGTCGGCTTTGTGAACTTGCCTAAAGTGATCAACAAACAACTCCCCGGGGAAGCCCAACTCATCACCAGCTAAATCAACGGCGACCATGTGCTCTTTGAAGGCTAAGATGGCATCGAGTTCTTGCTGGCACTTTTGCTGGCCAAAGGTACGCGATAAAATGCCAATTAAGTTGACTTGAACGTCATGCTCTTGCACCGCGCTGTGGATACCATCAACCACCGCTTCTACTACACCTTGCGGATGCAAACCATGACTCATCGCCATGTAATAGGGGCTAAAGCGCAACTCGGTATAGTCAATACCTTGTGCAGCTGCGTCTTCGACATTTTCAATAGCAATACGACGACAGGCGTCATAATCCCCTAACACTTTCACTCCCCAATCCAGCTTAGCCAGAAATGAGACTAAGTCTGGAGCAACCTCGATTACCTGAACATGAGGGCGTAGCGATTCAAGATCGCTGCCTGGAAGGTCAAGATTAAACTGCTGACCAAGCTCTAAAATTGTTTTGGCACGCACATTGCCATCAAGGTGGCGGTGTAAGTCGAGCAATGGTAACTGGCGATTGATCATAATGACCCCCTAGGTTTCGATAAAATTTCGCGGATCATACGCACTTGAGGGATAAATTCAAGCTACGCGTGCTGCTTCGCTGGGTGCTGTTTTAATTGCATGGCGATACTACTAAATAGCCGCTCCGCGTCTATGGGTTTGACCACATAATCATTCATCCCGTAGTGCTCAGCCAGCTTAAAGTCATGCTCTTGAGCATTGGCAGAGAGCCCAATAATTGGCAAGTCGTCTAGCAGTAGCTCATTGCGAATAGCTCTAGCTGCGGTTAAACCATCCATGTTCGGCATTTGAATATCCATTAGAACTAAGTCATAGTGGTTTTCACTCACCATCTCAATAGCCTCGACACCGTCGTTAGCAATATCAGGCTGAGCTCCTTTGCCCTCGAGCATGGCTTTGGCAACTTGTTGGTTTAATAAATTATCCTCAACTAACAAAATAGCGACGCCGGTGAGGTCTAACTCCAAAGTGGCTTGCTCTTTTGCCTTGGGCACATCGGGACGCACAGCTAAGGGGCTTTGTTTGGGCAAATAGACACGAAAACACGAGCCTAGCCCCTCTTCACTTTCTAGGGAAATACGCCCGCCCATTAAGGTGACCAGTTTCTGACAGATACTCAAGCCTAATCCTGTGCCGCCGAAGCGTCGCGAGGTGGAGCCATCGGCTTGAGAAAAGGGCTTAAACAATTGCTTTTGAATATCTTCGCGAATGCCCATGCCGGTATCCGTGACACTAAAGCAAAGCTCGTTATCGTGTTCGTCTACCTTTAGGCGGATCGCCCCTTGCTGGGTGAATTTAACGGCGTTATTCAGCAGGTTTAATAACACTTGCTTAAGGCGAATTGCATCGGTGTGGAATACAGGGTTCACTCCCTCGTTAATTTCATAGTCGATCACTAAACTTTTGTTACCCGCTTCCACACTCATAAGGTGTTTTAGTTCTTTGCACAGCTCTTCAAGTTCTAAAGGCTCTTGATACAACTCTAGTTTGCCCGCCTCCATTTTCGAAAAGTCGAGGATATCATTGAGCACCCGAAGTAATACGCTCAGAGCACTGTCGGCTTGAGTGATATATTGCTGTGCTTGTGGCCAATCTTGTTGTTGCAACGCTAAATAGTGCAAACCTTTAATGCCATTGATTGGCGTACGAATTTCATGGCTCATGTTAGCCAGAAACTGAGACTTAGCGTCATTGGCACTATCAGCTTTGGCTTTTTCTTCTCGTAACACCCGGGTTTGTTTTGCTACTTGGTCACGCACCCGAATATTACTGCCGGTAATAGCGATTAAAAAAGTAATTAGTAACCATACAAACAACATGCCTATGACCTGTGCATACCAGTAGCCAGACCATGCGTGGGCTATTCCTTGACGGTGCAAATTAAGTTGCCATTGGCGGTTAGCGATCGCAAAGTCATGACGCATGATAACGGGTCCGGACTGCGCTAAAGGTAAAATAACTTTATGAGGCTGCGCACTCATATCCACCAGCTCAACCCCAACATTATTAAAGGTCAGGTTGGCCATCGCCGAGCGATACAACAAGGGCAAGCTAACCACCGCAGCCACATACCCTCTGATACTTTTATCTTTGGCTCTGACAGGCGACAACACCAAAAACCCTAAGTCTCCTTGAGGGCTACTCTCTAGCGCAAAGGTATCAGTGACGAAGAGTTCACCTTTATAAGCTTGAAGATGCTTAAAATAAGGCTCAGCACTGATATCTAAACCAAAAACCTGTCGCATTCCCTGAGAAAAGTGGCCGTAGTAAACCGGAAAGTGTGCGCCGTTATTGGTGTCGCGCTCATAGCGGGCAAACACTTTGAAAGGGTTGCTCATTTCCACCGTGGTAGATTGCTCAAACTGAGCGATATCTTGGCTTTTTACTTTAGGCATCCACACCAGCGCGTTGATTTCTGGGTTGTAATTCATCTGTTTAGCCGTAAACTCACGAAACTCGCCACGAGTCACCGACTGTTGATTACCAATGAAGGATGCTAACACTTGAGTATTGGCCCGCAGGCGAGTAAGAATTTCGTCGAATTGGTCAACAACGACCTGAGCTTGAGCTTGGAATAATTCTTGGTCTTTATTGTGCTTATTGGTTGCAGCAGCATAAAAGGTCAGGCTAATGGCCGCATAAATCACCATGGATGGCACAATCACTTGTAAGCGATGACGCATCACCGCGAAGTTAAAGCCTGCCAACAACAACGGAGTAAAAATCATAACTCCGATGCTATCGCCTATCCACCAAGTGACGAAGCTGTCCCATCGCGCCACCTCAGGAATAACGCCATTAGTGATAAGCAGCTCAGTACCCACTGCAGCGGCGAAGACACAAACGACTGGTCCACCGAAAATAATACTGGTGATGGTCAGTTTGAGGTCTGAGAGATCCAGAGGCGCTTTTATTATTCGAGTGATGACCCAGTAACCTAGAAAGGCCTGAGCAGTTGAAGCTGCAGTCACGGAGGCCGCATGCAAAGCAACCTGCCAGTGTAAGATGTCGGCGACCACTTCAAGGTGAAGTAAGTTGGTCATCAACGCGCCAAGCACAATGCCAACCAACGCTCGCCGCCCTGCAATCAATAATGCCGCTAACGCTATTCCTGAGGGGGGCCAGGAAGCCACCGCATAGCCATCAATAGCCAGTAGCGCGTTGCTTAAAAAGCCGGTAATGAAGTAACCCAGTGCTACTACAAAGGTTAAGTTAAAGAGATTCTTCATTACCTTCCCTGCTTCTGGTCTTAAGTCTTAGCTATGATCGAGAACCAATAATGCTTTTTCAGCTTGCTGCGTTGCGCGATAACTACGCATCGCACGCTGCGGATGAGGCAGGGTTTGTTGTTGTGCTAGCACCTTATCGAAAATACGCGATGCGAGGTCATGCTCTCCTTGGCTTTGTGCCAAGTAAGCGAGGCACAATAGCATTTCTGCTTCGTCAGGTTGCTTCTTCAATTCTTGTTGCAGTGCCTTTTGCAGCGCTTCAACGTCACCTTGCTCTATCTCACTAAGGATAGACAATAATTGCGAATATTCACCGCGTTTCAATAACTTCTTCAGGGCATCAGTCACCGACGCAATGTCGCCTATGCGCACAACAGCACGTAAATAGTGTGTATGCGCCGCCTCACGGATATGCTTTGGCAGCTCACTTTGGCGCTTATCGAGCTGAGTTTTATCTGCTCCTTGGAAATATTGCCGTAGCGCCCAGTCCCATTGGTATTCATTAAGACTTTGTGATTTCACCAGACGCGGCACTAGCTCTGCAAATTCACTGTATTTGCGTAATCTTAGTAGCACCTGTGCATACAAATTTAGCTGCTGTGATGTCGCTTTTTTACTATTACACTGTTGCCGTAAGGTCGCTAATACCTCTGCATCTGAGTGGCTCTCTAACCACAGTGCTGCCGGCTTCGCACGGTTGGTATCCGAGAGTTCATCAAGCAAGTTTAGGGCTAGATCTGGCTTATCTTGACGCAAACTTGCTTTGGCGCGCATTGCCAATGCAAAATCCTGCCAATGGTCTTCCACCTTGCCTTTGCTCAATGTATGTTGCAGCTGCTCCATGTCGTCATTAATCAGCGCCCAAATCGCTTGTTCCAATACGGCCTGTTTGCGCTCTTTCGCGCGCGCGAAAAAGCCATGACGCAAATTGCGGTAACTGCCCCAGCCATAGCGCACCAAGCTGTAAATTAGGTAGCCAAGAAACAGCGCCAAGGCAGTAAGAATGGTGAAGCTTACAATGCTTCCCTCTACAGTCCACTGACCGAACGCAATAAGAACATAACCTTTCTCGTCTATCAGCCAAGGCGCTATCGCTGCAACTGCAGCAATAACAATAAAAACAATTAATAAACGCGCCATATTAAGACTCCCCCACAACCTGAACAGAGCTGAGCGTAACTGGCTGCTGAGGAACCAAGGTTTTTAATTGGAGCTGTTTAAGCTGACCCAAAAACTGGCTGGTCTGCGGTTGTTGCAGGTTAAAGTAACGCGTCACGATATCGGCGGCACTCTGCAAAGCTTGTGTATACAACTTGGGATGTTTATGGCTAGCGGCAAAGCCTGCCTGATCAAGATAAAAGTGAAGTCGCTGTTTAATAAGTCGCTGCTGCTGGTTATCTAATAATGGCTCTATAGCGGCCTCGCGCTTGCGCACTTTTATAAAATCATCCACCAGCTTATCCCAGGTTGCAGCTAAATTGCGTCGCCAATCAGATACATTGTCCGACAATGCCTGTGATTGCTCGCCATTGCTTTCGGTAGGCGCCAATTCAACCATATTAAATTGTAACTTATCGACCTGCCCACCAAGGCCGTGAAGTCGAAGCACCACCGCTTCAACATCGGCCACTTCGATGCTGGCCAGCTGCTGTAAATCAGTGTGAATAGCGCGTCTTAATTGGGCATTGCCAGGATAACTTGCCAGTAATGCATCGAGTCGCTTCAGCGTTGCTGCAGCGCCTGCGTAGTTCGCTTCCGACCAAAGTTGAAAATCAGCCATGGCGACCAAGCGCTTCACTTCGTTGATGTCTAACGGCGGTTGCTCCTGATTGTTCAAGCCATCAATGGCTTGCTCTATTTGCCCAGCTACGGCACGTTGATTAGCACTTAGCTCACCATTAACTCTATCACTAAACTGTCGTTGCCATTGCTGAGCACTATGTTGCTGTTGTTGCAGAGCGTTGGCCAATGCTTCGAGGCGTTGGTTGAGCGCTTGATTATCGCTTTGTAGCTGCTCTAAATGCTGTTGTAGTTGGTTCTGTTCTTGGTCTTGCGCCTGCTGTTGTAACCAATATTGATATCCAGTTACCCCAGCCGCAGCCAATGCCACCAGCAACGCTAGAACGGCTGTTTTACTTATTTTTTGTGTCATTGGTTTACTCTGTGATGGTACTGCTTTAGGTTGTGTTGCGCTTGGCGCAGGCTCACTCTTTGGTGTGTTTTTTGGTTGTTCGCTCATGTTTCCTTCCTGCTCGGCACCAATACATGCGGCAATGGCCTCGTTGTCGACATCGGCTGCAACCTTAATTTGCTCGCCTTTCACCCCAAGCTGCACTAAGTGCGCCTTAGTGCGCTCACTTACAATATAAAATTGCCTTGATTTAAGCCACTGTAACAGGCTTTCATCTTGGCAAGCAAAAATAGCATCTGCACCACTGTTACTGGTGATTACCAACGCCTCAACACCCTGCTGCTGCCACTGCTGTAACCATGCCTTGCTGCTACCGTTGACAGCTTTGCGCTCGTAAGTCACCAGTGAGTTAACAAAAGCACCTCGGTCTTTCAGCGTTTTGGCAATCAAAGTGCGCCCACCTCGGCCTTTGATTAACACGACTGTTTTACCTTCAACCTTCTGCAGCTCGGGTAATCTCAATAACCCTTCAGAGTCATGGTGTTTTTTTGGCACCTTGGCATTACATGAGAATTGCTGTTCAAGGGCTTGAGCGGTCGTGGGTCCAACCGCAAAGCAAGCCAAATTGGCGGGTAAGGTATCGCGCTGTTGATACAATCCTTGCACAGCATCTTGCGACACAAAAATAGCGATATCAGCCTCATCGAGGGTAGCCAGCTGATTTGCGTCGACTGAGAGATAGTCAATCTGCAGCACAGGTGTGGTACTGACGCGATGACCTGCAGCAATCAACAGCTCAGCGAGTGCTTCTCCTTTGCCTTGAGGGCGGGTGACCACTATATGCGCCATAGTAATAAATCCGTATTATTTTAGTTCGCCATATACTTCGGCAAGAATACTTCCCGCCCCTTGCGCTAACAGGTCATCCGCTAGCGAAATACCAAGCTTCTCAGCTTCAGAAGCGGGACCGGAGATCTCAGCTCGTAAAATTTGCTGACCATCCACCGAACCCACTAAACCACGTAAATAAACGTGATCTTCGTTGAGCTCGGCATAGGCTCCTATTGGAACCTGGCAACCTCCCTGAAGTCGACGATTCATCGCTCGCTCAGCATCAACTCGAATCCGGGTTTCGCGATGCTCCAGCGGTGCTAGCAATGCCTTAATCGCCATATCATCACTGCGACACTCGATACCCACAGCCCCTTGGCCATTGGCAGGGAGTGATTGCTCAGCACTGATATAACTGCGAATACGCTCGGGCATGTGCAACCGTATTAAACCGGCCGCAGCAAGAATAATGGCGTCATATTGACCATCATCTAGTTTAGCCAAGCGGGTGTTCACATTACCTCGTAAATCACGCACCTCTAAATCTGGGCGCTGCTCTTTAAGTTGGCACTGCCGGCGTAGGCTGGACGTGCCGACGATAGCACCTGCAGGCAAGCTATCAATGTTATCAAACGTATTCGAAACAAAGGCGTCACGAGGGTCTTCACGCTCACAGATGGTGTGTAACTCGAGACCCTTGGGAAACTCTACCGGGACATCTTTCATTGAATGCACAGCGATATCAGCGCGACCATCCAGCATCGCTTGCTCAAGCTCTTTAACAAACAAGCCTTTTCCACCCACTTTTGCCAGTGGCGTATCAAGAATAATGTCACCCTTGGTGGTCATGGTGACGAGCTCTACGGTAATACCCCTGTGATGACGCTCTAGTTGCGCTTTTACAAACTCAGCTTGCCATAGCGCTAACGCGCTTTTGCGAGTAGCAATACGCACTCGCGCGGTCGAATTGGTCATGAAATTCCTACTTCGAATTTATCGTGAGCCAACCAAGCGAAATGCTCGGGTAGCCAATAGTTTATTATTTTCGTCTCTCAGCTCTACTCGCCATGTGCCGAGCTGGCTTGGCATGATGTTCTTAGACGAGAAGGTACGGTAACGAGTGGTATGAACACCGAGCTCAACGTTGGCCATAGTTTGGTTATTAAAGTACCACACATGCTTTACTTTTTGTCCTTGTAAACCATGTAATTCGGTGAAGAAAAACAGCTGTTGCTGGAAGTCACTGGTTTTTACTTCTTGGCCAAGAGAGTTAATCGGTTCACGGTCTTGCACAGCGGTTGTGAGCACCGCTCGGCTTACCTTGTCGGTGTCAATTTTGGTGCCTTGAGACAAGCTTGCTACTTTAGCCTCAGTATTAAACTCACTCTCGGGCGCAGGCGCATCCACTGCCGTGTCATTCGCCTGTGCCTCAGTTGAGGACGCGGACGTGGAGCTCTCAACAGTGCTTGTTTCATTGGTACTCACTTGTGCCACCAGCGTTTGCTCAGACTCCATCATGGCGCTCTTTGAGTCAGCCTCTACTTCATCTTCTTTGTGGGGCTGGCTCGGTTGTACTGGTGCCTGCGCAGCTAACGCAACGGGTGCTGCTTTTGCAACCGTGACCTCTTGCGCACTTTCATTGGGCGCTTCAGCCTGACTCTGTATACCATCGGAGGACGCCGTATTCACCTCGCCCTGCTCGGCGTTGGCAGGCGTAAATGCTAGGTACCAAATCGCAGCCACAGAACACAAACCAAGCGTTGCAGCACCAACGATGCGGCGCCAATGCCATTGATATTGCACTTCCTTGCGCTCAATACGTTGAGTCTTGTTATTCATATTCGCTGTGATCACGATTTTTTGTCCCATTACCGTTGTTCCTGAATCATTATTAACTTAGTCGCTCAAGCAGCCATTGTCGAATAGCGTGCAGCTCGGCATCACAGACTTGGTGGGCCATAGCGTAAGATTGCCAAGATACGTTCATGCCTTCATTTTGCAGGTAAGTATAGGCTTGTTTACCTGCTTCTAAAGGCACCACATTGTCAAAATCGCCATGAGCCATGAAAATATTAAGATCGCGATGGCGGGCCTCATCCGTTAAGCGCTCAGGCTCAGACATATAGGTTGATAGCGCCATAACACCGGCCAGCTTATGATGGTAACGCGGCGCTAAGTGTAAGGCGATAACTCCCCCTTGAGAGAAGCCAGCTAGAATAATTTTATCCGCAGGGATCCCGGCCGCTATCTGCTCGTCTATTAATGCACTGATACTTTGCGCCGATTGTTGCACACCTTGGGCATCTGCACGTTTATCTAGATCAAGAGATTTGATGTCGTACCAAGCCCGCATCTCCATACCACCATTGATGGTCACCGCTTGCTCCGGGGCGTGAGGGAAGAGGAACTTGACTCCGAGCTCCGCCGGTAGGTTTAAGTGTGCAGCAACAGGTGCAAACCCTTCACCTGAATCGCCTAAACCGTGAAGCCAGATAACTGTACATTTGTGCTCTGGCGCATCAAACACACTCACGCCGTCAAAGCTACTCACTTAATCATGCTCCCAGCGGATTTCAACACCCGCTTGTTTACTCGCCGCATCACACATAAACTGCCAAAATTCCGCACCAGAGCGGTTATCAATCCAAGTATCGCCGCGTAGTTCAAAATGGTGTCCGTTAAACTTAGTAGCGACCCAAACTTGATGTAATGGCGCTTGTTTATTAATGACGATTTTGCTGCGATCAGCAAAGATAATTTCTAATATGCCAGCTGCAGACTCATAATCTAAATCCGCATCAATATCGTCTATCTGCTCTTCTATTGTTAGCATCAAGGCATCGGCTAACTGATGGTATTCGGTATCGGTCATGGTGGTTTCGCTCATTGTGGCTGCGCTCCTATATGCTCGCAGTAACGTTCGATGGGAAATAATTCAACAGCAACGACTACATTTTTTGTATTTTCTGTTACTCTGCGATTATAAAACGAGTCATATTAATTATCTATCGAATCGCTATGTACAAAAGTCATCGTTTGCTTCGTATCCTTGCAGCCTCCAGCTTAACGCTTCTCAGTGCGTGTGGTCAAAGCGGCGCGCTCTATTTGCCACAACAAGAACAAGTAGATAACCAACAAGCAGAAACACCGCTAAATGCCAAGGAAACCGCAAACGATAACGCAGAGCCGTCGCCACAGCAGTAAAAGCAATGGCCTTGGCGCAACTTTGTAGGCATAGTAACAGCATAGAGTGAGCGATTATAAAGCGTTATGTTAGTTAACTTTTCAAAGATGCATGGTTTGGGTAATGACTTTATGGTCGTGGACAATGTTACCCAAAATATTTTTCTCTCCCGAGACCAGATCAAGCGCTTGGCGGATCGCCATTTTGGCGTTGGCTTTGACCAGCTGCTGATGGTGGAAGCACCTTATTCACCGGATTTAGACTTTCATTACCGCATTTTTAACGCCGATGGCAACGAGGTTGAACAATGCGGTAACGGCGCACGTTGTTTTGCTCGCTTCGTACGTATGAAGGGACTCACTAATCGTCATAAAATCTCCGTTTCCACTAAAGGCGGCAATATGACGCTGTATATTGAAAAAGACGGGCAAGTGACGGTCAATATGGGGCAGCCAATATTAGAGCCCAAAGATATACCGCTGCAAGCCAATAAGCGTGAGCTAACGTATATTCTTCGCCACCAAGAACATACATTATTTATGGGCGCCGCATCGATGGGCAATCCACACTGTGTGATCGAGGTTGAAGACATTACTGCCGCCGAGGTGCACACCCTAGGTCCAGCTGTTGAGCAGCATGAACGCTTTCCAAAGCGCGCCAATGTCGGTTTTATGCAGATTATTGACGAGTCTCATATTAAACTCAGAGTGTGGGAGCGTGGCGCAGGTGAAACCTTAGCCTGTGGCAGCGGTGCATGTGCAGCCGCCGTTGTCGGCCAGTTGCAAAGCAAGCTTGGGCGCAACGTCAAGGTCGACCTACCAGGTGGAGCATTGCAAATACGGTGGCAAGGTGAAGGACACCCAGTCAAGATGACTGGCCCCGCAGAGCATGTTTTTGACGGACAAATAGCCTTATGAGCGAATTAACTACCCAGCAAGTCAGTGAATACCTACAACAGAACCCAGACTTCTTTTTAGAAAATCCGGGCGTATTTGCTTGTATGAACTTTGGCTCTCAGCATGAGAGCGTCGCTTCCTTACAACTGCGCCAGCAGCAGCTATTAAGAGAACAAAACCTTGCTCTTCAAGAACAATTACAACAACTTGTAAGTCAAGCGAAGCAAAACGAACAGGTTTACCAAGTATTCAGTGCCTGTCATCGCCAGCTTATGAGTGACTGTGAGTTTGTCGAGCTTGCCAGTAGCCTAGAGCAACTTATTTGCGAGCAACTGCAGCTTAACGAGTGCAAGTTGGTTCAGTACAATGACGCTCTGCAACCGCTAATAAATAGCCGTTTACACGCACAAGGCCATTATCTTGGACGTCTCTCGGAGCAAGAGCAGGCATTGATCTTTAATCATACCTGCAAGAGCGCGGCATTGTACTTAATTGGTGAGCCGGATACGCCCTTGGCATTGCTCGCATTTGCCAGCGAAGATGAACTGCATTTTGAGCCCGCGCAGGACAGCTTTTTTATCTTCGAGTTTGTGAAAGCATTACAAGAGCGTCTCGCTACCAGTTCATGAGCGAGTCGCAGGCGCTAACATTTTCGACCATGGCTGACACTTGGGCCACACCTGTCCAGTCGTACAGTGATTATCTTCGTTTTGAAAAACAATATTCGCCACTCACCTTAGAACAATATCAACGACAACTTCTTGAAGTGGCGCGGTATTATCATGAAGAGCGTGATGGTTGGCTGACCTTAAGCGCGGATGATATTCGCCGGTTCGCCATGTCATTGCGAGCACGAGGCCTAAGTGCACGTACCGTCAGTTTAAAATTAAGTTGTCTGCGGGCTTTTTTTCGCTATTTGAAGCTTTACCACCAGCACCACGACAACCCGGCGCAGTACGTAAAAGGGCCAAAATTCGATAAGCCCCTGCCTCGTAACTTAGATGTAGACCAAATGCATCAATTGTTGGATATTGATGATGATGATCCCCTGGCAGTTCGTGATAAAGCCATGATGGAGCTGATGTATTCCAGTGGTTTGCGGATCAGCGAACTGGTGAGCTTAAATGTAACCGATATAGACGTGCGTGGCGGAGAAGTTCGGGTCCTAGGTAAAGGCCGTAAAGAGCGTATTGTTCCTGTGGGCCGCCAAGCCATTAGCGCATTAAACTCGTGGCTAAAAATACGCCCAGCGCTGATCGGCCAAGACTCTGATGCGCTATTTTTATCACAGCGCAAGTTGCGCATTTCTGCTCGTCACGTACGTGAGCGCATGCGGGAATGGGGTGTCAAACAAGGGATTAGTGCCCAGGTACATCCACACAAACTACGCCACTCTTTTGCTTCGCATGTACTTGAGTCCAGTGGTGATTTGCGCGCGGTGCAAGAGTTGCTTGGACACAGCAGCTTGTCCGCCACTCAGGTTTATACCCATTTGGACTTTCAACACCTTGCCAAGGTGTATGATAATACCCACCCTAGAGCCAAAAAACAGAAGTAACTATGATTCGATTCAATCGCGCCTTAGAGCAAGCCAAAGTGCTCAGTTTTGATTTGGATGACACGCTGTATAACAATCATCCGGTTATTAAGGCTGCACTGCAGGCGCAACATGATTACTTACAAACATTGCCGCAATGGCGCGAGCAAGAAGCTGATTTTTGGCAATACTGTCGCGAGCAGGCGTTAATGCAGCAGCCAGCATTAGCGCATGATGTTACCGCCCTACGTAAGCAGGCACTTACTCACGCCATGAAGCACATGGGCGTTGACAACAGCCATGCTGAACATGCCTATCGGGCGTTTGCCGAGGCCCGTAGTAACATTGTTGTTGCCGACAGTGTGCTGGCATTACTGGACACTTTGCGCCAACGCTTTCGCCTGATAGCCATCACCAACGGCAATGTCGATGTCACCCGCTTTAACCTTCATGGCCAGTTTGATGCCGTATTTATGGCCGGCCCAGACGGTCGTGCTAAACCTTATAGCGACCTTTACCACAAAGCAGCGCAGGCAATGGCAGTCATACCGCAGCAAATAATCCATATCGGCGATAGCTTAGACACCGATGTACAAGGCGCTAATAATGCTGGTTGCAAGAGTGTATGGCTCAATAACCAATCGATTAGCTACCAGTACAAGGGGCTAGCGGATATGGAGATTAGCGATATCCATGAGCTCGAGATTCTCACTTAAACCGGTTAGTTTGTCCGAGTGTTTAACAGCTCAGCGTCGTATTCCAGAGCTTGCCACTGGGGCCAGCCTAGCTCGCTATGAGCGAAAGATCGCAGCAGCCCCCTTTCTTGCCTTGGTGGCCTATCAACAACATCATATTATCGGTTTTAAACTGGGCTTTGCGTTGTCACCACAATGTTTTTATAGCTGACTTGGCGGTGTGGTGCCCAGTTATCGCTCTCAAGGGGTAGCCAGGGCGCTGCTGCAATATCAAGAGCGCTGGGCCAAAGCCCATGGCTATCAAGAAATTCAAGTTAAGAGCATGCTGTGCTTTAGCGCTATGCGTGCCATGTTGGCGAAATATCAGTACCTACAACTCACTGCTAACAGCCAAATTGATGCCGATACTAAGATTGTATTTAGCAAGCTGCTATAAAGCCATCAAGTGCCAGTGTCGGGCCTGCAACACCATAGTTAATGACAAAGAGACAGCGCACTGGTTATAAAAACAGTATTCTATTTAGCCAAGCTGGAACTCTTGTTATACTGGTGGCAATTATGACAGGTGGAAAGCGGCGATGGATGTATCTGAATTACTTGATGGCTTAAACGACAAGCAACGCGAGGCGGTAGCAGCGCCGTTGCAAAATATGCTGGTATTAGCAGGAGCTGGCTCGGGCAAAACCCGGGTCTTGGTGCACCGCATCGCTTGGCTTACTCAAGTTGAAGGAGCCTCGCCTTTTAGCATCTTCGCCGTAACCTTTACCAACAAAGCCGCAAAAGAGATGCGTGCTCGTGTCGAGCAGACCATTCAAGGCTCCGTTGGCGGCATGTGGGTAGGCACATTCCACGGCTTGGCACACCGTATTTTGCGCGCCCATCACCGCGAAGCCAAGCTACCTGAGTCTTTTCAAATTCTTGATAGCGATGATCAACAGCGAATGATCCGTCGCTTACTCAAGGCCATGAATATTGATGAGAAGAAGTGGCCAGCCAAACACCTTGCGTGGTATATCAGCGCCAAAAAAGATGAGGGCCTGCGCCCGGGTGACATTCAAGCCTATGATGTCAACGAGCAGCTATTGCTGCGTGTATACTCAGCTTACCAAGAGGCTTGCGATCGCGCCGGACTGGTCGATTTTGCAGAAATACTGTTGCGATGCTACGAGGTACTGCAGCAAAACCCCACTCTGCTGCGCCATTATCAACAGCGCTTTGCGCATATTCTGGTGGATGAGTTTCAAGATACCAATACCATTCAGTACCGCTGGCTTGCACTGATCGCAGGCGATACCAACAGCATGATGATTGTCGGCGATGATGATCAAAGTATCTACGGCTGGCGTGGTGCCCGTATCGAGAATATCAAACGCTTCTTGGACGACTTCGACGCCGATACCATTCGTCTTGAACAAAATTACCGCTCGACTGCCACCATCTTGAAAGCGGCGAACTCTCTGATTGAGAATAACGCAGAACGCATGGGTAAAAATCTGTGGACCGACGGCAATCAAGGCGAGCCTATTTCCATTTATGCTGCTTTTAATGAGCTAGATGAAGCGCGCTTTATTGTTGGCAAAATAAAAACCTGGATGGATGCGGGCAACGCGCTAACCGATACCGCAATTCTTTACCGTAACAATGCGCAATCTCGAGTCTTAGAGGAAGCCTTGTTACAAGAGGGATTAAAGTACCGTATTTATGGCGGCATGCGCTTCTTCGAGCGCCAAGAAATCAAAGATGCATTATGTTATTTGCGCCTGGTGAGTAATCGTCAAGATGATGCCGCCTTTGAGCGTGTGATCAACACGCCAACTCGAGGCATTGGCGATAAGACGCTCAGTCATATTCGTGACTGTGCCCGAGCCGAGTCGCTGCCGTTATGGTATGCCGCCAAGGCTATCTTAGAGCAGAAACATTTGTCTGGTCGCGCCGCCACGGCAGTTAATCGCTTTATTGAGTTGGTTGAGGGGGTGGAGCAGCGTATTGCTGAGTTGACCCTCGCAGAGCAGGCAAAATACACCATAGAGAATACCGGTTTGATGGCCATGTATCAGGCCGAAAAAGGCGAGAAAGGTCGTGCTCGCGTGGAAAACTTAGAAGAGCTTATTAACGCTTGCGAGCAATATGAATTACCCGTTGATGAAGAGTTTTCCTCACCACTGCAAGGCTTTTTAGCCTATACCTCTTTAGAGGCCGGAGAGGGTCAAGCCGAAGAGCACGAAGACGCAGTGCAAATGATGACTCTGCACTCTGCCAAAGGCTTAGAGTTTCCACTGGTATTTATGGTCGGTGTAGAGGAAGGCATGTTCCCATCACAACAAAGCCAAGAGGAAAGTGGTCGCTTAGAAGAAGAGCGCCGTCTATGTTATGTGGGCATGACCCGAGCCATGGATAAACTTTATATTACCCACGCTGAAAGCCGGCGCTTATATGGCCAAGAAAAGTATCACAGCCCGTCACGGTTCCTACGAGAAATGCCGGAAGACTGTGTAGAAGAGATCCGTGTTAAAACAAAAATCTCAGCGCCGCAACAAGCTAACCGCTTTAGCCCTTCATTGACTCAAGCAGCGTTTGCCGACAGTGGCTTTAGCCTCGGCCAGCGAGTTCTCCATGCTAAGTTTGGTGAGGGCACCGTGCTTAATTACGAAGGAGCTGGCCCGCAGTCACGGGTACAAGTAAACTTCGACGATGTTGGTAGCAAATGGTTGGTCACCGCTTATGCGCGCTTACAAGCAATCTGAGCTAGCCTCGTTACTGAGTGGCTTAACCCAGCGGCGTTGGCGACAACTGCTGCTGCTGCGGGGTGAGCCGTCATGGTGCACACAGCAACTGCAATATTTGCAACAGGATACCGACAGCGACTGGCTCACTTTAAGTAAATCTAACCACTGTGTTGATAACCAATGGCCGGAGCATCTGCATCAAATTCTTGGACAAGAGCATAGCTTTGTTGCCTACGATTGCTACAGCGGCTTTTATGCCGATAAGGCAGCCGCAGCCGCTGGCACTGTTAAAGCCGGGGGCCTGATGGTCGTTATGCTGCCAGAAAATACCCACGATTTTGTCGACCCTGGTATCAATAAAATTCTGCCTTATGGCCACCCTCAACCCGAGAGCTGCTTGTTTTGGCACTGGTTTGAGCAACAGTTAGTCGACTGTAAGCCACTTAGCCTCTGTCAATCAGCGCAAACTCACCAAGCACTTACTTATCAATCGCTAACTTACACGACCGCAAGTTCTCCGGACTACAGCGAGCAAGAGCAAGCTATAGCGATGATCATCAAAACAGCCACAGGGCGTGCCAATCGGCCTTTGGTGCTCAGCGCTGATCGGGGTCGTGGGAAATCAGCTGCACTTGGCATAAGTGCCGCGAAACTGCCTGACAAAGATATCATCCTCTGTGCCATTCAGCGCCGCTCCCTCGACAGCGCTTTTAAGCACTTAGCAGAGCAGACACAACTCGATGCAGACAACGGCAATCAACTGGCCAACGTACGATTTATGCCGCCGGATAAATTAATCAGTGAGCAACCACAGTGTGACGTGTTGTTTGTTGATGAAGCGGCCACCATACCCATTCCAATACTAAAGCAACTCTTAACGCTTTATCCTCGGGTTGTATTTGCCAGTACTATGGCTGGCTATGAAGGCAGCGGTCGCGGCTATACATTGCGATTTTTAGACTTCTTGAAAAAAGCCTATAAGAATCACCGCACCTTCAATATGGTTACCCCCATACGTTTTGCTAACGGCGATCCACTAGAGCAAAGCATCAACCGACTGCTGTTACTGGATATGCGCACACCCATGCCCGCACAAAGGGTGGACCACAGCGAGGTGGAGCTGCTTAAAGTGCCAGCCCATAGCTTGCTGACTGATGCCGCCTTACTTGAGCAATGCTTTTCCTTATTGGTACTCGCTCACTACCAGACGTCCGCCAACGATTTGCGGCAACTGCTTGATGCACCGTCACAACACCTTTATATCTGCCGGGATGGCGCCAAGATTATTGGCGTGGCCCTTGTCAGCATAGAGGGGGAATTAGACGAGGATATATCAAGCTCAATCGCCATCGGCCAGCGCCGTCCTCAAGGCCATCTATTAGCGCAAAGTATGATTAATATGTCCGGCGAAGCACAGCTCGGACAATTAAGTTATGCACGCATAGTGCGCATCGCCATTGTACCCGAGCTGCACCATCAAGGGTTGGGTCATTTATTGCTGTCATTTATCGAGCAGGACTTACGGCAGTCGCAGGTAGCGGTTATTGGTACTAGCTTTGGCGCGCATGCAGCGCTACTCTCGTTTTGGCAATCAGCCAACTATCGCACTATCAAACTAGGTAGTAAACGCGACCATGTCAGTGGTGAACACAGTGCATTAATGGTAAAAGGTCTCAATAGCCTAGGTACTTCGAGTGTTGCAAATCTGAATCAGAGCTGGTGCCAAGATATGCCACTGTTGCTAAGCCACTGCTTTAATGACATAGCACCAAAGTTAACATTACAGCTGTTAAAAGAAGCGCCAACAAGGCCACTCACCGAAGCGGACAGGCTTTGTCTAACTCGCTTTGTGAATAATGAGATACCATTGAACCTATGCTACGGAGCCCTGTACCGCGCAATCGCAGGTAATTGGTCATTGCTGTTCAACGTGGACGATGAAGCCCAAGCGCTTATCTTGCATACCTTAGGTATAAATAAGCGGGTGGTTGATTTGCAGCAAAGCAAAAAGCAGACTAATAAGGTATTAATAGCTTTAGCTTCACAAATACTAACCTAAGGATCAGCATGCTCAGTGCTCTACTGCTTTCGCTCACCCTTGACGTTGCAATGCCCGTGGCGACGAAGCAAAAGCAATCTCTGAGTTTGGGCATGTCATGTGCACTCACCGGCCCCGCACAAGAAATTGGTAAGGCACTTAAGATTGGCGCCCAACTCTACTTTGATAATCATAATAGACACAGTGATACCATCATCAACCTGACGGTCTTGGATGATCGTTATGAGCCAATTAATACTGTGGCTAATACCCATGAGTTCATCACACAAAGAAAGGTCGATGCCCTGTTTGGCTATATGGGGACACCGACTACTGCAGCCATCGTCGATTTAATTTCCAAACACCAAGTTCCGCTATTATTTCCCTACTCTGGAGCAGCTTTTCTGCGCAATCTAGAAACATCCAACGTTATTAATCTGCGTACTAGCTACGACGATGAAGCTATGGCTCATGCCCAGTACTTTAAAGATCGAGGTGTAAAAAGTGTGGGGATAGTTATTCAGGCTGATGAGTTTGGTCTCGAAGCAGGGTCTAGCACCCTAAAAGCACTAGCCAGCAAAGGGTTAGCTGTTAAACAAACGGCACGATTTCGGCGCAATACACAAGATTTAGCCATCGCGCTAAAGAAGCTTTTGCCTCTGCGTCTTGATGCCATCGTATTGATAGGAACCTACGTTCCGGTTGCTGAGTTTATAAATACCGCAGCAGAACAAGGGCAGGAACCTTGGTTCGCGGCAATGTCATTTACTTCCGAAAGTGCATTACGGCCTCACCTTAAGCAAAGCTCTCGAGCTATAGTCACAGAAGTAGTGGCCGACCCTAACACGTGTCAGCAACCCCTATGTGACGCCTTTCGGCGGGATTTCTCCGCCGCAGGCATGAGTAACGCTAATCGCTTACATTTTGAAGGTTACTTAAATGCTTATGCGATGACACTCATTGCTGAATTCTGCCTGCAAAAGCAAGCCCCTATGCCATCCTGCATTGCTCAAAATGGCGCACTCATCAGCTCTCAAGATCCGCAGCTTGCAACACTCTTCAAGCTTTCAAAGCCCGTTGGTGAGAATAGTTACATCGTTCCACTTAATTAACTGTATTTGCTGGTTAAAAAGTCTATCTAGACTAAGCTTTAGAATAACGATTGCGAGCAACTCTTAGACTTTTATGGACTTTGTTAATTTTCGTATTGGCGCTAAAACCATCTCTTTAAAGATCCTTGATATCTTACTCACTGAGCGTTACGACGATAACCTCACCAGCCTTCCTAATGAGCACAAAGCGTTTCTCGGGGTTAAAGACTATATGGATATACCAACACCGGTATTCGATTTAGGTATTATGCTCAATGGTGTCTCCACAAAGCAGAGTAATGCAAACTTGGCGCATAAGTTGGACCAGTTTATTACATTAAATAAAACGTGGTTTACAGCGCTGGAGAACGCCGTAGAAAATACCCAAGCCATGACCAACGAGTACGACGATGAGATTCGTCAGTTTGTGCGCTGGTACCAAAATATGCACGCCCACGACAGTGACCTAAAGGATATCCTACAGCGCTTAAGTGATAGCCATCAGCGTCTATTAGAGCAAGCTAAATTGGTGCGCACTGCCACACAAGAACAAGGGCGTGAAATATTGAGCTATGAAAAGCATCACAGCTTCGCTCATCTCAATCGCTTATTAGAAACCGCCAAAGATCAGATCTTATACAACTATAAGCCTATCATCGTTTTTACCACTAAAGATGGTCTAAACCCCTATATTGGTTTGCTGATAGACAGAGTGGAAGACAGCATCAGTGTAGAGCGAGATGATATTAAGTCACTAAGTGAATTAACGTCGGTTGGGTTCAATATAGATAATGAAACCAAACATATGATGGCCGGATTAATAAAGCTCGGCGATAGTCACTCAGTGATCATAGAGCCCAGTGCTATTTTTAGGCCTGAACATCTTTCTCACAGTCCAGAAGAAACGCCCGCATATGGATTATTCTGATTAGTAGAGGTTCATCCTGGCTAGGTTGCTGTGTTGTAGGTCAGGGTTTACCCTGAATAGGTGCTGCAAGGCTGAAGCCTTGCCTACAGATGCGATGACCGGTGACACTGTGTTGTGGGTCAGGATTTACCCTGACTAGGGTGAAGCAAGGCTGAAGCCTTGCCTACAGATATGATGACAGGTGTTTCGCTGTGTTTGTAGGTCAGGGTTTACCCTGACTAGATGTTGCAAGGCTAGAAGCCTTGCCTACAGGTGTGGGGTTTTTCTGTTGTTTGGTTCTGTTGTAGGTCAGGGTTTACCCTTACTAGGGTGTTGCAAGACTGAAGCCTTGCCTACAGATGCGATGACCGGTGACACTGTGTTGTGGGTCAGGATTTATCCTGACTCAATGATGCAAGGCTGAAGCCTTACCTACAGGTGTGGTGATGGGTGTTTCGTTCTGTTGTAGGTCAGGGTTTACCCTGACTAGGTGATGCAAGGCTGAAGCCTGGCCTACAGGCATAAAAAAACCCGCTGCACTTCTGCAACGGGTCTCTCTAATTAGGAGCCTGGTGATGACCTACTTTCACATGGGCGAACCCACACTATCATCGGCGCAGTTCCGTTTCACTTCTGAGTTCGGCATGGGGT
>NZ_JAKRFS010000010.1:0-44490 GCF_022347875.1 Pseudoalteromonas sp. CNC9-20 | reverse complement strand
GGACCCACCTGACCCCATGCCGAACTCAGAAGTGAAACGGAACTGCGCCGATGATAGTGTGGGTTCGCCCATGTGAAAGTAGGTCATCACCAGGCTCCTAATTAGAGAGACCCGTTGCAGAAGTGCAACGGGTTTTTTTATGCCTGTAGAAAAGAACCCCACACCTGTAGGCCAGGCTTTTAGCCTTGCATCATCCTAGTCAGGGTAAATCCTGACCTACAACATAACTAAACATCAGAAAAACCCCATACCCGTAGGCAAGGCTTCAGCCTTGCATCACCTTAGTCAGGATAAAATCCTGACCTACAACACAGCTAAACATTCATCATCATATCTACAGGCAAGGCTTTAGCCTTGCATCATCTAGTCAGGATGAATCCTGACCCACAACACAGCACATCCCCACTCATCGAGATTCTAGCCTTGCAAAAGCTACCATAAATGCCACTGTTGAGATCTCCAGCTAACAAAATCCTACAAACTAATGATTGCTTTTATGGCTTAAAAAACGATACATATAGTCTATCTGTTGTCTTTATAAAGCAGTTGAACTCTGCCGAGGAGGTATATGCGTACTTGCTTTGTACTATTAATACTATTGGGCAGTTTATCAGTGAGTGCTGAGCAACCTCCTTATCGCGCCTATGATTGCACGGCGGTAGAGATTGAAGAGGTCGATCCGGCAACATTAACCAAAGAAGAGCGTATTAGCCTAATGGAAAATGCGTTACTTGATTCAGTTAACCGATACAGTACTTGCATGGACCAAGTGCAACAAAGCATGGCGGCACAGCAGGCGGGTGAAGGTACAGGAAATAACAATGCCCAAGCGACACGGCAAACACAAGACCAAGCTCAGGGGCAGAACGAAATGCTACAACAGCAAGCACAAAATAACACTGAGGTAGATGATAAAGAGCGTAAGGCAGGCCCTGGTCGAGAGCAGCAAGTGGTCGCGCCAAAAGACAACGACTCGATAATTTGCACTATGCTATACGAAGAGATTCAGAAGGAAACCAATGAGGCAACACGCAGTGCTTTACTGCAGCAGTATGAAGACTATCGTTGTACTCAGTAAGGATGGGCAGTGACATGAAATATTTAGTTCAAATACACCTAATGAGTGCATTATTGATATCACTCTTATTGGTGAGTGGTTGCAAGTCTACTACTACACGGACTGGACCTATAGCTGTGGGGCCGGGCGTCACGCAATCACAAAGCCCGTCTCCTGAGCCGAAGCGCTATACGTATAACAGCGATATTTATTTAGATGTGGCTATTCCTGTTTTTAATCCCGGCTTCCCTATCGACGATGATACCGGCCACGTTGATTATCAAGAGCTTGATGAGTTAGATATATGGCCACAATTACGCCGTGCTGAGGCCAAGCGTTTTGCCGTAGAAACCAAGCAGGCTTTAGCCAAGACCAAAGCATTCGGTTCCGTATCCGTGGTGCCCAATGCTAACACCAGTGCCGATTTATACGTGCTAGGTACTGTCTTACATTCAGATTCAGAATTTATTCGTTTAGAAGTTACGGTGGTCGATAGTAGCGGTGAACCCATTGATACTGAGGATTTTGAGCACCAAGTATCGGAAAGCTTCTTTCGCGATGCAATGAACCAAGATAAAGACCCCTACGAGCCGGTGTTTGTTGAGGTAGCCGATTATGTCTATGAGCTGTTAACGGATATGTCAGAGCAGCAAAAGCAACAACTTAAAAACACCACTCTAGTGCGTTATGCCCACTATTATGCCCCCGATGCTTTTGCTGGATATTTATCGCAACAATTAGAAAGTAAAAGAGGGACGCAGTTCTACAAGTACGAGCTGAACGCCATGCCAGCAGAAAACGACCCTATGCTGCAGCGCATTGAGGTATTGCGTAATCAAGACATGCTTTTTGTCGACCGTTTACAGGATCAGTTTGCTGTTTTTCAGCAAACGACCAATGGCCCGTATCGTAAATGGCAAAGAGAGACCTTACCGGAAGCAGTACGGGCGCGCGAAGCGCGTTCCGAGCGCAATACTAAAGCGGTTATTGGGGCGTTAGGCTTTATCGCCGCCCTCGCCTTAGGTAATAACTCCACCTCCACATCCACAGCGGTAGCAAAAACCGCTGGAGCGTTGGGTAGCGCATGGCTATTGAAAGATGCATATCAGGCCAATGAAAATTTGCGAGTAGCGTCGGCGGTTATTGACGAAATGGGTCAAGGCTTGGACCTCACCCTAAGCCCCCAGGTGATGGAGTTCAATGAGCAAGAAGTTGAGCTGACAGGCACTGCGGCGGAACAATATGAGCAATGGAAAGCACACTTGCGCAAAATGTACCAGTTGGAAAGTAGTGCAAACTAATGCAGTAACCTAAGGCCATTGTTGTGCAACCAGAACAAAGCTCACTTGATGAGCAGTTAAAAAAGCAGACTCAGGTTCGCCAATCGCAAGTGGGTACTTATGTGGCGATTGCCCTAGCTAGCGTATTGTTGGTAGCTACTGGCATTGCGGCTTATTACTTCACCACCTTGGAGGTACAGCAGCAAGCCAGCACGCCGACAGAGGTGGCAGGCAGCGCTGTTGAGGCAAATGAACAACACCGTGAGCAAGCGCAGCAGGCGATACTTGCTTATGAGCAGCAATATCAACCACTATTAGCCCGAAGTCAGATTCAATCCTTTGCCCCAGCTAAGCACCAACAAGCAACGCAGGCCTATGAACTGGCCTTGAAAGCCTTTGCCCAAAGCCAATTCCGCGAGGTTGAAACGCACCTTAAGCATTCGATAGCCATGGCTGAAAAGTTACAGAAGCACTGGCTTGAGGCAGCTGATAGCTGGTATCAACAAGCTGAGCAGGCATTGACTCAGCAGCGCCCGCAGGAAGCGCAGTTATATGTGCAAAAGTTAACGGCGGTTAATGACCAAGATATGCGCATCAAGGAATTGCAACAGCGCATTGATGGTTTTGCGCAGCAACAGCACTGGTGGCGCGTTTATCAAGGAGCGTTAGCGGAGCGAGATGTACCTAAGCAAGTCACTGCATTGCAACAGCTCGTTCAAGTGCAACCCAACCGAGATGAGTTAAAACAAAAATTAGCAGCGGCTCAAGAATCATTGCGACAAACCCAATTGAGTGCAGCCGTAGAGCAGGCTCAGCAGGCGTTACAACAACAGCAGCTGCAACACGCTCAGCAAGCGATATCGCGTATTGCACAATTGCAAGGTGATAAGAATACTCTGGCGCTGCTAAAGGCTCAGTTAGCTAAACAGCAAAGGCAATTGAGCACCGAGCAAACGCGCGCTTTGCTCCTACAAGCCAGCGAGCAGCAGCAGTGGCAACAGGTTATTCGGTTAGCCGAGCAATATCTACAGCAGGCGCCAGGAGATAGCACTATTACTGCGCTAGCTGCACGAGGACGCGAGGTGTTAGCCGCCAAGCAAAAACTTAATGTGTATTTAACGCGGCCACAGCGCTTAAGCGATAGCAGCGTGCGTGCTCAAGCCGAACAAGCGCTCACGAGCGCTCAACCACTCAAACCCTACTCCCGGGATTTAGCTCGTGGTATTGATACCTTACGTGCGCACCTAAAAGAGATGAGCACGCCTGTGCAGATCATTTTGCTATCAGATGGCGAGACCCAGGTACGAATTTTTGGTGTTGAGCGCCTTGGTGAGTTTACTGAAAAAACGCTTCCGTTGTTGCCCGGCAGCTATACCATCGAGGGGCGACGCTCTGGCTATGTCACGGTAAAAGAGAAACTCATCGTGAACAGTGACAACCATAGCGTATCGCTCACCATAGCCTGTACTAAAAGGATTTAAGATCTATGTCTGATTTAGACGCACAACTCAAGCAGCGGCAAAAAAGCACTTTGTTGCCAATGCTTATTGGTGCTTTGTTAGCGCTGTTATTAGCACTTACGGTTGTTGTCTATCTATTTGTAGTTAAAGGCCACACCATTAAGGTCTCACCTGAGCCTGCTGCGCAACAGGCTCAGTTTAAGGTCACTTCAGGCATGGGGTGGTTGTCTGATAATGTACTATATCGCTTAGCCAGTGATGTGAGCGTGCAAGTTTCATCACCAACTTACTATGACCATGCACAGCAAATTACAGCTACCACAGCCAGTGTGGTTGAGGTGGAGCTGAAGCCAAAGCCGGGCACGCTGGCAGCAAAAGTATCCGTGCCCTTCGCCGAGCATACCTTGTGGGTCGTGGATGGGCAATTACTGGGCAAAGGCGCGGCCATCAGTGAGCCCCTTGAGCAAGGGCAATACCAGTTAAGCATAGAAAACCCTTACTACCAACGCTGGCAAAAGCGCATTGAACTAGAGCGTGCACAAACATTAACCCTTGAGCCTTTACTTAAGCGTATTAAGGGCGCCTTGAACGTTGCTTCCGTCCCCAGCGGGGCGGATGTCTATGTCAATGACCAGCTTCAAGGGCAAACGCCATTCTCCCTCTCCGTTAGTGGGGGTATTTATCAAATCACCGTGCAAAAGCAGGGCTACAGAGACAGTACCGAAGAGCTCGAGGTAACCGAGCAGTTTCCCAGTGTGGAGCGTAACTATCAACTCAAGGCGCAACAAGCAACCCTTGCTTTTACCTTGCAGCCCAGCGGCGGCAGCTTATTTGTTAATGGTCAGTTGGTCAGTGAGACAGAGCTCTCGGTTGATGCCAATACCATGCACAGCGTGCGTTATGTCAAACCGGGGTTTTACAGCTTTAATAGCAAGGTGATTTTACCGCCGCAGGCCCATAAGGCGTATCCTATTACTCTTAAGCCTGAGCAAGGCAAGGTGACTATTACCAGTAATGTCCAAGCTCAGGTGTATATTGATGAGCAACCTGTGGCTGCTACCCCATTGACCACCATGTTGCCAGCGTTGGCCCATGATGTGAAGGTGGCAAAACCGGGCTATCGCGCGGTACACAAAAAGCTTACACCGAGCGCTGAGCACCTAACCACTATGCATGTTGAGTTATTAACCGAGTTTGACGCTCGGCGTAGGGAAGGGCGGCCTTTGTTTGTATCAACCTTAGGTATAGACATGAAGCGTTTCTCTATGGATGCCTTTACCATGGGCTCGCCGCAAAATGAAATAGGCCGTAAACGCAATGAGTTTCCGGTAAAGGTCGATTTTTCACGAACAGTGTGGGTGTCAGCGCATGAGATCAGCGAAGCGCAATTCAGTGCCTTCGCCAACGATGTCGCTCCATCCTCTTTACCCGTGAGCAATATCTCTTGGCTACGCGCGCTGCAATACTGTAATTGGTTGAGTGAGCAAGAGGCGCTTACACCCTACTATCGCATCGCCAATAACCAATTGCTTGGTATCAACCCACAAGCACGAGGTTATCGGTTATTAACGGAGGCGGAGTGGGAATGGTTGGCGAAAAAAGCAAAACGCGCCCGCGCCACTAAATATGTATGGGGTGATAGTGAGCGTATTCCTCGTGATGCAGGAAACTTTGCTGATAGCAGTTTAAAGGGTCAGCAGCCTTTCTACTTTGCCAACTATCAAGATGGCTTTGCTAACAAAGCCCCAGTCGGTAGCTTTCGCGCTGATAAAGCGGGGCTGTATGATTTGGCAGGCAATGTCAGTGAGTGGGTGTTTGATAGCAGCTCTTATGTTACCCCAGATCTGAGTAAGGTGCATATCGACTACACCGGGCCGCGCTCTACTGGGAACCCTATTGCTAAAGGGGGCAATTATTTATCTGGGCGCATGCAATCGCTGCGCGGCGCCGTAAAGATCATCAGCGACGGGCCAAGCGCCACTATTGGCTTTCGCATAGCGCGTTATGAGAGGTAAAAATGAAACGTAAACTTATTGTCGGCTTAGTCAGTGTCATACTGGCATGCACGGTAGGGGGAGTGGCGGTGGCTGCAAAAATTAGCCTCGACTCGCCGGCCACTTTCCCCGTTGATATTTAAGGATGCACTATGAGTAGTGATAATACGCGCATGAATTTACCACTTTGGGTGTCGGTGAGTGTGTTTGTGCTTACCGTCGTTGTTGTGCACCTCTTGTATCAGGGCCTTATCCGTCCCGCCGCTGAGGCTGCTATTGCCGCTCATGGGGCCGGAGCCACAGCGAATGTGTGGGTAATACTCAAAGATGCCGAGCAACAGGCTTGTATCACTTTGGCTATATTCTGCTTGATTCTGATGGCGTACAAATATTACCGCATTGTCAGTAAAGAGGAGCCGGTATTTACCTTCGATTATTTGCAAACCTTTGCCAAGGATAAGCCTTTAGTTGTGGATGAGGCGCTGGCTTATCTGGAACAAGGCGAAAGTGCGAAAAACAGCTCAGTTGCTACGTGGATCAACTGCTTACGTCGTTATAAAAACACGCAAAACGTGCAGCACGCTGCCGATGCGATTCGTGATAGCGTCGAGTCTCTTGCCGCGCAGTTAGAGGCAGGTAACGCCATGATCCGTTTTTTCATTTGGGCCATTCCCAGTATCGGCTTTGTCGGCACAGTGCGTGGTATCGGCTCGGCGCTGGCCAAGGCCGAAGAAGCCGTCGCTGGGGATATTGCCGGCATGGTCGATAAGCTTGGCGTCGCCTTTAATTCAACCTTAGTGTCACTGCTGCTGTCCATTGTCTTGATGTATGTGTTGTTTCACTTAAATAACCGCCAAGATGAAATGGTGTTGAAGACCAAAAACAACTGTGAAACTCATCTGTTGACGCATTTGCATAAGTAACTGCTGATGTTTAAACGCCGCGCCGAGCAGGGGGTTAACCTATCTTTTTTAGACGTCATGGCATGTGGCCTTGGCGCGGTATTGCTGATCTTAATTGTTATTAAGTTTCAAGCTTATACAGCAGTGCCCAGCACCGAAATAGAGCGCTTACAGCAGCAATTGACGGCTGCAGAGCAGCGTGTTCAGACAGCACAAGCACAGCTGGACGACATGAGCGCGCAAGTTAAGCAAGCGCAGGCGGATGGGCAGATCAGTAAAGCGCGGGTGGAGGCATTGCAAGTGATTCAACAAGCGGCGCAGCAGGCCTTAGCGCAGCAACAAGCACTCGTTGCTCAGTTGCAGCAGTCAATTGCCGCAGCGGGGCCGGCCAAGGCCGATGATCCTGTCGCCTTGAGTGGGAGTGGTGAAGAGCAATACTTGTTGGGCCTTAAGGTCGAGGGCCAGCGCATTGGTATCTTGATTGATACCAGTGCGTCAATGACCGATGAGCAGTTAATTCAGGTGATCCGGCGAAAAATCGGCTCGGTGCAGCAAAAACAGCAAGGACCTAAATGGCTGCGCACTAAGCGCGTAGCAAAATGGCTGTTAGCGCGCCTTCCTAACAATGCTCAAGTCAGCGTCATAAGCTTTAACTCCAGCACCCAAGTACTGGGTCTGCGCGCTATCAACTCGGCCAAAGTTGAGTCCAGCATGCAAGCCATCGTTGCCGATATTGATGCCTTGGTGCCAGAGCATGGCACAGACTTATATACCGCTTTAAAGACGATGCGCAGTACCTTGGAAAACCTTGATGCCCTGTATATCATTACCGATGGCTTACCCACCATGGTGGCTGGTGCCCCCGGGTTTCGGGAAACTAAAAACTGCAAACCCCTGAGCGGCAATATGAAAACAATCGATGGTGACTGCCGTGCGCGTATTCATCAGTTTAGTGTTGCCGAGGCGGCCCCAAAGGTGCCCACCCATATTGTGTTGTTACCGCTTGAGGGCGACCCTTTAGCTCCGGCTCTTTATTGGAACTGGGCGAATGCCACCGGTGGCTTAATGATAAGCCCGGCTGGGAGTTGGCCATGAAAAGACGCGAGCCCATAGAGATATTCAGCCTGTCGTTTTTGGATATTATCTCCTGTGCCTTCGGGGCGGTTGTTATGCTTATTTTATTAGCAAAAAATGCCGATCAGGGCGAGTATAACGACGCCGGTCAAGTTGCCAATCTAGTGATTGCCCTCGATGGCGCCGAGCAGCAACTACAGCAATTACAGCAAGCGCTTAAGCAAAGTGAGCAAGCATTGGCGCAGGCGCAAGCACAAGGTGCCAGTAATGCCAGCCAGCAACGCGCACTGGAAGCGCAAGTGGCCCGTGCCAAAAATAACGTGCAGCAACTGAGCGACGCCGCTTCTGGCCTCGAACAAAGCTTAATTGAACGCCAACGAGCAGCCATTAGTGCCGCTCAGGCCCCAGCTCGTGATGATGAAGTAGGCGGCATTCCGGTAGATAGTAATTATGTGGTGTTTATTATCGACACCTCAGGGTCAATGAAGACAATTTGGCCGCGTGTGTTAACAACGCTGGATGAGGTACTTAACAACCACCCTCAAGTTACCGGCTTTCAGGTATTATCCGATAACGGTGATGTGTTAGGTGGCAGTCAACTCGGTTCATGGCGTAGCGACAGTAAAGCGCAACGAGCCGGGGTATTACGGGGATTGCAGCATTGGAGTGGCAGCTCAAACAGTTCACCGGTTGAGGGGATTGCCGCCAGCTTAAAGGCTTATGCCCGTTACCAAGGTGATTTAGCCCTGTATGTGTTTGGTGATGATTATACCGGCACTAGCTATGATGCAGCATTGGCACAAATTAATCGCCTCAATCGAAACCATGGCAATCAACCCATTGCTCGGATTCATGGTATCGCCTTTAAACGCCATAGCGGGGCCTCGCGGGATATGATCAAGTTCTCCACGTTAATGCGCGAAGTGGCGCGACAAAACAACGGCACTTTTATGGGCTTATAGAGCCTTCTCCTGATGCTGCTCGCATGTTTAAATAGCGGCTATAGAGTCTATTGGTAAGTACGTTATGGAAACCTATCGCGCTATATACGAGCGTGCGCTTGAGCGAAAAGGCTCGTCAGCGCAGCTAGAAGCCTTATTGAGTCAACCCCTGAGCACCGCACAACTGCAGCGCCTTAGTGATGATGCCTGGTTAGAAGAATTTACCCGCAAGATATTTCAAAGTGGCTTTTATTGGTCGGTCATTAATGCCAAATGGTCAGGGTTTCGTGAGGTTTTTTGGGACTTCAATATCGATAAGCTGCTGATGATGTCGCCAGAAATACTCGAGCAAAAGGCCGCCGATGAGCGCATCGTGCGCAATTTTAAAAAGGTACAAACGGTGCCCGAAAATTGCTATATGATCTATGAAACAGCGCAGCAGCACGGCAGTTTTAGCAACTTCGTAGCGCAGTGGCCAAGCACCGACATTATTGGCCTGTGGCAGTATTTGAAAAAACAGGGGGCGCGCTTAGGTGGTAACACTGGGGCTTACGCGCTGCGCAGTATGGGCAAAGACACCTTTGTGTTATCGCGGGATGTGGAAGCCTATTGCCGCGCCCACGAGGTGATCGACGGTGGTTTGCACAGCAAACGCTCACTCACCGCTATTCAAGCTATGTTTAACGACTTGCAACAACAAAGTGGCCGCTCTTTACAAGAGCTCAGCTTACTTATCGCCTACAGTGTTGGCGACAACCGTGTTGGCATCGCCAGCTAAGGACAATTATGAAGCTTCACAACCCATATCAACATATTCCAGCTCTGAGTCATCAGGCCGAAGTTAAGCACTTCGAGCAAGCCCAAGTGTTGTTATGGAACACCCCACTGGCTGAGCAATTTGGCTTAGGCGACGATGAGCAAAAGCGCTTGCTGCTGGGTCAAGGAGTGAAGAAAACCACGGCCTTAGCGTATGCTGGACATCAGTTTGGCAATTATGTGCCGTTATTGGGAGATGGGCGGGCACATTTGCTTGGCGCGTTAGTGGATGAGCAAGGTTTAAGCTGGGATATTCAACTGAAAGGCTCGGGAGCTACGCAATTTTCTCGTGGCGGCGATGGCCTCTGTGCCATAGGGCCCGCAATTCGTGAGTTTATTATGAGTGAGGCGCTGGCAGGGTTGGGTGTGCCTACCAGCCGTTGTTTAGGCGTGGCCTTAACCGGCGAGACCCTTATGCGCCAGCAGCCAAGTGCCGGTGCCATCGTCAGCCGTCTTGCTAGTAGCCACATCCGCGTCGGCAGCTTTCAGTTTTTGGCGGCGCAGCAAGAAACGCAAGCCTTACAACAGCTGGTGGAGCTAACTATTGCTCGTCACTACCCGGAGTTGGCAGGTGAAACGGGGGACGCGCGTTTACTGGCTTTGTTTAATGCGGTGATGGCGAAGCAAATTGAGCTAGTGGTACAGTGGATGCGGGTTGGCTTTATTCATGGCGTTATGAATACCGACAATACCCTGGTGAGTGGTGAAACCATAGACTACGGTCCGTGTGCGATGATCAATCAATTTGATTTTAATCGTGCCTTTAGCTCGATAGATCGCCAAGGCCGCTATGCATATGGTAATCAGCCACAGATGGCCAACTGGAACTTAGCGCGCTTTGCTGAGACCTTAATTGACCTGTTTGCGGCGTCGCGAGAGCAGGCGGTGGAAGCGCTGACGAATGCGCTAAACCAATTTGGTGACAAATTTAATTTGGCATTAAAACAGATGTGGATGAGTAAGCTGGGATTACTGGCAACGGACGGTGAGCAAGAGCCATTAATTAATGAGCTGTTGATGAGCATGCAGCAACAGCAATTGGATTTTACCAATACCTTTGCGCAACTCACTGACTATTGCCAAGGTAAACAAACGGGCTTGACTCAACTTGAAGCGGATTTAGGCCCGTGGTTAGAGCAATGGCAGAGCGTGGTGAACCAACACTTGCGCCAAAGTGCGACCCTGATGAGTAAGGCGAACCCCCAGGTGATCCCCCGTAATCATCAAGTCGAAGCGGTGATTGCGGACTTTGAACAGCAAGGCCACAGTGACAAGCTTGCGCCCTTACTGGCGGCTTTAAAAGACCCTTATCAAGTGCAAGCACAACATCACTATCTACAGCACCCGCCCACTACGAGTGATGAGCAGTATCAAACTTTCTGCGGCACTTAAAACGCCTGCGTTCGGTAAAAAAGCCCGGCATGAACCGGGCTTTATGAGTTAATGGGCTTTGGCGTAGCTTTCGGCTTGGCGCCATACTCGCAGCAGATTCTCGCCTAAAATCTTTTTAATGTCGGCGTCGCTATAGCCACGATCTAATAGCCCTTGTACTAGGTTAGGGTAAGTCGACACGTCTTTTAAACCCACCGGCAATGAATCGCCAACACCGTCGTAATCAGAGCCAATACCTACGTGTTCGATGCCAATAAGCTCAACTACGTGATCAATGTGATCCAGCACTTGCTCTAAACTGGCATAAGGGAAAGGGTTCTTTTTACGGAATGCGGCTTTAAAGTCGGTGGTGTCCTTACCAGACTGCTTGGCTTGCTGCTGCGCTTCATCACGGCGGTCGTACCAAGTGTTGGCTTGGTTAGTCACAAAGCTAGAGCCAAAGTTTATTTGGATCACTCCGCCATTTTTCTTCAGCGCGAGTAGCATGTCATCGTCCATATTGCGCTCAAAGCCGGGCGTGTACTTACGCAGCGATGAGTGCGAGGCAATAACCGGTACGTTGGAAATATCCATGACCTGATAAAATGCATCGTCGGAAATATGCGAAACATCAATAAGCATGCCGACGTTATTCATTTCCTGTACTAACTCTTTGCCAAATGGGCTCAATCCCTTCCATTTGCGGCGAATATCGTAACTTGAGTCAGAAATGTGGTTACTTTGCGAGTGCGCAAGAGTGATATAGCGCACACCACGCTCATAGAAGTGGTGCAGATTTTTTAGCTCGCCCTCAATGGGTGAGCCATTTTCCATCCCCATTGCCAGCGACATAACGCCATTTTTAAACTGCTGCTCAACATCGGCCACTGAATCAGCAATGGCAAATTTGTCTGGGGCACGGTATGCGAGCGCCTCCATCATATCAATAAGTTGGTTTGCTAACTCGTAGCTTTTCCCCTTACCTTCGAACTCTAAGTGGGCGGGGATGTAAATAGACATAAACGGCGCGTTAAGGCCACCTTCGATAGCACGCGGGTAATCAAAGTCACCGCGTTCGGTCGCTTTACTGACATCATCCCATTTATTGTGAATGCGATAGGGTACATCGATATGGGTATCGATAAGAATATTGTCTTTTGCCAGTTGAATTGCTTTTTCTGATGCCTGGTAGTCATCCTGTGCTGCAACACTTGTGCTGCCCAGTGCGATTGCTAGCGCTGCGCCTAGGGTGGAAAGTTTCATATCTGCCGCTCTTTATTGTTATCGTAGTGAGTGAGCTATTGTCGCTAGAATTAGCCGGTAACTCAAGTGCAGCGCGGTGGTTGCCAACCGAACAGCCGTGCATATAATGTAGACAGCAAGGAAGTTCGTTTTAGCAAGGAGTACGCAATGCCACCTGAAAATGCCATCTTATACAACAGTTCAACCGGTACCGCGAAGCAAACTTATCCTGTTGAGAACATATAATGAAAAAGGCGATAATTGCGTTTATCTCGCTTCTTCCCCTGAGTTCTTTGGCGCAAAAAGAGCTAGCATCTGATCATTTCCTCGATATGTTTGAACAACAGTTTCCGGAGATGTTTTGTCAGCCCGAGCAATTTGCCCGTGTTTGTTTCACTTATAATTTCAATCAATGTGTGCAGCATACTCAAAACCACCTTTCCGAGTGCATGGCGTCTATTGCTCCGCAGGTGCCAAATGCAATTACATCGCGTGCACAAGCGACTGAATGGGGTGGCAAAATAGGGCGGTGTACAGGTAGTCGGTTTGGTCGCAGGCAATTGATGGATGCCAACATCACTACACAATGTTTAAACGTCGTTAGTGAGGCTTTTATCCAAGAGTTTATGAATAACTGAGCGCTTTTTATTTAGCCGATGCGGATCAGTGAACCTTTGGAAAGTGCTTAAGCGACATGTGCGAGAGGTGTTTTGTAAAGCGTTGCTGGATTCGCAGGCGTTAGTACCTTATTGAGTTTGTATCCTCCGGGGCGATGAGTTAAAACTCATCGCGATCGATTTGGTAATCCCCTTCTTCGGCCTGCATTTGCTTAAACTGCTGTGCACTCATAATGTTCACTTCTTCATGAAGCTCAGAGTACACAATCAGTGCTTCGCCGTTTTTCAGTTGTGTCAAAATCTGCTCAATTTTAGTTTGGTTGCCCACTTCGGTTTCACCATAGTCGGTTCCTTCACGCAGGATGAACTGCTCTATAAGGTTGGTAAGTGCTTCTTTACTTAGTTCTTGATAGGGAATAATCATGATTGTCCTAGGTGTTTGGCAAAAAACTCAGGGACGGCTTTCTCGAGCCAAAACTCCACCCTAAATAGGCCTTTATTGCTAATAAAGCCAACATGCCCTCCGCGCTTGGATACGCGTAAGTCGACGGCATGTGACACATCCTCAGGGCGTGGCACGGCTTCGGGTGCCAGCATCGGATCATCCTCGGCATGAATTATTAATGTGGGGGTGGCTATGCGTTTTAAATAGGGCTTGGCACTGCTCTTTAGGTAATAGTCCTCAGCATCGGTAAAGCCATGCAGTGGCGCCGTCACTTGATTATCAAAATCCCAGAGGTCATTAATATTGCGTAACTGTTGTTCATTGAGTGCCAGCGTGTCTTGCAGCTGGGGAAGTTTACGCGCCATGGACTTTTTCATTCTACCGAGTAGGTAGTGCTGATAAATCTTTCCTAGGCTCTTACGGATCACCTGACATGAACTGGATAAGTCATGGGGAGCGCTGACCACTGCCGCAGCGCTGAGACCACTTTTTTCACCTTGCTCACCCAGATATTTGGCCAGTACATTTCCCCCTAACGAAAAGCCCACGGCCGCTAAGGGGCGTTGGCCAAAGCGCTGCTGCAAAGTGCGAATTAAAAATCCCAGATCCTCGGTTTCACCACTATGATAAGCGCGAGGTTGGCGGTTCACTTCGCCAGAGCAATTACGAAAATGCATTAATACGGCATCAAGTCCTGATTGCTGCAATGCCTTCATCATGCCTTTAGCATAAAAACTATCTATATTGCCTTCCAAGCCATGCAAAATAATCACCAACGGCTTATCGGGTTGTGCGGGCTGTGCCCAAGCAAGATCGAGGAAGTCATCGTCTTCGGTGGTGATCACTTCGCGGTGATAAGCCACTTTAAAGCCGGGACGAAAATAGCGCGGTAAGATAGTTTGTAAGTGACGGCCTGGCATCCACCAAGCAGGAGTAAAATGTGTGCTCACAACATGTTAACCAAGAATATCCAGAGCCTAATAGTATCAAACTTTCACTGCTGGCTATAGACACAAAAATAAAGCCCCCGCTAATACCGAGATTAGAGGAGGCTTTGTGCGTCGTGCTTAATTTGGTTGGTTATCACCTCGCACAGCGAGGAGGTGATTGGTTGTTACTGTCCTTCAGGAACCTCAGCGTCCATTACTTTCTTGATAAAAAAGCCCACATAAAACAAGCAAAGTAGGATCACTACAGCGAGGAAGCCGAACGACAAAAACAATACTGGGTCTGAGAAAAAGTCGCGAAAAAATACTTGCATGGTGGCGTCTCCTGTTCCTTTGATGTGTTAAGTGTAGGGGACGCCAGGGGGATGAGATATGACCTAGATCAATATCGTGTTGGCCTTACGCAGGGCTTTGGTGTAGAGCTTGATCCAGATCAGCTTTTAATGGCAATAACGCATTAGGTAAATACAACGCGAGGTTAAAAGCCTGGGTATTATGGCGCAGAGTTAAGGTGTTGCAGGCGCTCACAAGTTGATGCTGCTGCAGCTTTTCCATGGCCAGCTCTAAGTCCAGTATCTGTGTGCGAATATTATTGTAGTTCACAACACTGCTTTGGTTGCGTTTGAGGTAACCGCGAATATCACGCAGTGGTTGCAGTGCATGCTCATTAAAGTCGCCAATACTGGCTATCAAGGAGTCTAACTGCTCTGCTTGAAGTGCCACATGTTGATAATCTAAGTAAGCCAAAAATAAACACAGATTGACGTTCAGACCATAATCATTTTGCCAATTAAGCAAGGTTTTTTGTACTTGCTCATTGTCATACACACTTAGGCTGAACTGCCAAAAGTCGGCGGCATCAATTGTTTTCATAAAAGGCCTGCTCCTGTTGCTCAAGTTCATCCATATGCTCGAGCAATTGTTCTTCGGCAGCCTCCTGTTGCTGAGCATAATCGCTCTGCTGAGCCAATAATTGTTTTAGTCTCTCTTTATGCTGCTCCTCGTAAACACTATTGTCGCTGAGCTGACTTTCAATATCGGCCAGCTTGGGCGCGAGTGTATCGAGCTGTTTTTCCAGCTTGTCGATGGCTTTTTTTAGCGGTTGCACATGTTTGCGAAACTCTGCTTCTTTGCGCTTTTGCTCTTTTCTGTTGGCGCTGGAGTTGGCTTTATCGGGCTCAACCTGAGTCTGCTTTTGCTCTTGGTTAGCCTTCGTTAGCCACTGGTAGTAAGCATCTAAGTCATAGCCAAACTGGCGAACTTCGCCACTATCAACCAAGTAAAACTCATCGGCGGTATTTTTCAGTAGGTGGCGATCGTGGGACACGGTGACCATGGCGCCGTCAAAGCTTTGTAGCGCCATCACGAGGGCATGGCGCATCTCTAAGTCAAGGTGGTTAGTGGGCTCATCCAGCAGCAGTAAGTTGGGCTTTTGATACACTAACATGGCCAATACCAAACGTGCTTTTTCACCGCCTGAAAACGGCGCTACAGGGTCTAAGGCTTTATCGCCGATAAAGGCAAAGCCACCCAAAAAGTCGCGTAGCGATTGCTCGCTGGCCTGCGGGTTTAGGCGCTGTAAATGGGTTACCGGACTTGCTTGTAAATCAAGCGCTTCAAGCTGGTGCTGGGCAAAGTAACCCACTTTGAGGCCTTGGTGGAAAAATACATCACCCGCTTGCGGGGCCAACTCTTGGGCTAGTAGCTTAATTAATGTCGATTTACCTGCGCCATTGCGCCCGAGTAAGGCAATGCGGCTGCCCGGGACTAGATTTAACTTAATACTGTGTAAAATGGTGGTATCACCATAGCCGGCCTGGGCGCCATCGAGGGCAATCAAGGGGTTGGGCAGGGCATCCGGCTCTGCAAAGCTAAAATCAAACGGCGAGTCGACATGCGCAGGCGCCAGTTTTTCCATGCGCTCCAGGGCTTTCACGCGGCTTTGCGCCTGTTTGGCCTTGCTGGCTTTCGCTTTAAAGCGGGTAATAAACTTTTCCAAGTGAGCAATTTGCTCTTGTTGCTTGTCGAATTGCGCTTGTTGTTGCGCTAAACGCTCGGCTTTTTGTCGCTCAAATTGAGAGTAGTTACCTTTATAAACATTAATTTGCTGCTGATCGATATGCCAAATTTCACCGACTACTGCATCTAAGAACTCCCGGTCGTGAGAAATCAGAACCAAGGTCCCGGCATAGCTGCGTAAAAATCGTTCGAGCCAATATACAGCGTCTAAGTCTAGGTGGTTAGTAGGTTCATCCAGCAACAATAAATCGGCATCACGGATCAACGCTTGCGCCAAATTCAAGCGCATACGCCAACCACCAGAGAAGTCACTGACCGCATAGTCTATTTGGGTATTGGAAAAACCGAGACCATGCAGCAATTCGCCAGCTTTGGCCTCAATACTATAGCCCTTCATCAGCTCAAGCTGTTGGTGCACTTGAGCTTGTGTCTCGCCATCGCCTTGTTGCTCTGCTTGTTTTAGCTGACAGCGCAACGCGTAGTAATCCGGATTACCTTGTAGCACGTATTCCAAGGCAGTGATCGCCAATGCAGGCGTTTCCTGCTTTACCGAGGCTATAGACCACTCTTTTGGCACCTTAGCGTTGCCTGCATCGAGTTGTAGCTCACCTTTGAGTAGGGCAAACAGGCTTGATTTACCGCACCCGTTGCTGCCCACTAGGCCCACTTTATGCTGCGGGAACAAAGTGGCATTGGCATTTTTTAACAAGCATTTAGGGCCGCGTAAAAGCTCGATATCGGTAATCTGAATCATAGTTACTGCACGCTAATTAGTAATGTGCGAATGATAACACGGCCAGCACACTCAAGCGGGAAAGTTTTTGTGATACACTAGCGGCAGTTGCTGCACCGAGCCACACGCGGCGATGGCCAAAGAGGTAATGATAATGAAACAGAAAAAGCGCTTTATCGCAGGGGCTAGCTGCCCTGAATGTCAGCAAATGGACACCATGATGCTATATAAAGAGCACGATGTAGAAAAAGTGCAGTGCGTGCAATGTGGCCATATTATGACCCAGCCCGAAAACGCCGTGCAGGCGTCCACGCGTCAGTTTGAACAAGTGATTGGCGTCTTCAAGCCGGAATAATTAATAATGCGGCGGTGGTGGCTCAAGTTCTTGCGTGCCACCGGAGTTACTTTGCACTTCTCTTAGCTTCTCACCCAGTAATTCCATTTGTCGGCGCATTTTAGCGAGTTGCTGCTGGTGGGCCTTGATTTCATCATTGAGCACATCAATCGTTTCGTCTTGAAACGCTACCTTGGCTTCAAGGTTCTCTATACGTGTTTCTAATTGGTTCATGGCATGCCCTTTATATTGAAATATTCACTTAAGCCGCTGGAGCTCTCTGTGAGTAATTGATTGTTGTTGGTAAAGGCGACGGCAAACACCACCGCAGATTTTGGCTGGCTATTTGCTCTAGCTGCCACTTGGTAGTCTAATACTCGCTTACCCGAGTGAGTATCCCATAGCGCAAGCTCGCGGCTAGGCGAACCTGTAGCCAACCACTGACCATCATTGGAAAAGCGCACCGCGCTGAAAATCTTTTGTCGCGCAATATACTGCAATTGGCTGTGTTGTGCACCTGTGCGCAAATCCCAAATACTCGCTTGGCGTTTGCTCCCAGCACTAAAAGCGAAGCGCCCTTGGGGGTCGAGTGCAACTTGGGTGACGCGACTAGCATGGTTAAAGCGATAGACCACTTGGCCACTTCGCGTATCCCACAGATAAGCTGCGTAGTCATTGGCACCGCTTAGCGCGTAGCGGCCGTTAGGTGATAAGGCGACGGCGTTAATTTTCTCTTGATGGCCTAAAAACTCAATGCGCCGCCCGGTTTGTAAATCTACATGCACAGCGACCCCATCAGCACGACCATAAAGCACATAACGGCCTTGATTTGCTATGGCGATGTCACGAATGTGAGACGCCTTAATGCTATAAAAGCCAAGGTTCTCACCGCTTTGTATATCCCACACTGCAAACTCTGTTTTAGTTGCCGTGACAGCGGTGCTATTGTCGTCGGCAATAGCTAATGCGATAACAAGATTCTGTTCATCTTCTTTAAGGTACCATTGAAATTTTAACGCATTGGCTTGATTGTCCCAGACTGCGACACCATGTTCTATGGTGGAGACCAAGCTGTATTGGCCATCAGCAGAAATGGCGGCATCAAAAGCCCCTGCGCTGGCGTGTTGATACTGCTTTATGGCATCCGAATGTTGTGGCTGGCAAGCAATTAAGAGCGCTAAGCAGATAACAATGGAGAGTGAGCGAATTATTAACATAAATTTACCAGCGTCCCTTAACTCTGCTGTCGCAAGCAGTTAGACTAGAAGTCACAACTCTAGGTTGTTTTCCTAATTATTTCATTAAAGTAATTAGAAAAACAGCCTCATGCTGGAGTTGAAAGCCAGAGCTAGCTTTATGCTAACTCTAATCAAAATTTAGTTTTGTAACCTTAAAATGGCAACACCAAGTTGCTGGAGACTATGTATGAAAAAAACAATTAAGCTATCGCTCGTTGCAGCGTCTGTACTAGCACTTACGGCGTGTAATCAAGAAGCGGCTAAGCCAGAGGTAAAAGAAGTAAAACTAGAAACCGAAGCTCAGCAGCAATCTTATGGCATTGGTGCGTCTGTTGGTAACTTCTTAAACAAAGATTTAGCGGATAAAAAAGAACTGGGTATCGAGCTTGATCAAGAGCTTATGTTACGTGGTTTTAAAGATGCACTTGCAGGTGATGCAAAAATCGAAGAAGAAAAAATCCGTGAAGTGCTGACTGCACTAGACGAGTCTGTTCGCGCTAAGCAACAAGAACAGGCGAAAGCGGCAGCACAAGAAAACCTAGCAGAAGGCGAGAAGTACCTTGCTGAGAATGCTAAAAAAGAAGGCGTTGAAGTCACTGAGTCAGGCCTGCAGTACGAAGTACTTGAGCAAGGCGATGGTGAAAAGCCTGCTGAAACAGATACTGTAAAAGTACACTATAAAGGTACTTTACTTGATGGCACTGAGTTCGACAGCTCATACTCACGTAACGAACCGACTACCTTCCCACTTAATCGTGTGATCCCAGGTTGGACTGAAGGCCTGCAACTTATGCCTGTGGGTGCGAAGTACAAATTTACTATTCCGTCAGAGCTTGCTTATGGCGAGCGTGACCTTGGCAAGATCCCAGCTAACTCTACTTTAGTATTTGAAGTTGAGTTGCTCGAGATTGTTAAGCCTAAAGAAGAAGCTGCAGCAGAATAAGTAGCTAGATAAAAAAAGAGAGCCTAGGCTCTCTTTTTTTGTGCCTGTAAAGCACTAAAAATAAAGCCTCCTTTTTGCTGAGGCTTTATTTTTCTATGTATGATTGGTGTAGAGGTTGTGAATCAGTTCATCCTCTAATTCAAAGCGGGTGCTAAGTGCTTCCCCTAATGCTGACAAGTCATTGTCGAAGTTTTCCATCAGGTCATCACCTTTAACCTCGGCGTAGCTGTCGTTAAAGTCTAAAGCCACATCTGTAGTTGCAGAAATTTGTGGGTAAAGGGATTGAGCCAGCTCTAAGCTCTCTGGTCCACGACTTTCACATTGCTTAACGATGTCATCATAGATTTCAAAGTGTCCGGCAGATAAGTAATCCATTAACAACTGACAAAATTGCTGGATAGTCGCCGGCTCGGGCAATGCTTTATCATGCTTCGCGTTGTGCGAATTGCCCGCCATATTGCAGTACTGCACAAGCAGCTCCTGGCGCTCTGCTAACCATTTATCAATAACTGTGTGGCTGCCGCCCCATTTCTGTTGTGCTTTTTCCAACCGCGATAACATCGTTGCTCTCCTAACCTGCGTTGGTCATACCCCTATAAAAAGGAAATCTGCGTCAAAGGTCAACCTATTTTTGCGAATTAATCGATCTATAAGTGTATGGAATCAGCATAAAACTTGGCTATACAAGGCGTATTGCGGGGGAAGGCGTTAGAAAAGAAAAAGCCACCGCAAGGGTGGCCGAATTTCTTTAGCAGTCTCGTTAACCGAGCTTCTTTTTATTTAATATGTTTCTAGCTTTTTATTATTGTTCTCTAGCAACGGATATAGTTATACCAAGGTCGTATGTGTGTTGCAAGTTCTTTAACAGAAAAATTTACTTTTTTTTATCAAAAATCACTAAAAGCTGAACAGTGAATCTGTTTAAAAGCGCAAGATTTTGTTTGATTCAATGATCTAATTCATAGTGCCACAGTACGGTTGTGTTAGAATAATCGCAGTTTATTTTCAGTAAAAAAGAGTCACGCCATGAGCGAATTGAAAAATGATCGTTATCTTCGCGCCCTAGCAAAACAGCCAGTGGACCAAACTCCGGTCTGGATGATGCGTCAAGCTGGACGTTACCTCCCTGAGTATCGCGCTACACGAGCTCAAGCGGGTGACTTTATGAGCTTATGTAAGAACGCGGAACTGGCCTGTGAAGTGACTCTGCAACCACTGCGTCGGTACCCTTTAGATGCCGCCATACTCTTCAGTGATATTCTTACTATTCCTGACGCAATGGGTCTTGGGCTTTACTTCGAAACCGGAGAAGGGCCTAAGTTTGAGCGCCCATTAAGTAGCTATCAAGAAGTTGCCAATCTTGCTATTCCAGACCCTGAAGACGAGCTTGGCTATGTGATGAATGCAGTGCGTACTATTCGCCGAGAATTAAAAGGTGAGGTGCCACTGATAGGCTTTTCTGGCTCGCCTTGGACACTTGCTACTTATATGGTTGAAGGCGGTAGCAGCAAGACGTTCGGCAAAATTAAGAAAATGGCATTTGCTGAGCCTAAAACTTTACATTTGCTATTGGATAAGCTCGCAGACTCGGTTACTAGCTATTTGAATGCCCAAGTAAAGGCCGGTGCGCAATCACTCATGGTATTCGATTCTTGGGGTGGAGTATTAAGCCCGCGTGATTACGAAGAGTTTTCTTTGCGTTACATGCAAAAGATCGTTGATGGTTTAATCAGGGAGCATGATGGTCGTAAAGTGCCCGTCACCTTGTTCACTAAAAATGGCGGCCAATGGATTGAAAAAATCGCGGCTACCGGTTGTGATGCAATCGGTTTGGATTGGACCATTGATATTGCCGATGCTAAGCGTCGAGTGGGAGACCAAGTCGCTCTGCAAGGAAATATGGACCCGTCTATGCTGCATGCTTCGCCTGAGCGCATCCGCTCAGAGGTTGAAACTATTCTTTCAGGCTTTGGCGAGGGCACAGGACATATCTTTAACCTTGGCCACGGTATTACTCCGGATGTTAACCCTGAGCACGCTGGTGCGTTTATTAATGCCGTAGGTGAGTTAAGCCGTAAATACCACAAGTAACGATTTACTAAGCAATAAAAAGCCCGCTTTCGCGGGCTTTTTTGTATTTGTAATGAAGAGGTTATATCAGGCGTTAATATATTAAGCTGGTGCCATTGGCCATCATTGATGCGCGGCCTTCCATCAGCTCTAAGTAGTTTTGTGTTGGCCAATTACGACGTTTAGCTTCGTCATAGGCTTGGCGCAGGTACTTTTCGCCCTGTTGCATGCGACCCAGCTCGCTATAAGCCACTCCCAGTACTGACAGTAACACTGGGTTGTCAGGCGCATCTGAGCGCGCTAGCTCGGCATATTTTACCGCTTCTTCGTAATTACGAATTGACTCTTTGTCTGCGAAAGCGAGCAACTTTGCGTATGCGATCATGGCCGGTAAATACTGGTTATGAGTCGCTTTTCTGAGGATATCTGCAGCTCTATCTAAGTCATAATGAATGGTTTCATAATCAAGTAGTTTAGTTGCTAGTTGATACTGTGCCCGCTCATTACCACTGTTACTTGCAAGCTCTAACCATGAAAAGGCTTTATCTTTATCGGCTTTACACGCGGTGCCGTACTCAAAACAGCGCACCATCCACAATTGCGCGTCATAGTTACCATTGCGGGCAGCACGGTAATACCAATCTAGGTAGTGATCTTTTGACTGTTCAATCAGATCACTCTCTAGCATCATGGCATAGCGAGCCTGAGCATAGTTATTACCATCTTCGGCCAGAGCTTTTAGCTTTTGTGCATACTCAGCTAACTGCGATTCATACTCGCGACGATGGCTCTTTTTAGAAGCTTCTAACTTGAAGGTGTGGGTTAGGTCATAAACGGCTTGCGGTTCACCACTGTAGTCGTTGGGCACCTTATATTGCCATTGGCTAATGGCCTCTAGGGCGGCGTCATCAATGACATCTTTAGGGAATGAAGCAATAACACGGTGGTTAACAACCTGGCCTTGTTGATTAACGTCAAAGCCCACGGTAGCCCAAGCACTTTGTACTTCAGATAAGCTACTTCCATACTCCGGCTCAACTTTGCTTTTGACGGTGATATAGCGGGCATCATGTCCAGATTTATCTTTTACTGGAGCCAAGACGCGCTGGTGAACATCAAAACCAAAATCACGAGCGAGCGCTTTGTAGTGATCTTTGCCTTCTTTGCGCGAAGGGACCAAACGACGGATCTTACGATAGCGATCTTTGGCATCATCGTTGCCAAAGTCCAAAGCAATCATGTACCACGAGAATGCACTGTAAATATCTTCCTCGGTACCGAGCCCAAGTTCATACATACGTGCCAGCTCGTACATTGCCTTAGCGTGGCCTTGTTGTGCTAGCTGTTTAAATTCGTTAAACGCAGCAGTGTAATCTTCATTTTTGAGATCTTTTGTTGCACTGGAGTAGTCAGCGAAAGCGGTGAAGCTAGCAAGACCGAGCGCGGCACAAAGCCCTAATGCACGTATACCCATTCCCTCATTACCTGTCTTTTTTTTCTTATATGTTTAAGAGTTTACAATAATTTTACAGGCGAACAAGAGCTCTTATAGAAAAAATGGGCACAATGCCCATTTTTTCAGTTATATATGATGTGTATCAAACCAAACGGTTTAGCCCGTTAAGCGCTGCAACGCGGTAGGCCTCGGCCATCGTAGGATAGTTGAAGGTGGTGTTAACAAAGTATTCGACATTATTGCCACTGCCTTTTTGCTCCATAATAGCTTGGCCGATGTGGACAATCTCCGAGGCGCGTTCGCCGAAGCAATGCACACCCAGTACTTCTTTAGTCTCACTATGGAAAAGAATTTTTAAACTACCGACGTCGGTACCAGCGATTTGCGCTCGGGCTAGATGCTTAAATTGGGCGCGACCCACCTCGTAAGGAATTTTTGCGGCGGTAAGTTGTTGCTCGGTTTTACCCACTGAACTCATCTCTGGGATGGTATAAATCCCGGCAGGAATATCAATAATCAGCTTTTCTTTGCACTCACCTTGAACAATGGCATCGGCACAAATACGGCCTTGGTCAAAAGCTGCACTGGCTAGACTTGGATAACCAATCACATCACCAACGGCATAAACATTATCGACTTCGGTTTGGTAGCTCTCGTTGACTTTCAGCTGACCACGACCGTCGGCTTTAAGGCCAATGGCTTGCAAGTTTAGGGTATCAGTATTACCAGTTCGGCCGTTGGCAAATAATAAGCAGTCGGCTTTGACGCGTTTGCCTGATTTCATATGCATAATAATGCCATCGTCTTTGGTTTCGACGTGGTCGAATTCCTCATTATGGCGAATGAAGATGCCACTGTTCCAAAAGTGATAACTTAAAGCGTCGGATATTTCATCATCCATGAAGGCCAGCAAACGGTCGCGAGTGTTGACCAAGTCTACCTTCATGCCCAAACCTTTAAAAATAGATGCGTACTCACAGCCAATCACGCCAGCACCGTAAATAAGAATGCGCTGAGGATCGTCTTTGAGGCTTAAAATGGTATCGCTGTCGAATACTCGAGGGTGGTTAAAATCAATTTCTTTAGGGCGGTAAGGGCGTGAGCCCGTGGCGATTACTATAATAGGCGCGCTTAATCGTTCAAACGAACCATCTTGATGCTGCACGTTCACCGTTGTTTTATCAACGAAACTGGCTTCTCCTTGAAACAAGTCAATGCGGTTACGCTCGTAAAAGCTGCTGCGTAAACTTGACTGTTTAGAGATCACTGAACTGGTATGATTCAAGATGTCGGCAAAGGTAATGCGCCCTGGGCGTTCGGTGATATTGAATAGCGGATTTGCTTTGTACTCAATATAGCGGCTCACTGAATGGCGCAGCGCCTTTGAAGGAATGGTTCCCCAGTGCACACAGCCACCGCCTACGGCTTGCTGACGTTCAATGACAGCAACCTTCTTATTGCTTTTCGCAAGATTCATGGCGGTTCCTTCACCGCCAGGACCTGTGCCAATGATAATGGCATCGTACTGATACGATGCCTCTGCTTTAGGTTGCTGTTTTTTGCTTGCTGTTTGCTTTGCCACGGTGACTCCTTAGGGCATTAACAATGAGCCTTAAGCAAGCGGGCGTTGAGGGCTAACCAAGCTTGTTTTTGCGCTTGCCAGGCATCTTCTAATTCATGGTATTGCTTCATTAAAGCGGATTTTTCGCATTGTTGCAGCACCGAATCGCGCTTTGCTTCAAGTACTTGTTTTTGCACTTGGCAAAAATGCTGAAGTTTTTTCAACAGTACATCATACTCGCTTTGAAGCAAAACCAGTTTTTCCTGAGCACTTTCAATGGCTGCCAGTTTACCTTGGGTACGGCTCATTAAGGTTTGTGCTTTGGCGCGCTCAATACGCTCCACTGGAGTGCGCTTTAGCTTTTTCGCTAAGCCGACCCATGAGCAGGCGCGGATCAGCCACTTCGTCGGATCATAATGCCACCAACGAATGCCATTGCGATAGTCGCTGGCGAAAATATGGTGAAAATTATGGTAGCCCTCACCATAAGTTAATAGCGCCAAGAAACCATTATCGCGGGCGGTGTTTTTTTCGGTGTATGGGCGTGAACCCCAAATATGCGCCAAAGAATTAATAAAAAACGTAAAGTGTTGTGATAGTACCAGGCGCAGTAAGCCAGCAAGTAACATCATGCCTAGCACGTTACCAAAGATCAGCCCTAATAGCATCGGCAGGCCGAGGTTCATCGCCCAGACCAGCTTCATATAATGGCGGTGCTGCCACATCACTACTTTATTGCGCTGTAAGTCACGGGCATTGTTGTAATTACTGTATTGTTCACCCTGATAATCTCTGAGCATCCAGCCAATATGGCTGTACCAGAATCCGCGCGTGGCGGCGTAGGGGTCTTTTACTGGATCGTCAACCTGGCCGTGGTGTACACGGTGATCGCTACTCCAATGCAACGCACTGTTTTGCAGTGCGAAGGCCCCGCCGAGTGCGAAAATCACTTCGATAACGGGGTGTGCCTCATAGGCTTTGTGCGCCCATAAGCGGTGATATCCAGCCGTAATTGACAGCCCGGCATAAAACATACAGGCAATAAAGGCAATCCAGTGCGCGCTTGTGTATCCGTAGGTGATTCCATACCAGGGAACTAACGTAATGGCGGCCAAAAATGACAGGCTAAAAAACAGCACATTGACCCACAAAATAGGTGGTTTTTTCATTCTATAACTATTCTATAAATAATCTCAGCGTACAACTGTACGCTAAAATAGAGGTTCAATCCTTTAGCGTCAAGTATTAGACTTAAGTTTTTAACTGCTTAGGTGGCAAAGATGGCCGGAGTTCGCGCCCAGCAAAAACTAAAAACTCGTCAAGCTCTGATAGAAGCAGCATTCAATCAGCTCAGTGCTGAACATAGCTTTTCCAATTTGAGTTTGCGTGAAGTCGCGCGCGAGGCGGGGATTGCTCCCACTTCTTTCTACCGCCACTTTAAAGATATGAATGAGCTGGGCTTAACTATGGTTGATGAGGCAGGCCTGACTCTGCGTCAGCTTATGCGCCAAGCTCGGCGACGAATAGCCAGTGGTGGCAGCGTCATTTCCACATCGGTACTGACCTTTTTGGAGTTTATCGATAATCAACCGAATCAGTTTCGACTGCTATTGCGCGAGCGCTCAGGTACCTCGAAAGCGTTCCGTGCCGCCGTGGCCCGAGAGATTAAGCATTTTATCCTCGAATTAGCGCATTATCTGGAAAGCGAGACGCGCTGTGATGCCTCGCACGCCCATATGCAAGCCGAAGCCATGGTCACCATAGTGTTCACATCTGGCGCTGAAGCGCTCGACCTAGAGGGGCAGTCGCGTGAGGAGTTAATAGAGCGGTTGATTTGGCAGTTGCGTTATATCTCTCATGGCGGCAATCACTATGCACAAAAAGCGAGCAAATAAACGCTTTTGGAAAATAAAATAACCTTGGCGCTATTTCTGTTTCTCGAGCGCCTTCTTTGTTCTCTTAATCTCTAATTTGTTATATCAATTCAGTTTATCTGTTTTTGTTGGATTTATATTTCTTTAGTTGCGGGTTTTAACCGGTATTTTTGGAATATTTATGCTTGCCCCGCTGTTCTCTTAGTGTTAAAAAATAGCCATCTTACTAACAGCGATGCTCAATTATGCGCACCAATCAATTCATTACATTGCTCCTAAACCTGCTACTCCTTGTGAGCTTTAGCGGGGCGTGATGTATTGATTGTTAGTAATACGAAACGAACACAACCCCGCCCTCCCGAGCGGGGTTTTTTATTTCCGGCGGTAATCTTTTAGAGGACTGAGTATGCAAGACAAGGTATGGATATTTGACACCACCCTTCGCGATGGTGAGCAAGCATTGAAAGCAAGTTTGACGGAAGACGACAAACTGCAACTGGCTCATGCAATCAGTCGTCTTAACGTGGATGTGATGGAAGTTGGTTTCCCGGTGTCCAGCCCTGCTGATTTCCGGGCTGTCCAGCGTATTGCTAATGAGGTGCAAGGGCCCATTATTTGTGGCTTAGCACGAGCAGTGAGCAAAGACATTGAAGCATGCGGGGAGGCGCTTAAAGGCGCGCAGCGGGCCCGTATACATACCTTCATCGCCACCAGTCCACTGCATCTAGAACATAAGTTACGTATGACGCTCGCCGAGGCCACCGACATGGCGGTACAAGCAATTAGCCAAGCCCGTCAATACACTGATGACGTTGAGTTTTCCTGCGAAGATGCCGGGCGCACCCCCCATGATGATTTATGTTACGTCGTTGAGCGCGCCATTGCCGCTGGCGCCAGGACCATTAATCTGCCTGACACGGTCGGCTATGTTACTCCAGATGAATACGCGGCCATGATCCGTTATCTCAAAGTGCATGTCAGCAATATTGATCAAGCACGCTTGAGCGTGCATTGCCATAATGATTTAGGCTTAGCGGTAGCCAACTCTATTGCCGCTGTGCAAGCGGGAGCACGACAAATCGAATGCACCATTAATGGCATTGGTGAGCGCGCTGGAAATTGCTCGTTAGAGGAAGTGGCGATGATCATGAAAATGCGCCAAGACCATCTGCAAGTGCACAGCGATATTCGCAGTGAGGAGATATATCGGGCGTCGCGCCAGGTCGCTAAGATCTGCAATATGCCAGTACAGCCGAACAAGGCCATTGTCGGCGAAAATGCTTTTGCCCACAGCTCAGGTATTCACCAAGACGGTGTACTCAAGGCGCAAAATACCTATGAAATCATGTCGCCAGAGAGTGTTGGAGTGCCCAATAATCAACTGAATATGACCTCACGCTCGGGCCGCCATGTTATAGAACATCGCTTGAGTGAACTAGGTTATCAAGGCGGTGACTACGATATGGATAGCTTATACGCCAGCTTTTTGGAGTTAGCCGATCAAAAAGGCACGGTATACGACTACGACCTTGAAGCCATTATTTATTTCAATCAAATCACCGATAAAGACGATTATTACCAGTTGCAGTTTGTTAATTCCGCGTCGAACTCACAATCAGTCGCCAGTTCGACCATCGGCTTGAGCATTGCTGGTGAACAGCGTCAAGAAGCGGCCACGGGTAACGGCCCGGTAGAAGCGTCTTTTGCTGCCATAGCCCGACTAACCGGCATGGCGGTGGAGGTGATTGAATACAACTTAGATGCCACCGGGCAAGGAGCTAGCTCTTTAGGCCAGGTTGACATTATTGCCCAATATCAGGGGCGTACCTATCACGGCGCGGGGCTTGCCGCCGACATCGTCGAAGCGTCGGTACGTGCCATGATCCGCGTTTACAACATTATTCATCGAGCACAGCAAGTGTCGAGCTTAAAGCAGCAACAAAGGAAAGCAGGATGAGTCAAAACAGTTACAGTATCGCCGTATTACCCGGCGATGGCATTGGTCCAGAAGTGATGGCCGCAGCAGAAATGGTATTAGCGGCCTGCAGTCGCGAATTTGGCTTTAGCCTCAACCTGCACCATCACGCCGTCGGCGGCGGCGCCATTGATGAGTTTGGTGTAGCGCTGCCGGAGCAAACGCTGGCGGCATGTGAAACCGCTGACGCGATACTGTTTGGTGCCGTAGGGGGACCAAAATGGGAAAACCTCCCTCCTGAGCAACAGCCAGAGCGGGCGTCATTATTGCCGCTACGCAAGCACTTCGGGTTATTTTGTAATTTACGTCCGGCGCAATTATTGCCTGCGCTGAGCACCTCCTCTCCGCTGCGCCAAGATATTAGCGCTCACGGCTTCGATATACTCTGTGTACGCGAGTTAACAGGGGGGATTTATTTCGGAGAGAAAGGACGCAGTGGTGAAGGGCAGCACGAAGCTGCGTTTGATACGCAAACCTATGCTCGTAGTGAAATTGAGCGCATCGCTCGGTTTGCTTTTGAAGCGGCGCGGCTGCGCCATAATCATGTTACCTCGGTGGATAAGGCCAATGTCTTGGCCACCAGTGTGTTGTGGCGAGAGGTAGTGAATGACGTAAGTAAAGACTACCCCGATGTCACGCTCGATCATATCTACATTGATAATGCCGCGATGCAGCTCGTGAAGCAGCCGAGCCAGTTTGACGTGCTGTTGTGTGACAACTTATTTGGCGATATTTTGTCCGATGAGTGCGCCATGATCACCGGTTCAATGGGGCTGTTGCCCTCGGCTAGCCTTAATCAATCCGGCTTCGGTTTATATGAACCTGCCGGCGGATCGGCGCCAGATATTGCCGGTAAAGGGGTCGCTAATCCCATTGCGCAAATACTCAGTGCGGCATTGATGTTGCGCTACTCATTAGCGCAAGACGAGGCTGCACGGCGTATTGAGAAAGCCGTAGCCGAAGCCGTAGCTGCAGGGGTTGGCACGCCAGATATCTTTCCCGATGCGGGCTATACCACGCGCGATGTAGCGGCAGCCATCGTTGAGCGCATTTAACAAGTAAAAGGATGTAGCAAGTGGCATACACGTTATACGATAAAATTTGGCAGGCTCATTGCGTCGCCAGTCTAAATGAACAAACCGACTTACTGTACATAGACCGTCACCTAGTGCATGAGGTCACCTCACCTCAAGCTTTTGCCGGGTTGCGCGAGAAAAATCGCACTGTACGTTGTCCAGAGAAAACTTTCGCAACCATGGATCACAACGTCTCGACCAAATCTCGCTCTTTGGATGCCGCAAGTACTGTCTCGCGTAACCAGTTACTGGCATTGCAGGCAAATTGTGATGAATTCGGCATTAGATTGTACGACCTCAACTCCATTAACCAGGGCATTGTACATGTGATGGGTCCCGAGCAGGGGATCACGCTGCCCGGGACCACCATTGTCTGTGGTGATAGCCATACCTCCACGCATGGTGCGTTTGGGGCATTGGCTCACGGTATTGGTACGTCCGAGGTTGAGCACGTGCTTGCCACCCAGACATTGCAGCAAAAAAAGGCGAAGTCGTTAAAAATTCACGTTCATGGCAAGCTGCGAAGCACGGCAACAGCGAAAGACTTAATTATGGCTATAATCGGCCAGTTAGGAACGGCGGGTGGCACCGGTTATGTTGCCGAGTTCTGTGGCGAGGCAATTAACGCTTTGTCGATGGAATCGCGTATGACGCTGTGCAATATGAGCATTGAAATGGGGGCCAAAGCAGGACTTATCGCTCCCGATGAAACCACCTATGAGTATATTAAAGGACGGCCTTTTGCCCCGCAAGGTGAAGACTTTGACAAGGCCGTTGCCTATTGGCGCACGTTGCACTCGGATGCTGACGCGCACTTCGATAAGATCATCGACATTGATGCTCAGCAGGTGCAGCCACAAGTCACCTGGGGTACCAGTCCAGAGCAAGTGCTGGGCGTGGATGAGGTTATTCCCGATCCGGATAAAGAAACGGATTTGATAAAGGCTGATGCTATTCGCAGTGCCTTAAAGTATATGGATTTGCGACCTGGGCAAAAGATCAGTGATATCTGTGTCGATACGGTGTTTATTGGCTCATGCACCAACAGCCGCATTGAGGACTTGCGCGCGGCCGCTGCGGTGGTCGCCGGTAAGCAGGTAGCCAAAGACATAGAAGCATTAATTGTGCCCGGCTCAGGACTGGTAAAACAGCAGGCTGAGGAAGAAGGCTTGGCGGATATTTTCAAAGCCGCAGGCTTTGAATGGCGAGAGCCTGGATGCTCCATGTGTTTAGCTATGAATGATGACCGACTCGCTCCGGGCAAGCGTTGTGCGTCGACCTCCAACCGCAATTTTGAAGGACGCCAAGGACGCGGCGGGCGCACCCACTTGGTGAGTCCAGCGATGGCCGCTGCGGCCGCAATAACTGGGCGCTTTACTGATATTCAAGGAGAGGCACAATGAGCTGTTTTCATCAGGGGCTAGTGGCCCCGTTGGATAAGAATAATGTCGACACCGACCAGATTATCCCCAAGCAATTTTTAACCTCCACCAGTCGAGATGGGTTCGATAAAGCCCTGTTTTACGATTGGCGTTACCTTAGCGATGGCCAACCCGATCCAGAGTTTGTGCTTAATTACCCGCAATATCAAGGGGCTAGTATTCTTCTTAGCCGTGATAATTTTGGTTGTGGTTCATCACGGGAGCACGCACCCTGGGCACTGAAGCAATATGGGTTTTCGGTGATCATTGCCGAAAGCTTTGCTGATATCTTCTTTAATAACTGTGCTAATAACCAAATGTTGACTATCGCCTTGGCGAGCGCGCAGCTGGATGCCTTATTTGCACTGTGTGAGTCTGAGCAAGCACTGCATATTGAGGTGGACTTGGCGAATCAGCAGCTGCGCAGTTCACGCTTTGCACCGATTACTTTCTCGGTGCGTGCAGACGTGAAAGAGCGGTTGTTAAGTGGCCTGGATTTTATCGGTGTGACTGAGCAATACAACGCCCAAATTGAAGCCTTTGAGCAGCAACTAAAGGCGCAGCGCCCTTGGCAGTGAGTGGCAGGTAGTGCTTCAACGTAAAAAGTAGGAAAGCAACAGTGAAAGCGCTATATTGGCGCTTTTACTTTACTTGGAACTCAGCATGAAATTAGCGATTACGTGTGCGGCGTTATCTGTGATAGGCGCTGTTGCCACTGGTGCGCAAGCGCGCCCTGCGCCTTTGGTCTCAATCCCTTCCCACGATGCATTTTTTAATAATATCAAAGCGCATTGTGGTAAAGCGTATCAAGGAAAGGTGACGGTTGATAACGCAGGACCAAGTAGCTTCAGCGAAGCAAAGCTGGTCATGCACGTGCGCCGTTGTACAGAGCGCGAGTTACAAGTGCCGTTTCATGTCGGTGATGATGCCTCGCGCACCTGGATTATTACTAAAACGGGCAGTGGCTTAAGCTTAAAGCATGACCATCGCCATAAGGATGGCAGCGATGACGTCTCGACTATGTACGGCGGCCATACCGTGGATGCCGGTTATGCCACCATGCAGTCATTCCCGGCGGATCAGTACTCCAAAGAATTATTTGTACAGCAAGGGATCCCACAATCAGTGGGTAATACTTGGCAAATGTATATTTACCCAGAGCAGTTTACTTATCGGCTAGTGCGCCAGGGACGAGAGTTTCGCGTTGATTTTGATTTGACCCAGCCCATTACCCCGCCAAAAGCCCCTTGGGGATATAAAGACTAATTGCGCAGGGCTACTCACAAATGAGCTCAGCAACCAAGTTGGGCTCATAACCTCGTGGGTGAGTAGGGAAGCGTTCATAGTCTTGCACACCTTGGGTAATGCGCAAAGAGAAGGTGGAATCGTTACACAACTGAGCACTGTGACGTAATAAAAACACACTCTGGTTGGCGAACTGTTGGTAACCATCCTCAACCACTTCCAGACGATAGCGCTTTTTACTTAACCTAGTTTGGTAGTAATTCACCTTATTATCAAAGTCATAGAACTTTTCTTGCTCACCAATAGGTGCAGGAGTGTAGCTACATCCCCAGTTCATTGCGACCATGAAAAGCAGAAAAGCATAGCGATATGACGACATAAACAACCCTTGTTGTGTGTACTGGGAGTATCCTTTACAGTGAGTGTAACACCAAGCGGGAGGCGTGCCATGCTCAATAATTTAAAACGGTTCTTTAATTCTTTACAGTCACAGCCACAGCAAGATGACTCGCCTGATTTTAAAACCTCAGTCGCAGCGCTACTGGTTGAGGTGATGCGTGCCGATAGCGAACTTCAAGAAGATGAGCGCAAAGCCATGGTCGTGCTGTTACAGAAATACTTTGATTTAGGCGAGGAAGAGGTAAACAACTTAATCACAGCGGCCAGTCAAGACCTTGATGAAGCCATTGATTACTTCCGTTTTTCTAAGCAGATCAATGACAATACCAATGCACAGGAGCGTATAGAGATTATCGAGTTGTTATGGCGACTGGCCTATGCAGATGGCCAATTAGATAAGCATGAAGAGCATGTTATTCGCCGTGTAGCTGATTTACTCTATGTAACTCATAATGATTTTATTCAAGCAAAGTTGGCAGCGACAAATGTGCAAAGTTAACCAGTTGCAGAGGCTTGTGCCTTGGCTTATCAGCAATTAGGGCAGGCCAGTCAAGTTGTGAGTGAGCAACTGCAACAGTTACTCGCTCACAGTCATGCTATCAAAAGTTTAGAGATGAACACTCATGATGTATTGCTCGAACAGCAACAACAACAGAATTATGCATACTTTGTACAATCCGGGGTGTTAGTTGCCGCGTATCTCGATGAACAAGGACAACAACATTATAAAGAGTTCTATTTTCAGGGTGAATTGGCGTTTATATACAGTGCCTGGATCACTCAACAACCTGCAAACTACAGCTTAGAGGTACTCAAACCCAGCTGCTTGTTGCGTGTGCCCCTGGCTGAGCTGGCACAGCCTCGGTGGCACTCATTAACTATGGCTTTGCTACAGCAACAAGTATTATTTAAAGAGTCTAAAGAAGCCTTCCTGTTGCTGCAAAGTCCACAGCAGCGTTACCAGTTTTTATTAACCCACCGACCACACTGGTTGGCGCAATTATCGCTTACGCAAGTGGCCAAATATTTAGGGATTAGTGCCGTGAGTCTGTCGCGGATACGCGCTCGTTTAGGATTGAATTAACAAAGGTTAAGGCGGCCCCAGCCTATACTCGGCATACTCCGGCAGTGGAGGGAGTATGGATTGGTTTTGGTTATCTCAGCTACTGGTTGCTATCGCTATTGTCTGCGATTTAGTATCGTTTCAATTACCACAAAGGCGCAGTGTCCTAATATGCTTGGTGCTATCTACGGCTCTGACCAGTGGCCATTATGTTTTATTAACTCAGTACAGCGGCGCCATCCTGATGCTGCTGGCGTCTTTGCGCTTTGCGCTCAGTATTCATTATCAACAGCGGCGGCTGATGGTGATATTTATGGCTCTGTCGATACTGACAACTTTATTTGTATGGCAGTCGCCTATTTCGCTGTGGGCTTTGGCGGGAAGTTGTATACAAACCTGCGCTGCATTTCAGCGCCGGCAATTGACGATGCGTTTACTGATGCTCTTGGGTAGTGGTTGTTGGTTAGCGTATGGCGTTGCTGCAGGCTCCCCTATGGCTGCGTTACTTGAGGGCTTGTTTGTAAGCAGCAACGTCATTGCGCTATATCGCTATCGCCGGCAGCTTTTTAGCTTTTCAACTTAGACGTTACGTCGATAAGTTGTGACGTAAGCCCGGCTATTTTCTCGCTGGTGGCGCTGTCGGTCAGCTCTCCTTGGTCGTTCACAAAGCCGTGGATACCAGCAATAGCGAGTTGGTCACCAAGCACTAATGCGCCAATGCCACTGAGGATGTCACGCACGTGATTTAAGCCGCGTAGGCCACCGAGTCCGCCAGGAGACGCTGCGAATAACGCTACTACCTTGTTACGAAATGCGGGCGTTGCACCGGCTTCAGTACGTGATGCCCAGTCTATGGCGTTTTTTAATACCGCTGTGATTGAGCCATTGTATTCCGGGCTGGCAAGTAAAATAGCATCCGCTGAACGCAATTTATCTTTTAGTTGTTGCGCACTGCTTGGTACACCTTGTGCTTCAATGTCTTCATCAAACATGGGCAAGTTTAACTCCGCCAAAGAAATTACTTCGACTTCGCTGCCCTGCTGTTGCGCCAATTGTGCGGCATGATTGATCACTGCCTGATTGAAACTATTTTTACGAAGGCTGCCTGCGAGGGCGATAATTTTTGCTGTTGCCATAGTGAATATCCTAATGCTGTAAGTTAGTCTGTGTTAGTACGTACTTTAGCCAAAATCAGACTTGCAAAAAAGCGCAAAAAACGCAAAGCTTATGTGCGTATATACACAGAGAATGCAACCATGGCGATAGAATTTAACGACTGGCAGGATATCAAAGTAGCATTTGAAGTTGCCAGAAGAGGGACTCTTACCTCAGCGGCCGAAGCCTTAGGTGTGCACCATAGCACAGTGCTAAGACGCATTAATCATCTCGAGCAAAGCTTGAATGCGCGATTGTTTCACCGTCATGCTCGAGGTTACTCCATGACAGAAACCGGTGCCAAACTGTTTGCAAGTGCAGAGCAAATCAACGAGCAGTTAGAGTTATTACACAACGATATTATGGCTGCAGACACGACTTTGTCTGGCTCGTTACTGCTAACAACAGTAAGCGGCTTTATCGATGTGTTGGCGCCGGTATGTGAGCAGTTTCAAACACTGCACCCCCAGGTGCAATTAGAAGTGCTGTTGGATCAAAAGCGCTTGCGCCTCGATCATGGCCAAGCACACATTGCTGTGCGTGCTGGTCCGCGCCCAGATGAGGGCGATTATATTGCCCAATACCTCAGTACTATCGAGGCAGGGTTGTACGCTCATGAACGTTATTTGGCTCGCACCGGTGAACCACAGTCCATGGCCCAGTTGCAACAGCATCATTTCATATCTGGTGTGGCCGGGTTCAATAGTCGAGTCCCTTATTTTGCTTGGGTGGATGAGCATATACCGGGTGAGCAGATCACCTTGCGGGTGTCAGAAACGTCTGATGCCAATCGGGCGATTGCCAGCGGCCTAGGGATTGGCGGGATGCAAAAAGAAGTGGCAGCTTTATACCCACAGCTAAAGCCTGTGCTTGGCAGTGAGTTAAGCTGGCACAGTGATATTTGGTTGGTGACTCACCATCAAGTGCATCGCAGTGCTAAGGTCCAAGCCTTCGCGCAATTATTGAAGCAACACTTTCGTAAATAGCAATGGCAGTGTGCTCACCTTTGAGGCATCGCCCTTTAGGCACTAGCTGCGCTTTTTCCGTCGGCGCCAAGGTGGGTTTTGCAGCAACAACATCCCCCCTGTGATAGCAAATAATACAGAGGCAGCTGCAAAGCTTATCAGCAGCGGGTTGTTGAAATCTTTGCGCTCTTGGTAATCCATAATGTGCAGCATCCAGAAGAAATCGAAAATGCGCCAAATAGTTGAGCGAACAGTAATAAACTGGCCACTGTACGCGTCTAAATAAAGCGTTGTTGCACACCAGTCATCGAACTCGATACGCCACACATCTTGACGGTAACCGATCTCCTGTGGCCCAGTGATAAGGCGCTCTGCGAGGCTAACCTTACCCTTGCCAAGATAATGGTTATAGGCAATACGCTCAGCCTGCTCTTGGTTAAGAGCCGCAGATAGCTGACCCGTTTGGGCGTGAAAAACATGCTCTTGCTTGCCCTCAGCCGCGATAATGATTGGTTGATTGAGGCGGTGAGTAAATTGTAGCTGCCTCAGTGAGGGCATCTGCATGCGAATGTTATCCAAGGAGGCAGTATAGTCGCTACTGGAAAAGGGGTTCTCTAGCGTGCGCTTTGCCAAATGCTTACCATGTACCTTGTCGAGCGGTAGTGCGCTCATCACAAGGCCACCCGTGAGCCAAGCAAATAATTGCAACACAAGTACGTATCCAGCCCATTTGTGTAATGTTCGGCTGTGCTTGAAAAGACGTTTATTCATATTGTTGTTGTCTTTGTGGCAGGTGTAACTCAGTTTACGCTCTTGTTATTGGCGGTCAATGTGACACAATGACGCAGTTAATAACTAGTGCGTGGATAATAGGAACGGTGCATGGCAGATATTCAATTTCTTAATGTGGATCTTGAGCTGGAGTCACAACATGATATTAGCGCGCTAGTCGCTGATTTAGACAAAAGCGCCATTGTTTTGCACTACGACAAAGACGAAACACGCCAGCTCGCGCGTATTGAGGCTAACGTCGATAGCCCGAGCCCAGATAAAGCCATCAATGAATTGTGCGAGCTGATTGAGTCATGTTCTAAAGCCGGACTTAAACAATGGCTGAGCTGCTCGCGTCGTACGTTTGATTTGGGCTTTAGTTCTGGTCACTCGCCCAAATGTTTTAATGAAGCCATTAGCGCCGATACTTTACTTCGTATTTCTGCTATTGGTGCAGGTATTGAGATTACGCTGTACGGCTTAGAACAAGATTAAAGTTATTTAAATTGTAAAAAGGCGCCAATTGGCGCCTTTTTAGTTGTGAACGACTATTGCCAAATCAGGGCTGCAAACTCGGGATGATCGATATAAGGGTTCCGATTGCCTTGATGGTTGTAAGCGCCGTTATTGCGGTCTATTTCTGCTTGAGAGACTGGGTCTTGCTGATGCCACTGCAATAACATCGTCAGTGCCCATGAGCTGAATACTTGATTGCTGCTGCCATCAAGCACGGCACTGCCATAACTCGAATTGTTCTTCCAGCCGGCAATACGGTCTTGATAGCGTGTTGCCATGTAAAAGTGAGCACGTGCAAAGTCACCCTTGAATTCATCAATTGGCTCAAACACCGTGCCACTGTAACCTAAGCCACTGCGCGCAACGCCTAATTTTGAACCGTTGCTGGAAGTGTAGCTAGCACTGCCGACCTCGCCAAAAGGATAACTTCCACGTTTGGCATTTACATAGCCGTCAGATGCGAAAATATGGTGTACGTCTGAGTTCATGGGCTCAACCTTGCCACCAAACCAGCTCTTTGGAAAGCTATGCTCGCGGTTGTAGCAATCACCCTCTCGACTGTAGCTGCCACATTGGTCGTTGATGCTAATGAAGCTGTGTGAATCAGTGCTTGAAGGACGCTCTGAGTAGCGATCGAGAATACTGTTGTCATTCTCATAATAGCTGTCTCGAGCGTACTGATCATAGAAACCCCAAATGGCACCATAACCCTGATTGGCATGGTTACTGATGAGGTTATGTAGTTCTGTTTTTAAGGCATATCCGCTTAACCCTGAAGCTGAGCTATAGTATCCGTCGACTGGAGGGGGCTCTACTGGGTCGCTGTCGCCAAGGGTAAAAGATGTGGCTTGCGAATAGGTGAATTGCCCGCCACTGGCTAGTACGGTGCTGCCATTGCTTAATTCGTAAGAGCCAGAGCCTTGTCCACAACACATCCCATCGCCATAGCTATCAAAAATGGTGAAGGTATAGTCACCATCGGCCAAGCACATGTCTTCATTGTATTCTTGGTTAGATTGGTAGCCACTGCCATTGGCGACGTTGCCCCCTTGTTGGCTCAGCTCCCAGCTTGTTTCACTGCCATAGTTATCGGTGTGCAGAGTTAAGGTGACAGTGTGCTCACTGCAAGAGCCTGTTGGTGGCTCACTGTGGCCGTTGCTCGGGGCAAATTCGTCGATATAAACCACTTCACTGCCATCAAAGCCACTGACATCATAAAAGCGTAAGCCAACCTCTATCTGACCACTGCTAGTAGCAGTATAGGTATAGTTTAACTGTTGCCATTGATTTATTTGGGCTGGATTAGAGTAGTTTTGATAGCCATCAACGTACAGCCGTGCACGCACGTTGCCTTCGGTATGTTTAACCCAAACGGCAAATTGATATTGCTGGCCGGCACTTACGTCAATGCTTTGTCGTAGGTCTGTACTGCTTTGTGAGCCAGTGGTTACGCGCACCTTCGCGCCATAGCTGCCAGCATATATATTGGCAGATTCTTGACTCACTTCAATACCAGTATCGATTGTGCTCCACCCGGAAGGAACATTCGCGTTCCAAGCCTCAAACCCACCATTATCCAATACCTGAGCTTGAGCAGCGAAACTAGCCGTTGACAGTAGCGTGAGCGCCACGATGTTATGTGAAAAATTTCTCATTGTTATACCTGTTGATTCTTTTGGTTATAAATTGTGCCGAAGGAGTATTACCCCAAAGTGACACAGGGTAACTATAGTCGCTGATCCGTTAAATTGTTTTTGTTGGATAAATTCTAATTTCATAACCAAATGGAATAACAAAGCAGATTCTATTCTTTTTTCCAAACGTCGCTCATAGGTATGCTTCACGCTAACAAAAACCCAAAAAAGTGACTTGGGTTGCCAACGTAGTACGAATTTAATCAGCCACCGCAAACTTAAATGGTGGCGTTTTTCATGGGTCAGAGGAATTAAAATGTTGTTAAACCAGCTGCATGCGGCTGCAAGCCCGCTTACACCTGAACAGGTGCAGAAGCTCCAAGGTTTGGTGGCTGAACTTAATCCAATTCAGCAGGCGTGGGTCAGTGGTTATCTCGCTGCCAATGCAAATACTGCAGCCTTGGCTGGTGGAGCTGTGAGTGCGCCCGCTGCCACTGAGGCTGCTGCTTTAACGATCCTTTACGGGTCACAAACGGGTAACGCGAAAGCTGTGGCCACACAACTTAAAGAGCAAGCCCAAAGCAGAGGGTTAGCCGCGAAACTAGTTAGTATGGCGGACTACAAGCCTACAGCATTAAAGAAAGAAAAATTTATTAGCATCGTGGTTTCTACTTATGGTGAAGGCGAGCCGCCAGAAGATGCTGAGGCCTTACATGAATTTTTAACCACCAAAAAAGCGCCAAAGCTTGATGACGTTAAAATTGCGGTGCTTGGGTTAGGCGACTCAAGCTATGAGTTCTTCTGTCAAACGGCGAAAGATTTTGAAGAGCGCTTAGTTAAGCTCGGGGCGCAAAGCATTTACCAACGCGCTGATCTAGATGTTGACTATGAAGATCAAAGCGAGACCTGGATTGCTGGAGCCCTAGATGCATTTGAGCCTGAGCTGAGAGCGCAACAAGGCGGCGAGGCAAATGTGGTGAGCATGCCATTTGGCGCTGCGAGCCCAGCGGCAAGTCAGTACAACAAGAAAAACCCCTTTGCAGCTGAACTACTGACGGTGCAGAAAATTACCGGCCGTGACTCGACTAAAGATGTTCGTCATATTGAGATTTCACTGGAGGGGTCAGATATCACCTACACTCCAGGTGATTCATTAGGTGTGTACTTCTTAAATGAGCAAAGTAAGGTCGACAAGGTATTGTCACTCTTGCAGCTGGATGGTGCTACGCAAATAACGCTCGGTGATGAGAGTCTCAGCCTACGTGATGCGTTAATAGAGAAGTTAGAACTTACTCAGTCTTACCCAGGGTTTGTGGAAAAGTACGCCTTAGCTACTAACACACCAGAGCTATTAGCCCTAGTCGAAGATAAAGCGGCGATGCGTGAATACATTGAAGCGCGACAAACGTTTGATGTGATTTTCCAGCATCCGGCACAAATTGGTGCTCAAGAGTTGGTTGATTGCTTGCGCAAGGTGCAGCCACGTTTGTATTCCATTGCCTCGAGCCAAAGCGAGGTTGAGGACGAAGTACACCTTACCGTTGGTGTCGTTGAGTTTGACGCCTTTGGTGAGAACCACCTAGGCGGCTGTTCAGGTTACTTATGTCGTGTTGCAGAAGAAGGCAGTGAAGTTCGCGTATTCACTGAGCACAATGATAACTTCCGTTTGCCAAGTGATGATAACACGCCAGTCATTATGATTGGTCCAGGAACCGGCATTGCGCCATTTAGAGCGTTTTTACAAGAGCGTGAAGCCCGTGACGCACAGGGCAAAAACTGGCTCTTCTTTGGTAACCCACACTTTACGCAAGACTTTCTGTATCAAACCGAAATTCAGGGTTATTTAAAATCGGGTTTACTCACTAACATTGATGTTGCCTGGAGTCGCGATCAGGCTGAAAAAGTGTATGTCCAAGATCGTCTGCGTGAGCAAGGTGAACAACTCTTCGCATGGCTAGAGCAAGGAGCTCACCTGTATGTGTGTGGTGATGCGAACCGTATGGCCAAAGATGTTCATCAAGCTTTAATTGATGTTGTGAAAACTCATGGCAACAAAGACGACGAAAGTGCTGAGCAGTACATTAAAGATTTACGCAGCGCCAACCGTTACCAAAAAGATGTTTATTAAGCGCACTCCGTCAGCGCAAATAATGTAGGAATTGATATGAGCGACTACAAGCCAAATAGCAAGCATGACCCCGAGGCGAAGTTTGCTGACAACGAGCGTCTTAAAACGCAAAGTAACTTTTTGCGTGGCACCATTGAAACTGATCTTAAGGATCAGATCACCGGTGGTTTTAACGCTGATAACTTCCAGTTGATCCGTTTTCACGGCATGTATCAGCAGGATGATCGCGATATTCGCCCAGAGCGGGCAAAACAAAAGCTAGAACCATTGCACAACGTGATGCTACGGGCGCGGATGCCAGGCGGTATTATCAAGCCACAACAGTGGTTGGCCATCGACAAATTTGCTGATGAAAAAACCATGTACGGCAGTATCCGTTTGACGACGCGGCAGACCTTCCAGTTTCACGGCGTGCTCAAACCTAACATCAAAGATATGCACCAGATGCTCAACAGTGTCGGTATCGATTCTATCGCTACTGCGGGTGATGTGAACCGTAATGTGTTGTGTACCACAAACCCAGTAGAGTCTGAGCTACATCAAGAAGCTTATCAGTGGGCTGCGAAGATTTCTGAGCATTTGTTGCCGAAGACCAGAGCATACGCGGAAATTTGGCTTAATGGTGAAAAGTCAGAGAGTACAGATGAAGAGCCTATTTTGGGGTCTACTTATCTGCCGCGTAAGTTTAAGACGACGGTCACTATTCCACCGAATAATGAAGTGGATGTACATGCCAATGATTTGAACTTTGTAGCGATTGCTGAAAATGGCAAGCTTATTGGTTTCAACGTACTTGTGGGCGGTGGCTTAGCCATGACTCATGGTGACGTGAATACCTATCCGCGTAAAGCAGACGACTTTGGTTTTGTGCCTTTAGAACACACCTTAGCGATTGCAGAGCATGTGGTATCAGTACAACGTGACTGGGGTAACCGCGTAAACCGTAAAAACGCGAAAACGAAATACACCTTAGACACCTTTGGTAGCGATGCCTTTAAAGCGGAAGTTGAAAAGCGTGCTGGCGTCAAGTTTGAACCAAGTCGTGACTATGAGTTTACTCATCGTGGTGACCGTTTTGGTTGGGTTGAGGGCATCGATGGTAAACACCATCTTACTTTGTTTATTCAAAATGGCCGGATCCTAGATTTTCCAGGTAAGCCTTTAAAAACGGGATGTCGAAAAATAGCTGAAATCCACCAAGGCGATTTCCGCATGACTGCAAACCAGAACCTTATCATCGCCGGTGTACCTGCACAGCAAAAGGCCACAATAGAACAGCTGGCGCGCGAGCATGGCCTGATAGACGACGGCGATAGTGAGCAGCGCAAAGCGTCTATGGCCTGTGTGTCATTGCCCACATGTCCGTTGGCGATGGCAGAAGCTGAACGTTATTTACCGAGTTTAATCGAAAAAACGGAAGCCTTACTAGCCAAGCACAATGTTGCCGATGAGCACATTATTTTGCGCGTGGTTGGTTGCCCTAATGGTTGTGGTCGAGCCATGCTCGCCGAGGCTGGTTTAGTGGGTAAAGGGCCGGGTAAGTATAACTTCTATCTCGGGGGCAACCGAGAAGGAACACGTATTCCTAAGTTGTATCTCGAAAATGTTGGCGAAGAGACTTACTTAGAAGCCCTAGACGAGCTAATCGGTCGTTGGGCCAATGAACGCGAGCAAGACGAAGGGTTTGGGGATTTTGTTATTCGCCAAGGCATCGTTACTGAAGTCAAAGTATCAAAGACAGATTTCCACGCATAACTAAGTGCGGGAATGAGGACAAGTCATGAGTGATTTTAAGCACATTTTAACGCTTGAAAAAGAGCAGCAACAAAGCTTGCTAACCGATATCAACGGAATACTTGCGGACAAAACCCCAGAGCAACGTGTTGCATGGGCGCTGGATAACTTGCCAAGCACACCCATGCTGTCCTCCAGCTTTGGTATTCAAGCGGCGGTGATGCTGCATATGCTAACGGCGCAAAAGCACGACATTCCCGTAGTGCTGACTGATACAGGGTACTTATTTCCAGAAACCTACCAGTTTATAGAGCAGATGACTGAGCGCTTACAGCTTAATCTAAAAGTCTATAAAGCAGCTATCAGTCCCGCATGGCAAGAAGCTAAGTATGGGAAGTTGTGGGAGCAGGGAGAGGCTGGTATTAAGCTTTATAACCAGATCAACAAAGTTGAGCCCATGACCAGAGCATTGAACGAGCTGGAAGTAGGTACGTGGTTCAGTGGCTTACGTCGTCAGCAGTCGAGCACTCGCCAGGACAAAAATGTGGTTGAAATTAGTCGCGGTACGGTCAAGGTTTATCCTATATTGGAGTGGACGAACCGTGATGTATACCAGTATCTAACTAAACATGATCTGCCGTATCACCCTTTGTGGGAGCAAGGCTATGTTTCGATGGGGGATGTGCATACTACTCGTAAACTGGAGCCGGGCATGAGCGAAGAGGAAACGCGCTTCTTTGGCCTTAATCGAGAATGTGGTTTGCATATAGATGGTGATGGAATATAAAAAAAGAGGGCTTAAGCCCTCTTTTTTTATGCGTTGCCTTCTTGCTTTTGCTTCGCTTCTCTAACTTTCAGAGTCCGTTCTTGGTACTCATTGTCATTCAGTTTATCAATTATCTTATCCGCATCTTTCAATGCGACTTCGACAAAACCAAAACCTCGGCGCTTGCCTGTGTGTTTATCTTTGAGTAATCGAACACTGAAAACAGTGCCATGCTGTTCAAATAACTCCTTAACCATATGCTCGTTTGCACGGTAGGGTAAGTTACCAACATAGAGTGTTTTCGTATCGGTTACATCGGCATCTACCGCATCATGCTGCGGTGACTGGTTGAAAGCTAAGGGAGCGAAACCCGCCAATATAGCGCCTAGCGCAAATGTAACGGCTGGTGAAAGCTGCAACTGAGGAACTGCAAATTGCAGTATAAGAAAACCCAGAACAGCGATAGAAACTGAGATTATAATTGCTTTTAAATTAGGTGACGTCATTGTGATCTACCAAATATACATAGAATAAACATAAAATTAACAAAATGCAGTGTGTTATCTTAACGACATTACAACACATAGCAACAAGTAAAGCGGGAAACTTCGGGTTTTATTGCTCAAGCTCAGTATAGATGTATTAAAAATGAGCAAAAAACACATTTTTGTTGCTAAATTGAGCGATCAGAAAAGATCTTTAAAAAAAGTGTTGATCTCATTTTCGATCTCCCTATAATGCGCATCCACCGACACGGCGGACTGCTTACAAACAAGCACTTCAATGAGTCAGGTGAGTCAAATAAAACTTAGTTTAAAGCGAATTAAAAAAACTTAAAATTAAGTGTTGACACAAAATCAGGAAAGCGTAGAATGCGCAGCCCTGGACGGGAGCAAAGCTTCCGAGGCGAAAGCCTAAAACGTTCTTTAAAAATATGAAGCAATCATCTGTGTGGGCACTCGTACAGATTGAGTTCTAACAGCCGATTCTAGTTCGCTAGATGACGCAAACAGATTTAGAGTCTCAATTGAACTGAGTGACCAACGGAAACAAGTTTACTTGTTTCAGCACAGTCAATTCGATTCGAAAGAATCAAAATCAGAATTCATTGAGCATGATTCTTCGCCTTTCATTAGGTGGGGAATAAAAAACTTTTAATTGAAGAGTTTGATCATGGCTCAGATTGAACGCTGGCGGCAGGCCTAACACATGCAAGTCGAGCGGAAACGAAGAGGTGCTTGCACCTCTGGCGTCGAGCGGCGGACGGG